>JBDIVR010000029.1:0-51256 GCA_039794265.1 Myxococcota bacterium
ACCGATCGAGGCGTTCACGATCCCGATCGAGGTGTTCACGATGCCGATCTGGCGCGTCTCACCCGCTCGCGCGGCGGGGTGTTCACGATCACCGATCTAGGTGTTCACGATGGCCGATGCGCGCAGTTTGGGCGCAGCCGCGACTTCGATGGGACTTTCGAATGGACCCCACGCGCTTCGCGGCCGAAGATGGGCGTCACTCTGCTTCCACTGGCGCCGCGCGCGAACTTCGAGGTATGGGCCGACCAAGAAACGGTCTACATCCTCAACGACAACGACGGGCGTCTCTTCGATTTCGAGAAGCTCTCTCAGAGCGAGACCTGGGTGACGCGGGAGGCCCTGGCGAACGTCGGCGTGAGTAATCCGACGATTGACGCTGGGGCCGGTGTTGAGCAGCGTGCGCTGGGATCCGTGAAGCGAACCGATGTGATGGTGCTGGGGATCCAGAACTGGCCTGTTGGCGTTCGCACGTCCCCGGCCGGCGATGCAGGTCTCGGGGTCCGCGCGGCGCTGTACTCGTTCGGGTTCCTTGCGCGCCGCGCTGCTGCGGATCAACTCGATGTCCACGAGCGGGAGATCAAGGTCGGGCTCCGAGTGCTTCGGGACGCTGCCGGGGAAGTTGTCGGCCAGATCTTCATCTCCGACAGCCTTGAGAACGGAGCGGGATACGCTTCGTTGCTCGGAACCCCAGCCCGTGCAGAGGCGCTTCTGCGGTACATGGTCGGCCAGTCGAGCCCGACGTTCTACGGCTTCCTCGTCGGCCAGCAACACGCAGGTCCCGGCCCGAACGCCTGCACCACCTCCTGTCCAGACTGCCTGCGCGACTTCAGCAACCTTCCGTACCACAGCATCCTTGATTGGCGGCTGGGGCTCGATCTCGCACGGCTAGCTCTGGACCCGGCTGCGCCGATCGACTTCAGCGTCCCCTATTGGCAGGGTGTGGATGCCGCGGCGGCGGGCCCGTATTTCGCCGCGATGCCAGGGTGGCAGCCTGTGACGTTTGGCGGCTTGTGCGCGGCACGCCGGAACAATCGGGCGATGATCATCACGCACCCGCTGTGGAACTGTGATCTTCAGAACACGCCTGGCCATCCACAGCTGGCGGCAGCCTACGCCCAAGCTGTAGGCGCGGGATGTCAGCGGGTAGACTTCAAGTCGGTCTTCGAGGTACTGCGGAGGCCGTTCTGAGCGCTCCCATTCCGCTCGTGCTGACGAGCATCCCGGCCGTGAGCCCGAGCCTTGCCGAGGTGCTCCGGCTATGCCCGCTGCGCGGTGGCCTTTCCAGAGCAGACGCGGCGGGGCGGTTCGTGCTCGGCCAGCCGAAGGCATGGCTGGGCACGGCGTACCACGCGGTCCTCGAGGGCGCCGTCAGCGGTGGCGCTGCAGCCGCGCACGAAGCGACGTGGCTCGCCGCGATCAACGAGCAGCACGGCCGCGCGAGACAGCACCCGCTCGACCAGAGGTTCGGACCGCCGGAACGATGGCCCGGCTACCACCTGATCCGAGCTATGGCGCTTCTGCGGGCTCAGGAGGTCGGCAGCCCTTCATCCAACACAGGCCGTTCGGGCGTGGGGGGAGCCGCTCGCGAGCAGTGGCTCTCCGGCGCGGGCGGGCGGCTTGTCGGCAGGCCCGACCTTGTTCGCGGCGACGCCGTCATCGACTACAAGACAGGCGACATTCACGAGCAGGGCGACAGCTCCGCCGCGAAGGCGTCATATGTCCGCCAGCTCCAGATCTATGCGTTCCTCGTGAAGGAGCGCACGGGAAGATGGCCAACTCGCGGCATGCTTCTTCCCATGGAGGGCCCGCCACTGGAGGTCGAGCTGGAGCCGGCCGCGTGCGAGCGCGCCGCAGCTGAAGCCTTGAATCTGTTGGACCGGTACAACCGGAAGATCGAGGCTGGAGTTGCCCCGGCCAGCCTCGCAAGCCCGTCGCCAGACGCCTGCAGATGGTGCCCGTACCAGGTCCTGTGCCCGGCGTTCTGGGCAGTAGCCGCCGAGTCGTGGAGCGACCAGATCGGTGCGGCGGCCATCGGCGGCTCCGCGCCGGCGGCGCCGAGGCCAATCCACGGTGGTGCCGCACTCGCACTGTCCCTCACGGCGGACGAGGGGACCGGGCCACGCGGCGAAGTTGGGCTCGCTCCTCTGAACCCCAGGGTCCATCCGTCCCTCGCACAGGTCATGGCTGGTACCCGCGTGCGGGTTACCGGGCTCGCGAGACGCGCGGACGGCACCGTCATCCCCACGATCCGCACGGTGGTCGCGCCGTTGGAGGATCTTCCGGACATGGTGGCCGCAGGCTCGACCATCCCTAACGAGAGGGGCGCTGGGCCACTATGAGGCCCCCTCCCGTCAACAGCTGAAGCATGTTTTTTTCGCAGTGTTGTTCTCCGTCGATCACTCTCTCACTCTCTCGTCCAGCGCGCCCACGTCGCGGTCGCACAGCACGATGGCCGGCCTTCCCGCTTTCGAGTCGATGCATCCGCGCTGCCGTTCCACGTACCAAGCGGCTGCAGAGCTTCTGCCGTCCGAGTGCCGGGGCCGTGACCGTGGGCTTGCCGCTGAGCGAGCCCGACGGCGCCGTCCTCGACATGACCAAGGCCGCCCTTCGGGACGGATTGCGGAAGCTTTCGCTGGCCGAGCGGCTGGAGCTCGCGGAAGTGTTCTGGAACAGCATCGCTGCCGAGCGCGAGCATGAGCCATTCCCGCTTACTGCCGACCAGCGCGCAGACTTGGAGCCGCGGCTGGCCGAGGCGGACGCGGATCCTTGCAGGCGGAGCGCCCTGCGAAGAGGGGCTGGAGCGCATTCCGCAGCGCCCGAGGTGACGCGGTTCGGCCGGGCGGGCGGGACCTTTCTGCGCTCAGTGACGGCATGTTTCGCGCGCATCGCGCGGCATTCCGCGGCGTGCCCAGAGGTGCAAGCGGTCGCCTTTAAGGCTGACGCAGGATGGCCCACTTCTGGCCCACCAACCGCAGAATGGGCCATGAAATCCCGAGCAGCTGCGGACCGTTCCGGACATGTGGACCGCCTTTATCTTGCTTTCGCACGGTAGGACTTCGGATCCTCCCGACAACTCGCCCATCCGCGGCAAATGTCGTGACGTTCCTGGTTCCGCGGTGCCGCGCGGAGTGCGTCACTCACGATCCAAGCTGCTGCAGATTGAGCGCCCGTCCCCGCAGCAGTTCTGGCGGCTGTCCGGGCGCCGATCGCCGCCATCCAACCGCCCCGTGTCCCTACAGACCTCCAGACGCCCGGTCTCGGGAGGCACGCCGCTTGCTCTCGCACTTCAGCACCCCTCCGCGTGGCCAGCCGTCGAGAAAAGCGAGGCGAGCCCAGGAGTGGAGCCTTTTCCCGGACCCCGCGGCCGTGGTATCGACTGGTCGATGGCCGAGCAGCTCGGGCGGATCCGGCGACGGCCGGACGGGCGCTGCTACGTCGACTTCGGTCGGGCCGGGAAGGTCTACTCGTCGCGCGGCGCACCGTTTCGAGACGAGCGCGATGCGCGGCACGTGCTCGAGGCGATCCGCGCGCTGGTCGCGCAAGGCGTCGATCTGCGGACCGCCATCGATCGCTGGTTGCCGGCGACCTCCGCCGCGCACCGGGTCGATCGCTGGCTCGAACGCTGGCTGCGTCGCATGCGCGAGCGCGTGGAGTCGGGCGAGCGAAGCGCCGGCTATGTCGCCGAGCTGGAGCGCTGGTGCGCACCGGACGGTCACATCGCGATTCGGTGGGCGCATCGCAGCGTGCACGAGATCGACTACGCCGGACTCGACGAGTGGATGGCCTGGCTCGCGAGCGAGCGGAAGCTCTCCGCGAAGACACGATGGAATGTCGTCGCCGCGATGAGTGCGTTCCTCGGCTGGCTGCGGAAGGTCGGTGAGATCACCGTGACGCCGGCGATTCCGTGGCCGACCGTGCGCGAGCATGCACCGCGGCTGCTCTCGGCGGAAGCGCAACGCAACGTGCTGGCGGCGATCCCCGAGCCTTCGCGCGGCATATTCCTGGCGCTCGCGCTGCTCGGCCTGCGCCCCTCGGAAGCTGCTCGGCTGCGCGCCGCCGACTACGCCGCCGGCGATCCCGGCTGGCTCACCATCCGCGTCACGAAGAACCGCCAGGTGAAGCGCCTGCCCGTTCCGGACGAGCTCGCCGACTGGATCGCGCAGCACGTCCCGCGCGAGGCGCGCCTCAAGGGGGCGCCGCTGTTCGCCCTCCCCTACCGCGGCCGAGGCCGGCGGCCGCGGGGTCCGTGGTCGAAGACCAGCCTGCGCCGGGTCTGGAAGGCCGCCTGCACCGCGACCGGCGTCGAGATCAGCCTCTACGAAGGGACGAAGCACAGCCGCGCCACCGACCTGCTGCGCCAAGGCGTGAGCGAGCGCGTCCTCCAGGCCCTGCTCGGCCACCGCGACGCGCGCTCGACGCGACGCTATGCGCGCCTTGCGGACGAGGCGCTGGTGGACGCAATTCGGCCTCGATGTGGATCCAATGTGGATCCACGGCGAAACCGGCCGAAAAAACAGCTGAAGAATCAGGTAGTTATGGTGGAGGCGCCGGGAATCGAACCCGGGTCCGAATGATGTCCAGAAAGCGCGTCTACGTGCGTAGCTTCCGCTCGATCTCGGTGCGACAGGTCACGAAAGCAGGAGAGCCGCACCCAGCCCGGCCTGTTTCTCGTCGCCGGCGCGGCCAGACAGGACGCCGGCGACCAGCCCTCTGATGACGACCGCGACCCCCTAGAAGGCGTCGGGGACGGTCGTCGCGTACCTAGTTTCGGCTAGGCCGCGAGTGCGTAGTCAGAGTCGGCAGTTGTTACTACCAACGGTGCCACCTGTTTAGCGACGGATGTGACGACGTCGGCACGCAGCGTTTCCCTTCGACCACCCGTCGAAGCCGATCGCCCCCTTTCGGGTCACCATGAAACGCTGCGGAAGCTATGGCAACGCGTGGCCTTGTCAAACCGAGAGGCCGTTGCGGGCCCGCAGAGGTCTCCCCACCGGATGCGCGAGCACCAGCCGGCGCGATACGCTCGGGGGCACCCCCGGGGCCCTTTGCCACCGAACCGCGCCGGACCCCTCCACCGGCACCAGGAGCTGCCGCCATGCCCACGGCGCCGCGCGAGCATTGGGCCAGCCACGCGGGATTCGTACTCGCCGCGATCGGCTCGGCCGTCGGCCTCGGCAACATGTGGCGCTTCTCGTATCTCGCGGCCGAGAACGGTGGCGCGGCGTTCGTGTTGTTGTACGTGGGGATGACCGCAGGCATTGCGCTGCCGGTCCTGCTCGCGGAGTGCGTGCTCGGGCGCGGCGCGCAGAGCGGGCCGCTGCGCGCGCTCGCGCACTTCGGCGGCGCGCGCTGGCGACCGCTCGGCTGGCTGTTCGTCGCGGCCGGCTTCCTGATCCTCAGCTACTACGGCGTCATTTCGGGATGGACGCTGCGCTACACCGTCGAGGCGATCCGCGTCGGGTTCCCGGCCGATGCCGCGGCCCATTTCGACGCGATCGCCGCCGGCCCGGCCGCCGTCGCCTGGCATCTCGCCTTCCTCGCCATCACCGCGTTGGTCGTCGCGAGCGGCGTGAAGACCGGCATCGAGCGCGCCTCGGTGCTGCTGATGCCGATGCTGTTCGCGATCCTCGCGGGCCTCGCGGTGTATGCCGCGACGATCGACGGCGCCGGCGCCGGCTACGCGTACTACCTGCAGGCCGACTTCCGCGAGCTGCTGTCGCTGGCGGTGCTGCGCGATGCCGCCGGACAGGCCTTCTTCAGCCTGAGCCTCGGCATGGGCGCGATGATGACCTACGCGAGCTACCTGCAACGCGACGCCGACCTGCCCGACGAGGCCGTCCTCATCGCGCTGTCGGATTTCGCGGTGGCGTTCGTCGCCGGACTCGTCGTATTCCCGCTGCTGTTCGGGCTCGGCCTGCAGCAGGAGGTGAGCGAGAGCACCATCGGTGCGCTGTTCATCACGCTGCCCCACGCGTTCGCCGAAATGGGAACGACGGGGCGGGTCATCGGGCTGCTGTTCTTCGCCGCGCTGCTGGTCGGCGCGCTCACGTCGGCGATCTCGCTGCTCGAGGTGGTGGTGTCGAGCGCCGTGGATCGCGGCTGGTCGCGACCCGTTGCCGCGCTCGCGCTCGGCGCACTGGTGGGCGCGATCGGAATCGCGGCGGCGCTGGACCTGGCGGTGCTCGGCGTGATGGACCAGATCGCCGGCAACGTGTTGCTGATCGTCGGCGGCCTCGCGATCTCGCTGTTCGTCGGCTGGTCGATGGCGGATCCCGAAGCCGAGCTGGCCGCCGGCGCCGGGCGCGTGCGCTGGTTCTTCCTGTGGCGCGCGCTGCTGCGCTTCGTCGTGCCGGCGGTGCTCGCCGTCGTGCTGGTGAGTTCGATTCCCGCAACGATCAGCTCCGTGCGCGCACTCGTCGAATGAGCCGTAAGGAGGGCGCGGGGACTCTTACCGGTCGTCTCTGGCAACCGTGTCAGAGCGGCAGATCGCCGGCCGCTGGCCCCACGCTTCCGGTCCTCGTGTAGGCCTCGATCGCGCGCTGCGCGATCCGCCACTGGTGGACCTCGTCGGCGCCGTCGGCGAAGCGCGCCCAGCGCGCCTGCTGCGCCATCTGCGCGAGCGGCGTGTCCGTCGAGTAGCCGAGCGCGCCGTGCACCTGGATCGCGCGGTCGATGATGCGGTTCAGCGCGCCCGCGACGAAGTGCTTGGCCATCGACACCTCGCTCTTGAAATCCTCGCCGCGATCGATCTTGTACGCGGCGTGCAGCACCATCAGCTTGCACTGGTACAGCTCCATCGTGCTGTCGGCGATCATCCACTGGATGCCCTGCTTCTCGGCCAGCAGCGAGCCGTGCGCGAAGCGTCCCATCGCACGCTGGATCATCATCTCGAGCGCCACCTGCGCCTGCCCGAGCCAGCGCATGCAGTGGGCGAGCCGCGCCGGCCCGAGCCGCGCCTGACCGAGCCGGTGCCCCTGCGCGCGACCGCCGAGCAGGTTCTCCTTCGGCACGCGCAGGTTCGTGATGCGGATCTCGCAGTGGTTGTGGCTGCCGCTCATCGTGTGGATGTCGCGGACGATCTCCCAGCCTTCGCTCGGAAGGTCGACGAGGAAGGCGCTGTTGCACGCCTGCGGCACGTCGGGGTCGTCCTCCGTGCGCGCGATCAGGATGGCGAATTGCGCGCCGTGGGCGCCGGAGATGAACCACTTGTGGCCGTCGATCTGCCAGTGATCATCGCGCTCCACCGCGCGCGTCTGGATCAGCGTAGGATCCGAGCCCGCAACCTCCGGCTCCGTCATCGCGAAGCACGAGCGCGCGCGTCCGTCGCACAGCGGCTTCAGGTACTTCTCCTTCTGCTCCGGCGTCGCCCAGTGCAGGAGGGTGTGCATATTGCCCTCGTCGGGCGCCTGCGCGTTCAGCGCGAACGGCCCGAAGCGGGTCTTCGCCGCCTCCGCGGCAACGGCCGCCATCGCGACGTGGCCGAGTCCCATGCCGCCCCATTCCTCGGGCATGTGCGGCAGCCACAGACCCCACTCCTGCGCCGCGCGGCGCATCCGAATCACCTGCTCCACCAGCACCTTCCGCTCGCCCTCGTGCTCGGCGATCTCCTTCTCCGCCGGCCGCACGACCTGTTCGCAGAACTCGCGGACCTTGGTGCGGACCAGCTCGATCTCTTCGGGGAAGCGGAAGTCGATGGCCATGGCGTCTCCTGGGTGGGGCTGCCGAGACCGGAGAGACTACCGCAGGACGCGGCAGGGCCGCGCCGCACCGTTTGCCTCGGCTTCCTCGCCGGAACGTCACCGTGCCGTCGCCGGCGCGTGTTTCGCTGCACAGGCGTGGGGGCGAAAAAGAGGGCGTGGACTACGACGTCGTCGTGATCGGGAGCGGCGCCGGCGGCGGCGCCGCGACGCACGCGCTCGCCGAGGCCGGGCGCCGGGTGCTCGTCGTCGAACGCGGACCGCGCCGGCTCGCGGTCGATGACGAACGCGACGAGCGCCGCATGCTGCTCGAGCGCGTCGCCGCCGACGACCGGCCGCTCGTGCTCAACGGCGCGCCGGCCCGTCTCGTCACCGGCAGTCTCGTCGGCGGCAGCACGGCTCTGTATGGCGCCGCGTTGCTGCGACCGGGCCGAGCGGACTTCTCGCCGGGCCGTTGCTACGGAGACCGCCTGCCGCGGTCGCTATGGGACTGGCCCGTCTCGTACGACGAGCTGGCGCCGTTCTACGACCGCGCCGAGGAACTGTTCCGGGTCGCCGGCGATGCGACCCAGACGACGCCCCACCTGGAACGCCGGCGCCATCCCTACAAGGCCTCGCTCCCGCCGCTCGCGCCGGCGAACCAACGGCTCGCCGCCCGGCTGCGCGCACAGGGCCTCGCGCCGTTCGCGATGCCGCTCGCAATCGACCCGGATCGCTGCCTGGGGTGCGCGGCCTGTCCCGGCTTCGTATGTCCGACCGGCGCCCGCGCGTCGAGCGCCTCGGTGACGATCGATCCTGCCGCCGCGCGCGGCGGCGCGACGATCTGGGCCGACTGCGAGGCGCTCGCGCTCGTCCACGACCGGGGACGAGTGCGTCGGCTGCGAGTGCACCACCTTCGGACCGGCGCGACCGACGAGATCCGCGCGTCCGCCTTCGTCGTCGCGGGCGGCGCGATCGGCTCGCCGGTGCTGCTGCTGTGCTCGGGCCTCGCCGGCGCCAGCGATCAGGTCGGCCGCAACCACATGCAGCACCTCGGCGCGCTGGCCGTCGCGCTGTTCGCCCGGCGTACCGATGGGGCACGGCGCTTCGTCAAGCAGCTCGCGCTGTCGGACCTCTACCTCGGCCGCGAAGACTTCCCGCACAAGCTCGGGCTCGTGCAGAGCGTGCCGATCCCCGGTCCGCTGTCGCTGCGGGAGCATGCGCCGGTGCCGATCCCCTCTGCGTTCGCGCGTCTCGTCCAGGATCGTGCGCTGGTCTTCGCGGGCACGATCGAGGACCTGCCACGGCGCGACAACCGCGTGACGATCGCCGGCGACGGAAGGATTCGGCTCGATCGCCGCTTCGATCGATACGACGAATTCCGCGCGCGCTGGTTGCTCGGCGAGATGCGGCGATGGCTCCGCCGCGCGGGCGCCCTCGCCGTGCCAGGACACGTTGCGGTCGACGCCCATGCCCACGCGGCTCATCAGGTCGGCACGTGCCGGATGGGAATCGACCCCGCGAACTCCGTCGTCGCCGCGGACGGGCGCGTTCACGGCATCGAGAACCTGTTCGTCGCCGACGGCAGTGCGCTTCCGACGTCACTCGGCGTCGGACCGGCACTGACGATCACCGCGAACGCCCTGCGCGTGGCGGCCCGTCTCGGCGGAGAGCTGCCATGAAGCGTGTACTCATCACCGGAATCTCGGGAACGCTCGGCGCAGCGCTCGGGCGACACTACCAGGCGCTCGGCTGGGAGGTCGTCGGCGTCTCTCGGCAGGCCTCGGCCGAGGCGTGCACAGCTTGCTCGCGTCTGGTGGCGAACACGCAACAAGATCTTGCGGACGCGCAGAAGCTGCTGAACGAGGATCCGGACGTCGTGATCCTGAACGCGGCGCAGATCGAGACGGCCATCGGCGACGGGGGCCTTCCGCTCCCGAAACAGACGAGCGACATCTACCGCATCAACGCGATCTTTCCCTCCTTGTTCGCGCTGGCGGCCGCAGAGAAACGACGCGACCGCCGGCTCGATGTCGTGGCGATCGGCTCGATCGCCGATGGCATGCCGTCGAGCTTCGGACCGGTGTATCACGCGTCGAAGATCGCTCTGCACCACTTCTTCACTGGCACCGCGCCGATCGCTTACGGGCGCGATCCGCTGCTCCGCCTGCGGCTATACCGGCCAGGCGTGATTCGGGGCCCGCTGTCGTGGGCACCCGCGCTGCGGCTCGGTGAGCGCGGAA
This sequence comes from Myxococcota bacterium, assembly GCA_039794265.1. Lineage (GTDB taxonomy): Bacteria > Myxococcota_A > UBA9160 > UBA9160 > PR03 > CAADGG01. Next base: position 9,920 of record JBDIVR010000029.1, read on the forward strand.
TCGCGCTGCGTCGCCGTCGTTGCGAGCGCGCGCCGGAGGCGGAACGCGTGGCGCACGCGATCGCCCGCTGGATCGAAACCGACCATTGGGTCGGAACGTGGGGCGAGCCGCTTTCGTTTCGCGCGCTCAAGCTGCTGTTCGCACTGGCACCGGGTGTGTATGCCCGGCTGCAACAGCTCGGCTGGCGCAAGGGAAGTCGCTTCTCGATTTGATCCAGAGCCGCCGCTTCGTCACGAGATTGCGACACGATCGAGACTTCCTCGTCGAGCAATCCTCGTACGATCGACCTCGGTCCGAAACGGGCCGGACCGATTCCCCCCGTAGTCTGCTCGTACGGCCTCGCGGAGCACGCGGTGCTCTTGCGCAGCAAGGGGGAACGCCGATGCGGATCGCGATCTTCTCCGAAGTGTTTCTGCCGAAAATCGATGGGATCACCAATCGCCTACGCAACACGATCGAGTGCATGACGAGCGCCGGACACGAGGTCCTCGTGTTCGCACCAGAGACGGCAGTGGCCGAGCACGGCGGGGCGCGGGTCGTGCGCGTGCCCGGTCTCCCCTTCCCGCCGTACCCCGAGCTGCGCGCGACACTTCCGGATCCTCGGATCGCCTGGGAGCTCGCTCGCTTCCGCCCGGACGTCGTGCACGCGGTGGGTCCCGCGTGCCTCGGCATCTGGGGGATCCTCGCGGCCAAGGCGCTGCGATTGCCGATCGTTGCCTCCTACCACACCGACCTGCCCGGCTACATGCCGCTGCACGGTCTCGGCTGGGCGCAGCCTGCCGCCTGGCCGTTGATCCGGACCGTCCACAATGCGGCGACGCTGAACCTCACACCGTCCCGCCATACGCGCAACGAACTGCTGTCGCATGGCATCTGGAACGTCGGTCTGTGGCGGGGAGGAGTCGACACGGACCTGTTTCACCCGGAGCGGCGCTCGCTCGCGATGCGCGATCGGCTGTGCGACGGACGACCCGACGCGCCGCTGCTGCTCTACGCCGGACGGCTCTCCCCGGAAAAGAGTCTCGAGTCGCTCGCCTGGGTGCTCGACGCGCTCCCGGGCGTCCGGCTGGCGCTGGTCGGCGACGGTCCCGGCCGCCCGCGGCTCGAACGGGTCTTCGCGGGGACGCCGACCCACTTCGCGGGCTTCCTGCGCGGAGAGGAACTGGCGACGGCGTTCGCCAGCGCGGACCTCTTCGTGATGCCCTCGCAAACGGAAACTCTCGGTTTCGTCGTGATGGAGGCGATGAGCGCCGGAACGCCGGTGGTGGCAGCGCGCGCCGGCGGGATTCCCGATCTCGTCGAGCACGACGAAGACGGGATCCTGTACGACCCCGAGCGACCGGACGACCTCGTCGAGTCGATTCGCGATCTGCTCGCGCAGAGGGGCCGCCGCCGCTTCCTCGCCCGGAACGCACGCAAGCGCGCCGAGGAGTGCACGTGGACCGCGGAGACCCGCCGGCTTCTCCGCCACTACGGAAAGGCGATCCGGCTGCACCGGCGTTCGTCGCTGGCTGCGCGTCTGCTGTGGGCCGCTCCGGCCGCCGAGGCCTGCGCCTGACGGCTCCCGCGAAGAAGCGTGCGCGGCGAGCAGCTTCCGCTCCGTCGCACGCGCCGCTGCTGTTCGCGGTCGCCTGGTGGGGCGCCTTCTACGGCGCGCAAGGAGCCGTGGCGCCATTGCTTGCGGAAAGCTTTGCGCTGAGCGACGCCGAGATCGGCCGGGCGCTCGGATGGATCGGCTGTTCGGCGCTCGGCGCGCTCGCGCTCGGGCGATCCGTCGATCGCCTCGGCCGACGCAGCGTGCTGCTCGTGTGCCTCACCGGGCTCCCGGTAGCCGCCCTCGCGACAGCCCTTGCTCCGTCGATGGAACTCTACGTCGCGGCCCAGATCGCAGCGTATGCGTTCGGAACGACTCTGCTCTCGACGGTGTCGGTCTCGCTTGCCGAGACGCTGGCGAGTGTCGATCGTGCGCGAGCCCACGGACATGCGGGACTCGCCTACACCGCAGCGACGGCGCTGCCGCTGGTGCTGGCCGCCCTGTTGGCCACGACGCCCGGCTCGTGGCGATGGGTCTGGGCCGCGGCAGCCCTGCCGGCTCTGGCGTGGCCCTGGGCGCGCCGGGGCCTGCTCGAGAGCGCCGCGTGGCGAGCCGCTCAGCAACGCGGCGAGACGTCTCACACGCGCCTCTCGGACCTCTTCCGCGGCGCGTGGCGAGGGCGCGCGCTGCGCTTGATGCTCGCCATGGTCTGCGTCCACGCGAGCGAAACGGCCGTCCGCACCTGGCTGTTCTATCACGCGGTCCGGGAGCTCGGACTCGACCCACGCCGCGCGCTCGCGATCCTCCTCGTCGGAGGAATCGTCAGCCTGGCCGGCTTCCGCGCCGGTAGCGCGCTGGCCGATCGGTTCGGCCGGCGCGTCGCATTCGCCATCGGAACGGCCGTCGCCACCGCCGGTGCGTGCGGCTACTACGGACCGACGGCGCGGGTCGGAGCGCTCGCGCTCGCGCTCTCCTTCGCCGCGCTCGGCCTCGGCGGCCACGTCGCAACCGTCGCGTTCCGTTCGCTCGCAACCGAGCTGTTCCCGGCTCGGCTTCGCGGAGGGCTCGGCGGATGGCTGGCCGTCGCCTCCGGGACCGGCTTCGTCGTCGCGATGCTCGGTGCGAGTGCGCTCGCGCCGCTACTCGGAACGATGGGAGCCGCGGTGCTGGCGCTGGTTCTCGCGACGATGCCGACGGCGGCCCTGCTCGTCGTCGGATTGCCGGAAACCGCTGGACTCGAGCTCGACGCGACGCCGTACGAGCGAGCCGCTTGACTCTTGCGCGGCCGAACGAATCGGCTGCTTCGCGCGCTCCTGCGCAACGATCGCCAGCTCGCTGACGCGCAAAGCGTGGGAAGCCGACATGGCCGTTTCACTGCGCTCGCGGAGATCGCGAACGAGCTGCGCGGCGAATGGCAATGGGTCCGCCGAACAATCGAAGTGACGGGTCTCGCGCCCGTCGACGAGCAGGAGATGGTCGGCGCCGGAGCGCCCAGCGGGATCGCAATACTTGCGAGCCTCCAGCGATCCCTCGTTGCCGAGCACGAACAGGCGGCCGTCTCCCCACGTCCCGAGACCGGCAGGGGTGTACCAGTCGACCCGCACATAGCCGCTGGCAGCGGGCGTCTGCAGCAGGATTTCGCCGATGTCCTCGAATCCGCTGCGCTCCGGGTGCCCTCGATTGGCCGTCTGCGCCGCCGCGATCGTGACGTCGTCCGGGCCGAACAGACACAGGAACTGGTCGATCGCGTGCGAGGCCAGATCGACGAGAATGCCGCCCGCGCGGTCGGGGTCCCAGAACCAGTCCGGACGCGGGACCAGACCGAGCTGGTGCGGGCCGAACACGGTCATCTGGAGGGGCCGGCCGATCGCGCCGGCGCGCACCAGCGCCAGCGCACGTTCGCTTGCGCGACTCGCGACGCGCTCCGAGAAGTACACGCAGAACCGGCGATCCCCCTCGCTTTGCGCTTGGCGCAGAGCCGCGAGATCCTCGCGCGTGAGGGCCGCCGGTTTGTCGACCCAGACGTCCTTGCCGTGGCGCATCGCCTCGGCGGCGAGCCCCGCACGGCGATTCGGAACGGCGGCGCAAACGACCAGCTCGATGCGCGGATCCTCGAGGATCGCTCGTCGATCCGGCACGCGCTCGACGTGCGGGAAGACCTTCTCGAATCCCCCGGTAAGCGGCGAATCGAGCGCATCGAAGGCTGCGAACTCGGCGCCCGCTTCGCGCAGCGCGACGACCATGCCGAAGACGTGAACATGATCGATGCCGATGACAGCGAAGCGCACGGGGGGCATCGCGTCAGCGACTCCTCTGGCACGCCGCGGTCGCGGCCTGGGCTCTTTGCAGTCGGATCGGGGGCAAGCCGGCGAGCAGCAACCTCACGTCCTCCCACAACATCTCGCGGATCCGCGCGTAGGACTCGGGAACTCCGCCGGCGCGATGGGAGGACAGCAGCGAGCGCTGAGCCCGGCGAACGGGATCATCTAGCGCAAGAGGCTCGTACGGGAACACATCGATGGCGGCGCGAAAGCGACCTGCCTCGGCCAACTCGACGAATGCCTCGAAGTCCACGACTTCCGCGCGGCTGATCAGCACCACGGCAGCATCCGGCCGGATCCGCCCGAGCTGCGTGCGGCCGAGGAAGCCTTCGTTCTCGCTCGTCACCCCGGCGAGCACGAACAACACCTTCGACGAAGCGAGAACGTCGTCGAGCGCAGCCGCCCGGCAGTCGTACTCGGCCAGGTAGACGGGCGAGAGCCAGGGGTCGTAGACCGCAACGCGGCAACGGAAGGGCGCCAGCAGCGGGCGCAGGGCACGCCCGAGGTTGCCGAAGCCGATCATCCCGACCGCCGCATCCCGCAGCAGGAACGACTCGAGGTTTCCGGCGATGCCCCAGCGTTCGACACCGGCGCGAAAGGCGCGATCCGCCAACGTCACACCCCGCGCGAGATCGAGCGCCATCGCGAGCGCCATCTCGGCGACGGCGGGCGCCATGGCCGGCGCGATCGAGAGCACCTCGATGCCGTGTCGAAGGCACGCCGCGTAGTCGACGTTCGGCTCCCAGTTGCCCTTGACGTTGATGTAGGCGCGCAGCTGCGGCGCCCGCACCAGGCGCGCGGCGGGCATCGGAACCTGCCCGAGCACGATCGTCAAGGCCGGCAGGCAGCGCTCGACGAGGTCCTCCGGTGCGGCCCCCCCCTCGTGGATCACGACGTCGGCGCGTTCGGAGAGCCACGCGAGATCCTCGTCGCCGGCGATCATCGACAGGGTGCGCGGCGCCGGCACGATCAGCACGAGGGGCTTCATCGCGGGGGAGGGTCCGACGGATCGGGGCCGCGGAGCAGCGCCATCGACGCCAGATCCGGCAGCGCCGAGGTGGCGAACCCGACCCCGCCGAGCGACGCAAGCGAGATGCGACCCTCGACGATCCGCAGCCGGATGCCCGCCGGCCCGAACTCGTAGAGATCCGGGTGCGCGGCAGCGAAACGACATTGCTCAGCTTCGGACACGCCCGGCATGCCTCCGACGTACCAGTGCCCGTTGCGCTCGGCGTGGGCGCAGCCGAGCATGGTGGCCATTGCGAGATCCTGCTGGACACCGAGTCCCACCTGCGTCGTCAGGTCCTCGGCCGAGACGAACCAGCGGGCGTCCCGTCCGGCCTCCGCGTTCCACACTGCGCAGCGGGCCGCGTTTCCGACCGCGCGGAGGACCCCCTTGCACGCCTTGATCGACACCCCCGCATATCCGGCGGCGCGCGCGGCGAGGAACGCATCGTCGTCGTCGTCGGACTCATCGATGACGACAGGCAGGCGAGCCGCCAGCAACCGCACGTCCGTCTCGAGCGCCCGGGCGCGCGGCAGCGGTTGTTCGAAGTAGAGGATCCGCTCGGCGAAGCGCGCGAGCCGCGGCTCGTCCTCGACGGACGCGACGAGCGCGAGGGCGGCGTCGACATCCGCGAAGCTCTCGTTGCCATCGAGCGTCACGACGCTGTCCGGCGCAGCCTCGTCGAGCAACGCCGCGATCTCGATCAGCCGCGTCGCGTCGGAACGGCTGGCCCCGGCCACCTTGACCTTGAAGTATCGAGGCCGCCAGACCTCGATTGCCTCCTCGAGACTCTCCGGCAGGCCGTCGTCGACCATCGCGTCGGCGCCCCCGTCGGCCGCGTCCTCACGCCGGATCGGATCGGCGAGGCCGACGGTGTGGCGAACGGCGATCTCGGAGGAACCGCGCAGCCGCGCGAGGAAGCGCCCGATATCCAATGCCCGCAGGTCGGCGAAGGCGCCCTGCGCGAAGTCGAGACCGAAGGCGTTCGCCCGAAGCGCGCGCTCGAACGGGGCATCGAGCAGCCGGCAGACCGCGTCGAGCAGGGCGCGTTCGAGCAACGCCGGCCCGAGCCCCGCGAGCAGCGGCGGCAATGCGTGCTCCCGCGCGGGGCGGCGCAGCGCCTCACGCCAGGCGCGGGACAGCGCGAACGCTGGCGTGCAATCGGTGCCGTCTCTCGCCACGGCGGTCGCGAGCACGAGAGACTGCCGCAGCCGCTCGCCATGCTCGGCGGGCGACCTGCCCGGATCCTTGTCGAACCAATAGGGGACGAGAAGCTCAGCGCCGTGGCCAATGGCACTGCGACCCGCCGTGTCCTCGATCCGCAGCCGAACGAATGCCTGCGAAGCCCGATGGACGACCGCCGCCCCGAAGCGGAAGGGCATCCGGAAATCCACGGGCCGCTCGAAGAGATCGATCTCCCGGATGCGGATCCGCGGGACGATGCCCGCCGGCCCGCCGCGGACGCGATCGGATCCGAGCCGCGCCGGACCGCGATGCTCTGCTCTCACCCTCACGATGCGCAACAGGGAATCGCCCGGTTGCGTGAAAGTCCAGCGGTTCGGTGCATCGCCTCGGAACCGTCGCCTAACCTCCTCGGCCGCTCCATCGTAGGACTCGGGGCCCGGGGCGCGGAATCGCTCGCGAGGGAACGAAGTTCGGACTCGATTCCGAAGTCGTCATCGGATCGATGACGCAGCGCGCGTGTGCGTCAACGAGCCCTTTCGCGGCCATCGGCAGCCCGGCGGCAACTGGGATCGCCGCCTCTCCATTCTGGGAAAACGGCTTCCCTCGGCCCTGCTGAAGCCCTGCAACGAACGCCCGCGCGGACGCGCGTTACGGGCGGGGGCGCCCCCGATCGACACGGTTCTGTGGCATGTGGATTGCATCTTCGTTTGCGTGTCCGCCAACACCGGGAGGGGGGGAGGTCGGTGATCATGCCCTTCTTCACGTACGCGCTTCCGACCGTGATCCTGATCCTCGGACTCTTCTTCGCCGCCATACCCGTCCGGGCCGATGGCCTCTCCGTCAGCAGCATCTTCGGAGACGACGATCGCTACGGCGGCAACGGGGACGGCTTCCGAGCGAATCCACGCGACAACGACGACTGGCGACGGCGCTCGGGGAGCCACGGCGCGTCGGACGCGGATCGGGCGCGTGGCGTCGCGGCTCGCGAGCTTCTCGAGGCGATCGAGGATGGCGTCAACGCCGGCAGCTGGATCCCGTTCCGGCAGCGCAAGACCCGCGGGCAGGAGATCCTCGCGACGCTCGAGCAGTCGCTGTCAGACGAGCCGACCGCGGCTGCGACGCCGACCGAGCAGTCGCTGCGCAGTCGCTTCCGCCTCCATCTCGCTCGGGGCATCGAGTACCGCCAGGACATCGAGGTCGCGGAGCAGCCGCTGAAGATGCGGCTCTACGGGCCGATCGTCTCCGGCTCGCCAGGCCTCGGCTTCCAGCTCCGCGGCGAGGTCAGCGAGCGCGACTTCGAGGTCCAGGCCTTCGGCTCGACCGACGAGGTCGGTCTCGAGATCCGCTTCGACTTCTGACGCCTCGGCTCACGGAGAAAAGCCGGTCCCCAGGGGAGTTCGTGTGCACCGAGCACGCGGACCCGCTCGCCATCAACCCGATGGCGCTCGCGGCCGATGAGGAGCCGACCATGGCTCCGCCTCCGCCCGACAACGACGCGCTGCTCGGCCGCATTGCGGTCCACACGAAGCTGCTGACTCCTGCTCAGCTCGCCGAGGCATGCGACGAGCAGGGACGAGGCGGGAGTCGCGTGCGACTCGGCCAGATCTTCGTCGACAAGGGCTGGATCTCGGAGGCGCAGCTGAAGAAGCTGCTCGCCGCACAGGAGCAGGTGCGCGCGAAGCAGGCCGCCAAGCGGGCCGATGCCGTCGTCGCCGCTGCCGTGCCAGAACCCGAGCCGGGCAGCGCGCGGGCCACCGTCCGGCCGGCTGCGACTGCTCCGCCGCAACCAGCGCCCCGCCGCGCTCCGCCGTCCCCGGCCACGGCGCCGACGACCGCCATCCCGGCCAGCAGATCCATCGACGCGCTGCACGCCATCCTCCGCGCGGGCGTCGCGGCGGGCGTCTCGGACCTCCACCTCCACAGTGGCGCTCCGCCGCGCTGGCGCCTCCACGGAGAGCTGGTGCGCCAGAGCGACACGCCCCTCCCCGCGGACCGCGCCGGGGCGATGCTCCGCGCCGCCCTCACCGACGAGCAGAAGGCCGCGCTCGACGCCGACGGCCAGATCGATCTCGCCTATACGCTCGCCGGCGTCGGGCGCTTCCGCGCGAGCATCTATCGCCAGCAACGCGGTCTCGACGGCGTGTTCCGCGTCGTCCCGGCGCAGCCGCCGTCACTCGACGAGCTGGGGCTTCCGAACACGCTCGCGAGACTCACGAACTATCACCAGGGCATGGTGCTCGTCACCGGCCCCGCCGGCTGCGGCAAGTCCTCGACGATGGCGGCGTTCCTGAACCTCGTGAACGAGGAGCGCACGGACCACATCCTCTCGATCGAGGATCCGATCGAGGTGCTGCACACGTCGAAGCGCTGCCTGGTCAATCAACGCCAGGTCCGTTCGCATACGGAAACCTTCGCGCGCGCGCTGCGGGCGGCGCTGCGCGAGGATCCCGACGTGATCGCGATCGGCGAGCTGCGCGATCTCGAGACGATCTCGCTGGCGCTGACGGCCGCCGAGACCGGTCACTTCGTCCTCGCAACGCTGCACACCAACAGCACCATCCGCACGATCGACCGCCTGATCGGGGTGTTCCCGCCGGACCAGCAGAATCAGGTGCGCACGATGCTGTCGGAGTCGCTGCGGGCCGTGGTGTCGCAGCGCCTGGTCCGCCGCGCCGACGGTCAGGGCCGGGTGCCGGCGCTCGAGGTGCTGGTCGTCAACAAGGCGATCTCGAACCTGGTCCGCGAGAACAAGACCTTCCAGGTCCGCTCGATCCTGCAGACCGGCGCCGCCCAGGGCATGTGTCTGCTCGACGGGTCGCTCGAGCAGCTCGTGAAGAGCGGCGTCATCAGCCAGGAGGAGGCGCGCCGCCACTGCGACGATCCGAAGCGCTTCGGCGGCGCGGGAGGCGCAGCCTGATGGGACGACTCGAAGCGATGCTGACGTCGCTGCGCGAGAAGGACGGCTCGGACCTGCACATCACGGCCGGCCAGCCACCGCGCATGCGCCGCAAGGGTTCCCTGACGCCGCTCGACGGCGAAGCGGTGCTCGACGACGCCGCGGTCCAGGCGCTGCTGCGCGAGATCACGACCCCCGAGCAGTGGCAGAGCTACCAGCAGGAACACGATCTCGACTTCGCCTACGGCATCCCCGGCGTGGCCCGCTTCCGCGCCAACTACTTCGCGCAGGAACACGGCGCCGGCGCGGTGTTCCGGATCATTCCCGAGGAGATCCTGACGCTCGAGCAGCTCGCGCTGCCGCAGTCGATCCACCGGTTCTCCCACCTCGACCGCGGGCTGGTGCTGGTCACGGGCCCCACCGGTTCGGGCAAGTCGACGACGCTGGCCGCGATCATCAACGAGATCAACGAGAGCTATGCGAAGCACGTGCTGACGATCGAGGACCCGATCGAGTTCGTGCATCCCAACAAGCAGTGCGTGTTCTCGCACCGCGAGGTCGGCATCCATACCGGCGGCTTCGCACCGGCCCTGCGGGCGGCGCTGCGCGAGGACGCCGACGTGATCCTCGTCGGCGAGATGCGCGACTACGACACGATCTCGCTCGCGCTGACCGCCGCCGAGATGGGCGCGCTGGTGTTCGGCACGCTGCACACCAACGGCGCCGCCAAGACCATCGACCGCGTCATCGATGCCTTCCCGGCCGACGAGCAGCCGCAGGCGAGATTGTCGCTCTCCGAATCACTGGCCGGCGTCGTGTCGCAGCAGCTGCTGCGGACGGCGGACGGCAAGGGCCGCTGCGCGGCGAACGAAGTATTGATCCGGACCAGCGGCCTCGCCAACGTGATCCGCGAGGGCAACACGCCGATGCTGCTCAACATCATCCAGTCCGGCAAGAACGTCGGCATGCAGACGATGGACGATGCGCTGTTCGCGCTGGTCCAGGCGGGCACGATCCGGCCCGAGGACGCCTACTTCAAGGCGCTCGACAAGGCGCGTTTCGAGAAGTTCGCGCCGGCGGATTGACGCGCAGACGAAAAGCGGATTCAGCGCTCGACGGACGCGCCGTGCCGGCCGACTTTCGGCGTTCGGGCCGGACTCGGCAGCCCCGGCAGCTCGGACGGGAGGATCTGCAACGAGGCGAGCATCGCGTCGAACCACGGCGCGAAGCCGGCTCGAAGGTCTGCCGGCGCCTCCTGGATCACGACGAGCACGCGCCCGTCGCCGGTCTCGACGAAGATGTGATCCTCGACCAGCGTACCCTCGTGCTGCGCCACGCGGATGTGGAACGCCGGCTGCCCGGCGACGAGCAACGGCTGCTGCGCCACCAGCTGGCCGTCGCGCACGTGGCCTCGGCCGTGGCGGCGGACGTACGCAGCGATCGTCGGATAGCTGTGCACGATGATCTGGAACGAGCCCTCGTAGTCCCAGGACAGCCCGTCGATCGCCACGACACCGCGACGCGCCGGAATCAGGCGCCAGCCGGGCGGCACGTGCAGCGAGTAGCCGAGGCGGGAGTCGACGTAGGCATTGTCCGAGAGCTGGACGGGCCCGACCGGCGCTTCGGGCGCCGGGCGTGCCGCGGCGCTGGCGCGCGGAACCCGCGCATAGATCGTGCCGTTGGGAACCGTGTAGAGCGTGCGGAACGAGTTCGTGTCCTGCCGCGAGAGCTTCGACACGCGGCGATCCCGGGCGACCTCGTACATCAGGTCGGCGGGGATCGGGCTGTGGCCCTTCATGCCCAGCGCGTGGCCGATCTCGTGCAGAACGTTGCGCTCGATCTGGTCCGGCAGCAGCAGCCCGTGCTGATCGGCGAGGTAGAGCCGGATCACCGGCACGCGGAAGCTCACATCGAGCCGATTCGGGATGAGGCTGCGTCCCTTGACGCGACACGCCCGGGCCAGCGATGTCGTCCCGAGCACCTGGACGCCGTCCTGCGGAGCCGGCCCCTGCTCGCCCACCAGCTCGATGCGCAGATCGGCGTCGGTCCAGCTCTCGGCGCGCCGGAACGTCGGGACGCCGGCCACCGACTGCTGCCAGTTCTCGAGCGCGCGCCAGGCGGCCTCGACGAAGACGTCCGGCTCCTGGGGATCGAGTTCGTTCTGCAGCTCGGGGAGGATGCTCGGCGGTTCGACGTGCACCTTCAGCGGAAAGCGACCCTCGTCCCACCGACAGAAGACGAGCACGTCTTCCTTCTGGCCCTCGAGTTCCATCCGGTGCGCCATGAACGGCAGGTAGTTCGGCTCGAGCACCTGGTCGGCGAGCTCCGGATGCGCGGCGCGGAACGCGTCGTAGTCGTAGCGGCTCGGCAGGAACGCCTCGCGCGACGGCTCCGCGTAGTTCGCGCAAGCGCTCGCAGCGAGCGCGACCGCGACGACGAGCGCCGGTGCGCGGGTTCTCATCCGCGCCGCCCGCGCCGCAGCACGCGGTCGATCTCGCGATCCTCCTCGCGTTTGCGGATCGCCTGGCGCTTGTCGTAGCGGCGCTTGCCGCGCGCGAGGCCCAGCTCGACCTTCGCGCGACCGTCCTGGAAGTACAGCGACAGCGGCACCAGCGTGAGGCCGCGCTCCGCGATCTGTCCCGCCAGCTTCGAGATCTCCGCCCGGTGCGCCAGCAGCTTGCGTTCGCGGCGCGGATTCGGGTTCTCGCGGCCGGCCTGCTCGTACGGACTGATGTGCACGTTCAGCAGCCACAGCTCGCTGCGCCGCACCGTGGCGTACGCATCGGCGAGGCTGACCTTCCCCTGCCGCAGCGACTTCACCTCCGGCCCCAGCAGCACGATGCCCGCCTCGACCGTATCCAGGATCTCGTACTCGTGGCGTGCCCGCCGGTTCTGCGCGACGAGCTTCCGCCCGACCTCTGCCATCGACGCGAGAAGCTAGCCCGGATTCCTCGTGAAGTCCGTCGCGCCAACGCCGGAACGGAGGGGACGTGAAAGCTGGGGACGTTCCTTGCGTTCCGTTGGGACCCAACGGAACGCAAGGAACGTCCCCAGCTTTCACAGCCTGCGCTCGTCAGTCGCGGATGCGGTTTTGCGCGTCGACGAAGACTCGCCGGGCCTTCCAGGTCCGTACGTCCGCCTCGTCGACGTCGGCCCAGCTCGCGATGATGATGACGTCGTGCGGCTTGATCCGATGGGCCGCGGCGCCGTTGACGCAGATCTCGCCGGAGCCCGCCTCGCCGGGGATCGCGTACGTACGCAGGCGCGCGCCGTTCGTGCAGTCCCAGATATCCACCGCCTCGTAAGGGAGGATGTCCGCCGCCTCCAGCAGATCCGTGTCGATCGAGACGCTGCCCTCGTACTCGAGATTCGCCTCGGTCACGGTGGCGCGGTGGATCTTGGACTTCAGCATCGTACGGGTCATCGGGGGGTGCCTCGCGACTGGGGGTCGTGCCCAGGCGCCACCGAGGCGACAGGGGGCCGCAACACGCGGTTGTCGATCAAGCGGACACGGCCGGCCTCGGCCGCCGGGAACGTCGCGGCCAACGCCAGCAGCGTCGGACCGGTGATCTGCTGGACGGCCTCGAGCGTCTCGGGATCGCGGAGCTCGGCGTAGTCGAGCTGTGCGGCCGGCGCGCGGGCGATCTGCTTGCCGGCGATCTCGAGCAGCACCGCCGCGCTGCGCTCCTCATTCGCCACCGCGGCCTCGGCGGCATCGAGCGCCCGCACGAGCACGAGCGCCTGCCGTCGCATCGCCGCGTCGAGGTAGACGTTGCGGCTCGACAGCGCGAGCCCGTCCGCATCGCGCAGGATCGGCGCACCGACGATCTCGACGTCGAGCAACAGATCGCGCGCGAGCCTGCGAACCACCTGCAACTGCTGGAAGTCCTTGGCGCCGAAGACGGCGACATGGGGCCGCGCGGCGATCAGCAACTTGGCGACGACGGTGGCGACGCCGCGGAAGAAATGCGGCCTCGACGTGCCGCAGAGCGGCTTCGCCAGCTCGGTCACCTCGATGAAGGTCTGCGCGCCGCCCGGATAGAGCTCGTCCGGCGCCGGGACGAAGACCGCGTCGACGCCTGCGGCGCGACACTTCTCGAGGTCACGATCGAGCGTGCGCGGATACGACGCGAGATCCTCGTGCGGCGCGAACTGCGTCGGGTTGACGAAGATCGACACGACGATGGCGTCGGCCCGCCGCTGCGCCTCCGCGACCAGCGAGAGGTGCCCGGCGTGCAGCGCGCCCATCGTGGGCACCAGCGCCACGCGCCGGCCCGCTCCGCGCTGCGCGTCCGAGAAGGCGCGCAGCTCCTGCACGGTGCGAAGCAGCTCCATCAGCGCGCCTTGTAGCAGTGTTCCTCGGCGGGAAATTTCCCGCCGGCGACGTCTTCGCCGAAGGCGCGCGCCGCCTTCGCGGCCTGCGCGCCGAGATCGGCGTAGCAGCGGACGAAGCTCGGCGTCCATTCGCTGAGGCCGAGCAGGTCGTGCATCACGAGCACCTGGCCGTCGCAGCCGGGCCCGGCGCCGATTCCGATCGTCGGGATCGACAGCTTGCGCGTGACGTCGGTCGCCAGATCCGCCGGCATGCCCTCGAGCACGACGGCGAAGGCGCCGGCGTCCTCGACGGCCTGCGCGTCGGCGAGCACGCGCGCGCGCTCCGCGTCGGTGCGGCCCTGCACGCGGAAGCCGCCCATCCGGTGGATCGACTGCGGCGTGAGGCCGACGTGCCCCATCACCGGGATGTCCGCGCGCGCGATCCGCGCGATCGCTTCGGCGGCGACGACGCCGCCTTCGAGCTTCACCGCCTGTGCGCCCCCTTCTTTGACGAGACGGATGGCGCTGCGCACGGCGTCCTCGGACGACACCTGGTACGAGCCGAACGGCATGTCGCCGATGACCATCGCGCGCTGACACGCGCGCGCGACGAGGCGCGTGTGGTAGACGACCTCGTCGAGCGTCACCGGCAACGTGGTGTCGTGTCCCTGCACGACGTTGCCGAGACTGTCTCCGACCAGCAGCAGGTCGATGCCGGCGCCGTCGAAGATGCGCGCGAATGCGCAGTCGTACGCGGTCAGCATCGCGATCTTCTCGCCGCGCCGCTTGCGCGCGGCCAGCGAGCGCGCCGTGACGCGATGCTCTCGACAGGAGGGGGCGACGTGGGTCGCCGGGGGGGGAGGCGGGTAGGATGACATGGCCTGAACCTCTGTCTCGGTCCGCAGCGTGCGGATCCGAGCGTTGGCACCAACCAGGGTTTCTACGTCAGCTTTCTGCAGTCTCGCGTCTGTCGTTCTGTCGTTCTGTCAGGCGGCCGGAAGCCAGTTCGATGCGGACCGCGTGCCGCGGTTCCGTTCGGACTTCCTGAGCATGGGACGGCGATCCGGACGTGTCAACCGGGCCCCGCGGCGTGCCCGAGGAAGTGCAAGATCGCTGCGCGCGCCGGGTCGCCGAGCCCCTCGAAGCGCACGCCGACCTCGTGGAAGCGAGCGCGGGCCGCCCGCGGCGGCGCTTCCGCCCACACGACCCGGGCCCGAGCCTCGATGGTCGCGCTGCCGTCCGGCAGCGCGAACCCGAGCTGCACGGTCTCGCCCGCAGCGAGCGGTCGCGGCAGGTGCAGACCGATCCCGCTCGGGGACAGGTTCAGCGCGTACTCGCGGCGGCGCTGCCCGCTGCGATCGACGACGGTGACGGGCAGCGGGACCGCGAAATCAAGCCGCGGCTCGTGGGTCTGGCGCGCCGCCTCCGCCGAGCGCGCGGGCGAGCGCGAGGAGGGCATCCGGGGCGAGCGCCTCGGCGCGGCTCCGGGGGTCGATCGCGAGCCGGGCCAGGACGGCATGCAGCGCCTCCCCCGAAGGAGCGGGATCGAGACCCGCCCGCAATGCGTTGACCAGCGTCTTGCGCCGGTTTCCGAAGGCGGCGCGCACGATGCGCTCCACCGAGAGCAGATCCTCCGCGCCACCGGCGCCGGCGAAGGGTCCCCCTTCGAGGGGAGTGGCCCGGACCAGCGTCGAGGTGACCTTCGGCACCGGATGGAAGCAGTGCGGTGGCACGTCGCGGATCCGCTCCACGCGGACGCACAACGCGTGCAAGACCGCGAGCGATCCGTAGTCGGGCTCGCCGGGCCGCGCCAGCACGCGCAGCGCCATCTCGCGCTGCACCAGCACGAGCCAGCCCGCCAGCAGACCGCGCAGATCGAGCAGCCGCCGCAGCATCGGCGTCGACGCCGAGTACGGCAGGTTCGCGACGACGCGCGCGCCCGGCCCGAGCCGGCGCGCGAGCGCTGCCAGATCGACGGCGAGCGCATCCGCGTGCACCAGTTCCACGTGCGGCGGCAGCTCGCCCTCCTCCGCCAGCGCGCGCACGAGGCCGGCGTCGATCTCGATCGCCACGACGTGCGCCGCGCGCGCTGCCAGCGCGCGGGTGAGGCTGCCGAGTCCCGGGCCGATCTCGATCACCGCGTCGCCCGGCGCGAGCCCGGCCGCATCGGCGATCGCATCGGCGACGGCGGCGTCGACGAGGAAGTTCTGCCCGCGGTCGCGGTGCGCGGCGAGCCCGCGGCGCGCGAGCAGCGCGCGCACGTCGGCGCGCAGCGTCACGTCGAGACGGGCGCCCGGGCGAACGCACCGAGCCCGGCGTCGTCGCGCTCGCCCCGGGCCAGCCGGCGCGCGCCGGCGGCCGCGATCATCGCCGCGTTGTCCGTGCACAGTGCCAGCGGCGGGAACACCACGCGGAAGCCATCGCGGCGACCCGCGGCCGCCAGCCGCTCGCGCAGCCGCTGGTTGGCTGCGACGCCGCCGACGACGGCGAGACATCCGAGCCCCTCCTGCGCGAGCGCGCGGCGCGCCTTCGCGACGAGCGCGTCGGTCGCCGCCGCCTGGAACGACGCCGCGACGTCGGCGCGATCCCGCTCCGGCAGTGCACCCCCTAGCGCTTCGCGCCGCTCCACTTCGATCGCCACGGCCGTCTTCAGTCCGCTGTACGAGAAGTCGAGACCCGGCCCGGCGAGCATCGGACGCGGGAGGTCGACGGCGGTCTCGTCGCCCGTCTCGGCGAGACGCGCCAGCGCCGGACCGCCCGGATACGACAGGCCGAGCAGCTTGCCGACCTTGTCGAAGGCCTCGCCGACCGCGTCGTCCCGCGTCTCGCCGAGCAACACCGGCGCGCCTTCCGCTTCGATCCGGTACAGCGCCGTGTGTCCCCCCGACACGACCAGGCCCAGATACGGAGGCGCCAGCCCGGGGTCCGCGATCTCCGCCGACGCCAGGTGCCCCGCAACGTGATGGACACCGACGAGCGGCAGCTCGAAACGAGCCGCGAACGCCTTCGCGAAGCACAGACCGACCAACAGCGATCCGACCAGACCGGGTCCTGCCGTGACCGCGACGCCGTCGAGGTCCTGCGGCGCGACGCCCGCCTCGCCGAGCGCCGCCGCTACGACCTGCGAGATCCAGCGCGCGTGATCGCGCGAGGCCAGCTCCGGCACCACGCCGCCGTACGGCGCGTGGACGTCCGCCTGCCCGTGCACGATGCTCGCGAGCACCGTGCGGCCTCGCAGCACCGCAGCGGCCATCTCGTCGCAGGAACTTTCGATGCCGAGAACCAGCGCCGCGTCCGTGCCTGCCGAGCCCACGACCGGGCTCAGCCCATGCGCCGCTCGAGGCGCTCCTGCTCGGACTTGCAGTCGATGCACAGCTCGGCGACGGGTCGCGCCTCGAGGCGCTTGAGCCCGATCTCTTCGCCGCAGTTCTCGCAGAGCCCGTACTCGTTGGCCTCGATCTTCGCGAGCGCCTGGTCGATCTTGCCGAGCAGGTGCCGCTCCCGCTCACGCAAGCGCCCGGTAAAGGAGAGGTTGATCTCCGACGACGCGGAGTCCATCTCGTCCGGAAAGTCGTCGGGATCGAGGTGGATGTCCCCGTTCAGCGCGCGCTTCGCGTTGCCAGCGAGCTGCTCGCGCTGCTCCGTCAGGATCTTCTTGAACTTCTCGAGGTCGCGCTTCCGCACCCGGCCTCTCCCGTCGCTGCGGTCTGCGCCGCGTCTCCTACCGTTGTCTCACCCGATCGTGTGTCCACGCGATCGGTTCGGTCTGATCTGCTCAGCCCGCGCCCAGCAGTTCGAGCTGACGCTTCGCCTCGCTGGCCCGCGGCGAGTTCGGATATTCCTCGATGACCCGCTCGAATGCCTTGCTCGCCGCCTTCGAGTACCCGGGGCCCAGCTTGAGCAACGCCTCGCCCTGCCGGTAGAGCGCGTCGCCGGACTTGTCCCCTTCCGGATAGCGTGTGACGACGTCATCGAAGCGGAGGATCGCCGACTTGTAGTCGCCTTGTTTGAAGTGGCACTCCGCCATCCAGTAGGCCGCGTCGTCGGCGTACGGCGAAGCCGGGCGAGTCTGCAGGAATCGCTTGAATCGGTCAATGCAGCCGTCGAGGTCCCCGCTGCGCCACGCCGCATGCGCCGCCCGGTACTCGGCGACCTCCTCGGCGCTGGCGCCGGCGACCGGCGGCTCCTCGCGGCCCTCCGGATTCACCGGGAGCGGCGCGGCCGCCGGCGTCTCGACGGGAGCGCCCGCGCGCGCCACGGCGCTGTCGCTCGGGACCTCCGGAGCGGGGTCGCTCCGGGACGCCGGGGGCTCCGCCGTCGGATCCGCGGGGACGCGGCCGCCGCTCGCCGCTTCCGCGCGTGCCCGGCGGGCCTCTTCCAGCGCGCGCTCGCTGTCGTGCTGCACGTCGCCGAGCCGACCTTCGATGACACCCAGCCGGCGCTCGATCTCCGCGAGCTGCGCACCGAGGTCGGCGACCCGCTCCCCGCTGCCTCCTCGCGACAGCGACCGCACGTCGCGCTCGAGCTTGCGGTGCTCGGCGATCGTCACACAGCCGCTGAGCAGCAAGCCTGCGGCCGCGAGCGAGAGCGCAGGCAGCAGCGCTCGGCGGGAACGGCCGGTCGATCGGATCTTCGCGATGGGCGCGCGCATCGTCGTCCTCCTCATCACCGGGGATACGGTCCCCAGTGCGGAGCGGTGTTGTCGCCACCGCCCTCGGTCAGTTGTCTCGGATTGCTGCCGTCGAGGTCGACGGCGAAGACTTCGTTGCGGCCGGTCCGCCGCGACTGGAAGGCGAGCTTGCGACTGTCCGGCGCCCAGGTCGGGCTCTCGTCGCTGCGCGGATGCTGCACCACCGGCGCATTTGCCTGCCCTTCGGGATCGATGCGCCAGATGTCGAACTGCCCGCCGCCGACGCGCGTTTCGTAGGCGATCCAGCGCCCGTCCGGCGACCACGCCGGCGAGGTGTAGTAGCCGCCTCCGAAGGTGAGGCGGCGCAACTCGCTGCCGTCGTCGTTCATCACGTACAGGTTGGGGTTGCCCGTGCGATCCGAGACGAACGCGATGCGTTTGCCGTCGGGCGACCACGTCGGCGAGACGTCGATCGCCTTGTGCCTCGTGAGCCGGCGCGGGTTCCGTCCGTCCGCATCGACGACGTAGATTTCCGGCGCCCCATCCATGCTCACGACCACCGCCATGCGCTGGCCGCTCGGGTCGTAGACGCCTCGGTAGACCGCCGTCTTCGGATCGAGGCTCTCCAGCAGACGACCGGCTCTTCCGGTCCCGCCGCGCACCAGCCGGAACAGATGCGGCGAGCGGTTGAACAGATAGGACATGTACACGATCGCGTTGCCGTCGGGCGACCAGGAGGGGAACCCATTGATCGAACGGTTGCTCGTCGCCTGCCGGGCATTGCCACCATCGGCGTCCATGACCCAGATCTCGGCGGCGCCGCTGCGCGTCGAGACGTAGGCGATCTCGGTGCTCGCGACACCGCGCCGGCCGGTGAAGACCTCGACGACATCGTCGGCAATGCGGCGCGCGATCCGGCGGCTGTCGGTCCGGCCGCCGGTGTAGCGCTTGTGCAGCAGCGGCGTGCAGCGCGCGACATCCCAGATCCGGAAATCGATCGCGAGCGTCGTCCCTCCCGACGTCACGCCCTCGACGACCGCATCGGCGCCGATCGGGCTCCAGTCCGGGCACGTGATCGATCCCGTGAGCGCGCTCGTCCGGCGCGGGGCGAGGAACGCCGCGAGGTCGATGCTGCGGAACACGCCGGAGAAGTCGAGCGCGTCGGACAGCTCCTGGCGAAACCGCAGCGTGTCGAAGCCGTCCGCGCCAGCCGCGAACTCCTGCACCGCGGCCCGGTACGAGCCCGCCGTCGGATCGGTGACGATGACGGCCGGACGATCCTGGGCCGCTGCGGCCGGGGCGAACGCGAAAGGCCCGAGGACCGCCAGCGCGAGGAACATCGAACGCGCGCGCATCAACTCGGTCTCCCAGGCGGCGTGAACTCGAACGGCCAGTCACCGGCATCCGGCGGCGGCGGCAGCGGGCTCGCCTTCTGGATCGCGCGCACGACGCTCTCGTCGAACCAGGGGTTCCCGGAACGCTGCTGGATGCGCGGCTCGCCGAGCACCCGCCCCCCGGCGTCGAGGCGAACCTGGACCACGGTCCGGAGCTGCTCGCGTTCGAACCCCGGCGGCACGACCCAGGCGTGCTCGACGTGCAGCTTGGCCGCGCGCAGCCATACGGCGACCTCGGCGTCGACGAGCGCCCCGGCCCCGCTGGCGGCCGCACCCGTCGTCCCGCTGGCGCCGGGGACTCCGGCGGCCGATGCCGTCCGGACGCCCTCGCGATCGACGCGATCCGGACGCTCCTCTCCGCGCTCGGCGCGCAGCTGCGCGAGCACGTCGTCGTAGGCCTCCTCGCGCCGGGGCTGGGGCTTGGGCGGAGCGGCCGGCGGCGCTTTCGGGGGGGCCGGTTTCGCCGCGGGCGTCGGAGGCGGCGGCGGTTTCGGCTCGGGGTCGGCCTGCGCGCGTTCCTTCGGCTTCTTCGGCTCCGAGGGCTGGGGGGGCTTCGGCAGCGCCGCCTCGCGTCGCGGCGGCTCCGGCGGGGGCGGAGGCGCCGGCTTCGGAGCCTCGGGGGCAGCGGGAATCGGCTGGGGAGCCGGCGTCGGACGCGCGGGCGGGGACGGCGTCGGGGCGGCGCTCGCGACGCGGCTCGCCGCACCCGGCGCTGCGACCGCCCCCATCGCGACCAGATCGACCGTCACGACGCCAGGCAGCGGGACCGTCGCCGGACCGGGGCTCCACACGAGCAATCCGAGCACTGCGGCGTGGCCGATCGCCGAATGGACCAGCCAGCGGCGCAGATCGCGCCGCCGATGGTCCTCGAGATCCAGCCAGTCGTTCGCGCCGGGGCGCGGACGGCCGCGAGGCGAACGACGTTTCGAGCGATCCCGCGCCAGCGTCGGGTCCTCCGGGTCCAGTTTGCAGAGCCTCGAGGACGAGCCTCGAGGCAGATCCGATCGGGGGGCCGGTCCTCAGGCCACCGGCTTCACGATTCCGGCTCGGTCACGATGCCGAGTTTGGTCACGCCCGCGCTCCGGGCCGCGGCCATCGCTTTGACGACGAGCCCGTACGGAGCTTCGCGGTCGGCTTGCAGGAAGAGTTCCTTGTCGCCTCGCGCTGCGAAGACCGCGGCGAGCTTGGCCGCCAATCCCTCGGCGGCGATCTCCTCGCGGGCCAGGAAGGTCCTGCCGTCGCGCTGGACCGTCAGCACCAGCGGCTCCTCGCTGAGCTGCAGCGGCTGGGTCGTCGTCTCGGGGAGGTTCACGTCCATGCCCTGCTGCATCAGCGGCGCCGTCACCATGAAGATCACCAGCAGCACCAGCATCACGTCGACGAACGGCGTGACGTTGATCTCGGAGGCGAGACCTCCGTGGCCATGGCGCCGGATCGCCGCCATCGCTCAGCCCCCCGCCGCGCGCGGCCCGTCGGCGACCTGGACGCGGCGCGCGCGCAGGTCCGCCTGGAACTGCGCGGTGAACAGATCGATCGAGTTGCCCAGCTTTCGGAGCTGACCGACGTAGTGGTTGTAGAAGATCGACGCGGGAATCGCAGCCGCGAGGCCCATGGCCGTCGCGATCAGCGCCTCGGCAATCCCGGGCGCCACGACGGCCAGGCTCGCGCTGCCGGCTTCGCCGATCTGATGGAACGACGCGATGATCCCGACGACGGTGCCGAACAGGCCGACGAACGGCGCCGAGCTGCCGGTCGTCGCGAGGAACTCGAGCCCGCGTTCGAGGCGCTGCGCCTCGCCGGCGGCGCTCCATTCCACGACCCGATCGAGTGTCCGCTGCTGCATCTCGCCGAGACCCGAGGCCAGCGACTTGCCCGCATAGCGCGCGATGCGCGACAGCTCGCCGTAGCCGTCGAGGAAGATCTGGGCGAGCGGACTGGCAGAGAGTTCGCGCGCCGCATCGTGGGCCGACTCCAGCGAGCCCTCGTGGTACACCTCGAGGAATGCCTCGCTATCTTCGGCCGCGCGCCGAAGCTCGCGCCACTTGAACGCGATGATGGCCCAGCTGATGACGGAGGCGAGCGCGAGCAGGAGGAGGACGAACTTGGCGAGCCAGCTGGCCTGCAGGATCAGGCTGAGGATGTCGAGACTCGCGAGCTGTACGCCGACGAGTTGATCCTCCCAGCCCTGGCTCCCCCAGTGCTGACCTCCCCAGTGCGGTACCCCCCAGTCCGCCCCGGCGAGAATCGATGCCATGTTCCTCTCGAATACGGTTGCGGCGCAGGGTAGGAGACGCCGATGATGCCTTCAAACCCAGTCCCAGGAGATCGCATGAAGCTCACCGTGGAATCGCACGATCTGGCGCGCACGCCGGTCGACTTGCTGGCGCTCCCGCTGTTCTCCCTGTCGGCCGACGCCAAGCTGCCGGCGCGCCTCACCGCCCTAGATCGATCGCTCGGCGGGCAGATCGAGGCGGTCGTTCGCAGCGGTGACTTCAAGGGCCGGACGAGCGACTCCCATCTGTTGTACGGACGCGGCAAGGCCGGACCGAAGCGGGTCCTGCTGCTGGGCCTCGGCGAAGAGGCCAAGCTCGACGCCGAAGGACTGCGGAAGGCGGCGGGACGCGCGTTGGGCGCCGCCACGGCTCGCGGAGCCCGCAGCGTGGCCATTGCGCTCGCCACCTCTCGCCGGATCCCGGTGGGGCCGGCGGCGCGGGCGTTCGCCGAGGGCGCCGTGCTCGCGTCGTACCGGTCCGACACCCGGCGCACGCGGCGCGAGGATGCGCAGCCGCCGGTCGCGAAGACCTCGCTCGTCGTAGAACGCGCCGCCGATCTCTCGGGCGCCCGCAAGGCGGCGGACACCGGCCGCGTGATCGCCGAGTGCCAGAATGTCGCGCGACAGCTCTCGAACGAGCCGCCGAACTTGCTGCCGCCCGACGCGCTGGCCCGCGCCGCCCGTCGCGTGGCCAGCGAGGTGGGGCTCACGTGCCGGGTGATGGACGTCGCCGAGCTGCGCCGGCGCAAGATGGGCGCGCTGCTCGCCGTCGGCCAGGGCAGCGCGCATCCGCCGCGGCTGTTCGTGCTCGAACACAAGCCGAAGCGCGGCAGCAAGCGACCGACGGTGTGCATCGTCGGCAAGGGCGTCACGTTCGATACCGGCGGCATCTCGATCAAACCGGCCGGCAGCATGCACGAGATGAAGCACGACATGTCGGGGGCGGCGACCGTCGTCGGCCTGCTGCGGGCCGTGGCGCTGCTGGATCTGCCGCTGCACGTCGTCGGCGTGGTGGCCGCTGCCGAGAACATGCCCAGCGGCGACGCCTATCGACCCGGGGACATCCTGACGTCGATGTCGGGCCAGACGATCGAGATCCAGAACACCGACGCCGAAGGCCGGCTCGTGCTTTGCGACGCCCTGCACTACGCGCGGACCACCTTCGAGCCCGCTGCGATGATCGACCTGGCGACGCTCACCGGAGCGGTGGTCGTTGCCCTGGGCAGCTGGACCTGCGGCTTGTTCGGCAACCACGAGGGACTGATCGACGCCGCCCGCCGCGCCGGCGACGCGACCGGCGAGCGCGCGTGGCCGATGCCGCTCGCCGACGAGCACCGCGAGCAGATGAAGAGCGCGATCGCGGACCTGAAGAACGTCAGCGGCAGCCGCGACGCCGGCGCATCGACGGCCGCAGCGTTCCTGTCGAAGTTCGTCGGCGACGTGCCGTGGCTCCATCTCGACATCGCCGGCACGGCCTACACCAGCAAGACCGGACCCACCCAGCCCGTCGGCGCGACCGGCTTCGGCGTGCGGCTGCTGGTCCAGCTGCTGCAGGAATGGCCGCGGCTCGGCCTCGCGGAGCGGGCCAAGGCATGAGTGCGAATGCGAGCGGGGGGTCCGCGTCGAAGTCCGCGAGGCGCCGCTCGGGAAGGCGCGTCCGCGACGACGAGGAGGCCCAGCCGATGAGGGACCAGCCGATGAGGTTGCGACGTGCGCGTCGACATCCGCTCGAGACGCCGCCGGCGGATCGTCGATTCGGGAACCTCGCGGGAGCGCTGGTGTTGGCCGTGCTGGCGTTCGGCCTCTCGACGGAGCCGGCGCAGGCTGCCGACCCAGCGAAGGGAAAGGCCCTCTACGATCTGAACTGTGTCAGCTGCCACGGCACCGGCGGCAAGGGGGACGGCCCGACGGGCGCCGCGTTGGCCGCCCAGGGCACGCCGGCGCGAGACTTCACGCGGGCGGAGTTCGTCTACGACGCGGACGGAGACGGCACGAGCGGAACCGACGCGGATCTCCACGCCGTCATCAAGAACGGAGCCGGCGCGTACGGCGGCTCCCCGCTGATGGCGCCGTGGGCGCACCTCGGCGATGCGGCGATCGCCGACATCGTCGCGCACATCCGGACGTTCCATCCCTGATCGTCAGTTCGAGGCGAGGGCAGCGATTCGGCTCGTCGCCCTTTGCTAGCCTCCGCGCGTGACCTCGAGCGACCCCCTCGAGCGGCCGACCCCGCCGGTCCTCCCCGCCCCCGTGCTACCGGCGTTGCCGGCGGTGCCGACGTCGGGCAGCGAGGTCAGCGTCGGCGGCGACTCCCTGACCCGCTACCTGGCGCAGCTCCGCCACCACGCGCCGATCTCGCGCGAAGACGAACAGGTGCTGGCGCGCCGCTGGGTCGAAGAGCAGGACGCGGAAGCCGCGCGGCTGCTGGTGCTCGCGAACCTGCGCCTCGTCGTGAAGATCGCGATGGAGTACCGGCGCAGCTGGACCAACGTTCTCGACCTGATCCAGGAGGGCAACGTCGGGCTGCTCCAGGCGGTGCAGCGCTTCGATCCGTATCAGGGCGTCAAACTCTCGTCGTACGCGGCGTACTGGATCCGCGCTTTCATCCTCAAGTACCTGCTCGACAACATCCGGCTGGTCCGGCTCGGCACTACGCGCGCGCAGCGCAAGCTGTTCTTCCGGCTCAACAAGGAGAAGCGCGAGCTCGAACGCCAGGGCATCGAGGTCGAGCCGCGGCTGATCGCCGAGCGGCTCGATGTCAGCGAAGACGACGTGCGCGACATGGAGCAGCGCCTCGGCCAGAGCGACCTCTCGACCGACGCGCCGGCGCGCCACGACGACGAGGGCGGCGCGACCTACGGCGACTTCCTCGCGTCCAGCGTGCCGTCGGCGGAGCAGAACGTCGCTGACGACGAGCTGCGCCGGGTGTTCCTCGAGAACGTGCACGCCTTCGCCGAGACGCTCGACGAGCGCGAGCAGCGCATCGTGCAGGAGCGCATCCTCGCCGAGGAGCCGAAGACGCTGCAGGAGATGGGCGACGAGTTCGGTGTGACGCGCGAACGCGTCCGCCAGCTCGAGGCGCGCGTCGTGTCCCGGCTGCGCGAATACCTGCGCGAGAACCTCGTCGACTTCGAGTACTACGCGCCGTCGAAGGACTGACGTCCGACGGGAGGCATTCTTCTCTATGCACCCGCCAGCCGGACGGCGCGGTGGACTCGGGCGGCCGCGCGGCGGAACGGACCGCGGCGTTCCAGGCGATCGAGCCACGCGCGGCGCTCGTCGCGCGGCAGCCAGCTGAGGCCGCTCGCCGAGTGCAGCAACAGGCGCGGCGACCACTCGAGCCACGCGAGCGCGCGGACGAGCCGAGCGCGCTCTTCGGAGTCTGGAAGGTGGGATGCGAGCTCCGCGACGGGATCCTGCTCGCCCGCCTGCTCCGCGAGCCACGCGTCGGCGGCGTTGTAGAACGTGCGCGCCGCGTGCGACGGGAGCGGGCTCACCCGGCCGTCTCGTGCGCCGCGAGCCAGCGCAGCGCCAGCGCCGTGTGCAGCGCGACGCCGTTCGCCATCGCATCCTCGTCGATCGTCATCCGGCTCGAATGGATCGGCTCGGCGCGCTCGCCGGGCGGCCGCACGCCGAGGAACACGATCGCGCCGGGCACGCGCTGGAGCACGTACGAGAAGTCCTCGGTGCCCATGATCGGCGCCGGGAGATCGGCGACGGCGCGCTCGCCGAGCAGCTCGCAAGTGACGTCGCGCGTGAAGTCCGTGAAGGCCGCCTCGTTCACGGTGACCGGATAGCCGCGCAGGATGTGGACCTTCACGTCGACGTCGTGCGCCGCGCCGATGCCCGCGGCCACGCGCCGGACCCCCTCGTGCGCCGCGGCGCGCGCGCGCTCCGAGACGCTGCGGATGGTGCCGAGCAGGTTCGCCGTCTCGGGGATCACGTTCGTCGTCGTGCCGCCGGAAAGCCGCGTGATCGTGATCACGACGGGATCGAACGCATCGATCCGTCGCGTCACGAGGCTCTGCAGCGCGAGCACGATCTCGCACGCGACCGGAATCGGATCCACCGCGTGATGCGGCATCGACGCGTGGCCGCCGCGGCCGCGCAGATCGATCGAAAGCACGTCGCCGGACGCGAGGATCGGGCCGGGACGCAGCGCGACGCGACCGGGCGGCAGCGTCGAATCCACGTGGATCGCGAACGCCGCGTCGACGGCCGGCGCCGTGTCGAGAATGCCCTCGTCCTCGACCAGGATGCGCGCGCCGCCGTGGCCTTCTTCGCCGGGTTGGAAGAGCAGCTTCACGGTCCCGGCCAGCGTGTCGCGCCGGCGCGCCAGCAGCCCGGCGGCGCCGACCAGCATCGCGACGTGGGCATCGTGGCCACAGGCGTGCATGCGCCCCTCGTGCCGCGACGCGAACGGGAGGTCGGTGTCCTCCGGCATCGGCAGCGCGTCCATGTCCGCGCGCAGCAACAGCGTGCCGCCCGGCCGCGCGCCGCGCAGCGTCGCCACGATGGCGCTGGTGCTGCCGCCCGTCTGGAGTTCGAGGTCCAGCGGCGCGAGCGCTTCGAGCACGGCCTTCTGCGTGTCGGGCAGCACGAGGCCGAGCTCCGGGTTCTCGTGCAGGCGGCGGCGCAGCGCGACGACGTCCGGCAAGGCAGCGCGGGCCTCCGGGAGCAGCGACCCGAGCGCCGCGCGCGCAGGACCGGGATCGGAGGAGTCGAGCCGGGTGGCCATGGTCCGCTAGCGTAGCGAGCCGAGGCGGCGAGCGGGCGGCCCTCGCGACGAGGAGCGCGATGCGCGATGACGGTGCCGGAGATTCCGCGGATCGACCGGAGGTCCAGCGCAAGCGCGTCCGCATCCACGGCCGTGTGCAGGGGGTGTGGTTCCGGGGCTCGACGCAGCAGCGCGCACGCGCCCTCGGCCTCGCCGGATGGGTCCGGAACTGCGCGGATGGCAGCGTCGAGGCGGTGTTCGAGGGTTCCGCGGACCGCGTCGCCGCGGCGATCGCGTTCTGCGGTGACGGCCCGCCCGCCGCACGCGTCGCCCGGGTCGACGTGCAGGACGAACCGGCGGAGGGGCTGCGTGATTTCGTCCTGCGCACGTGAGCCGCGCGCGCGATGACGGGGAACGCCGCGCGCCGCCCGCACGTGCTCGGCATCGACGACGGCGCATTCGACCGCCATCGCGACCGCGAGGTCCCGATCGTCGCGGTCCGGATGGAGGGAGCCGATCTCGTCGAGGGCGTCGCGATGACCCGGTTCCCGGTCGACGGCGACGACGCGAGCGCGTTCCTCGCCGGCTGGATCGGCGAGCTGCGTCTCGCGCACGGCCTCTCGGGCGTCGTGCTCGGGGGCATCACGATGGCAGGACTCGGCGTCGTCGACGTGTCGGCGCTCGCGACCGCGATCGCGCTGCCGGTCATCATCGTGAACCGGCGCGATCCGTCGGACCATCGGCTCGCAGACGCGCTGCACGCGGCCGGCCTCGACGCGCGGCTGTCGATCGTCGCGGGCACGCCGCCGGCGTTCTGGATCGAGAACGGCCCGTGGGTCGCGTGCGCCGGCATCGATCCGCCGCACGCGGCCGCGCTCGTCGCGGCCTCGCGGCGCAAGGCGGATCCGCCCGAACCACTGCGCCTCGCGCACCTGATCGCGCGCGCCGTGGCCACCGGCGAATCGCGCGGGCGCGCCTAGGTCGCGCGCGTCAGCCGGAGGCCGGCGTGAACTCCGACTCGATCTCCCGCCGGAGCGCGGCGTCGATCGCGTCGGTATCGGCGCCGAGGATCGCGCGCAGCGCCGCATCGGCCGCCTCCCCGGCGCCGAGTCGATCGAGCAGCGCGGCAACCTGCTGCGGCGTGGCGCGAGCGACGACCCACGCGGCGGCCGCCGTGGACTGGAGGTACGCGAGGCGCGCCCTCGTCTCGGGCAGCCCGCCGAAGCCCGCCGCCAGATCGGCGAGCGGGATCCAGGCGCCGCCCGCGATGCTCTCGCGCAGGGCGGACTGTTCGCGCCGCGCCAGCGGCTCCTGTCCGCTCGATGCGCGCTCGGCGAGTTCCGCGAGCCCCTCGTTGAGCCAGAACGGACGATGGCCACCGGTCCGTTCCGAGAACACGGCATGCACGTACTCGTGGAACAGCAGCGCGCGCAGCTCGCCGGCCGGATGCGCGGCGGACGCTACGTGGATACGACCATCGTAGAAGCCTACGGTCGGAAAGCTGAAGCGGTGCCGATGCGCGGCCAGGTACGCCGCCTTGCCGTAGAAGACTACACCGATGCGCTCCGCCGGGACGATGCCCAGCCGGCGCTGCGCGTGCTCGCGCGCCTCCTCGAGCCAGCGCGCCACGTTGCGCGCGTAGTCCGGCTGCGCCGCGCCGAGCTGCTCGTCGTACTGGATCCGGAAGTTCGGGCTCTCGGCGGCCGCGAGCCGCAGCGGGCCCTCGGCAGCCTGCGCGGAGGACAGACGCTTCTCGTCCGCCATCGCGGCCAGGCGTCGCTGCGCCGAGGCGCGCCAGGCCTCGTGTTCGTCTCCGGCCCGCGCGAGGAACGCTTCCAGGTGTCGTCGCGACGAGTCCAGCCGGCCGCGTTGGCGATCCAGCAATGCTAGGTACCAGTGCGCCTCGACGCTGCGCGGATCGCTGCGCAGCGCGCCAGCGAGCGCCGCGGCCGCACGGCCTAGCTCTCCGCGCTCGAGATCCTCGAGCGCTCCGCGGACCAGCGCCGCCGCGCGGTCCTCGGGCCGGCTCGAGTCGCGCTCCATCGGCTCGGGCTGCGGCCCGCGCACGCGCCCGCCCCACAGCGCGCCGAGCTCCGCCTCTCCGGCGTCGCGCGGCCGCACGTCGGACGGCACCTTGCGTTCGTCATCGGTGACATGCGTGCGGCCTTCGTCGTCGACCCAGATCCACAGCTCGGCGCGCGCCGCAAGCGACACCAGGAGGATCGCGACCCCCGCGAGCTGCGCGGTGATCGGCCGGATCGACACGCGCTCAGCGTCCCTTCGACGCTTCGCCCGTGAGATGCCCGAGCTCCGGGAGCAACAGCTTCTCGAGGGCGAGACGGATCGCTGCCCGCGATCCCGGCAGCGCGACGACGAGGCGTCCGCGCACGGTGCCCGCGAGCGCGCGCGAGAGCAGCGCCGCGGCGCCGATCTCCTGATACGACAGCACGCGGAACAGCTCGCCGAAGCCCGGGATGACGCGATCGAGCACCGGATGCAGCGCCTCCGGCGTCACGTCGCGCGGCGCGATGCCGGTGCCCCCCGTCAGGAAGATCGCCCGCACGTCGTCGCGCATCACCGCCTCGTCGAGCGCGTGCTGGATCGCGTCGACGTCGTCCGCCACCAGCGTCCTGCTCACCAGACGGTGCCCGGCTCCCTCGAGCAGCTCGACGAGAAGTGTCCCGCCGGGGTCGTCGGCGAGCGTCCGCGTGTCGCTGACGGTGATCACGACGACCGGCACGCTCGCCGGCGCCGCGTCGCGATGCGCGGCGACGCTCGACGCGTCGCCGTGGTGTCGGTGGCGGGGCGGACTCACGCGTGCTCGTCCACCCAGTAGGCACCGGTCGTCGCGACTTCCTTCTTCCAGATCGGCACCGTCTGCTTGAGCGCGTCGATCGCGAAACGACACGCGTCGAATGCCTCCGCGCGATGCGCCGACGCCGCCGCGACGACGACGGCGAGATCGCCGATGCGGAGGTGCCCGATGCGGTGCGCGATCGCGACGCGCGTGCCGGGCCAGCGCCGCGCGGCTTCGTCGCAGATCCGGTCCATCTCCTGGATCGCCATCTCCGGATACGCCTCGTACTCGAGGTGCTCGATCGCGTGGCCGCGCGAGACGTCGCGCACGGCGCCGACGAACGTCACGAGCCCGCCGGCGTCCGGCCCGACGACGCGGGCGTCGACCCGCTCCGGATCGAGCGGGAGTTCCGAGATCGTGCAGCGCGCTTCGCCGGACGTTGCCGTCCCGGTCCCGTTGCCCGAGCCGCCTGACACCGGCGGCAGGAACGCGACCTCGTCGCCATCGGCGAGCGGCGCGTCGGCGGCCGCGAACTCGCGATTCACCGACACGCGCAGCCGCGCGCTCGGAGCGGCGAAGGCCGGGTACTGCTCGGCGAGCAGGCTCCGCAGCGTGCTCGCCCGCGCTCCCTCCGGCAGCTGCACGTGCAACTCCTTCGCTCCGACGGCCTCGCGGATCTGTCCGAACAGGCGAACGGCGACGCGCATGGCGCGCAGCGTACCCCCGGCTCCGGGTTCCCTCAACGACGGCCGCAGCCCAGCCGATAGGAATGCCATGGCCCGCGATCTCGAAGCCGTCCGGCGCTTGCGCGCGCAGGTGGAGACCGTCCTCGATCGGCTCCGGCCCGGACTGCTGGTAGACGGCGGCAACGTCGAGCTCGCCGGCGTCGACGAACAGGGCGCCGTGAGCCTGCTGTTCCAGGGCGCCTGCGTCGAGTGCCCGGCGCAGCATGCGACGCTTCGCTTCGTCATCGAAGCGACGTTGCGGCGCGAAGTGCCCGCGGTCCGCGAGGTGGTTCCGGTCGATCCGCGCTGACCGATCTCGCGGCCGTCGCGGGTGAAGGCGAACCGGACGCGAGCGCTCAGCTCTTTGCGTCCCGCCGCTTCATCGTGATGCGACCGTTGAGGCTGGCGCCGTCTTCGATCTGGAGCGAGCCCGCCGTCACGTCGCCGTCCACGCGTGCAGTCTTCTCGAGCACCAACCGGTCGCTCGCCGAAATGTCGCCAGTCACGGATCCGGCGATCACGACGGTGCACGAGCGAACACTCGCGAAGATCTCGCCGGTCTCGCCGACGACCAGCGTGTTCTCGCTGGCGATCTCGCCGCGAAAGCAGCCATCGATGCGGACGGTGTCCTTGAAGCTGAGCTTGCCCTCGAACTCGGAGCCCTGATCGATGAAGGCGCTGAGCGCCGGGCGCGGAGCAGCGCTGGCCGCCGGCGCACTCGATCCCGCGA
Source organism: Myxococcota bacterium (assembly GCA_039794265.1). Taxonomy (GTDB): domain Bacteria; phylum Myxococcota_A; class UBA9160; order UBA9160; family PR03; genus CAADGG01. The sequence continues at coordinate 40,441 of JBDIVR010000029.1, forward strand.
GACTCGACGAACCGACACCCGTCGTCTCACCCGCGCCGTGTCCCTCATCGCTGCGACTGCCGAACAATGCCATCCTCGCTCCCCCTCCGGTACGCAACCGTGGGTCCGGATCGGCCGGAGCGGCGACGCACTTGAGGCGCGTGCGTCGAGGGGCGCCGAGGGGATCAGCCCGCGCCGCGGCGCACCCGCGCGATCTCCCGATCGACGCTCCAGCGCACCAGCCCGGGGACGTGCCGGGCCGCGAACAGCACGCCGCGAGCGCGCCAACCCGGCACGATCCAGGCCCGGCCGCGGGCGAGGCCCGCCAGGGCGGCCTCCGCAACGACTTCGGGCGCGAGCACCGGCACGTTGCCGGCGAGCGCCCGGGTCTCGGCCGGTTTGCCCTGGTTCTCGGCGGCGAGCTGCGGCGTGTCCGTGTCCGGCGGCAGCAAGACCGACACCGAGATCCCGCGCGGGCGCAGCTCCTGCCGCAGCACCTCCGAGAACGCCGTCAGCGCGAACTTGCTCGGCGCATACGCCGCGTAGCCGTACACCGCGAGGGCGCCGGCGAGCGACGACACGTTGAGGATGCGCGCGCCGGCGCAGAGATGCGGGAGCGCCGCGCGCGTCACGTGCACGGCGCCGAGGTAGTTGACGTCGAGGATCTGGCGAACCGCCTCGGGCGGCGTGTCCTCGAAGCGGCGCGCCAGCGCGATGCCGGCGTTGTTCACCAGCACGTCGAGCCCGCCGAGCGCCGACACGCATGCGGTGACGGCGCGGGCGGCGGCGTCCGGATCGGCGACGTCGGCGACCGCGTGCGCGATCGTACGCTCCGGGGCCGCGGCTCGAAGCGCAGCGACGGTCTCGAGCAGCGGCGCTTCGCGCCGGGCAGCGATCGCCACATCCGCGCCGGCGCGGGCGAGCGCGAACGCCAGCGCGCGCCCGATCCCGCTCGACCCCCCGGTCACCAACGCGCGCCGACCGCGGAACGCCCCGTCTCGCATCCCGGTACGATGCCGGGCCTTGCCCGCGGGGGCCACTCCCGCCGCGAGCCGACGTCGGTTCGTTACAATCCGGCCCGGCCTCCCCCCGGAGGGTTCCCGGTTTGGACATCTTCCAGAAGTGCGTCGACTACCACACCGCACGGGATGTGCGCGCGGCCGGCCTCTATCCGTACTACCGGACGATCGCGTCGGCGCAGGATCCGGAAGTCGTGATGGCCGATGGCCAGCGGCTGGTCATGCTCGGGTCCAACAACTACCTCGGGCTCACGAACCACCCCGAGGTGAAGGCCGCCGCCGCTGCGGCGCTCGCCCGCTACGGCACCGGCTGCGCCGGCTCTCGGTTGCTCAACGGCTCGCTGGACCTGCACGAGGAGCTCGAGGCGAAGCTCGCGGCGTTCATGCATCGGGAAGCCGCGCTGACCTTCTCGACCGGCTTCCAGGTCAATCTCGGCACGCTCTCGTGCCTGCTCGGCCGGCACGACTACGCCATTCTCGATTCGCTCGACCACGCGTGCATCCTCGACGGCGCGCGGCTCGGCTTCGGCAAGATCTACAAGTTCAAGCACAACGACCTCGAGAGTCTCGAGCAGAAGCTCGCCGCGGTCCCGGACGGCTGGGGCCGCCTGATCGTCGTCGATGGCGTCTTCTCGATGGAGGGGGACGTCGCTCCGCTGCCGGGCATCGTGGAGCTGAAGAAGCGCTTCGGCGCGCGGCTGATGGTCGACGACGCTCACGGAATCGGCGTGCTCGGCGCCGCCGGCCGCGGCACGGCGGAACACTTCGGTGTCGAGTCCGACGTCGATCTGGTGATGGGGACGTTCTCGAAGTCGCTCGCGGCGATCGGCGGCTTCGTCGCCGGCGACGAGACGATCATCGACTACATCCGCCATACCGCGCGTTCCGGGATCTTCTCGGCCGCGCTGCCGCCGTCGTCGGCCGCCGCCGCGCTCCAGGCGCTCGAGATCGTCGAGCGCGAGCCGGAGCGCCGCAAGCAGCTGCTCGAGATCACCGCGTACATGAAGCGCGAGCTGATCGCGCTCGGCTTCGACACCGGCGACTCGGACTCGCCGGTGATCCCGATCGTCGTCGGCGACGACCTGCGCGCGATGCGCATGGTCCGGCGCCTGCACGAGGAAGGCGTCTTCGTCAACTGCGTGATCTCGCCGGCGGTGCCCGAAGGCCGCGCGATGATCCGCACCTCGTACATGGCGACCCACGAGCGCGTACACCTCGATCGCGCCCTCGACGCGCTGGCGCGGGTCGGCCGCGAGCTGGGGGTGCTCGGTTCGTAGTGCCCGGGCGCCGTCGATGGGGACGTTCCTTTCGACCTTTCATTGGTTCCCGTCACCCGAGTGCAACGCCGTCCCACTCGTCGCACGCGCGCCGCGCCGCTATCGATCTGCAAGCTGCAAGGAACGTCCCCATTCCCCCGTCCCCATTCCCCCGGCGTTCGGTTCGCCGGGGCGCGGGGGCGGTGCTCGCGGGAATCCGTGGAGTCCCTAGAATCCGCCTTCCGATGACGGGTTCACTGCCGGAAGCCGATTCGCTGCTGCGCCATGCGCTGGCCTCCGGCCGCGTGCATTCGGCGTACCTGCTGTCCGGTCCGGGAGAGGCACCGCGGCAGGCGGCGCTGCGCTTCGTGCGCGGGCTCGTCTGCGAGGCATCCGGCGGCGAGCGTCCGTGCGAGGCGTGCGGCGCCTGCCGTCGCTCGACGGCGCACGAGGAGATCGCGCTCGACGGCGCCGGCAAGAAGGGGCCGCTGTATCGCCACGTCGGCGATCACCCGGATCTGGTGTGGGTGGAGCGGGGCGCGGACGATACCCGCGTGCGGATCGGGCAGGTGCGCGCGGTGCAGGAGCGGATGCGGCTGCGGCCCGCCGAGGGCGGCCGCCGCGCCGCGGTGATCGCCGATGCCGAGTGGCTGAACCAGGAGGCCCAGAACGCGCTGCTGCGGCTGCTCGAGGAGCCGCCGCCCGAGACGACGCTGGTGCTGGTCACCGCGACGGCGACGGGGCTGCTGGCGACGGTGCGGTCGCGCTGTCAGCGGGTGGCGTTCCGCGCCGAGCCGCCGCAGCTCGGCGAGGACCCGGAGACGCAGGCGCTGGCCGAGCGCATCGCCGGCGCCGGCCGGCTCGAGGTGCCGGCGCTGCTCGACTGGGCCGAGGAGTTTCGCGGCGCGCGCGGCGACGCGGCGGCCGCCGTCGGCGGGCTCTTGCACACGGCGTCGCTGTGGCTGCGCGACCGGACGGCGGAGCGCGTCCACGCCGGCGAGCGCAGCCTCGATCGCGAGCTGGCGGCGTTCCGCGAACTCCAGGGGTGCCGGAAGTCGCTCGCGCAGCGTAACGCCAACCCGCAGATGGTCGTCGAGCGCGCGCTGCTGGCGCTGCGCGGAGCGCTGTCGTGAGCCGTTCGGCGGTCGGCACCGGACGGCTCTACGTCACGACGCCGATCTACTACGCGAACGCCGCGCCGCACATCGGCCACACGTACACGACGGTCGTCGCCGACACCCTCGTGCGCTGGCGGCGGCTGCTCGGCGCCGACGCGTTCTCGGTGTCGGGGACGGACGAGCACGGCGAGAAGATGGTCGAGGCGGCGGCGGCCCGCGGGATCGCGCCGGCCGCGTTCACCGCAGAAGTCTCGGCGACGTTCCAGCAGACCTGGGCGCAGCTCGGCATCGCACCGAGCGCGTTCGTCCGGACCACCAATCCGGATCACGTGCGCAACGTCCAGGCGATCCTTCGGAAGGTCTGGGACGCCGGCTGGATCGAGCAGCGCGAGTACGACGGGCTCTACTGCGTCGGCTGCGAGCGCTTCCTGACCGAACGCGACCTGGTGGACGGGCTGTGCCGCGACCACGAGCGCGCGCCCGAGCCGCGCCGCGAGACCAACTACTTCTTCCTGATGAGCCGGGAGTTCGGCTGGCTGCGCGAGCACATCGAACGCCACCCGGAGTTCATCACGCCCGAGCGCTACCGCAACGAGGCGCTGGCGATGCTGCGCGACGAGAGCGGCCTCGGGGACCTCTCGATCTCGCGCCCGAAGTCCCGGCTCGATTGGGGCGTCGAGCTGCCGTTCGACCCGGATCACGTCTGCTACGTCTGGTTCGATGCGCTGATCTCGTATCTGACGGGCGCCGGCTACCCGGACGACCCGGCCTTCGCGGCGCGCTGGGACGCCGCCGAGCACCTGATCGGCAAGGACATCCTGAAGCCGCACGCGATCTTCTGGCCGATCATGTTGAAGGCGATGGGCCTGCCGCCGTACCGCCGGCTGCACGTGCACGGCTACTGGAACGTCGACAACCGGAAGGTGTCGAAGAGTCTCGGCAACATGGTCTCGCCGCTGGCGATGCGCGACCGGTACGGCTTCGAGGCCTTCCGCTACTTCCTGCTGCGCGAGATGAGCTTCGGGCTCGACGCGAGCTTCAGCGAGGAGGCGCTGGCGGCGCGCGTCAACGCGGACCTCGCGAACAACCTCGGGAACCTGGTGAGCCGCACGCTCAACCTGGTGGCCAAGTGGTGCGACGGCCGCGTGCCGGCGCCCGCCGCCGAGGGCGACGCCGAGCGGGCCGTCGCCGCCGCGGCCATCGACGCCACGAACGCCGTCACCGAGGCGATGGCCGCGCTGCACCCGCACGATGCCCTCGCGGCGATCGTCGAGTTCGCGAGCACCGTGAACCGCTACCTCGACAGCCAGGCGCCGTGGAAGGCCGCGAAGCAACCGGGGGGCGAGGCGCTCGTGCGCACGAGCCTCGCGACGGCGTGCCAGGGCCTGCGCGCGCTCGCGCTGCTGCTCGCCGCGTTCCTGCCGGGTGCCGCGCAGGGAATCGCCGAGCGGCTGGGCGTGCCGGATCTCCTCGCCGGCGCGCGCCTGCCCGACGACGCACGCGCGTGGGGCGCCCTCGCTCCCGGGACGCCGATCGACAAGGGCGCCGCGCTGTTTCCCCGGATCGAAGCGCCGGCGGAGGACTGAACGCGCGTGTGGATCGACAGCCACACGCACGTGACCGCCGCGGAGTTCGACGCCGATCGGGAGGTCGTGCTCGCCCGCGCGCAGGAAGCCGGCGTCGAGGCGATGATCGCGATCGGCGCCGGCTGGGGGATCGAGCCGAATGCCGCCGCCGTCGCGCTGGCGGCGCAGCGCCCCGACGTGTGGGCCGCCGTCGGCGTGCACCCGCACGATGCGAGCCTGCTCGACGACGACGGCCGCCGCGCGATCGCCGAATGGCTGGGCCAGCCGCGCGTCGTCGCCGTCGGCGAGTGCGGCCTCGACTACCACTACATGAACTCGCCGCGCGAGCAGCAGCGCGCGGTGTTTGCCGAACACGTGGCCTGGGCGCGCGAGCGCGACCTGCCCGTCTCGATCCACGTTCGCGGCAAGGATCCCGGCGCGTGGGAGGAGCTGCTCGACATCTGGCGCGCCGAGGGCCACGGCGACGTCGCCGGCGTGCTGCACTGCTACACCGGCTCGCTCGACTTCGCGCGCCGCGCACTCGACGCGCGACTCGACGTCTCGTTCTCCGGCATCGTCACGTTCCGCAACGCGACCGACGTCCGGGAGGTCGCGACCGCGCTGCCGCTGGGCCGGATCCTCGTCGAGACGGACTGTCCCCTGCTGGCGCCGGTGCCGCATCGTGGGCAGCGCAACGAGCCGGCGCACGTCGCGCGGATCGGCGAGGCGATCGCCGCGGCGCGCGGCATCGCGGTCGAAGCCGTCGCCCGCGCCACCGCCGCCAACGCGCGACGGCTGTTCCGACTCCCCCCCGCCGAGGAAGCATCGCCGTGACGACTCCGTCCGATTCCGAGCTCCAGCAGGTCCGCACGCTGGCGATCCGCCTCGCCCGCGAGGCCGGCGCGATCCAGCGCCTGCGCTACGAAACGGCGCTGCAGATCTCGTCGAAGAGCCGCGCGATCGACCTCGTGACCGAGGTGGACCGCGCCTGCGAACAGCTCGTCGTCGACACGCTGCGCCGCGAGCGACCCGGCGACGACATCCTCGCCGAGGAAGGCGGCGCCCACGAGGACGGCGGCGCGGCCTGGCGCTGGATCGTCGACCCGCTCGACGGCACGGTGAACTTCGCGCACGGCTACCCGTGCTTCTGCGTCTCGATCGGCGTCGAGCATACTGGCGTCCGGACCGTGGGCGTCGTCTACGAGCCGCTGCGCGACGAGCTGTTCGACGCGGTGCGCGGCGGCGGCGCCCGGCGCAACGAGCGACCCATCCGCGTGTCGTCGGCGTCGGACGTCCAGCGCGCGCTACTCGCGACCGGCTTCGCCTACGACGTCCACGATTCCCCGGTCGACAACCTCGACCTGCTGACGCGCGCGGTGAAGGCAGCCGGCGGCGTGCGCCGCGACGGCAGCGCGGCGATCGACCTGTGCTACGTCGCGTGCGGTCGCTTCGAGGGCTACTGGGAGCTGAAGCTGCACGCGTGGGACGTCGCCGCCGGCATCCTGATCGTCGAAGAAGCGGGCGGCCGCGTCAGCGACCTCGCCGGCGGACCCGCGCCGGCAGACGGTCGCGAAATCCTCGCCAGCAACGGCGTGCTGCACGAGGATCTGATCCGGCTTCTCGGGCGCTGACCGGAAGTTCCCGAGCTCGGCGGGCGCCGCGCCCTCGACGTCTCGGCGCGTCGCCCACACGCACGCCGACGCCGATCGGGCGAGGCACAGGCGCGGCGCCGGACGCGGGAAGCAAGTCGCGAGTCCGGGTGAACCGTCCCCGCGTGTCTCGATCGAAGAGCGCCGCGAGCTGGGCTTCGAGCCACGAAGCCACCGGGCGCTCCTCCTCCTGCTCCGCGCCAGGGTTGGATCGCTACCCTCGGTCGGTCTTGCCCCCGCAGCGGCCACTCCGAGAGCTCTATCGTCGGGGCATGAATCGCTCCCCTCGGCGAGTCTCTCGAGAGCCGGCCGCGGAAGACGACCTTGCCGTCGTGAAGCGCATCATCCTCTCCCGCCTCGGCGACCGTCGAGCCCGTGTCTTTCTCTTCGGCTCACGGGCCCGCGGCGACCATCGTCCCGCCTCCGACATCGACCTTGCACTGCTGCCGCAGGATCCCCTTCCCCGCGGTCTCGTGGCGGAGATCCGCGAGGCCCTCGAAGAGAGTCCCGTGCCGTTCTTCGTCGATCTCGTCGATCTCGTCGATCTCAGCGAGGCTTCGCCCGGGCTCTGCGAACGCGTGCTTCGAGAAGGAATCGAATGGACCGCCTCCAGCTGCGATTGACCCTCGCGAGACGCACCCATGACCGACACAACGAAGAGCTCGCGCGACGAATCTTCGCGCAGCTCGGCGAGTACGCGTCGCTGCTAGAGCGCTGGATCGGCGCGCTGGAACACCGGTCCTCTTCCGACCCTCGCTGAATCCGCACCCCGAAGCGACCCGGCCGCGAGAGAGTACTGCGAGCGGCCCGCGAGCATTTCGGTCGGCGCACACCGCGAGCTGCGCGCAACCCTCTCCCGTCTCGGATCAGGCGCCTCGCCGCGGTTCTCGTCGCTACCGCCAGCAAGCGGACGTCGAGAGCGTCGGCGTCTGAACGCCGCCCCGCAGCTCGACGAGCGCATTCACAGATCCCACGCCGAAGAGCGGCGGCATCGGGTCCCCGGCGCAGGCCACGGGCTGACATTCCGTGCCGGCGCGTCCGTCCGCGATTGACGCACGGGCACGGCCATGGATTTGGTCCACCGCCGTGCCCGTCGTTCATAGGGATGTCACGCTCCGTCGCCGCCGAAACGTCCGGGTAGGGCCGTCATGGCAAATCCCGAGGGAGCCGGCAGCGGACCTCGCCGCCCGCTACGCTCGAAGGGCTCGCCGGGAGTCGAGCGCATTATGGACACCATGCTGTTCACCGAGCGCAGCCTCTTGACCATGCTCCACGGCATGGCCCTGGGCGGCGGGGCGCTGATGGGGCTGGCCATCGCGCTCTTCTCGTTGCGTGCCATGCGATTCTCGGGAGTGGCGGGGGCCACGACCGATCGCCAGGCGCTCTATCTCACGTGGCTGCTCGTCGCTACCGCGGCGCTGCTGTGGTCGAGCGTGCTGGCGGGCACGTACGTCACCTTCCCGGCATATCGCGCGGCACCACCGGAGGGCATCGCCGATCTCGGTCCGTATCCGAAGGCCTTGATCCAGTCGGTTCCCGGCACCGCATGGCTGCACTCGTTCGCCATGGAGGCCAAGGAACACATTCCCTGGATCGCCGCCATGCTGGCGACGGCGGTCGCGTTCGTGGGCCTGCGCTACCGAGCGAAGCTGCTCGGCGACCGGCAGCTGAACGACATGGCGACGGTGCTCGTTGGGATCTGCTTCGGGCTGGTCTCGTTCGTGGCGTTGCTGGGCGTCCTCGTCAACAAGGTGGCTCCCGTCGAGTAGGCATGGAGGAAACAGGCATGGCGAGCATCGGGCGCAACCAGGAAGCAGTCACGAACGGTGCGGCGATGGCCGCGTTCCTGGCAGCCGGAATCGGCGCATTCGCGTTGGGTGCGATCGTGATCCTCAACGAGACCGGACTCTTCGCGGCGCCCGCCCTCTACGCACCCGCCGGCGGAGTCACGGGCCGCACGACACTGGCTGCGGTGATCTGGTTGGTCGGCTGGGCGGTTCTGCATCGTCGCTGGCGAGATCGCCAGGTCGAAGAGCGGGTCGTGTTCGCGCTCAGCTTGCTGGGGATCGGCCTGGGCATCATCCTCACCCTCCCGCCGGTCTGGAAGCTCTTCTGACCGAGCGGAGCCATCGATGCGGCTCTCCCCTCTGTTCTCGCGATGCTTCTCGTCTTCGCAGGGTCGGCGCGCCCCTCGGCGCAGCCTCCCAGCGGGCCGACGATGGAGCTGTCGCCGGAGTTCCGGGCTGCCTTCATCGCCGAGATGCAGCACCTCGACACGGGTCTTCAGCGCGCTGTCGGCGGTCGCGCGCGCGGACTGGGCAGTCGTCGAGCACACCGCTCGCGAGATCCGGGGATCGTTCATTCTCGAGCAGCTGAGCGCCGAGCAGCTTGCCGAGCTGCATCGAGTCCTTCCTGAAGCGTTTCTCGCACTCGATCGCGAGTTTCATGGACACGCGGAGCGGCTCGCGCGCGGCGCCAAGCGCGCCGACGCGGAGCTCGCTGCGTTCTACATGAGACTCATGTCTCGAGAGGCCGGTGCGTGCTGCGCGCCGACCCGAGCACGACGCCAGGCCTCGTCCAGGTCACGCAGCGGCGACCGCAACGGTCGCCACCGTCGCGAAGCCGTCAGTTCGTCCGGCACAGCCAGCCGATGCCGCCGAGCCCAGCCGCGAGAAGCAACGCAGCGGAGGGCTCCGGGGTCGCAATCAGGTACAACGAGACGGAGCCGGAACAGCCCGTAAGGCAGGTCCCGTCGCGGTCGAACACGCTCTCACGGAACAGCGTGATCGTGTCTCCCGCCACGAACGGCCGTACCGCCGAGAGACCGAGCTGGTGATGGATCTCGACAGCAAGGCGGCGATCGTCACGGGTGGCGGCACCGGCGTCGGCCGTGCAGCGGCGCTCGGCGTGCGCGTACTGCCGGTCCAGGCAGGCGTCGCCGACGACACGGCCGTACGCGAGTTCGGCCGCCTCGACGTACTGGTGAACAAGCCGGGACGACGGTCTTCATCCCGCACGCGAATCTCGAGGGCACCGCAGGGGACGATTGGTCTCGCGTCCCGGGCGTCAACCTGATCGGCCCGTTCCAGATGGCGCGAGCGGCGATGGAGGCGGCCGCGCCATCGTCCACGTCTCCAGCGTCGCCGGGATTGCCGGCGTCGGCAGCTCGATCATCACCGGGCGCTGGCGGGCGGGCGGGCTCGGCCCCGCCTACGAGCCGGTCGCGGCGCGGCGGGGGCGTTGTTTGCTTTGCATGGGCCACGGTCTCGATCCTCCGAGGTGCATCGGCCCCGCAATGCAAACAACGTCCCCGTCGACGTCCCCGTCGACACCGCGATCTCGGTCTGCATCGGACGCCGACCGGTCGCTTCGGCTGCCCACTTGTACAAAGCGCGCGCGTTGCCGCCCCGGGGCCGAAGCAGGATCGTCGGCCGGGGTCTGCGGCTCCGGCACGCCCGATGCACTCCAACCCGGGCCATGGGCGATGTCGTTCATCTGCTGCCGGGAATCGAGGCGCTTCGTCCTCCCGGGTGCTCGTGCGGGCGGCCCGGCGCGCGCGAGCACCACGGGGTCGCCGTGAAGGGCTTTGCCGAGACTCCGCGCGCCAAACAGGCGGAGGCTCGAAGACCGCTCGCCGATCTGCTGCCCGGCTTCGACGCAGAGGGAAGGCGCACTGCGCCGGTCGGCCCCTGGCAATCCGCGGCCGAGCTCGATCGACACGACGTGCGGAAACGAGTCCGCGAGTGCATCGATCAGCTCCCCGACACGCACAGGAAGCTGCTGATCCTGCGCGACGGCGAGCGGCTCGGCACCTCGGAGGTGGCTCACCTCCTCGATGTGTCACCGGCGCTCGTGAAGACGCGTCTGCACGAGGCGCGTCACGCACTGCGTGCGCTGCTCGATCCGCACCTGCGCAAGCGCGGGACCTGAAGCTTCCTGCGCCGGACGAGCCCGCTCTCGGAGCTCGGCGGTTCACAGGGATTGCTGCCGGCTACGAGCCGTACCTTGTGTTGGAAGTCATTCTCTAGGTGTCGCAGAAGATCGTGAGCAGTTCCCATCACCCACATTGCCACAACACCGATTGATGAGCCCTTTGTGCAGTTAGGCCGTGGAAATAAATAACGGTTGCAGATGGCAGCGGAGGCCTGTACCGTTGCTGTGTGACTTCTCGCAGGCGCTCGACGAAGTTCGCTGACGTTTGGCCTCTTCTGGACGAGCGCAGCCGTCGTC
>JBDIVR010000030.1:0-50014 GCA_039794265.1 Myxococcota bacterium
GGTCATACCCGCTACGGGTTCTATCGCAGTGTCGCGCGCGCGTCGTGGATCCTCGTCGCCCTGCCGGTCGGTTGGTCGCTGGGGGGCCTGCCGGGCGTCGTCACGGCGGTCGCGCTGTCGGAGCTGCCGGTACTGCTGGTGATCTGGCCGGCGATCCATCGGCACGGCGTGCTGCGTCTGCGCCGGGAGGCGCTGGCGTTCGGCTTCTTCGCCGTGGGCATGGCGGGGGGGAAGGCGATCGTCTGGCTCGTCGGGCGCTACGGGCCGACGTGACACCAGCCGCGCGGTCTCCTCGCGGGCGCGCCCCCGAGAGACTGGACCGCCTGCTACACGCGAACCGATGCCGTATCGGGAGACGGAGACCTGGCGGGGATCGCGGCCTCTGCGGCTCGCGCCCGACGGGCCGCCCGGCGCCGTCCGCGCTCCTGGACCGGCAGACCGATCGAGAGACCGGCCAGCGCGCCGGAGAAGACCAGCGTGATGGCGCCGAGGCCCGAGTTCGGCAACAAGTCGACGGCGCGGAACGCCACGATCAGCGCCACGGACGAGAACAACGCCTGCACCCGTCGCGAGCGGATCCGGCCGATCGCGCGCAGACCCATCCATACGGGAACGACGGTGAGCGAGAAGCGCGTCAGGAAGCCGAACAAGCCGAAGGTGCCGAGCTCGAGGATCCACAACCCGTCCACCGTGGTCAGGTCGTTGCCCCAATCCGGATCGAAGACACGGTTCCGACCCCAGGTGCCCCAGCCGAGCCAGATCCGGTCCTGCGCGCGCTCGAGCAGCAGCGCCTCGTTGTCGAAACGGAACTTCAGCGACCCGGCGCGCTCCGCACTCAGCGTCTCCGCCGTCTCGACCATCCAGTCGACCGGGACCATGTCTACCGTGCGAAGCAACGGGAAGAGGATCACGATCGCTACGAGCACGCTCGCCGCGAGCAGGCGCACGCGGACGCCCGTCGCCAGGATCAGCAGGCTCCCGAGCGCTGCGTAGACGACGGCAGCGAAGCTCTTGCACAGGATCAGCAGCACCATCAGATAGCCAGCTGCGAGCCAGGCAGGGATGTTGCCGAAGACCGGCAGCCTCGCCCGCCATAGGCCCACGGCGCACAGGACCGACGTGGACACGAACATCGAGACGGCGAGTCCGTGGCCGAGGAACACGATCGGCCGGTAGCCGCTGCCGCGCATGTGCTGCGCGAAGGAGTGGGGGGCGTATCCGTAGACCCAGTTGTGCAGCTGCGGCGACATGCGCAGCTCGAACAGGATCAGCAGCGAGTAGGCCAGGGCCGTGATCACCATCAATCGCTGCAGCCGCACGAGGTCCTGCTCGGTGCGGAACAGCGCCAGGCCCAGGAAGAAGGGCACTGCGTAGTCGAGGCTCTGCGTGAAGGCCAGCGAAACGCCGTCCTTCGGGGACAGCGCCGGAATGCCGACGATGCCCTGGATGGCGACGTCCCCGTTCGTCATCGCCGTGGCGACGGAGCCTCCCAGGAGCGCCGCGAGGAATGCGAGGAACCACGGGTTCTTCGCTGCCTGTCGCAATCGTTGCGGGTGGAAGGTCACGCAGGCGGCCAGCGCGGCGAGGGCCGCGATCCTGCCGCGACCCATATCGGGAAGCCCCCTGCCGCTGAACGCCGCACCCACTGGGAGCAGCAGATCGGCCCCGATCAGCGCCACGAAGCACGCGACGGCCGGGGGCAGCCGTGCAAATGCCACGAACGCCACGACGATCCACGCGAGCAGCGCGAAGTAGGCGAACAGGTTCGGGTCGAAGATGATCATCGATGCGGCTTCCCGTCAGTCGTCGCCTCGATCGGACTCACGAGAGCCCCTTCGGCGCCGATAAAGGGTACCCTGAGGCCCCCTGCGAAGACGCGCGCCGGGAGCAGGAGTTGGTCGCCACGGGGATGATACAGACACTTCACGCGGGCATTCGCGATGGCCTCGGTGCGCTCCTCTACGCGGGCGGGCTGACGGTTCCGGCGCGCGCTGCGCGCGAGCATCTCACCGTCGTCACGTTCCACCGCGTGCTGACGGCCGGCGAGCGCGCGCAGTATCCGCTGCGGGGCCTCGCCGTCACGTCGGAACGACTCGCATGGCTGCTCGAGTTCTTTCGTCACCACTATACGTGCGTTCCGCTCGCGGAAGCCGCCGATGCGTGGAACGCCGGCGAGCGCGCGTCGAAGCCCTGGCTGGCCGTCACCTTCGACGATGCCCTGTCCGACAATTTTCGCCACGCTGCGCCGGTGTTGGAACGCTTCGGTACGCGCGCCACCTTCTTCGTCCCGTGCGACGCCGTCGAGCGTCGCGAGCTCCTCTGGCACGACCGCCTGGCCTGGTCTCTCCAAGCCGGGTTCGCCGCCGATCGCCGCAGCGTGTCGTCGCTGCTGCGGGAGCTCGGGGTCGGGGGGGAGGCGCTCGCGTCCCCGCGGCTTCCGCTCGAGACCGTGATGGACCTCGCCAAACGGCTGGCGCCTTCGGCACGCGAAGCGTTCGTGAACGAGGCCGCGCGCATTGGCGGCGACGCCGCGATCCCCGACTGGGACGGAATGATGAGCTGGGACGAGCTGCGGGAGCTGCGCCGGCGCGGCCACGAGATCGGCTCGCATTCGCTCAGTCATCCCTTGCTCCCGCAGTGCGACGACGCCCAGCTCGAGCGCGAGATCGCCGGATCGAAGGGCATCCTCGACGCGCAGATCCGCGAGCCGATCGCGTCGTTCTGCTACCCGAACGGCGACTGGGACGAGCGCGCCGTGCAGGCCGTCGCGCGCAGCGGCTATCGCTGGGCCGTGACGACGGCGAGCGGGCCGAATCGTCCGGGCGCGTCGGCGTTCACGCTGCGACGCTGTAACATCGTCGAGGAGCAAGTGGAACGTCGCGACGGCACACCGTCCGAGGCGCGCGTCGCATGGAGGCTCTCGGGTCTCGCTCGCGGGCGGCGCTGACGCGTAGGCTCCCGCTGCGCTTCGCGAGTCGCGCCGCCACTTCCGCATCCCTCCCAGCGCGCTTCGCACCAGCAACGCAATGACGTACGGCAGGTTGCGCAGCAGATAGCGACTCCCGAGTCGGCTCGGCTCCTGCGCAAGCCGGTGGAGCCACTCGAGACCTACGCGCTGCAGCCACACCGGCGCGCGCCGCACATCGCCTCCGACGAAGCTGAAGCTGATGCCGACGCCGAGCCACCAGACGGACGGGAACTCGCGCCGCAACGTAGCAATCAGCCGCTCCTGCTTCGGCGCTCCGAACGCCACGTACACGATATCGGGCGCGGTTCGCCCGAGTTCGCGCCGGATCTCCGCGAGTTCGTTCGCCCTCGGCGGGTCGCTGACGAGCGGCGACGAAAGTCCGGCGACGCGGAGCGGCGGGTAGAGTTCGACCAGGCGATGCGCAGCTCGGGCAGCAGCGCCCGGAGCGCCGCCGAGCAGGTAGATCGACCGACCTTCTGCAGCGGCGCGCGCCGTCACGGACCAGATCAGGTCCGAGCCCGCCACGCGGCCGGGCAGCGGCGTGCCGCGCAGACGGGTTGCCCACAGCAGCGGCATTCCGTCGGCCACCACCAGGTCGGCCTGCTCGTACAGCGCCTGGTTCGCCGGCGCACGGTGGTGAAGCAAGTGATCGACGTTGGCGGTGATCACCCAGCCGCCTCGGCGCGCGGCGAGCGCTTCCGCCACGTGGTCGACGAGGCCTTTCTCGTCGACACACGCGAGCGGCATGCCATCGAGATCGACGAGAGGGAAGGGAGGCTCGGAACCCGGCACGGTGGCTACTGCGCCCCCCGGCCCGATACGAGCTGCCGGAGCCGCTTCGCCTGCCAGCGGCGCAGATTCGCGCGGAAGCTGGGGTCCCCGTAGCGCGGCGAGCGGCGAAGCGCGGCTCCGAGGTAGCCGGCCACGATCAGCAGGCCGCCGACTCCATACGGCTTCTCGCGCATCCGGAACACGCCGCTCGCCAGCACGTACGGGAACCACGAACCCATGAACCACTGCCCGCGGCCCCAGCGCAACCGGCCGCGGTACACGGTGCGATCGGAGGAGCCCATCAGCCGCAGATGGATCAACCGCAGCTCGGGATCGTCGAAGCTCCGCGTCGTCCAGCCGGCCATGCGCGCGCGGTGGAAGTCGATGCCGTCCCACATCAGCTCGCGCACGAAGCCGCCGATCTGCTCGAAGGCGTCGCGCCGGTAGAGCTTGAACTGACCGGCGACCATCTCGTCGATGATGAATTCCTCGACGAGCCCGTCGCCCTCGGGCCGGAAGACCTTGCCGCTGGCGGCCGCCAGCTTGGGATCCCGGCCGAACTCCTCGATCAGCCGTTCCAGGTAGCGCGGAGAGAACTCGAGGTCGACGTCCATCTTCGCGACGAAGTCGTAGTCCGGACGCGCGGCGGCCAGCCCGTCGTAGAACGCATCGATGACGCCGCCGCCGAGCTTGCGGAAGCCGCGATCCTCGCGCCGCACGACCGTGAGCCACGGGAGGTCGGCGGCCGCTCGCGCCAGGATCTCCGGCGTGCGGTCGCGCGAGCCATCGTCGACGATCACCCATTCCGCCGGCGGGAGGGTTTGCGCGCGGACGCTCGCGATGGTGCGCTCGAGAGTGCGTTCCTCGTCGCGGCACGGCGAGACCAGGACGATGCGCGGGACCTCGCTCACGACCGGTCTCGATCGGCGTCGCTTCCGAAGAAGTGCGCCGTGCGCAGCCGGTCCAGCTCCGGCTCGATCGCCGGGTCGTACTCGCCCTGGCGCGTCTCGATCAGCGGGGCCCACGGCAGCGCCGCGAACTCCGTCTTCCAGCGCTCGACGAGCTCGTCGAGCTTGGCCACCGGCTTTGCCGGTACGCCCGCCACGACGGTGTTCTCGGGAACGTCCCGGCTCACGACCGCGCCGGCCGCGACGATCGCGTTGGGGCCGATCGTGACGCCCGGAAGGATCATCGCGCGCTCGCCGATGAAGACGTTGTCGCGCACATCGATCTTGCCGACGCGGTCGAGGTGGAGGCCGAAGGCGCGGTTGATGACGTGCACCGAGCCGTCGTGACACAGGAATACGGCGCTGCCGATGCGGATGTTGCTCCCGAGCCGGATGTACTTGGGATTGCTGGCTTCCTTCATCAACGCGCTCGGGAGGATGTAGACGTCGTCGCCCTGGGCGTAGAAGGTGTTGCGATGCTTCAGGTACGCCGCCCACTCGTAGCCATTCGGATTGCTGCGGCGATAGAGACCTTCGAGGCGACCATGCCGCCACGCGGCGTGGCGGACGAATCGATCGAGGAGCCCCCGGATGGTCCCAGCCATGGCCTCGATTCCTCCCTCCGGGGGGCGATTCGACCGGGCCCGACCTCGACTTGAGGAAGCGTGCCAGGATCGCCACAGGGGCGACGGGTAGGTTCCCAGCGCGCAGACTAGAGTTCACCCGGAGTGTCTGCTTCCGCCGAGACCCTCGTTCCGTTCGAGGTCACTTCACTCCAAGCGGGGCGTTGCCGCAAGAGGTGAGCGCAGGCCCGAAGAGAGACGGAGCAGTCTGGTGCCCCATGGGGATTCCGAACGTACGAGTCGCGAGGGCCGTGACCGTGGGGAAGATGCCGTGAGGATCTGCCCGGGCGTCCGCACGACGCGGCGAGTCGCCGCCGTGCTGGTGAACTATTGCACGCCCGAGCTGGTGCTCGAGGCGCTGCAGTCCCTGGAGGCCGAGCTCGGTCGGGGGCACGACCTGCGCGCGCTGGTGGTCGACAACGCGTCTCCCGACGGCTCTGGCGCGCGCCTGCGAAGTCTTCTCGAGGAGCCTCGCTTCTCCCGGTGGGTGGTCCTGCTCGAGCTGACGGAGAACCGAGGCTTCGGGGCGGGAAACAACGCTGCGTTCCGACTTCTCTTCGACCGGGCGCCGGACGAGACGCCGGACGCACTGCTGCTGATGAACCCCGATACGCGGCTCCGCCCCGGCGCGCTGGCCGCGCTGGTGCAGCTGCTCGACGAGCAGCCAGGCGCCGGCGCCGTCGGACCCCAGATCGTCTGGCCGGACAGCCAGCCGCAGCACTCCGCGTTCCGCTTCCCGAGCATCTGGAGCGAACTCGACGGCGCGCTGCGCATCGGACTGGTGTCTCGCCTGCTGGCGCCATTCGCGGTGCCGATGCCGATCGCGACGGCACGCCGCGTCTGCGACTGGGTGTCCGGTTCGTGTGTCCTGCTGCGACGCGAGCTGATCGAGAGCGTAGGAGCGTTCGACGAGGGGTACTTCCTGTACTTCGAGGAAACCGATCTGTGCCGGCGCGCCCGCGCAGCCGGTTGGGAGGTGTGGCAGGAACCGGCCGCCCGCGTCGAGCATCTCGTCGGCGCCAGTACCGGCCTCGTGGAGGGCGATCAGTCGGCGCGCCCGCGGCCGCGCTGGTGGTTCGAGTCCCGCCGTCGCTACTTCCTCCGCCACCACGGGGCGGGCTATCTGTGGCTCGCGGACGTGTTGTGGCTCGTGGGCTTCGCAAGCTGGCGTCTGCGCCGGCGCTGGCAGGGCAAGCCCGACCGCGATCCGCGCGGCTTCCTCGGGGACTTCGCGCGCTTCCGATTCTCGAGGATCTTCTGATGGAGCCGCACGCCGCCCACGCGGACGTCGCTTCCGTCCCGGCCGCTCCGCGGATCGGCGTGGTCGTGATCGGACGCAACGAGGGCGAGCGCCTGCTCGCGTCGCTGCGAGCGCTGTCGCCGCTGGCGCTCCCGGTCGTCTACGTCGATTCCGCCTCGAGCGATGGCAGCGCCGCGCGCGCACAGCCGCTCGCGGCCGCAGTGATCGAGCTCGACGCGAGCCGTCCTTTTACGGCCGCGCGCGGCCGCAACGCGGGGCACGCCTATCTGCGTCGGCATCATCCCCACGTCGAGTTCGTACAGTTCGTCGATGGAGATACCGTCCTCGAACCGGACTGGTTCGGGCGGGCCGCGGCGACACTGCAGGCCGATGGTTCGATCGCGGCCGTCGCGGGCCGTCTCGAGGAAGGTGGATTGCCGGACAGCTGCTACGGCCGGCTCCTCCAGATGGAATGGGATGCTCCCCCTGGCGACACGGACTCGTGTGGCGGAATCGCGATGTATCGGAGCTCCGTGCTCGAAGCCGCGAGCGGTTTCGCGGACGATCTCGCGGCGGGAGAGGAACCGGAACTGTGCGCGCGCTTGCGTCGCGCCGGCTACAGGATCACGCGGATCGATGCGCGCATGGGGGTCCACCACGGAGCGATCGGATCCTTCGCAGCATGGTGGCGCCGCGCGGTTCGCTCCGGCGAGGCGTCGTGGGAGTGCCTGAGGCGGGGGGGCGCCCGCTGGGCGGCGGCGGATCTCCGCAGGGTCGCGAGCGCGATGTTCTGGGGCGGCGCCGCTCCGGCAACGCTGCTGGTTGGAACGATCGCGCTCGTCACCACAGGCCGGTTGGTCGCCGCAGCGGCGCTGTGGCTGGCCGGTGCGGGAATCTACGCATGGCTGTGGCGGCGGGTTTGCCAGGCCCGTTGGGGCGGCGGGGCGGACGAGGACGACGCCCGCCTCTACGCGACGTTCTGTCTACTCTCGAAGCCGGCAGCGTTGCTGGGGATTCTGCGCGCGGTGTGGCGTGGCGTGGCGGGTCCATCCGCGCCCTCGAGTGGATGCAGTCGCAACCCGGGAGTAGGGACCTGACATAGCTCCGTCATGAGGGATGTGGCATCAATCCCCCAACGGTCGTGGGCGGCGAGGTGTGTACCCGCGGGGAGGCGGGCACGCGGGGCGCGTACTCGACGAGCATCGAAGAGCGACCGGATCGCGACCGAGAGGGCGACCGGCGGCCAGGCGTGATACCCGTCACAAGCGGGACGTCTGCGAACGCCGAACACCCCACGTGGACATGCGAGGGCGCGCGAAGCGCGGCGCCTGGCGAAGAGGGGTATTCATGGCTCTGTGTAGGCTTCTGCATTTCCTCACGAACACGAGGATCGTCGACGAATCGGGTCTGCCGGCGTGTTCCGAGCGCCGGCGTAGCGCCACGACGAGCATGGTCGTTCTCGGTCTCGCCCTGGGCCTCGCGCCTTCCGTCGCCAGCGCGCAGCTCGATGCCACCATCGCAGCCAATCGAACCAGTGGTCTCGCGCCGCTGGCCGTCCGCTTCGATGCGACGGGCTCGGACTGCAACGGCAACGGAACCGGGAACCAATGGAACCAGGATCTCGAACAGTGCCTGTACTCGTGGGACTTCGGCGATCCCTTGGCGCCGCCGTACCAGTACGGAGCTGCGGCGCAGGCCGGCCAGGCGACGAGCGCGAATCGCGCTCACGGCTTCATCGCCGGCCACGTCTTCGAGAACCCCGGCAGCTATGTGGTCACGCTGACCATTCGGAATTCGCAGGGACAAACGGCAACTCGCACGCAGACGATCAACGTGTCGGGATTCAGCGGTACCACCTACTGCGTTCGTGCCACGTCCAGTGGCGCCTTCACCGGATGCCCGGCGGGAGCCACGCAGATCACGCAGTCGAGCTTCACGTCTGGCGTCAGCACGTGCACGGGTGGGGGCGGAAGGCGTTGCCTGTTCCGACGTGGCGACAGCTTCACGCGGAACGCGGAGCTCAACCCGCCGAATGGTCCCGGGATCATCGGCGCGTTCGGGTCCGGCGCGCGGCCGATCGTCACGGGCAGTGACCTTCTCATGGGCACCGGCGGTTCCGACTGGCGGATCATGGACATCGACTCCAACGGCCCGGCGTTCTCGGGCGGGTCGCACCGGCTCTTCTATCGAACGAGGATCCGCAACACCGGCTCGTTCACCGGTCTCGGGTACTGGGGCACGGGGTTCTCCAATCTCTATTTCGTGCGCTCGGAGCTCGATGCCACAGGGACTGGCAATCGGGCGTACGGCTACTTCGTGACCGCCGAGAACCAGGTTGTGCTCGGCAGCCGAATTGCGAACAGCGGCAATACGATCAGCGGCGGCGGTGGCCATCAGGCTAGGATCGGAGACGCCAGCCGCTCGGTGTTCGCATCGAACGAGATAGGACCGGCTGCGGGCGGCCATGGATTCAAGGTTACTGGCGAGAACTCCGGATCCGGCGGCGTCGCTCACTGGGTGTTTCGCGACAACTACATTCTCGATGCGGGTGCCTCCGGTACGTTCAACCGCATCGTATCGATGGTTCCGCAGTTCGACGACAGTCCTGGGCCGGTCAAGCGCGGGCTCGTGGAGTCGAACTTCTGCAAGGGGTCCACGCTTTCGGATTCCCACGACGACAGGACATGCTTCTTCATCGCCGAGATGCAGGACATGACGTTCCGCAACAATATCGTCGATCAAACACGGCGATTCGCGTCTCTATTTCAGGCACGAGTTGGAGCCGATTCGTGGCCGGAGATTTCGAACCTCTCCGTCGTCAACAACACCTCCGCCTACACGACGGGCACCAGTGGTGACAAGGGCGTCGTGATCGAGATCGCATCGGGTCTCTCGAACGTTCGTGTCGCCAACAATCTTTTCTACCACAACGTAAGCTATGGCCCTGGCATGGTGAGCTGTGGGGGCTCTTCGTGCTCACAGAACTCGAACAACCTGAAGATCGCGACGAACCCGTTTGTCGCCTCGCCGCCCTTCTCCACCCCTTGGCAGTTTCGGCTGCAGGGTGGCAGCGCCCCTGTCGGAGCCGGCACTGCGAATAGCGAGTCCTTCTTCGACTTCGAAGGCGCGCTGCGAACCGGAAGTCGTGACGCCGGCGCCTGGCAACTCGTCGGTGGTGGTCCCCCTCCGCCGCCCGTCTTGATTCCGTAGCTTCCCAGGTCGATCCGGTCGCACGTCGTTGACGGCCGTAGTCGAGCGCGACTAAACTTCGCTCATCGAGACTGAGGGCCGGCTCGGCCGCCGGCGGATCTTCGGAACAGGATCCATTTGCTACGGAAATCCCCCGAGATTGATCGGTGAGTGCGCAGCGCCCGCGCGTCGTGATCGTTGCGGAGCATGCATCGCTCGCGTTCGGTGGAGAAGCTGCGCTCCCGCTTCACTGGTTCCGTTTCCTGCGCCAGCGCGGCATCGAGGCGTGGCTGGTCGTTCACCAGCGAACGCGCGACGAGCTGCTGAGACTTCTGCCCAGCGATGCGGATCGCATACGTTTCGTCCCCGACACGTGGAGCCACATCCTTTTGTGGCGTGTCGGTACGCTTCTGCCGGACCGGATCGCGACGGCGACCACTGGCGTCCTCAGCAGCTTGAAGACGCAGTCCGTCGCCCGCAAGATCGTCCAACGGTTGATCGCCGAAGAAGCGATCGATGTCGTCCATGAGCCGATCCCTGTTTCTCCCAAGCATCCCTCCCGAATGTACGACCTCGGTGTGCCGGTGGTGGTGGGACCCCTGAACGGCGGCATGACGTTTCCTCACGCGTTCGAGGCGCGGCAAGGCGCGTTCGAGCGCCTCTTTCTCCGCGTCGGCCGCGCGCTGTCCGGCGGCGCCCATAGGCTGGTCCCCGGAAAGCGACGGGCGGCGACGATCCTCGTTGCCAATGCCCGGACGCGAAGCGCACTTCCCCGCGGCGTCACGGGCCGGGTCGTCGAGATGATCGAGAACGGCGTTGATGGCTCGCTCTGGACAGAGCGGAATCGCGTTGCAACTGGCCCGATCGATCTGGTGTTCCTGGGACGGTTGGTCGACTGGAAGGCCGTCGACCTGCTGCTGCGGGCATTTGCCTCGCCAGCCCGGGAGTTCGGTTGCCGCCTCCATATCGTCGGCGACGGCCCGGAGCGGGAGCGTCTACGAACGATGGTCGCGCAGCTGGGAGTGGCACAGCAGGTTCGTTTCCACGGCTTTGTGGAACAGACCGTAGCGGCGGAGGTGCTGGGAAACGCCAATGTCCTGGTTCTTCCAAGCCTTTTCGAATGCGGCGGCGCAGTGGTCCTCGAAGCCCTCGCGTCGGGCGTCTGCGTGATCGCCACCGACTGGGGAGGACCTGCCGACTATGTCGATGCGACCTGCGGAATCCTGGTACCTCCAGACGGAGAGGAGCGGTTCGTCTCGGGGCTCGAGCAGGCGATCCGCAGACTGGCTCGGGATCCGGAGGAGTGCAGAAGGCTCGGCAGCGGAGGTCCCCGGCGTATCGAGACGCTCGGCGTAGAATGGAACCAGAAGGTCGACTCCATGCTCGAGATCTATCGAGAGACCATCGAACACGGAGCGTCGGGGAACCGCTCGTCGTGAGTTCGACGCTCCGCTAGGCGATTTGGAGTGACTTACGCCACACGTCACACTCGTGTTCGATCGTGCGAGTCGAGGACGGGGCCGCCGAAGCCCGATTGCCGCGGGTTGCCGCACGGAGGAGGTAGAGCCGCCGATGACGCGCCGGGTCACGCACTTGGGTCTCGGTATCGGCCCAAGCCTTCCGTTTCTTCGACCTGCCAGTATGCAAAGGGACGAAAAGTATCCGACACACACGGCGGACGCGGAGCGCTATGGTCAGGCGATGCCTCGCCATGGTTGGCGGACACAGCGCATATGAACTTGGCCGACAGCCAATTGTTGTCGCGAGCGATCAGTCATCTGCGGCGCAAGCGCTTCGCTCTGTTCCGGGAGCTGGTTGGTCCGCTGGCCCGCCCGCTGCGAATCCTCGATGTCGGCGGCACCGAACACTTCTGGGTCCAGGTCGGGTTCGCAGCGGAACCAGGAGTCCACGTGACGATCCTGAACGTCACCAAGCCCGTCACGACGCTGCCATCGTTCACCGGGGTCGTGGGCGACGCTCGATCCATGCCCGAGTTTGCGGACGGCGAGTTCGACGTGGCCTTCTCCAACTCCGTGATCGAGCACGTGGGCGCGCTTCCCGAGCAGCTCGCAATGGCCGCCGAGATGCAGCGTGTCGGCAAGCGGTACTTCGTGCAGACCCCGAATCGCCGCTTTCCTCTCGAGCCGCACTTCCTGGTTCCCTGGTTCCAGTACCTGCCGGAGGACGCGAAGGTATGGCTCATTCGGCGGTGGCGGCTGGGGCACGTTCCGCGCCAGCCGGACCCTGACAAGGCTCGTGCCCTCGCGCGCAGCACGCAGCTCATGACCAAGGCGGAGCTGGTCCGCGCCTTCCCCGATGCCCGGATCTACGAAGAGACTGTACTGGGGCTCCCAAAGTCCTTCATCTGCTACGAAGGATTCTGAAGTCTCCTCGCCGTGAGCGAATCGGTTGCGCTCTGCCAGCGTGCCTCGGTCCCCGGCCTTCGAATCTGCAAACGCCGGAGCGCCTGAGCGCTTCTCCGCTCAGTCCGCGACACCAGCGGCTTCCGCTTGTCGCGCGAGGACGACTAGGTTTCTCTCGCGGTCGATCGTCCGGAGCGAGAAACGATCGTGGAGCGACGGGATCTCTAGCCAGGTCTCGATCCCGACCCAGTCGACGAGATACTCGATCGGTGTCTCGATCACGTACGCCTGCGTTCGCCCCGCCAGCCGCGCCTCGAGGGCGCGAGGGTTCACCTTCCCATCGAGATTGATCGTGCGATCATGGAAGAAACCGAGCGTCCCCGTCTGGATGGCGCCGACCCATGTGGTGTCGGGAACGTTCTCCTCGACCCAACGCACCACCTGAATGTGTCCGTGCTCCATCCCGTTCCGGTACAGGCGCAGACCCAGCCCTGCCACCATCATCAGGACTGCCAAGGCCGCAGCGGCCGCCAGCGGTAGCGCGGGCGCGCGGACCGCGGCCAGGTGCAGTCCGCGCCGCACCCAGTAGACCGTCACCAGCGTGAGGAACGAAGAGAACACGAAGAAATAGCGGCCGATGAAGAAGCCGACGCCGAAGGAGAGGCCGTAGAACGCGATGAAGGCGGCCATGCCGAGGCCGAGCAGTGCGAGACATTGCCGGGCGGAGGCGTCGAGACGGCGGACCAGCGCGGCGCTCGCCGCGATTGCCGCGGCGGCGATGAGGAGGCTGACGGCAATGACCAGCGGCCTTTCTTCGAGCGCGGCCGGGATCGGCAGCACGATCATGGCGTACTCGGCGAGAGCGACCGGGATATGGACGAGGTTCTCTCCTGGCGTGAAGCCCGTTCCCTCTGCGACGCCGCTGATCGGCCGGAAGTGCCCGAAGCGGAGCTTGTTGTGCACGAGCCAGGGCGCGGCGATCAGCAAGGCGGTGGCGCCGACCGCGAAGGCCTCGAGTCCCCGCTGCCAGAGCGGTGCGAACCCTCGCCACAGCACCGGCACGACTCGCGCGGCGCAGATCGCGGTCACGAACAGCGAGGCGTCGTTGCGAACCCAGAAGCCGACGCCGAGCACTGCGCCGAGTGCGACACACCCGCCCCAGGGCCACGGGGCGCCACTGCCCGGCAGACGCAGCAGCATGGCAGCGATGGCGAGAACGGCGAAGGCGTAGGCGCTGGTCTCGAGACCGTTCTGGGTGTGTGCCACCGTCAGCGGGGCGGCGAACCACAGCGCCGCCGCGATCGCGGCCGTGAAGTCTCCGCCGGGTTGCCCGGCGAGCAGGCGGCGGCCGACGTGGTAGAGGAGAAACGTGGCGGCGAGCGCGATCGCGATCTGGAGCCCCTGGGCGACGAGGACGCCCCACGGCTTGTCCCCGTCCACCAGCCAGAATCCCGCGGCGTAGACGTACGACATCAGCGGCTGCGTGCCGTTCGTCGGGATCGTGCCGTCGGCGATGCTCATTCCCCGCCCGAGCGCGATGTTCCGGGCGATCGTGAGCATCAGATACCCGTCTTCGCTCGGGAACTGCCACAGGTTCCGTCCCCGGAGATCGAACAGGGGCGCGATGCGGGCCACCAACCCGACCGCCAACAGAGCGAGGGGGAATCCCCGAAGCAGTCTCATCCAGGCTCTCTCCGCAGATCGAGATGCGAGAACGCGTCTTCGTGTGTGGCCCCCGCCGGAGCAGACGTGACTCCAGCGGCCCCCGTGCCGGTGCAGCCAGGCGGCAAGATCCGACGTATCCGGGCGCGGACCCGAACGGGGCGGATGCTAACGTTTCGCGTCGTTTCGGCCGCTCTGGGGAGTGCATGTCGGGCCCGTACCACGCAGGAGTGCTCCGGGTCGCCGTGCTGGTGAACCGCTACCCCAGCGTGAGTCATACCTTCATCCGGCGCGAGATCGCAGCGCTCGAGGCGCACGGCGTCGACGTGCTCCGCGTCTCGATCCGGCGCGAGGAGGAAACGTCGCTCGCCGATCCGGACGACGTGGCCGAGCGCGCGCGGACCCTCGCATTGCTCGAGCGCGGCGGGTTGAACCTGCTCGCAGCGCCGGCCCTGGTCCTTCTCTGCAATCCGGGCGCTGCTCTGCGGGGGCTGCGCGAGGCGCTGGTGCTGGGATGGCGCTCGGATCGCGGCGTGCTCCGGCATCTCGCGTATCTCGCCGAGGCCTGCCTGCTGCGGCGGGAGCTCGCGGCGCGTGCGATCGGCCACGTCCATGCGCACTTCGGGACCAACTCCGCGGCCGTCGCGCTCCTGTGTCATGCCGTCGGTGGACCGCCGTTCAGCTTCACGGCTCACGGGACCGAGAGCTTCGACCAGCCAGAGGCGGTCAAGCTGCGCCACAAGCTCGCACGGGCGCGCTTCGCCGTCGCGGTGTGCGACTACGGCCGCGCGCAGCTCGAGCGCGTCCAGACGCCGGCCCGGAGCTCACGGATCCACGTGATCCGCTGTGGCCTCGGCGATGACTACCTGCAGGCGGAGCCGACGCCGGTTCCGTCGGGTCCGCGCTTGGTCTGCGTCGCCCGGCTCTCGCCGGAGAAGGGTCTGCTCGTCCTGCTCGACGCAGCTCGCCTCCTCGTCGCTGACGGCCGCGAGTTCGAACTGGTCCTGGTGGGCGACGGCGATCTGCGCGCGGCGATCGAGACGAAGGTCGAAACCCTGGGGCTCGGAGCCCGGGTGCGCCTCGCGGGATCGCTCGGGGCCGATGGTGTCCGGGCGGAGATCCGCGCCGCCCGCGCTCTCGTGCTGCCGAGCTTCGCGGAAGGGCTGCCGGTGGTCCTGATGGAAGCATTCGCGCTCGGCCGGCCCGTCGTGGCGACGTCCGTCGGCGGCATCGGCGAACTCGTCGAACCGGGCGCGAACGGTTGGCTCGTCCCACCGGGTTCGGCGAGCGCGCTCGCAGCCGCGTTGCGCGAGGTGCTCGACGCGAGCCCCGAACGACTTGCGGAGCTGGGTCGCCACGGCCGCAAGTGTGTTCTCACCCATCACGACGCGCACCGCGAAGCCGGGAAACTCGCAGCGCTCATCGCCGAGCACGCCTAGCCATGTGCGGAATCGCGGGCGCGCTCGGTCCGGTCGACGATGCGATGCGCGCCGCCGTCCGGCGCATGGCCGACGCCCAGCGCCATCGCGGCCCCGACGCCGAGGGATTCTGGGAGCAAGCGGATGCGGCGACCGGGACCGGTGTCCTGCTCGCGCATCGCCGGCTCTCGATCATCGACCTGCGCGCGGTTTCGAACCAGCCGATGCGCGATCCGCAGCGCGGCAACGTGCTGGTCTTCAACGGCGAGATCTACAACTACCGCGAGCTTCGCGCGGAGCTCGCCGCCGCCGGCGATCGCTTCGAGACCGAGTCCGACACGGAAGTCCTGCTGCACGCCTACGGACGCTGGGGCGACGCCTGCGTCGAGCGCCTGCGCGGGATGTTCGCCTTCGCGGTGTGGGATCCGGCGGGCGGCCGGTTGCTGCTCGCACGGGACCGGCTCGGCATCAAGCCGCTGTACTGGGCGCGCGCCTCCGCACCCGACGGACGCCCATGCCTGCTCTTCGCATCCGAGGTCCGCGCGCTGCTGGCGAGCGGACTCGTCGAGCGCCGTCTCGATCCGAACGGGCTGCTCACATATCTGTGGAACGGCTTCGTCGTCGGGCCGACGACGATCGTACGAGGGATCCATCTCCTTGCGCCCGGTCACAGCGGGATGGCGGACAGCAAGGCCCTGGAGCTGCGCGAGCGTCGCTATTGGCAGATCCCGTCCGCGCTCGGTCGATCCTCGACGGCAGCGGAGCTCGAGGCGACGCTCGCCGAGGCCGTCGGCATCCGGCTCGTGGCGGACGTCCCGCTCGGCGTATTCCTCTCCGGCGGGATCGATTCGAGCGCCGTCGCGAGCCTGGCGGTCGCCGCCGCGAGCGGCCCGGTGGAGACCTTCACGATCGGTTTCGAGGAGGCGTCGTTCGACGAGTCCCGCTTCGCGCGCGAGGTCTCCGCCCAGCTCGGCACCCACCATCACGAGATCCGGCTCGGAGAGGATCGCTTCCGGGACGAGCTCGATGCCGCGCTCGGCAGTCTCGACCAGCCGAGCTTCGACGGGATCAACACCTATTTCGTGAGCCGCGCAGCGCGCGAGGCCGGCATCACGGTGGCGCTGGCGGGCACCGGCGGCGACGAAGTCTTCGGCGGATACGCCAGCTTCCGGGAGGTGCCGCGCGCCCGGCGCTGGGCGCGCGGCCTGTCCGCCGTTCCAGAGTCCTGGCTGCGCGCCGCCGCTCGCGTCGGTACGCGGGCGCTGACCGGCCGTCCCGGCGCGATCCCGCCGCAGACGCGATGGGGCAAGCTCGGGGACGTGCTCGCGACTCGCGGCGATCTCGTCGGCCTCTACCAGAGCGCCTACGCATTGTTCTCCGAGGAGTTCGGGGCTGCGCTGCGCAGTTCGGCGATCTCTGGGGACACGCGCTGCGGTCTTCCGCGTGCGCGCGCGGACGAGCTGCGAGGCCAGCTGCGCGGCGAGCCCGAGCTGCACGCGGTGTCGATGCTGGAACTCGCGCTCTTCCTCGGCGAACGCCTGCTGCGCGATACGGACGGGGCGAGCATGGCAGTCTCGCTCGAGGTCCGCGTGCCGCTGCTCGATCACGTCGTCATCGAGCGCGCCGCCGGGCTCCCCGAGTCGCAGCGTTTCCGCCCGCTCGGCCGCAAGCAGATGCTCCGCCAGGCCGCGCTGGGAGGCTTCGATCCGAAACTCTTCGAACGGCCGAAATCGGGGTTCGTTCTGCCGATCGAGACCTGGTGCCGGCGGCACCTTCGGAGCGAAGTCGCCGCGTCTCTCGGCAATGCCGGCCGCTGCGCCGCGATCGGCCTCGAACCCGACAGCGTCGCACGTCTGTGGCGAGCCTTCGATGCGCGCGCACCGGGACTGTACTGGTCTCGGATCTGGGGCATCTACGCGTTGCTGGGATGGTGTGCGCGGAACGACGTCACGTTGTGACGAGAGGGGCACGAGACGCACGGGGAGCGCGGGCAGCCGACGCCGGAAGGCCCGAATCGGCAGGCGCCGCTCCGAGTCGCTGATTGCACACTGCTGGCAAGCCACCATGCTCGCGTTTGCGCGCGACCGCACTCGTCCGGCGCAGGACGTTCTGCGGCCGCACTTGTCTCTCGAGGAACTCCCTGGCAGAATGCCCGCCGTCCCGAGATTCCGGTAGATGGGGATCGAGGTGCGCTCGGGACGAGGTCGCACGGTCATGGCTGCTGGAGGCTCGGGAGCGCACGCATCCGCGCGGGAGACACGGCCGCGCGGAAATCCGCTGGGCCGTCGTCGGTCACGCTGGCTCTTCGCCGCTTTCCTGCTGCTCAGCGCCGCCGTGCGCCTGCCCGACGTCTGGCGTCCGATCGATGGCTCGACGTGGAGCCCGTGGCGAGAGTCGGATGTCGGCAGCATCGCGCGCAACTTCTATCGCGAGGATGGGAACATCCTGCGTCCCCGGATCGATTGGCGGGGAGATGGCCCCGGTTTCGTGGAATCCGAGTTTCCGATCTATCCGTGGACGGTCTCGCTGCTCTATCGGGCGTTCGGCTACCACGAACAGCTCGCACGGACGCTGTCCTTCACGATCTCGCTGCTTTCCGCAGGCGTGTTCTTCCTGCTCGCACGGCATCTGCTGCCGCCCGTCGGGCTGGTCGCGGCATTGCTCTTCTTCGCGTTCAACCCGATGGCGATCCAGACCGCCAGAGCCGTGCAGCCGGAACCATCGATGCTGTTGTTCTCGCTGCTCGGAATCTACGCCTTTCTGCGTTGGATCGACGAGGAGCACGCGCGACTCGGTGTGCTGGCGGCGGGCGCAACGGCGTTCGCGATCCTCGCCAAGGCGCCGGCAGCGCATATCGGTCTGCTGTTCGCGGCGATCTGCCTCGATCGCTACGGGCTCCCGGCGGTCCAGAAGCCGCGGCTCTGGCTGTTCGCCGCGGGCGCGCTGGTGCCTCCTGCCATCTGGTACGCCTTTTCGCACCAGTACTGGCTCGAGTACGGAAACTCGCTCGGCGTGTCCAACGCGACGATTTCGCCGATCACCTCGGCGCGCCCGTTCTGGATGGTGTCGCAGCTCCTGCCGAGCCTCGGCACCATCGAGCTGAGCGCCGCCATCTGGACGGTCCCCGGCGCGTTGCTCGCCGCGACGGCGCTGCCCCTCGTCGGGACCTGGCCGGGTCGCGTCGTCCTGTACTGGCTCGGTGCGCTCGGCATCTACTTTGTCGCGACGATCAACATCACCGGCGAGCTGTGGGCCTCCTACTATCACATCGTCACGGTTCCCGCGGCGGCCCTGGCCATCGGGCTCGCCTTCGGGTTCCACACCCGGTCGCTGTGGCGAACCCGCCGGTTTGCGCTGCGGGGGGCGCTGGCAGTTGCCTTGCTGGGAGCCGCAATCGGACTCCAGCTCAAGCAGTTGCGTTGGCAGACGGGGCACGAGCAGTGGGCAAGCTCCTACGCCTGCGCGCAGCAGTTCCAGCAGCACGTCCCGGAGGGAACGCTGATCGCGGCGAGCGGCGGCCAGGACTTCGATCGCTGGGGGAACCCCGCTCCCGGCGACGCGCCGCAGTTCTTCTTCTGGATGGATCGCCAGGGCTTCAGTATCCACGAGCCCGAGCACACGATCGCGCGACTCGAGGAGGTTCGTGCGCGGGGTGCGCGTTTCTTCGTCGCAGAGCGGTTCGCGCTGACCCGGGATGCGCCGGAGCAATTCGAGGAGCAGCTCCGGCAGCACTATCGCCTGGTGAGCGAGTGCGAGGTGGCGATGCTGTTCGAACTCGGGGCCCCGTCCGTGGCCGGGGTGCAGAGTTCGTCGCCGGAGAGCTCGCTGTCCCGTTGACGCTCGTCAGCGACCGACGTCGGCGAGCAGCGCGTCGACGACGCGCCGCGCGAGTCCCGTGGCGCCGTTCCACGACGTGACGTCCGGGTAGACCTGGGTTGTGGTCGCGAGGTAGACGCGGCCCGGCGCCAGCACCATCGGCGGCTTCCGGCGTTCGTAGCCCGTCGTGTAGAGGGGCTCGACGAACGGGCTGCGGAAGACGTAGCGGTCGACGATGTCGTCGTCGCGCAGGTCCGGGAACAGCCGCTTCAGGCCGGCGAGGTAGCCGTCCAGGATCTCGGCGTCGTCGCGCTGGAAGAGGGGATCCGTGCGGTGCACGTAGTTCATCAGGTAGACCATGTGCATCCCGGCGGTGTCGGAGCGGTCGAGCAGCGTGGTGCTCTCGACGATGCCCTGGAACGGGACGCCCTCGTCGATGGCCGCGACCCAGTAGTGCTTGGTGAATCCGCGCCGCAACATCAGCACGGCGTTGACGACTCCTTGCATGTCGATCCCGGGGTCGATCCGGTCGACGTGCGGAGCGATCCGGCCGCCGGCGACGACCTTGCGAAGAAACAACAACGGAGCCGTGAAGATCACGCGGTCGAAGGCTTCCGGTTCCTCCCCCTCGATGCGGAGCAGCGGGCGTCCGTCGTCGGCGAAGTCCAGGCTACCGACTGGTGCACGCACTCGGACGCGACCGCCACGGGCCTCGATCGACGCAGCCAGCGTCTCGGCAATCCGTTTGTAGCCGCCGCGGAGATATCCCTTGCGCTCGCGTTTGCCGCCCTTCTCGCGGTTGAAACGGGTCCAGAACCAGAGCGCGGGGACCTCGTGATAGCGGTCTCCGAACTTCGCCTGGAGCATCGGCTTCCAGAACGTCTCGAACGCGCGCCGGCCCGAGAGCCGCGTCAGCCAGTCCTCGCAGGTGATGTCGTCGAGTCCCTTCGCCGAGCACAAGCTTCCCCACAGGCCGGTCAGGCCCACGCGCAGCCGATCGCGGACCGGAAGCGGCGAGAAACGCAGCAGTTCCAGCGGCGTATTGAGGCCAT
Organism: Myxococcota bacterium; assembly: GCA_039794265.1. Classification (GTDB taxonomy): domain Bacteria; phylum Myxococcota_A; class UBA9160; order UBA9160; family PR03; genus CAADGG01. The sequence continues at coordinate 20,050 of JBDIVR010000030.1, forward strand.
ACAGGCGGCCGTCGCGCAGGAAGCCGAAGCTGGTCTCCTTCCAATACGTCTCGCCCTCGAGACCGATGTCGCGCAGGACGCCGAGCAGATGCCGGTCGGTCGGCAGCATGCAGTGGTAGAAGCGCTCGAGGAACGTGTCCCGGTACGGAAAGAACGTCCCGAGTCCCCCGAGCTGGTCGGACGCCTCGAAGAGCGTCACGCGCGCGCCGGCGTCCGCGAGGAAGTGGGCCGATGCGAGCCCGCCGATTCCGCCGCCGATGACCGCAACGCGGCCGATCGCCGCGCTCCCGTCGCGGACCTCGAGTGTCGTCAACTCAGAGCCCCTCACGACGGGGCGACGCACGCCACGAGACCGGCGTGAATCCACGCACCATCGTGACGACGTAGCGCCACATCGTGCGCAGCACGCGCATCTTGCTCGCGCCTTCCTTGAGGTCGTAGCGGAGCACCAGCGGAACCTCACCGACGCGGACGTGCAAGGAGCGCAGGTTCAGCAGCAGTTCGAGCATGCAGGAGAAGCCGTTCTCGCGCAGGAAGCCGTCGCCGAAGCGGTCGATCAGGCGGCGCAGGGTCTCGGCGCGGTAGACCCGGAAGCCACAGGTGTAGTCGCGCACGCCGGGGTAGCGGATCAGCAGCCGGATTCCTGCGCTCGACAGGTGGCTCAGGAGCTTGCGGTAGGGCGGCACGCCGATCTCCTCGGCGCCCGGCTGGAAGCGCGAGGCGATCACGACGTCGAAGCCCTGCTCGAGGCGCTCCACCATGGCGCGGATCAGCTCGGGATCCTGCGAGTTGTCGGCGTCGAGCGTGACGACGAGGCCCTCGTTGCCGGCGGCTGCCCGGAGGCCGGTCCTCATCGCAGCGCCGAGTCCGAGATTGGTCGGGTGCTGGATCAGTTCCACCGGCATCCGTTCGCCGGCCTCGCGGACGATCTCGGCAGTCCGGTCGCGGGAGCCGTCGTCGACGATCAACACGCGGTAGTCGGCCCAGCCGCCGAGAGCGGCCTGGATCCGCTCGAGGAGCCCGGGCAGATCCCGCTCCTCGTTGTACGCGGGCATCATCACGGTGAGCTTCATATCGACCATCCTTCTTCGTTCGGTGGAAACGGCGGTGTCCTTCAGTGCCTGCCGCGTGTGACCTGGGCGAGGTCGCGCCGGCTGGCCGCGTGGGCGGCATGCTCTCCGACGGAGTGCACGCGGAACCGACGTGAAAGCTGGTCGAGGCAGAACTCGACCTCGGCGACCTTGTGTTCGGCCGGCAGGCCCATCGACGGGAAGAAGCGCAGACTCGGCACGTCCTCTCCGCTCAGGAAGTCGAGCGGGTGGAGGAGGATCGAGGGCTCGACGCCGCCGAGGCGACACAGGCCGAGCGCCGTCCGGAAGTACGCGCGCGCGAGCGGGCGCGAGAAGCCCGCCAGGTACAGGACGTAGCTCAGGTGGATCGGGACCCGGAGCAGCGGGAAGGTCGTCACCGGCATCTCGAGTAGCGTGGTCTCGCCGACCTGCCAGCGGTACGGCGAAAGTGGGCGCAGCCCTTCGCGCCAGCTCCCGAACAGCTGGCCGAGGCGCGCGCGTTGCTCGGCGTCGAACTGGCCCGTCGCGAAGTAGTAGGCCCGGGCCAGCGGTCCGAGGAAGCTCGGCAACGTGCTGGCGTCGTATGCGTAGCCGCGCCGGGACAGGACCCGCAGCGTGGCGTCCGACAGGCTGAAGCCGGGTCCTCGGAAGCCGGCGGGACGCTGGCCAGTGGCGGCCTCGATGTATTCCTCGGCGAGCGTGAGTTCCTGCTCGAGCTCGTCCTCCGCAAGCAGGTGCAGCCAGGGATCGTGGTGCAGCGAGTGGTTGCCGATTTCGTGTCCGGCGCCGGCGATCGCCGCGAGCGCGGCTCGGTTCTTCTCGAGCGCGGCGTCCTGCCCGACGACGAACACGGTAATGCGGAGCTGGCGCCGGCTGAGCACATCGAGGATCCGGGGTACGACGAGGTCGAGGTACGACGGGTAGGATTCCCAGGCCGCGTCGCCGTGCGTCTTCAGGTACGCCCACTCGTTGTCGAGGTCGAGCGAGAGACTCGCGAGCGGCCTGCCCGATCGGCGCACCCGAGACGCCTCGCGTGCCGGAACGGCCGGCGGCGCGTCCGGAGCGGCGACCAGCGGCGACGCGCTCAGGAGACGCATTCGCTCTCCTTCTCGGGCGCGAGGAATCCCTCGATCGCCGCGGCGATCCGCTCTCCGGCGTGGCCGTCCCCGAACGGGCTCCGGACCGAGCGCACGGTCTCGAACCATGCGTCGTCGTGGAGCGCGCACTCGAGCATCTCCTCGAGCCGCGCGCCGGAATGGCCGACGAGGCGGCCCACGCCGCACTCGAGCACCTCCGGTCGCTCGGTCGTGTCGCGCAGGACCAGCACGGGCTTGCCGAGCGACGGCGCCTCCTCCTGCACGCCTCCGGAATCCGACGCGACGAGCCAGCAACGCGCGAGCAGATGCGCGAAGTCCGCGTACTCGAGCGGATCGATGCAGTGGATCCGATCGGCACCCCCGAGCTCCGCGTGCGCCACCGCGCGGACGGCGGGGTTCGGGTGCACCGGGAACACCAGCGCAACGTCCGGATGCCGCTCGACGAAACGACGCAGTGCGCGCAGGTGGGAAGCCATGACGTCGCCGAAATTCTCGCGCCGATGCGTCGTGAGGGCGATGACTCTCTGCCCCTCGAGTCCGTCGAGCAGCGACGAGAGCGCCCCGGACGGCGTCGACGTCGCGACGATCCGCTGCAACGCGTCCACGACGGGGTTGCCGGTCAGCACGATGCGTTCCACCGCGACTCCCTCGCTGCGCAGGGTCTCGACGTTGCGCGCCGTCGCCGCAAAGTGGAAGTCAGCGAGCGGTGTGATGAGCCGGCGGTTCATCTCCTCCGGAAACGGGCTGTTCCGATCGCCCGTCCGCAGGCCCGCCTCGACGTGGCCCACCGGGATGCGGGCGTAGAAAGCGGCCATCGCACCCGCGATCGCGGTCGTCGTGTCTCCCTGCACGAGCACCAGATCCGGCCGCTCTTCCGCGAACAACGGCTCGAGCCCGCTCACGACCCGCGCGAGGACGGCGCTCGGCGCCTGGCCCGGCGTCATGACGGCGAGGTCGTGGTCGACGCGGACGCCGAGGTCGCGGGCGAACGGGCGGAGCAGGTCGGTGTGCTGAGAAGACGACACCTGCACGCTGCGCCAGCGGTCGCTTCGGCGACCGAGCGCCCAAAGTACCGGAGCGAGTTTGATCACTTCCGGGCGAGTACCGAACAGCGTCAGGATGGTCTTCACTCTGCCCACCGCTCGCGGTCAGGAGAAATGCCGGGTGATCCCGGCGGCTCCGACCGCGGATCGTCCTCGCATCGGGTGAGTCACCCAGCTCCCGTCGGAGGTAACACGATCGGCTCGGTTCCCGCGAGGGGAGACGGTCCGTCGGCGCGCGGCCAGGGGGGGCAGGTCCCCGCCCGAGGACGGCTTTTTGCGTCGGCGAGGGGAACTCTCGAACACGGCGGGATCCGGTTCCGAGTGGGGTCGCTTCCCTTCGCCTGCCGGCGATGGCCGTCGGCGGGCCGACACGGCGTCTCCGGGCCGGCGCCCTTCGCGGATCCGCGGATCCTCGAAGGTCGTGGCGTCCGGGTCGGAGGGGGGCTCGCTCGACGGGCCGCGCTATCTCCTACCGGTCGTCGGCTTCAGGGAGCTTGCCGAGAATCCGATCTCGACAGGGCCGCAAGCAGTTCCGAACGAGGTGTCCACAGTGGCGGAGCGTCTCTCCCGCGAGGATCGAACCCTTCTGTACGGGTACGAGATCCATATCCAGCGCTATCGGCTCGCCGCGGAGCACTGTGTCGGCCGGACTGTGCTGGATGCCGGTTGCGGGACCGGATATGGCACGGACTTCCTGCGCCGCGCCGGGAGCGGCGAGATCGTCGGCGTCGATCTCTCGTCCGAAGCCATTGCAGAGGCCGAAGCGAACTACGGGCGCGATGGCGTGCGCTTCCTCGTCGGAGATCTCGAGAAGCTCGACGAGATGCGCGACCTGCCTGGTTCCGTCGATGTCGTCGTGAATCTCGAGAACCTCGAGCACCTGCATCGGCCGGAAGCGTTCTTGCGGGCGGCGCGCGCGCGGCTGCGACCGTCCGAGGGCATCTTCATCACCAGCACGCCCAACGGTCGTCTGACGGAGTTCGACGCACAAGGCCGCAACGTGAATCCATATCACGTGAAGGAGTTCACGCACGAGGAGTTCCTCGAGCTGCTGGCGCCTCATTTCGCGCAGGTCGAGGTCTACGGACAGTGGGAGACCAACGACCGGAAGCTCAGGCTCGAGGAAGAGCGGCAGAGATTCGAAGAGATCTGCGCTTCGTACTACGATCCGTTCGCGCGTCTCGGGCGTCTGCTCGGCCGCGCCATCGGCCGCAAAGTGTCCCCGCCGCGCTTTCGTGCCGCCGGAGCGACGTACTCGTGGGAACATGTCATCGAGCCGATCGATCGGAAGCCGTATCCGTGGGAGCCCAGCGTCCTGCTGGCAGTCTGCCGCTGAACGGACCGTCGCGCGCGGCTGTACCTCTCGAGGAGATCCGCCTCCCGTCACGCTTTGCGCTTCCGATGCACTCCATCATCACAGGGCCGGACCCGGAAGCGGAGTTCGCAGCGGGCGGTCCCGGGTGTGGCGCGGTGCATGGCCGCTCGAGAGGGGTTTCGACATGAAGCCGCAGGAGATGCCCGTTTTCGTGCTGTGCGGCGGCTTCGGCACCCGGCTCAAGGAGCAGACGGGGCTGATCCCGAAGCCGATGGTGCCGATCGGGGGCAAGCCGATCCTCTGGCACATCATGCAGAGCTACGCCCACTACGGATTCCGCCGATTCGTGCTCTGCGTCGGCTACCGAGCCGAGGTGATCAAGCATTATTTCTTGAACTACACGTCGATGAACAGCGACTTCACGGTGGATCTCGACTCCAATGCGGTGACCGTGCACTCGGTCGACCACGAGCAGCACTGGCAGGTCACGCTCGCCGATACCGGGGAGGGGACGATGACCGGCGCGCGCATCGCCCTCGCGGCCGGGCGGTACCTGGGCGCTTCGGAGCACTTCGCGGTGACCTATGGCGACGGCTTGACGGACTCCGATCTCGGCGACGAGCTCGAGTTCCATCTCTCGCACGGGAAGATCGGCACGGTCCTCGGCGTGAATCCGCCGTCGCGATTCGGGGAGATCGTGTTGAAAGGCGACGAAGTCGAGCGTTTCGAGGAGAAACCGCGCTTCGGGGACGAGTGGATCAACGGCGGCTACTTCTTCTTTCGCCGGGGGTTCCTCGACTATCTGAGCACGGATGGTTCCTGCGTGTTGGAGCGGGCGCCGCTCGCCCGCCTCGCCGCCGACCGACAGCTCGCGATGTACCGCCACAAGGGCTTCTGGGCGTGCATGGACACCCAGCGCGACATGGATAGCCTGAACGAGCGCTGGGCGTGCGGAGATGCGCCTTGGAACGTCCGAACGTCGGCGCTGCCGCTGTCCTCTACGAAACGGGAGTAACATGCGTGTCTTCGTGACCGGGCATCGCGGCTACATCGGGGCTCACCTCGTCGAGGTTCTCCAGCAGGCGGGGCACCGCGTCGTCGGCTGCGACCTCGGCCTCTACGACGGCTGTGAATGGGCTCCCGTTCCCGTGCCGGAGCGTGAGCTCCGCCGGGACGTGCGCGAGCTCGCCGAGGCCGACCTCGATGGGATCGACGTGGTGTGCCACCTCGCCGCGATCTCCAACGACCCGATGGGGGACCTCGACGAAGAGCTCACGCTCGCCATCAACCGCGATGCATCGATCCGGCTCGCCCGGATCGCCAAGCGCGCCGGCGTGGGCCGCTTCCTGTTCTCCGGCAGCTGCTCGGTCTACGGCAAGGGCGCGAAGCTCGACCTCGACGAGGACGACCCGCTGCGCCCGCTCACCGCCTATGCGCGCTCGAAGATCGAGGCCGAGGCGGCCATCCTCGAGCTGGCCGATGCCGGCTTCAGTCCGGCCTCGCTGCGCAACGCCACCTGCTACGGCGACTCGCCGATGCTGCGGATCGACCTCGTCGCCAACAACCTGCTCGCGTCGGCGCTCGCCTATGGCGAGATCCGGATCCAGAGCGACGGCACCCCGTGGCGGCCGCTCGTACACTGCCGCGACGTCGCGCGCGCGTTCGTCGCCTTCGCCGAGGCGCCGCGCGACGCCATCCACGCGAAGGTGCTGAACGTCGGCGCCAACGAGGAGAACCATCAGGTCCGCGACGTTGCGGCGCAGGTCGAGCGGCTGATGCCGTCGGCACGCGTGACGTTCACCGGGGAGGTGGGCGCCGACCCGCGGAACTACCGGGTGCGATTCGACCGGCTGCGCGCCGCGTTGCCGGAATTCCGACTCGACTACACGCTCGCCAGCGGCATGGAAGAGCTGTTCGGCCGGATGCGGGATCGCGGCTTCGGCAAGGCCGAATTCGAAGGCGAGCGCTTCGTGCGACTGCGGACGTTGCGCGGGCGCCTCGAGCGACTCGGGCAGGCGGCCTGAGAGGGCGCGCGGGCGGCGCCCGGCGGAGCGACCGGAATGAAATTCCAAGAGACCCCGATCGAAGGCCTCTACGTGATCGAGCTCGAGCCGCGAGGCGACGAGCGCGGCTTCTTCGCGCGCGGCTTCTGCCGGGACGAATTTCGCGCGCACGGGCTGGTGGGCGAGTTCGTCCAGGTCAACGATTCGCTGTCGGCGCGCAAGGGGACGCTCCGCGGGATGCACTACCAGCTTCCGCCGGACGCCGAGACGAAGCTCGTCCGTTGCATCCGCGGCGCGCTGTGGGACGTCGCGCTCGATCTGCGCCCGGAATCGCCGAGCTTCGGCCGCTGGTTCGGCGCCGAGCTGACCGCCGAGAACCGGCGCATGCTGTATCTGCCGAAGGGCTTCGCACATGGCTTCGTCACACTCGCCGAGGACACCGAGGCGATGTACTTCGTCGATGCGTTCTACGCGCCGCAGCAGGAGCGCGGCGTGCGCTGGGACGATCCGCGCTTCGGGATCCGCTGGCCGCTCGCGCCGACGGTGCTCTCGGAGAAGGACCAGCAGCATCCCGACTTCGATCCGGCGCATCATCTCGGCGCCCCCGCCGCAAGGGGGTCCGCGTGAGGATCCTGCTGACCGGCGCCAGCTCCTTCACGGGATCCTGGTTCGCGCACGCGCTCGTGCGAGCCGGTCACGAGGTCACTGCCACGTTCCGGCGCGAGGCGGACGCGTACGAGGGGATCCGCCGCGCGCGCGTCGACGGCCTCGCCGATCACGTCCGAGCCCTCCACGGCTGCACCTTCGGCGACGACCGGTTCCTCGCACTCCTCCGGGACGAGGGCCCGTGGGACCTGCTGTGCCACCACGCCGCAGACGTGACGAACTACAAGAGCCCCGACTTCGACGTCGTCGGCGCCGTCGCCGCCAACACCCACCGGATCGCCTCGGTGCTCGCAGCTCTTCGCGCTGCGCGCGGTCGCGCCGTGCTGCTCACCGGGAGCGTCTTCGAGGGCGGGGAGGGCGCCGGCTCGGAGGACCTTCCGCACTTCTCGCCGTACGGCCTTTCGAAGGCGCTGACGGCGGAGGTCGTCGCGTACGAGGCCGCGCGGGCGGGCGTCGGCTTCGGCAAGTTCGTGATCCCGAATCCGTTCGGGCCCTTCGAGGAGGCGCGGTTCACGCACTCCCTCGTGAGCTCCTGGCTCGCCGGGCGCGTCGCGACCGTCGGCATGCCCGACTACGTCCGCGACAACATCCACGTGTCGCTGTTGGCACGGGCCTACGCGGCGTTCGCCGCGGGCTGGGCGAGCGGAGCGGGCGTCCGGCACCTGGGGCCGAGCGGCTACGTGGAGAGCCAGGGTCGCTTCGCGCAACGCTTCGCCCGCGAGATGGGAGCCAGGCTCGGCATCGACTGCCCGCTCGAGCTGCGCGCGCAGAGCGAGTTCGCCGAGCCCCGCATCCGGATCAATACCGAGCCGCCGGACGTGCGAGCCCTCGGCTGGGACGAGGAGCAGGCCTGGGACGAACTGGCGAACTACTACCGGCCGGCGCCTGCGCTGCGGAAGATGGGCTGAGGCCATGTCCGAAGCTCCGGTCGTCCCGACCTTCGCGGCGCGCAGCCCGCACTGCGAGCTGCTCATCGTCATCGTCTGCTACCGCGCCGTCGATCTCACCATCGACTGCCTGCGCTCGCTGGTGCCGGAAGTCGCCGAGCTGCCGGGTGTGCGCGTGGCGATCTGCGAGAACGGTTCGGGTCCCGAGGCCGAGTCGGACCTCGCCGCCGCGATCGAGCGCGAGGGCTGGAAGGACTGGGCGTCGCTGTCCGCGATCTCGCCGAATCGCGGCTTCGCCGGCGGCAACGATGCGGTCCTGCGCGACGTCCTTGCCGGCCCCGCCCCGCCAGAGCTCTTCCTGCTACTCAACTCCGACACGATCGTGAGACCGGGCGCGCTGCGCGCGCTGCTCGACGCGGCAACGACGCACCCGGAGGCGGGAATCATCGGACCGCGACTCGAGTGGCTGGATGGGGAGTCCCAACGAAGCTGCTTCCGCGATGCGGGGCCGCTCGACGAGTTCGTCGCCGCGGCCGCGACCGGGGCCGTCTCGCGGGTGCTCGGGCGGGACTCCGTCGCTCTGCCGGTGCAAGACGAGCCCGGCCTGGCGGAGAACGTCAGCTTCGCCTGCGCCCTGATTCGCCGGGACGTCTTCGAGCAGATCGGCCTGCTCGACGAGAACTACTACCTGTACTTCGACGACGTGGACTTCTGCTGGCGCGCGCGAAAGGCCGGCTGGAAGGTGCTGTACTGGCCGGCGTCCCGCGTCGTGCACCTGATGGGGCGGAGCAATCCGATGGAGTCGCTGGCGGCGCAGCGAAAGCCCCGACCCGGCTACTACTACGAGTCCCGCGCGCGCTACTTCGCGAAGCGAGGCGGGCGACTCCATCTGTGGCTGGCGAATCTGGCCTGGTGGGCGGGTCGTACGATCTCGTGGTCGCGAGAGACGATCCTCCGCACTCCGCCGGCCGTCTGCGAGCGCGAGTGGCGGGACATCTGGACGCACTGGCGGGATCCGCTCCAGCCGCCGACGAACCGGCAGAGCTGACGCCGTCGTTGCTCAGGGCCGCACGGCGATCGCGAATACCGAGCCGCCGAACGGGAGCTGCACGGAGCGACGGCGAAGTGCTCGCTCGACCCGTGTGACGCCGAAGAGGAGCGCATCGAGCCAGCGGGGCAGCGGACGGACGTCGCTGTGCTCTGCGCGTCGACCCGTCGTCAGGCGATGCAACATCATCAACGGGAACAGAAGCGTATTTCGGTAGCCGACGCGCACGATCCTGAAGCCCGCTGCGCGCAAGAGTTGGCGAAGTCCGCTGGCGTGGTAGCGACGCGCCGTCCGGATCTGGACATCGTGGCCGGAGCGCATCCACTCGTAGGCCGGAAGGTTCAGTACGAGGCAGCCGCCGGGTTTCAGGCAGCGAAAGCACTCGGCTAGCGCCGCCCGCTCGTCGACACTCTCGTGGTAGATCACGTCGGCGCTGACGATGGCATCGAAGCGGCGATCGGGAACGGGAAGGGCGTCGAGGCTGCCGCGGACCAGTAGGGCGCGCGTCTTCTGCCGAGCCACGGCGACGGCGTATCCGTCGATCTCGACGCCGGTCCGCTCCCACGATGGGAACGCCTCGGCGAGGCGCCGCAGGAGGCCGCCGGTGCCGCAGCCAGCGTCGAGGACGCGGGCGTCTCGCGGGAGCGCACGCGCGCGGAGCGCATCGACCAGGTCGTCGTGGAGCGCCCGGTACCACCAGAGCTCGCCTTCCAGCGCCGCCATCAGCTCGTACTGGGTGCGTTCCATCAGCGGCGCGGTCCGATGCTCGGCGCGGGGCGCGCGGCGGTGACCCTCGCGATCACGCGAGTGCGACGTTCAATGCGGCACAGACGCGGTCGACGCTCTCGTCGGGGAGCTCCGGATACAGCGGGAGCGACAGCACGCGTTCGGCGAACCGCTCCGTGCGCGGCAGGCTGCCAGCGTCGTAGCCTAGGAACCGATAGGCCCGCATCCGGTGGATCGGGAACGGGTAGTGGATGCCCGTCGCAACACCCTGTTCGGCGAGCTGCGCCCGGCCCCGCTCCCGGTCCGGAACCTGGACGACGTAGAGGTGACGGGCATGCTCGACGCCGTCGCCGGGGCCGATGCGCTCGATCCCGGGCGCCACCAGCTGGTCGTAGCGCGCCGATAGCTCGCGGCGACGGCGGACCCGGGCCGCGAGACGCGGCAGCTTGACGTTCAGGATCGCAGCCTGCAGCTCGTCCAGCCGCGAGTTCCGGCCCTCGGACTCGGCGTAGTAGCGGTCCGTGAAGCCGTACATCCGGAGACTGCGCATCCGTTCCACCAGCTCGAGGCTTCGGCTGTAGCAAAGGCCGGCGTCCCCACACGCGCCGAGGTTCTTCGTGGGATAGAACGAGAACGCCGCGGCGTCTCCGAGCGTGCCGGCCGGCGCGCCGCGCAGGCGCGCGCCGTGCGCCTGCGCGCAGTCCTCGACGACGTGGACGCTGCGCCCGCCGAGTCGCTCGCGCAAGCGCGGCACATCGACCATGTTGCCGTACAGGTGCACGGGCACCACGGCGCGCGTGCGCTCCGTGAGGTGATTCGGCAACTTCTCGAGATCCATCAGCGCGAGCTCGTCTACGTCGCAGAACACCGGAGTCGCACCGGTTTCGCGAATCGCGCTGACGGTCGGGACCGCCGTGTTGGCTACGGTGACGACCTCGTCGCCCGGTCCGATCTCGAGTGCGAGCAGGGTGATGACGAGCGCGTCGGTGCCACTATTGACGCCGACGCAACGACCGTCACCGCCGAGGAACCGCGAGAATGCGTCCTCGAACGCCTGCACCTGCGGGCCCAACACGAGCATTCCGGAGGCGAGCGTCCGCTCGACAGCCGACAGCAGCTCCTCACGCAGCGCTCGATACTCCGGCAGCGAGTCGAACATCACGACCGTCGGCGCTCTCACAGATAGCGCTCCGGATGCGCGCGGTAGCTGTCCAGGGTACGCGCCAGGCCTTCGCGGAGCGAGATCCGTGGCTTCCAGCCGGTGACGGCTTCGAGCGCGCCGTAGTCTCCGTAGTAGTCGCCGATGTCGATGATCTTCTTGTCCTCTGGAAAGGGCACGATCTCGTGCTCGAGCGGGCACAGCCCGCCGAGGATCTCGAGAAACTCCAGCAGCGAGAAGCGCTCGTCGGCGCCGAGATTGAAGACGCGTCCGAAGCAGGCGTCGGCCGCGCCGGCGCGCAGGATGGCGTCGACGACGTCATCGGCGTAGTTGAAGTCGCGCAGCTGCCTGCCGGTCCCGAAGACCCGGATCCGCTCGCCCCGCAGCGCCTGCCGGATCATGATGCCGATGAAGCCCTGACGATCGTTCCGGATCTGCTGCCGAGGGCCATAGGTGTTGGTGAGCCGCAATACCGTCGACCGTACGCCGTACGTGCGGTCGTACAGCAGGTGGTAGTACTCGGCGGCGAGCTTGTTGATCCCGTTGACATCGGTCGGAATCGTCGGATGGTCTTCCCGTACCGGGAGGCTCAGGGGTCGCCCGCACACCTGGCGCGTCGACGTGTAGACGAGGCGGGCTTCCGGATTGAAGTGCCGGCAGGCCTCCACCAGGTGCATGGTAGAGACGCAGTTGACCTCGAGATCGAGAAGCGGGTCGCGCATGCTGTCGCCGTGGCTCACCTGGCCGGCGAGGTGGAACACGAAATCCTGGTCCCGGACCAGGACGTTGAGGGAGTGAGGGTCGCGCATGTCGGAGATATTGACGCGCACGCGATCCGCGATCGGCTCGAGGTTGAAGGGATTGCCGCCGTGTTGCGGGACCAGCGAGTCGAGAACCGTCACGTGGGCGCCCAGCTCGACGAGTCGGATCGCGAGATTGCTGCCGAGGAAGCCGAGGCCCCCGGTCACCAGCGCCCGGCGCCCCTCGTAGACACGCTCGAGGCTCACCGCTCGGTCTCGCGCCGGCGCTCGACGTTGACCGTTTCCCGCGCGACGAACTGCGGGGTCCGGCTCACCTTGAGGAAGAGCCGGCCCAGGTACTCCCCGATCATGCCCAGGGCGCACAGTTGGATGCCGGAGACGATCAGCAGGATGATGATCGTCGATGCCCAGCCGGCCGGAAGGGCGGGATTTCGAAGCTTCTCGACGGCGAACAAGATGGCGGCGACGAAGCCGAGGCCCGCGAAGACGAAGCCCATGAAGGACGCGATGCGCAGCGGCAGCACCGAGAAGTTCGTGAACATGCTGAGCCACAGGCGAATCAGCTTGCGCGCCGTGTAGCCGCTCTGGCCCTGCTGGCGCTCGGCGTGCTCCACCTGCACGGAGGCGTAGTGGTTCGTGGTGCGCAGGAGCAGCCCGTCGATGTACGGATAGGGGCCGGTGTAGCGGATGATCTCGTCGATCGCGAACCGGTTGAGGGCCTTGAAGGAAGAGAGATACAGATCGGTGTTCTTGCTCAGCAGGACGTTCGCCACCGCATTGTGGAAGCGGCTGCCGAGGTTGCGCAGGAAGTGATGCTTCTTGGTCTCGTAGCGCGAGAAGACGACGTCGAAGCCTTCGTCGAGACGCTCGATCAGCTTCACGACCTCGGATGGCGGGTTCTGGAAATCATCATCCATGATGACCGCGGAATCCCCGGTGCAGTAGTTGAGGCCGGCCATCACTGCGTTGTGCTCGCCGAAGTTCCGCGCGAGGTCGATGAACTTCACCCACGGGCGCCCCCGCGCGAGGCTCCGGCACACCGCGGCGGAGTCGTCGCTGGGGCTCGCGTCGTTGACGAGGACGACCTCGAGGTCGTAGCGGTCTGCGAGATGCTCGGACAGCTTCTCCACGAGCGGCCCGATCGTCCCCGCTCCGTTGTAGACCGGGATGATCACCGACAAGCGTCGGGTCGCCTTGCGCGGTGCGTCGGTCAAAGAGAGGGATCCTTTGCAAGCGGACCTTCGGCCTCGGCGACGACGGTCAGGCGGTGGAGTTCCAGCGAGCCGAAGGCGCGATCGAACTCGTATCGCTCGTCGAGCGCGGTAGCAATAGTCTGGACTGCGGCCGATGGATTCGGCTTCGGGAAGGTCTGCGTGCCGAGTTCGTCATGCGGAGGTCTCGGGATCACGATCACCATCGGCGGCACGGTTTCCCACACGGCTTCTATCTCGAGAGTCCATGCCTCGGTCAGCGAGAATGGCGGATGCGCCTCTTCCAGCATATGCGTGTTGATGAAGCGCGTCGGGCAGCGCCGTTTCGCCAGGAAGTTGATTGCGACCGGCCGGTCCCAGGTGAGAACGGTCGCGCTCGCGGGGGTCGTTGCGTCGAGATAGCGGGCGGCGGCGACGACATCGGCCATCGAGGCGCCCTCTGCCCCGCTTTCGTACGCAGCCAGAAGTTCGGCTTCGGTTCGAGCTCCGAGGAGGAACTCGATCTGCGTCTCGAATGCCCCCTGCGTTTTCCTGGCCATTCCGACGCTGACGATCCCGACGAGGAGCAGTCCGACCGCCACGTGGCGCAGACTGCGCGGATGCTGCCTCCAGGCCTCGAGGCCCGCTGCGATCGCGACGGCCATCAGGAACGCCAGGACCGGCAGGACGCCGCCCAGGTGATACGCAAATCCCTTCCCCTGGACGAGTGCCGAGCCGACGCACGTGGCTGCCAGCGCGATCAGGAGCGAGAGCGATTCGGTGCGGTCGTGGCGCCAGAGCAGGACCGCGCCGGCGGCGGCGAACGCGGCGTACCAGTGCCAGCTATTCACGACGTACGTGACGTAGCTCGTGAGGGCCGAAAGCAGTGGCGTCGGTCCCGCCCCGTAGACCTCCAGATTGAAGCGGACGGCCATCTCGAACCATCCGGCGAGCGCTCCGCTCGGCCAAGCGATCGTCAACGCGATCGCGGCTGCCCCCAGGAATCCGGCGGCGGCGAGCCCGACGTCGCTCGCCACGAGGGCCCAGCGATCTCCGCGGCGCTGGCGGCCCCACCACGATGCCAGTGCGGCAAACGGCGCCATCAACAGATAGGTGGGGCGGGTCATCACGGCGACGAACAGCGCAGCGCCGGCGGCCGCGGCCCAGAACCCCGATCCACCGCGCAGGCGCGCCAGCACGGCCACGATCACCAGCAGCAGGACATGGCTGGCGACCACGTCCCGCTGACCGGACATCCACGTGCCGGACGTCACGTAGACGAGCTGGTAGAGCGGCACCACGACGATCGCGGCCCCCGGCATCTTCGAGAGTCTCCCGAACGCGAACAGCAGGCCGCAGGCGACCATATGGCGCAGGCGACCAACAAGAGCGCATAGTCGAACCGGCGGTACGACCAGAGGCTGCTCCCGAAGAGTTCGTAGGCCGCCCAGTGCATCACCATCTTGCCGGGCCAGTTGAGTTCCCCGGCATCGACGTAGAGCGTTCCCCCCTCTGCCGCGACCCAGCCGATGTAGTCGAAGATGGACTGGTCCGGATTCGCGGGGATGTGCGTGTAGAGCGCTGCGAGCAGCCACGAATAGGCGAGCCACACAACGACCAGGACGACGTTGCGCGGCTTCATGCGGAGCGCCCGGACACGCGCTGGATCGAGCGGATTCTCACGGAATGCCCACGAATACCAGCCCTGGTGAGAAGTTGCCAGCAGCGCCGCGCGCACGTTTCGGTGCAGGGATCTCCGTTATCCTGCCGAGGTGTCGGAGAACAGTGCCCGCACCGCGGATCGGCTGCTCGAGCATTCGATGAGGCCGGAGACGTCCGGCTCGCGTGGGCCGTCGGGAACCTGTCTGGAGCACCGAGCCGCCGCCTCATCGCCGCGACGGACGCCGTGAGCCGCCGCGAGCACGGCCGATCGATCGGCGACAGCGACGCCCAGCGCGATCCGTGGATCGGTGCGCTCTTCGCGCCCGATATCCGGACGGGCTCGCGCGCGACCGATGAGCATCTGCACGACGCGCTGCCTCCGGCCGAGGCGGCGCTGTCCGCGCGGTTCGCGCCGCGGCGCCGGCGCGAGTTCGCGGCGGGTCGAGCCTGCGCGCGCCGGCTGCTCGCGAGCCTCGGCGTCCCCGCTGTGGCGATCGGGATGGATGCGAACCGGGCGCCATGCTGGCCCGAAGGCATCGTCGGTTCGATCTCGCACGGCGCGGGCCTGTGCGTCGTCGCGGTCGCGCGGCGCGGTGCCGTCGTCGGCCTCGGCGTCGACGTCGAGTCCGATGCGCCGCTCTCGGCGGGGATCCGGCGTCGGGTCTGCACGCCGGGTGAACGGCGACGGCTCGACGGATTGGCCGAGCCGGAGGCGGGGCGGCTTGCGAAGCTGCTGTTCTCGATCAAGGAGGCGATCTACAAGTGCGTACACCCGCTGGTGCAGACGCCGATCGGATTCCAGCAGGCGGAGATCCAGCTCGACGTCGAGCAGGGACGCTTCCGCGTGGAACCGGTCGCTGCGGGCCCCGAGGTGTCTGCACGACTCGCCGCCGTCGGAGGAGCCTTTGCGTGGCGCGAGGGCCGCGTGCTGAGCGGCGCCACGCTGCGGGCGCCCGAGTCGCAGGACCGCGCGTCTCGCTGAACTTCTAATCGAAGCACGGCGCGTCGATCAGCCGCTCCGGCTCCGGCACCACCAGGCGCCGGCCGTCTGCGACGTGGACGACCTTCTGCTCGACGAGCAGGCCGAGCACGCGCGTCACGGTCTCGCGCGAGACGCCGGCGATGCTCGCGAGTTCGCGGTGGGTGATCGGCACGTCGATCCTCGTCCCGGTAGGCGTTTCGACGCCGGATTGGCCGCAGAGCTGGTGCAACACCATCCGCACCCGCGACTCGGCGGCTTCGTGGGTCAGCAGCTCGACCTGCTTCCAGGCGTCGCGGCAGCGCTTGCACAGCTCGCGCAGCAGCGCGAGCGCGAACGGCGGGCGCTGCAGCAGCTCGAGGAAGCGCGCGCGGTCGAGCGAGAGGATGGCGGAGGCCGCGACCGCGGTGACGGTGGCGGGCTCCGTCTCGCCGTCGATCAGCGCCATCTCGCCGAAGTAGTCGCCGGCCGGGTGGAAGGCGAGGATCACCTCGCGGCCGCTGGCGAGCCAGCGCGACACCTTCACGCGACCCGAGACGACCAGGTACATCGTCTGGCCGGTCTCCTCTTCCGAGAAGATCACCTGGCCCCGGTCGTAGCGGCGTTCGATGCAGGCGCGGCCCACGGCGCCGAGCGCGTCTGCGTCCAGCTCGCGAAACAGCGGAACGCGGCGCAGGAACTCCAGATCGACGCCCAATCGTGGTCCTCCCCCCACAGCTCCGTGTCTCGGGCCCCATCATCGCCTCGCCCGACGCGCGACTTGAGATGCCCGGAACGGCAGTTCGCAACCTGTCATCCGGAGACAGTGAGACCCCCCGTGGGGGTGCGCCGGGTCGAGCGGGCTGTGCCGCGCCGGCGCCCGGCTCGACGGGCTACGCTGCGGGCCCAAGCGGAGCGGAGGGTTCGTCTGTGAGCGATCGACGGCAGGTTTCGACGTTCTGCCGGGTCTGCGAGCCGGCCTGCGGGCTCGTTGCGGAGGTGGAGGACGGGAGCCTCGTCGGGCTGCGCCCGGATCGCGAGCACCCGGTGACGCGCGGCTTCGCGTGCCACAAGGGCATCGCCGGCGTCGACATCCACCGGGATCCCGATCGGCTCGGTACGCCGCTGCGGCGCGATGCCGGTGGCCACTTCGTCCGGGCGTCGTGGGGCGAGGCGATCGACGGCATCGCCGGCTCGCTGCGGGCGATCCTCGATCGCGACGGCCCGGAGGCGGTCGGCTGCTACGTCGGCAACCCGGCTGCCTTCAACACGCTGGCGGGTCCGCAGGTCGGTGCGTTCCTCGCGCAGCTCGGCGTGCGCCGCATGTTCTCGTCCGGCACGCAGGACTGCGCCAACAAGTTCGCCGGCAGCGAGGCGGTGTTCGGTTCGAGCACGATCCACCCGATTCCGGACCTGCGCCACACCGAGTTCCTGCTCGTCCTCGGCGAGAACCCGCGCGTCTCGCACATGAGCTTCGTGTCGATCGCCGACCCGATGCAGGAGCTCCGCGCGGCGCGGGCGCGCGGCGCGAAGATCGTGTTCGTGAATCCGCGGCGCATCGAGTCCGCCGCGCCGAGCACCGGCGACGTACTGCGGATCCGGCCCGACACGGATCTGTACCTGCTCGCCGCGCTGCTACACGAGATCGACCGGCTCGGCGGCTTCGACGACGCGATCCTGGAGCGGTACGGCAAGCACGTCGAAGGCCTGCGCGCGTTCGTGGCGCGCTATCCGGCGGAGCGCGCGGCGTGCGTCACCGGCATCGAGGCCGACGCGATCCGCGCGCTCGCGCGCGACTGGCTGCGCGCGGGCAGCGCGTCGGTGCACATGTCGACCGGCGTCAACATGGGCCGGCAGGGGACGCTCGCGTACTGGCTCGTGCACATGCTGTCGTTCGCGACGGGCAATCTCGATCGGCGCGGAGGCAACCTGCTGTCGCTCGGCTTCTACGCCAGCGCCAAGGCCGGGCGCCGCGGGTTCGACGAGGGCTGGGTCGACACGGAGTTCGGCCGGGTGCGGCGCGGGCCGTTGCCCGGCAATCTGCTGCCGCATTTCATCACCCAGGCGCGCCAGCCGGTCCGCGCGCTGTTCGTCGTCGCCGGCAACCCGGTGCTGTCGATCGGCGGCGAGGAGGCGCTGCGCGAGGCGTTCGCCGAGCTCGAGCTGGTGGTCTGTGTGGATCTCTATCGCAATGCCACGGCCGAGTACGCGCACTGGCTGTTGCCGGCGACGGACATGTTCGAGCGCGCCGACGTGAACATCACCGGCCTCGGCTTGCAGCACGATCCCTGGGTGCAGTGGACGCCGGCCGTCGTCCCGCCGCGCGACGAACGGCGCGAGGAGTGGTGGATCTTCGCGCGGCTCGCACAGGCGCTGGGTCTGCGTTCACCGCTCGATGCCGGTCCCGAGGCGGAGACGGCGCTGTGGGGCCGTGTCGACCACATGCTGCGCTCGCGCGGGACCTCGCTCGACGCGCTGCGCGCGAGTCCTCACGGCGTCCGCTTCGAGGACGGCCTCGAGCCCGGCCGGTTCTTCTCCGAGCATCTGCAGACGACCGACGGCCGCGTCGATTGCTGCCCGCCGGGCTTCGCCGACGCGCTCGAACGCGCCGAGACGATCTACCGCGAGCTCGAGGCCGAGGGCCTCCAGCGCCTCAAGCTGATCACCCGCCGCGACCCCTTCATGCACAACTCCTGGTACGCCAACGTGCCGGCGCTGAAGCGCGGGGATCGCGATCGCAACTACCTGTACGTCCACCCCGAGGATCTGGCCGAGCGCGGACTCACCGACGGAGCGAAGGCGCGGGTCTGGAACGAACACGGCGCGATCGAGGTGGAGCTGCGCGAGGACGCCGATCTCCTGCGCGGCGTCGCGGCGCTGACCCACGGCTGGGGCCAGGCGCGCACGCCCGGCATGCGTGTCGCGCAGCGCACACCGGGCGTCAACGCCAACGCACTGCTGCCGATTGGGCCGGGCAGCTACGAAGAGCTCTCGAACCAGGCGTTCATGACCGGCATCCCGATCGAGCTGGCGGCGCTGTGACCGAGCCGCGCGCTACTCGAGATGGCTCCGCAGCATCCAGGCATTCTTCTCGCTGATCTGGATCCGCTGCGTCGCGAGGTCCGCGGTGGCCTGATCCCCGAGTTCGTCCGCCACGTCGAAGACCTCCTGGGCGGTCGCCGCGACGGTCTCGTAGTCGGCGACGAGCTGACGGATCATCTCGACCGCCGGCGGGACGCTCGTCGCCTCCTTGACCTTCGCCAGTCGCGCGAACTCCGTGTAGGAGCCCGGCGCGATCTCCCCGAGCGCGCGAATCCGTTCCGCGATCTGATCCACCGCCAGCGCGAGCTCCGTGTACTGGGTCTCGAACAACGTGTGCAGCGTCGTGAACATCGGCCCCGTCACGTTCCAGTGGAAGTTGTGGGTCTTCAGGTACAGCGTGTAGCTGTCCGCCAGCAGCCGCGCCGTGGCGGCCGCCACCCGCGTCGCGTCCGGCTTGCTCTTGGTCGACCTGGTCATGCGAAGCTCCTCCTTCGTGAGGCCGGAGAATAGACATCGCTACGAGGGCAGTCGAACGGATGGCCGAGCGCTGCGCGCAGACGCCAGACCACCTCGACGCAGTGGCTATGCGTGGCGGTCGAGCAGTGAGCAGACCTGCTGGGTGCGAGCGTCGCCGCTACCGGCGATGCGGGCGATCCAGTCCCGTACGTAGGCGTCGTCGAGATCGTCGGCGAGCGCGAAGATCAGCTCCTCGATATCGCGCCAGTCCTTGTCCCGATCGAAGAGCGCCTTGAACACGAGCAGATCCTCGGCCGCGAGCACCTGGATCGCCTGGTCCTCGCCGAACGGCATGCGCCGGCGGCGCTCGAAGCAGCTGTCGTGGAATGCGTCGTAGGAGAAGAAGAGATCCACCGGCGTCCCGTCCCAACGTACGCGTACCTGTTCGTCGCGTTCGAGGCGCACGCGCTCGTCGTCTCGTAGGGGCTCTGCGCCGAGCGCCTCGAGCAGGTTCAGCACCTCGGCGGCTCGGTTCACGCCGACGAAGACATTGACGTCGATGTCTATGGTGGCCCGCGGCGTGGCGTAGTAGGCGAGGGCAAGCGCGCCGCCGAAGGCGTGGGGGATTCCGTGTTGTCGGAAGCCGTGCTCGAGGAGCAGGACCTTCTCCGAGAGGGATGTTCCGGCCACCGTCAACCCTCCTTTCGCTGCGAGGAGAAGCGCGGGAAGCGCTCGCGTGCTGGCGTGGGTTGGCGCTGCGGCGGTCGGCTCTGGGCGATGCGTCCGTAAAGGTCGAGGAGCTCTCGGAGCGCGGCGCCGCGCTCCGCCGCGCTCGCGCCGATCCACTCCGACACCTCGGCGAAAGCCTCCGGGGCCGGCGTCTCGGGCCGCTGCGCGAGCGCGCGCCGGAGTGCTGCAACGAGCGTCGGATCGAACGGGTCGCTGCGCCGTAGACGCGCGAGCAGCGCGCGGGCTTCGGGCTCGCGGGAACGCTCCTGCACCGGGATCCGCATGGCTCGGGCGCGGCGTGCGACGGCGGCTGCGTCGAAGCGCCGACTCGCCCGTGCGGCGGCCCGGGCGAGAGTGTCACGGGTCAGCGGCCCGGAGAAGCTCACGAGTACCCGGGAGCGAGGTCCCTCGGGCGTGGCGTAGCTCTCCCGGATCTCGGTCCGGCCGGGGCTGCGTCTTACCAGGTAGGCCATGGCGGATAGTGTCTATCGTAACTACATCGCTGTCGATGGACACCCTGCGGCGCGGGCCGTCGCCGGCGCCGTCTCCCGCCGGGAAAGTCCATTGGAATCGACCTCTTCGGGACTGCATTTGCGTCAGGCGCCGGAGCCGGTTGCAGGGGCCGAACTCGCCCGCTTGCCCAGCGGCGCCCCACCGACCGCGCTAGAAGCGAAGCAGTTCGGCTGCCATCGTCGCGAGATCGACGACGCCGACGGCATTGTGGCCGGCCAGGGTTCCCGCGCACTCGCCGGGGTTGAAGACCGTGCGTCCGTCCCCGCGCGCGAGCTGATACCGATGCGTGTGGCCGTGCAACGCGAGGTCGTGGGCAGACGGGAGGTGGCCCGCGAGGTCGCGCGGATCGTGGACGATGAGCAGGCGGCGCTGCGCCCAGCGCAGTTCGAGCGGCGGATCGGCGAGCTGGATC
This sequence comes from Myxococcota bacterium, assembly GCA_039794265.1. GTDB lineage: Bacteria > Myxococcota_A > UBA9160 > UBA9160 > PR03 > CAADGG01. The sequence goes on from JBDIVR010000030.1 coordinate 40,787, forward strand.
CCGAGCTGCGCGGCGGCGGTCGCGAGACCGGCGCGCTCGCCGGCGTCGTTGTTGCCGTAGACGGCGTGGAGAGAGGCGTCGAGGCGCGCGAGCAACTCGAGCGTCGCTGGCTGCGTGATGTCGCCGGTATGGACGACGCGGTCGACACCGGCGTGGTTCAGCAGCTCGACGATCCGCGCGACGTTGGGCAGGCGGTTGTGGGTATCGCTGACGACGCCGATCTTCATGAACTTCGCTCGGCTCCGCGTCCTGATGGACTTCGCTCGGCTTTGCCTCGCTGCGCGCGCCGGGGGACCGGCGCTTGCCGGACGCCGGTTGGGAGTGGGTTGCTGGTGCGGGCGCGTCTCGATGGACTTCGCTCGGCTTTGCCTCGCTGCGCGCGCCGGGGGACCGGCGCTTGCCGGACGCCGGTTGGGGGGCGTGGTCATCGCCAAGGGTCCCGTCCTGCGACTCGCCGGAGAATGCGAGCGGCGCCGTTATGCGACCTTTTCGAGCACGTGGATGGCGCAGGCGCTGCCGAGGCCGATGACGTGCGTGAGGCCGATCCGCGCGTTCGGGACCTGGCGCTGGCCGGCCTCGCCGCGCAGGTGGGTGGAGATTTCGTAGATGTTGGCGATGCCGGTGGCGCCGAGCGGATGGCCCTTCGACAGCAGGCCGCCGGAGACGTTCACCGGCACCTTTCCGCCGAGCGCCGTCGCGCCGGTGTCGATCATCCGGCCGGCTTCGCCTTCGCCGCACAGGAACAGGTTCTCGTAGTGCAGGATCTCGGCGGTGGCGAAGCAGTCGTGCAGCTCGACGAGGTTCACGTCCTCGGGGCCGATGCCGGCGGTCTCGTAGGCCTTCTTGGCGGCGAGTCGCGTGCACGTGTTGACGTCGGGCATCACGAGATCCCGCTCCTGCCACGGATCGCTCGTCAGCACGGACGCCTTCACGCGCACCGCGCGCTTCATGAGGCCGAGCTCCTTGGCCTTGCGCTCCGAGCAGAGGACCGCGGCCGCCGAGCCGTCGACGTTGACCGAGCACATCAGCTTGGTGTTGGGGTACGCGATCATCTCGGCGTTCATCACCATCTCGAGCGGCGTCTCGATCTGGTACATCGCCTTCGGGTTCATCGTCGAGTGGTGGTGGTTCTTCACCGACACCTTGGCGAACTGCTCGAACGTGGTGCCGTACTTGCGCGCGTGTTCCATGCCGGCCTCGGCGAACACCGCCGGCATCGTCGCGGAGCCGAGCAGGCCCTCCTTGGGGATCCCCTTGCCGCCGCCCCCGCCGCCCAGCAGGCCCGCACCCATCTGCTCGACGCCGACCGCCAGCACCGTGTCGTAGACGCCGGCCTTGATGGCCATCCACGCCTCGCGGAACGCGGTGGCGCCGGTGGCGCAGGCGTTCGCCGTATTGACGACGGGAATGCCCGTCTGGCCGATCTCCTGCAGGATCCGCTGGCCCACCATCGCGCTGGCCTGGTAGAGGTTTCCGCAGTACAGCGCCTCCATCTGCTGGATGCGCAGGCCAGCGTCGTCGAGCGCTTGCAACGCGACGCGCGCGCCGAGCTCGGACACGCTCTTGGTCGTGCCGGCCTTCTGGAACTTGATCATGTCGATGCCGACGACGTACACGTCGCTCATGTCGGTCTCCTTTGACGCGCCCAGACCTCTTCAGGCCGGCTGGAAGAAGTACGAAAGATAGGAGTTGCCGTCCCGGTCTTTGCGGCCGAGGGCGTCCTGGAACACGACCTTCACCGGCATGCCCATCTCGATCTTGGCGGGGTCGGCGTCGATGCCGATCAGGTTGCCCTTGACGGTGCCCCCTCCCTTCAGATCGACGATGGCCGATACGTAAGGCACATGGACGCCGGGGAAGGACCGATGCACGATGCTGTAGACGTAGAGCTCGCCCTCGTCGGCGAGCCGGACGGCTTCCAGTTGGTCGCGTGCGCCGCACTTCGAGCAGACGCTGCGCGCGCCGAGGAAGATCGAGCCGCACGCCTTGCACTTGTGGCCCTCGAGGTACGGGTCGCCGCTGTCCGGGATCTTCAGGAAGTCGACCACCGGGAGGGGCTTCGCGGCCGGATCGGAAGCCATCGAGAACACTCCTCAGACGCGATTCCGTCCACGCCGGCGGCCCGATCGGGTCGGGGCGGGAAGGATCTACTGGAAACGGGGAACATCTCGCGTGTCGATCGGAGAGTCAACCCGGCCACAGGTTGCCGGTTCGGCGCGCGGGTGTCGAGGATCGGGTGCGTCCGGGCCGCAGGCCCCGGAGGGGTAGGGCGCCCGACTGCTACCGTCGCGGACGTGGACTCGGAAGCCCGCGAGCGGCCGGATTGCGAACGGTTGCTCCCTGACGACCGGGAGCTCGTCGCGGCGTCGTTGCCGCCGGTGCTCTCCCGGTGACGGAAGCACGCCGGAGCGTGTCGCTGTCGCGACGCGAGGGCGCGTTCGGCCTGCTGGTCCTGGCGGTCTTCGCACCGGCACTGGCCACCTTGGCTCGGGAATGGTCGGCCGTGGACTACCAGTCCCATGGCTTCCTCGTGCCGATCGTGTCGGTGCTCGTCGCGGTCTCGATCGGGCGGGCTTCGTCTCGCGTGGCGCGGACGCCGGACGGACGAGGCGCGTTGCTGTTGCTCGGCGCACTCGCACTGTATGCGTTCGGGCTCGGCGCCGGCTCCGCGACGGCGCAAGGACTGGCGCTGTGCGCCGCGATCGCCGGCGCGGTGTGGTTCCTGCGCGGTCTGGCGTGGCTGCGCCGGCTCGCGTTTCCGATCGGCTATCTGCTCTTCCTGGTTCCGATTCCGGCCACGTGGCTGGCCGCGCTGATCGTTCCGCTACTCGAATTCGTGACGGCCGGCTCCGTCGCCGTACTGCACGCGCTCGACGTCCCGGTGTTGCGCCAGGGAAACGTCATCGAGCTGCCGGGTGGCGCCTCGCTGTTCGTCGCGGAGGCGTGCAGCGGCCTCACGTCGCTGGTCACACTGACGCCGATCGCCGTCTTGATCGCCTGGCTGGCGCCGCTGTCGACGGCGCGGCGGATCGTGCTGGTGGCGCTGGTGGTGCCGGTGGCGATGACGGCGAATCTGCTGCGCGTCGTCGGCACGGTGCTCGGCACGCTGACGTTCGGCGTCGGGGCGGTGACCGACGAGCCGGTCCATACGCTGGTGGGACTTTCGGTGTATGCGGTGAGCTGTCTGGGCCTGCTGGCGATCGCGCGCGGACTCGCCCGTGCGAGCCGCTCCGGGCCGTTGGCGGCGGGCTGACGCGCCGACGTCACTACGTCAGGATCTGGCCCCCATCGACGACGAGCGTCTGGCCGGTGATCCAGCTGGCCGCGTCGGAGCACAGGAAGACGACGGCGTTCGCCACCTCCTCGGGCGTCCCGTGGCGGCGCCACGGGATGCGCTTGACGGTGGATTCGTAGACCGGAGGCGCGTTCTGCTTGATCGCGTCCCAGGCGCCGCCCGGGAACTCGATCGAACCCGGCGCCACGCAGTTCACCCGGATCTTCTGCCGGGCGAGCTTCACGGCGAGCGTCTGGACGTGCTGGAGCAGGACGGCCTTCATCGCGCCGTACGGCGGCGTCATCAGCGCCGGCTGCAGCGCCGAGATCGTCGAGACGTGCAGGATCGCACCGCCGCCGGCCTCGGCGATCATCGGCGCGACGTGCCAGCACGCGCGCACGGTCCCCATCACGTCGACGTCGAAGCCCTTGCGCCAGCCGGCCTCGTCGTCACTGACACCGAAGCCGGACGTGTTGTTGACGAGCACGTGGACGGCGCCGAGCGCTTCGCGAGCGGCGTCGAGGAAGCCGGTCAGCGCGGCAGCGTCGCCGACGTCGCACGCGGCGCCGAAGGCCTTCACGCCGAGCGCGCGCAGCTCGGCCTCGACGGCGCGCACGCCGCCTTCGCCGCGCGCGCAGATCGCGACGTCGGCGCCCGCGCGGGCGAACGCCAGCGCCGTCGCGCGGCCGATGCCGCGGCTCGCGCCGGTCACGATCACGCCCTTGCCCTGCAGTCCCAACTCCATCGCGGTCGCCATCGTTCGCTCCTCTCCTCGCCCGCGACGGCGGGCCGGCGGCCGATCATACCGATTCGAGGCGGGCTTCGGCAGCGGCGGTCCGGTCGGTGACGACACGCTGCCAGCGGCCGGAGCGGAAGCGCGCGGTGAGCAGTGCGGCCTTCACGATGTAGTCGGCGATCAGCGCCGCGTAGATCCACTCGACGGGGAACCCCTGCCATGCGAAGAGGGCGGCCAGTGGCAGGCGGGCGCCGATCAGACCGCAGAACACGGTGAACAACGGGAATCTCGTATCGCCGGCGCCGCGCAGCGCGCCGCCGAGGGCGGCTTCGATCGCCATCAGCGGCTGCACCGAGCCGAGCACGTAGATGAAGAAGACCGTGAGATCGACGACCTCCGGATCGTCGATCATGAACTGCGCGAGCGGGCGCGCGGCGAATACGATGGCGAGCCCGAAGCCGACCATTGCGGCGAGCGAGAGCCGCATCGCGCGCCAGCCGCCGCGCGTGGCGCCGTCGGGATCGCTCGCGCCGAGTCGCTGGCCTACCAGCGTCGAGGCCGCGATCGAGAAGCCGAAGCCGATCAGGAACGAGAACGAGAGCAGGCTGACGCCGATCCCGTACGCCGCGTACGCCGCCGTCCCGTAGAGCGACACCACCCACAGGAACGCGACGAAGCCGCCCTGCCAGACGATCTGCTCGATGCCGGCCGGGTAGCCGATGTCGACGATGCGGCGCAGCCGCCCGCCCCCGAACGCATGGGCAAGGCGTCCGCCGCGGCCGATGAGCAGCTGCCCGCGCAACCACAGCGCCAGGAGGATCGCGGCCCCCACCGCGAAGGCGATGCCGCCGGCGAGCGCGGCCCCGGCGACCCCGAGCGTCGGCATGCCGAACTTCCCGTACACCAGCGTGTAGGCGAGGACGACGTTGACGACGTTCCCGATCGCTCCGATCCACAGGGGGGTGCGCGTATCGCCCGCCGCGCGCAGCGCCGCGCCGAGTGCGAAGTAGATGCCGACGGCGACCTGGAACGGCGCCTGCCAGCGGATGAAGGTCGCCGCGAGTGCGACGGCCTCCGCGTCGACGCGGAAGATCCCGGCGAGCTGCTGCGGGAACGTCATGGCGATGGCCGACATCGCGAGCGAGATGCCCGCGGACAACCACAGCGATGCCTTGGCGACGGATGCGGCTTCGTCGCGGTCGCCGGCGCCCCACGCGCGCGCCACGAGCGCCGTCGTGCCGGCGCTCACGGCCATCAGCAGCGCCTGCAGGATGAAGAAGATCCGGTTGCCCGTCGTGACGGCCGCGACGGCCGGCGCCCCGAGCGCGCCGACGATCTTCATGTCGACGACGCCGACCAGCGACGCGAGCAGGTTGGCGGTGATCGCCGGCCACGCGAGCTGCCAGATCCCGGGCGCGGGGCGCACGACGGAGGGCGTCTCCATCGCGCGCTCAGCGCGTCCGGCTCGCGTCGATCCGCGCCTCGAGGGGGGGCATGCGCGGCATGGTAGCCGGGCCGCGATCGGGCTGGTCTTCCGCGTCCGCTCCGATAGCCTCCCGGCGTTCCGTTCGCGCCCGCGGGAGGAATTCGACATGCCCGGACGCCACGACTCTTCCGCGCGCGTCATCGGCGGCGGCGGCGGCGACGACGCACGGGCACTCGCCTGAGCGGGCGGGTCCCCGTGGCGGCGGGCGGACGCCTGGCCGCGCTCGACGAGATCCCGGACGGCGAGGCGCGCGGTTTCGCCGTCGCGACCGATGCCGGAGTCGTGTCGATCTTCGTGGTGCGCCGCGGCGAGTGGGTCTACGCGTACGAGAACTCGTGCCCGCACGTCGGCACGCCGCTCGACTGGACGCCGGATGACTTCCTCGACCGCGAGAAGCGCCACGTGGTGTGCGCGACGCACGGCGCGATCTTCCGCATCGAAGACGGGGTGTGCCTGGCCGGCCCGTGTCAGGGCGATCAGCTCGAGCCGTGGCCGGTCGCGGTCCGCAACCGAGAAGTCTGGGATGCGTCGGCTACGCTAGCGACGAACGATCCACGATCGAGGAGGGACGATGGCGATCCAGACCGGTGAGAAGCTTCCGAACGCGACCCTCAAGGTGGCCGATGCCGACGGCATCCGCGACGTGACGACGGAGCAACTGTTCGGCGGTAAGAAGGTGGTGCTATTCGCGGTTCCGGGCGCGTTCACGCCGACGTGCTCGGCGAAGCACCTGCCCGGCTTCGTGCAGAATGCCGATGCGATCCGCGCCAAGGGAGTCGACGCGATCGTGTGTCTGGCGGTCAACGACGCCTTCGTGATGGGCGCCTGGGGTCGGGACCAGCACGTCGACGGCAAGGTGCTCATGGTCGCCGACGGCGCTGGCGAGTGGACGCACGCGCTGGGCCTCGACTTCGATGGCAGCCGCTTCGGCATGGGCATGCGCGCGCAGCGCTTCGCGATGATCGTCGACGACGGCGTCGTCACGAAACTCGCCGTCGAGGCCCCCGGCAAGTTCGAAGTCTCGAGCGCCGAAGCCATCCTCGCAGCGCTGTAAAGAAAGGGGCCGGGTTCGTTCGTCAACTTTTCTGGCCAGAGGCCAGAAAAGTTGACGAACGAACCCGGCCCCTTTCTTTACGCTACGAGGCGAGCAACTCCTGCGCGAGGCGGCGGGCGAGCTGGCCGTCGACGGCGCCTTTGTGGGCCTTCATCACGGCGCCCATGACGCGGCCGACGTCGCTCGGAGTCGCGGCGCCGGTCACCGCGATCGCTTCCTCGACCCATGCGCGCGTCGTGGTTTCGTCGGCCAGCGCCGGCAGGAACTCTTCGAGGACCGCCAGCTCGGCGCGCTCGGCGGCGGCGCGCTCGGGCCGGCCGGCGCTCGCGAACGCGTCGATGCTCTCGCGGCGTTGCTTCGCGAGTCTTCGCAGGACCTCCGTGCAGACCTCGTCGGACAGCGTCTGCGCATTGTCCTTTTTCCTCTCGACGAGGAACGCCGCGCGGATCGCGCGCAGCGCCGTCACGCGGTCACTGTCGCGCGCCTTCATCGCCTCGGTGAGGCGCGTGGTCACGGACTGTTCGATGCCCATCGTCAGTGCTCCCGCAGTTCGAGGCGGCCGATCTGGTTGCGGTGCACCTCGTCCGGGCCGTCGGCGAAGCGCAGCGTCCGCGAGTCCGCATAGAACGCCGCCAGCGGGAAGTCCGCGGAGAGCCCGGCCGCGCCGAACGCCTGGATCGCGCGGTCGAGTACGCGCAGCGCCATCGCCGGTGCCGCGACCTTGATCATCGCGATCTCCTTGCGCGCCGCCTTGTTCCCCGCCTGGTCCATCTTCCACGCCGCCCGCAACACCAGCAGCCGCGCCTGCTCGATGTCGATCCGCGACTCGGCGACGCGTTCGAGCGTCACCGTCTGCTCGCCGATCGGCTTGCCGAACGCGACGCGCTCGCGCACGCGCCTGCACATGAGATCGAGCGCGCGCTCCGCCTTGCCGATCAGCCTCATGCAGTGGTGGATGCGGCCCGGACCGAGGCGCCCCTGCGCGATCTCGAAGCCGCGGCCCTCGCCGAGGATCAGGTGGTCCGCCGGCACCCGCACGTCCCGGAACTCCAGCTCAGCGTGGCCGTGCGGCGCGTCGTCGTAGCCGAACACCGTCAGCGGCCGCACGATCCGCAGCCCCGGCGTGTCGCGCGGCACCAGGATCATCGACTGCTGCTCGTGCCGCGCCGCCTCCGGGTTGGTGCGCCCCATCACGATGAAGATCCGGCAGCGCGGATCCGGTGCGCCGGTGATCCACCACTTGCGCCCGTTCAGCACGTACGAGTCGCCGTCGCGGCGGATCTCGAGGCGGATGTTCGTTGCATCGGACGACGCGACGTCCGGCTCGGTCATCGCGAAGGCGGAGCGGATCCGGCCTTCGAGCAGCGGCACGAGCCACTGTTGCTTCTGCGCCGCGGAGCCGTACTTGGCCAGCAGCTCCATGTTTCCGGTATCCGGCGCGGCGCAGTTGAAGAGTTCGGGCGCGACGAGGGAGCGGCCCATGATCTCGCACAGCGGCGCATATTCGAGGTTCGTGAGGCCTGCGCCCCATGCCTCGGTCTCCGCGGATTCCGGGTGTGGCGGCAGGAACAGGTTCCACAGGCCCTGGGCGCGCGCCTTCTCCTTCAGCTCCGCGAGCAGCGGAGGCGGTTCCGCCCAGCGATCCGGCGCCTCTGCGAGCCAGGCCTCGAAACGAGCTTCGTTCGGGTAGACATGCTCGTCCATGAACGCGGCGAGCTGGAGGCGCAGGGCCTCGACCTTGTCCGAATACGCGAAATCCATCGCGGCGCGCTTCCTTTCGTGCAGGGGCCTCGCGACCGCAGTCTACCCATCCGGGTCGCCCCCGTCGCATCGCCGGCTCGCTTCGTGCGAGAGGCCGGCGGCCTCGAACCCGTTCCGTTTCCGAGAGCGACGAGCGGCCAGCAGCGTCGCTCCGAGCGCGACGAGCGCGCCGGCCCCGGGCTCGGGGACGAGCGTGAAGGTGAAGTCGTCGATGAAGCCGCCGGTGAACTCGATCCGCGCGATCGGGGTCTCCGGGTCGAGCTGGACGAAACGGATCGGATCGAAGAAGCTGGAGAGGATGTTCACCTCGACGGCGTCCACCGATGCGAGAAAGTTCCCGTCAGCATCGAACGCAGTCGCCGTGCCGTTCGGCGTCTCCGCTGAGCCGGCGAAGAACGAAAAGACGACCGAGTCGACGGGCTCGTCGAAGCTCACGGTTCCCAACCCGGGCGGATAGCGGATACGCGAGACGCCGTAGCTCGCCGACAGGATCCCATCCGGGAATTCGTCCGGATCCGCGCCGGCCGGGCTGCCGATGACGCCGCCCGTCCAATTCGATCCCATGAATGAGAAGACCGTCTGCCCAGGCGTCGTAATTGCGGCCTCAGGGCCCGTGTTGTTGAAGAAGATCGTGACCGACGTGGCACGAGAGACCGCGGGAGCGAAGAGCGAAATTCCGAATACAGCCGTCACCCACAGGGCGCGTCGATTGCCAGTCATGTGTTTGCCAGTCATGGGTTCACTCTCCATCGGATTGCAGTTCGCGGTCATGGGACGACTGCCGCGGCGTTGCAGACGGCGATCGGATCGCCCTTCGCCGCGCGGGCGACGATCAAGACGTCCGCGGCGTTCACCACGCCGTCGGTCGGCCTGCGCTTCGCGGGCGCCACGTCGGCCCGCAGGAGCATCTCCGCGGG
>JBDIVR010000031.1:0-49065 GCA_039794265.1 Myxococcota bacterium
CAGGATCAGCTCCTGGTGCTGTTGCTCGTGCTGGAGCCCCAGCTCGACGATGCTCCGCTGCTCGGGAGCGAGACGGCAGGACGACAGAAGGCTCTCGATGGCGCGATCGACATGGTCCCGATACGCACGAACGCGTGCGAGCGATGGCCGCGTCAGCAAGCCTCGTCGCGGCCTCGGATGCTGCTCGCCGACCGCGTTGTAGTACGAGTTGAAGAGCACGCGAAAGGTGGCGTCGAACGGCGCGAAATCCGGCTCCGACTCCTCGAGGACGAAGGTCTCGAAGAACCACGTCGTGTGCGCCAGGTGCCACTTCACAGGACTCGCGTCTGGCATCGACTGCGCGACGCAGTCCTCTGGCGACAGCGGAGCGGCGAGGCGCTCGGTCGCCGCGCGCACGGATCGATAGCGCGCGAGCAGGGCCCCGGGTTGCGGGACGGCGAGGCGCTCCTCCGCCTCATGGGGGAGCGAAGGGGGCGATGCGGCCAACGAACTCACGCAAGGCTCCGCGCAGGCGGCCGCGGTTGGCCGGGCGTGGGGGGGGGGCACCATGTTCGGAGGCTAGCACCCTCTCGTCCGCTGCCATCCCGCCGGCCGGCATCGAACCGAGTTCCCTTCGGCGACTCGACTTCATCGACGCATCGACGTCAGCAGATCCTCGCCGGCATCGAGCAAACGGGTCGCGGCATCGGGGACGAATGTGGACATGAGGATCTCGTAGTGTCGTCCTGCGTCGGGTTCAGCGTAGTTCCGAGGATGTGGCAGGTAGCGGAACCAACCGTTGGCGATGCTCAGCACCGCGCCGGAATGCCCGTCGAGTCGTGCTTTCCAGTCGAGACCGACATCCACCGTGGCCTCGGCCGGTAGCGCGAGCAGCACTGCGGGGCCGAGTCGCAACACCTGGAGCGACACCGACGGCTCGAGGCCACCCGCGAAATGGGGCGCCGTCCGGTCGCGCAGATACGCGCGCACGGCCGCGATGCGGGGCCGCGCCTCGTCGGCCGACAACGACGCTGTGCGCTCTCCGATCAGTTGGAACCATGCGCCGATCGAGGGATCGAGAGCCGGATCGAGATCGAGTGCGGCGAGCGCCCGCAGTCGACCGGCGGCGAGCGCCTCGACATGCGCGTCGATTCCCGCGTCGGTACCGTGCACAGGCACGGGGACGCTCGTGGCGCCGCAGTCGATGGGCGCATCGACCTCCGTAGCGAGCCCCGCGGCCGCGCCCGCCACCGCTGCGCCCACCTCGCGCCCGAGCGCCTCCATCTCTTCGTCGCTGGCCCCGCGGCTCTGATCCGCAATCGCCAGATCCTGCAGCCCGCGCGTGCGCGGATCGACGTCTCCGTGCGCGCCGAGCGCGAAGAACGCGAGCGCTCCGGGTCGCCCTTCTTCGATCACGCGCGATGCGGCGCCGGGCCAGTCCGCCGAATAGCGCAGGTTCTCGTGCCCGAGCACCGTCGGGTGACACCCGTGGACGTAGGCGATGGCGAGCGGAACGCCACCGGCGCGATCGACTCGGATCACCAGGACCTCGGGATCGACGGGGCCCGCAGCGATTCGGCGATTGCGGCCGATGTGCGTCTCGGCGCGCCCGACACCCAACCGCGCCGGACCCGCGGCCGCCCGTGCGCGCGCAGCCGCCTCGACGGCGGCATCGAGCAGTCGCGCGGCAGGTGGCGGCGTCGGCGCCCGTCCGAGCGCGGCGAACAGACCCGTCTCCGGACCGGAATGGGTGTGCGTGCAAGCCACCAGGACGTGAGTCGCCGGCACGCCGGTGCGCTCGGCGACTCGGGCGCGGACGGTCTCGGCCTGGCTCGGAGCGAGCAGACACAGATCCAACTCGATCCAGATGCACTCGCTCTGCTCGGAAAGGTAGAGGGCGCGTGCGTAGAGCGGATCTCGAGTTCCGATGGCGCCGCCGGCGCGCGCTCCGTAGCCCATCATCGACCCGCCGACCAACGGCTCGAGGAGCACGCGCGCCACTCCGGCGCGCAGCAGATGGCGAGCGCTGGTCACGGCGAGACAGCCGCAGCGGGCGGCCGCGGCGGCGACTCGCCGCGCAGCGTGGCGAGCGCCACGCCCCCCACGATGAGCGCCGCGCCGAGCACGGACCACAACGCGGCCGGCTCGCCGAGCGCAAGCACGCCGACGGCGAGGCCGACGGCCGGCTGTACGAAAACGAAGATCGCCATCGTGCTCGCGCTGACTTCGCGCAGCGCTCGGTTCCATGCCAGCGTCGCGACGCCGGACGCGAGCAGTGCGAGCAGCAGCAGCCAGCCGAACGCGGGGAATGCTCGTTCCCACGAGAACGGCTCCAACAGTGCGAACGGGAGGAGCGGCAGCGACGACAGGACACTGGCGCGGATCGCCACGCGCAGCGGGTCGTGGCGAGCGACGAGCGACTTCGCCGCCAGCGTGTAGATCGCCCAGCACAGATGACCCGCCGCCATCAGCAGGTCGCCGCCGAAGTGCGCAGCGCCCGGCGTCGCCGCGCCAACGCTCGACGGCACCACGATCATCAGCGTCCCCGCCAGGCCGAGAACGCCCGCCAGCACGTGCGGCAGCCCGAGCGGCTCGCGCAGCACGAAGGCGGCGCCGAGCAGGATCCCGATCGGCTCGAGCGGGGAGAGCAGCGCCCCGTGCGTCGCCGTCGAGAGCGTGAGACCGAGCGCGCCGAGGATCTGGGGCAGCGCGAAGCCGCCCCAGGAGAGCGCGAGCAGCAGGACCCAGTCGCGACGACTCCATGGCACCGCCGGCGCGAGTGTGCCGCCGCGCAGGTAGGGGCTCGCGGCGGCCAACGCGAGCAGCAGGCCGGCTCCCAGGATCTGGCGCGCGACGGTCAGGCCGAACGGGCCCATCCCTTCGAGCGCCAGCTTGGTCAGCGCCGGCGTCGAGCCGCCGATTCCCTGCGCGAGCCAGACCCAGGCGAGCGTTGCGGGCCGCATCGACGAGCACGGTAGCAGGCGCCGGCGCCGCTCCCGCTCACGACCCGGTCATGCCGCGCAGCGTTCAGTCCGCGTCGTCGCCGAGCTGCTCGGCGAGGTATCGCTCCTTGCCGATCTGCGAAACCACATGGAGCTGGGCTTCGAGCCAATCGAGACCGCGTTCTTCGCCGCGAAGATTGTCCTCGAGGAGTGCGCGCGTGCCGTTGTCGCCCTTGTCGCGCGCGAGCGCGATCGCGCGGTTGTAACGCTGTATGGCGTCAGCCTCCATCGCGAGGTCCAGCCGGTGCTGCTCGATCGGATCCTCGCCGACCCGGACCGGACCGAGGCGCTGCATGTTCGGCACGCCCTCGAGGAACAGGATCCGCTCGATCAGCTTGTCGGCATCCTTCATCTCGTCGATCGACTCGTCGTACTTCTTCTTCGCGAGCCGGTGGTAGCCCCAGTTGCGACACATCCGGGAATGGATGAAGTACTGGTTGATCGCGGTCAGCTCCGCGGTCAGGATCTCGTTGAGCGCTTCGATGATCTGCGGATCGCCGCGCACCGCGTCCCTCCTCGTCGTTCCTCGCGCCGCGGCGAGGAAGAGACGCGGAAGCTAGCGCGCGCTGGCGCGATCGACGTCGAGCGCGCGCGGCTCGAAGGCGCCCAGCTCGGACGCGATCACCTCGTGAACGGCCTCGGCGCAGCCGCCACAGCCGCTGGCTGCACCGCATGCGCGCGACACCTCGTGCAGCGTGACGGCGCCCGTGCGGACGCTTCGACGGATCTCTCGATCGGTGGTGGCGCGGCAGTGACAGACGATCACGGGGATCTCCGACGATGGGATGGGCAGGAGCATAGATAGAGTGAAAATGAAAATCAATGTCGCCTGTCACTGGCGAACAGGCGGAGGGCGAACGGGCTCAGAACATCGATCTAACTGATGCATCTTCTGGATGCGGTCGTTCTATAATAAGCATCATCAGGATGCATCATGGAATCCTCCGGATGCAAGAACCAGAGGGATCGAGGTCTGATCTCGCACCAGGATCGGTCTCGTGGACGAATCGACCCCCGAAGGGGTCGGCACGTTGTTTGCTCTCAAGTGATGCGTCGCGTCGATCCCGACGCAAGGAGACCGAACGATGTTGCGCTTCCCCACGATGACCTTGGCCGCCCTGGCGATCTTTGCCCTTCCGCTGGCCGCGGTCGCGGAAAACCAGACTCTCCCGACGGCCTCGGAGACGATCGTCCTGGCCGCGGTCGAGGACGCCGTGCCGTCTGTCCCTGCCGCGACGAAGACTCTGCAGCCGTCGCAGGCGAGCGTGTCCTCCGCCGAGACGAAACGAGCTGCCCGCGGCTCGAGCCAGAGCATGGCGGGTTTCCGCTTCTCCGACGCATACGCCTTCCCGCAACAGACGCTGCCGGTGAACTTTCCGAGCCTGCCGGCCTTCGGCTTCTAGCCACGCGAAACGCAGGTCTCTCCCCCCAGAGATTCGCGGGCACCCGGCCCCGTTTCGAGCCCCTTCGGAACGGGGCTTTCGCATTTCCCGGCTCGAACGCGGGTCAGGCTTCGATCGTCCGGACCTCGCCGGCTGCGAGGAACCAGAACTCGCAGCGCGGCGGCGCGCCGAGACCGAGCGCCTGCTGTACCGCCCGCTGGTACGCGACGGCCTGTGCGCGATAGCGCTCCCGCTTCGCATCGAGCGCGCCGGCATCCGCCGCCGCGTCGGTCTTGAAATCGACGACGACGAAGTCGCCGGTGGGCTCCCGGTAGACGAGATCGACGGCTCCGATGCCAGCGCCGACGGGGCCGTCTTCGCTCTCGACCGGCTCGATCAGCACCGGAAGTTCGCGCGCGACGAGCCGCGGCCCGAGGTCACGCAAGCGCTCCCAGAAAGGTCCATTGCGGATCGTCCGCAGCAGCGGGTCGAAGCGCGCGCCCGCCGCCGGGAGGTCCTGGACCAGTCGCTCGCGTCCGCGCTTCGCTTCGCGCTCCCAGTCCGCGTCGAGCTCGCTCGACTCCCAGTCCACGCGTTCGAGCAGCCCGTGCACGGCCGATCCCACCGCCGACGCGAGCTCCGGGTCGACGCTGCTCGGCGCGCGCCGCGGGAACGCCGGGCCGTCGATCGCCTCGCCGCGCGCATCGCTCCGCATCGCCGTCGACGTCGCCATCGCCGTCACGGCGGCGGTCAGCGGGCGGCTCGCTCGCGCCCGCGCCTGCGCGCACGCGCGCCGCAGCCGCTCGGCATCGCGCTCGATCCGCGCGAGATCGAGTCCGCGCTCCGCCGCGCGCGCGAACGGTGACTCGCTCGGCCGCGGCGCGCGATCGAGGAACACCCAGCGCACGCCGTCCGCATCGAGAACCCCGTCCCACGCGTCGCCGCGGCGGACGCCCTCGGCGACGGCCAGCGTCCGCGCGGCCCCGCGACTCGTGTGCAGCAGCGCCCCGTGTACGCCGTCGCCGGCGGCCCCGGACCAATGCCCGGACACGACGAGACGGCGCTGCGCGCGCGTCATCGCCACGTACAGCGTGCGCACCCGCTCGAGCTCCTCGATGCGTTCGCGGACCGCGCGCACCTGGTCGAAGCCGAGCGTCGCGACGCGCGCCGGACCGAGGCCCCATTCTCCCGCGAGGTCGCCGTCGCCCGCGCGAAAGGGCTCCTGCCCCGCCCGGCTTCCCGGACCCTTGTGGACCTGGAGCACGTAGACGTGCTCGAACTGGAGGCCCTTCGCGCCGTGGATCGTCATGACCTGCACGGCGTCCTCGCTCGGATGCGCCGGCCGGCCTTCGCGATCCTCGGCGCCAGCGTCCTCATCGCGCCGGAGCAGACGCGCGACGGCCGCCAGATCGCCCCTCTGCTCTTGCAGCGCCTGTCCGAACTCCCGGAAGAAGCGTTCGAGGTGGGCGAGCCGCCACGCGCCCAGGAAGCGCGAGGCCTCGCCGGCCTCGATCAACGACAGCGTGCGCACGCGCTCGACGAACTGCTCGGCCGGTTCCGTCCGCAGCGAGCGCCGGAGCGCCGCAAGCACGTCCAGCGCGTGCAGCAGCGATGCGTCCCAGCCCGAGAGTTCCGCGAGTCCCGGCACCGAGCCTTCGATCGGACGCATCGCCGCGGCCGCTTCGGCGACCCGCGCCTCCAGCTCGGTGCGCGCGCCGGGAATCCCGTCGAGCGCGCGGCGCACGAGGTCCGGCAACCCGCGCTGCCAGAGCGGCCGCCACGCGGCGTCCGGGACGCCCACCCATGCCGAGCGCAGCGTCGCGACCAGGGCGATCTGGTCGCTGGCATCGAGCACCGTGCGGACCAGCGCGCGCGCTTCGACGACCTCGCGGCGACGGCCGTACTGCGGATCGCGGCCGACGGTGTACGGGATCCCGGCGCGACGCAGCTCCTCCAGGTAGACATCGACGTCGCCGGTCGTCCGCAGCAGGAGGCCGACGTCGGCCCAGACGAACGCGCGACCGGCCTCGCGCGCTTCCCGCGCGACGCGCAGCAGATCCGCGGCCAGCCAGCGCGCCTCGCGCGCGGTCGCCTCGGGTCGCACCGTCCGCGCGGCGCGCGCGTCGCCGTCGCGCGTCAGCTCCGCCCAGTCCGACGCAATCCAGTGTTCGACGATCGGCGCCGGCCCGTCCGGGGCGAGCGTCGCTCCCGGCTCGAGCGGCTCGAACGGCGGCTGGGCGCGCGGCGCCTCCTGCATCACCGGCGCGACGGCCCGCTCGACCTCGTCGAGCACCGCCGCCGCGGAGCGGTAGTTCACGCACAGCCGGTGGACAGCGCCGCCAGCCGCGAGCAGCTGCGCGCGGAAGTCCTCGTACGCCGCCAGGTCCGCGTTCCGCCAGCCGTAGATCGACTGTTTCGGATCGCCGACCACGAACAGTCCGGGGGCCGCGGCCGGTCCGGGATCCAGGGCGAGCCGCGCGACCAGCGCGCACTGCGCCGCATCGGTGTCCTGGAACTCGTCGACCAACAGCTGGTCGATGCGGGCGCGCACGCGGGCCGTCACGTCCGGGTGTCGCTCGAGCAGTCGCGAGGCCTTGCGCAACAGGCCGTCGAAGCTCTCGGCGCCGCTCCGGTGCATCCGACGCGCCGCGTCCGCGTACAGCGGCGCCAGCACGCGGTGCACCCGGGCCAGCCGCTCGGGATCGAGCGCGAGCGCATGGCGCAGCAGCGGCGCGAGCGCGGCGGCGGCGGCCGTCAGCGCGACCTCGCGCCCCTCGAGCGCGGCGCGTTCCCCCTTCGTCTCGATCTTCCCCGCCGCAAACTCGTCGAGGCGCTTGCGAAGGTTGTCCTTCCAGCGTTCGCGCAGCGCGTCGAGCCACGACGGCAGGCCGGCGGCGTCGGACGGCAGCGCCGCCAACGTCTCGGCGACCGCCTCCGCAACGGCCCGGCCGACCGCGTTGCCGCGCAGCCCGGCGAGACACCCCGCCTCGGCTATCACGAAGCCTTCGAGAGCCGCTCGCGCGCGGGTCAGGAACGCGCCGACCCGCGGCGCCGACAACGGATCCTCGGCGAACTCCGCCGGATCGAACGCGGCCGCGAGCAGGGCGTCGAGCATGTCCTCGACGGCGCGCGGCCCGACGTCGGCCTCGAGCAGCGCCAGGAAGTCGTCGTCCTCGGCGCGCGCCGGGTCGTGGATCCACGCTTCGACCGTCTCGCGCGCCGCCAGCGCCCGGGCGCGACCGCTGGCGTCGACGTCGAAACGCGGATGGACACCGGCCTCGAGCGGATGCTCGGTCAGCAGGCGCCGGCAGAACGCGTGGATCGTCGACACGCGCAGCCGATCGAACGCCGCCAGCAGCGCCTGCGCTCGCGACCGCTGGAGGGCTGCGTCACCGGGCAGCGCATCGGCCTCGAGGAAGAGTTCGCTGGGCGGCGGCGGCGGTTCCTGCGCGAGCTGCTGGAGCGTCTGGCCGATCCGCTCCTCCATCTCGGCCGCGGCGGCCTCGGTGAAGGTGATCGCAACGACCCGTTCGAGCACGCGCCCGGCGATGGCGTCCGGATCCCGGGCCTCGTCGCGTCCGGAGAGCCGCTGCTCGGCGCGCGTCCAGCCCGGGCCGAGGCACCAGACGACGACCCGTGCGACGAGCACGCTGGTCTTGCCGGTGCCGGCGCCGGCTTGCAGCAGCAGCGGGCGCTCGAACTCGCGCTGCGCCACGCGGCGCGCTTCGCGGTCATCGGCCCGGCGCGCGGCTCCGCTCGACGTGGGCGGTTTCGGATTCATTCGTCCGCCTCCGGCTCGCTACCCTGGCGACTCTCCCGCGCCGCGGCATCGGCGTCGTCCGACAGGCGCAACACGGCGAGCGCCGCGCGTTCCGCCGGCAGCAGCCGGTCCGGCGCAGACGCCGCAACGGTCTCGGTCCACGCCGCCAGCCGCGCGCGATGCGCGTGGTCTCCGCGCAGGCACGCGGCGGAGACCTCGCAGTACTGACACGGTGCACTGCCCTCCGGTGTCTCGAGCCGCGGCACGAACGCGCCCTGGTCCACGGCCGCGAACAACTTCCCGGCCGCCTCGTACAGCGCATCGACGAAGTCGGCGCCGTAGGCATCGTCCGAGACCCCGAGCACCCGCGCCGGGTCCGGCACGTCTTCGTGCAGGAACAGGTATCGGCCTTCGACGGGCCGACCGGGCGCGAGCGCGCGGCCGGCGGCGTGATACACGACCGCCTGGAGCTTCTCCCCGCGCCGGATCGCGCCGAGCAGATGCCTCTTCCGTGTGTTGTCCTGTTTCGCCGTCGAGATCGGCTTGCCGGCCTTGTAGTCCGTGATGCGCAGCGCGCCGTCCGGCGACAGATCGACGCGGTCGGCGCGGAAGGCGATCCGGCGCGCCGTGCCGTCCGTACCGGAGAGCTCGAACTCCGCCGCGAGCTCGGCGCCGAGCACGGACGGCCCGTCCGGCTCGGCCCAGTCCACGGCGCGCGCCGTCGCAAGCAGCGGCCGCACGCGCCGCGCCAGCGCCGCGGCGAAGCCCGGCAGCGCGACGCCCTCCTCGACGACGACGGCCCGCGCGGCGTCGGCGAGCCAGCCGTCGAGCACCTCCGGCGCGGGCCACGGCGCGCGGACCGGGCCGGCCGCGAGCGCCGCCGCGAGCTGCTCTCGCGGCTCCGGCAACGCCGCGTCGACGACGCGACCGAGCACGCGGTCGACGACGCGGCCCGCCATCTGCCGCGTGTGCTCCGGGAGGTCGTCGAGGGCATCCGGCACGGGTTCGAGCCCGAGCTCCCGGCGCAGGAACCCCTGCCACGGACAGCGCGCGATCTGCTCGAGCCGCGTGACGAAGAGCTCGGTCGTCGGACGCGGCGCCGCGCCGACCCATCCGAACCACGGGCCGAGCGACGGCCCGGCGCCGCCGTCTCCGGGTACGAACGGAGCGACGTCGAGCAGACGCAGCGTCGTCGCGTGCATCCGCGCGAGCGCGGGCACATCGGCATCGGCGAGCTGCGGATCGCCGATCGACGGATCCGTGCGCAGGGTGTCCCGGACCTCCGCCAGCGCGACGGCGTGGACGCGTTCGAAGCGTCCGGGTTCGCGCGAGCCGCCGGCGAGGCCGGCGAGCAGTGCGTGCTCGTGCGCCGGCCGCGGCGGCTCCGCCGATTCCAGATCTTCCACGGGTCCGAGCGCGAAGACCGGCGGCGCCAGGACTTCGGGCAGCGCTGCGCCGGTGCGCGCGACGCGCAGCCGTGTCAGGAACGGGGACTCGACGCGCGTCCGTCCCTCGTCGTTGATCGATTGCCACGCGAGGACCACGTGCTCCGCCGCCGCGCACAGCGATGCGAAGCTCGCCCGCTCCTCGTCGCGCAGCCGTTCCTTCACCGGCATCTCGGACAGCACGTCGCGGCGGATGCGGGCGCGCAGCGCATCCGGGAGCACCGGATCGTCGCTCGCGACGCGCGGGAAGACGCCGCGGTTCAGGCCGAGGACGAAGAGCTGCGCGAACGTCCGCGCGCGGGCTGCCGTGAACGTCAACACCTGGACCCCGGCGCCGGCGCCGCCGACCGCCGTCTGGCCCGCGTCCGCGAGCGCCGCGTCGAGCAGCTGTCTCGCCTCCTCGCGCGACAGCTCGAAGTCCTCCGGAAGTTCGCGCGCCAGGGTGTCGAGGACGGCGAGCCCCGCGGCCGCGTCCTGCCCTTCGCTTCCCCAGGCGAGCTTCTCCTCGAGCAGCGATCGCAGCGCGACGACGTGGACGGCGAGCGGCGCCCGCTCCGGCCATCGGCGCAGCGCCGCGAGCAGCGCGCCGGCGCGCGTGCGCGCCGCCTCGAGCCGGCCGTGCGAGATCCAGCGGCGACGGTTGCGCGTCGGGGCGGCGCCCTCCTCTACTTCGGCGCCCGCAGCGACACCGCCACGACGCGCGGACAGCCGCAAGCCGTCGTCGTCCCCGAGCGCCGCATCGAGATCGAGTGCAGCGACCTGCGCGAGGCGTCCGGCGCCGAGCGCGTGCAGCGCGGCGCGCAGATCCGGATCAGCCGCCGCGGAGTCGGCGTCGGCATCGAGCCACGACTCCATCGACGCGCCGCCGCCCTCGGAGAGCAGCCGGCCGAGCGCCGTACTCCGCCGCGTCGAGGCATCCGGCCCCGCGCTGACGCCGTCGCAGGAGAACGGAATGCCGAGTCGGTCGAGCTGGGCGGCCAACACGGCCCGATACGGCTCGAAGCTCGGCGCGACGATGCCGATCGACTCGGGCGCTGCGCCGGCGTCGAGCTGCGCGCGGATCCGCGCGGCCACGGCGCGCAGCTCGGCCGCGGCGCCCGGCGCTCGCAGCAGCTCGACGTTGGCGAGCGCCGCCACCGCCGGCGGCGACGCGACGGACTCCTCGCCGCCCGTCGCGTCGCGCAGTCGGTTGCAGAAGTCCTTCGCGTAGCGGTCCTCGCGCCGATCCGGCGCCGCCGGATCGGCCGGCACGTCGACGACGACGCGACCGGTGAACGCGCGGACCAGCGCCTCCAGCCATTCGACGACGAGCCCGGTGGCGTCGGCGAATCCATGCACCCAGAGCCCCGCCGTCGGCAGCAGCGCTTCGGCGGACACGCCCGGCGTGTGCAGGGCCTCGCGCGCGCGGGCCAGCAGGGCGGTGCGGTGACCGAGGTCGTGCGCTTCGAGCACGGCGAGCGTCTGCAGCGCAACGCGGCCCACCGCCCGGGCGCGGCCCCCCGCAGTCGCGGTCAGCTCGTCCTCGGCCTCGACCGCGGCGATCGCCTCGTCGAACGCTTCGGCGGATGCCACCTCGAAGCCGGCGTCCAGCAGATCCCGGACCGCGGCCTCGACGATCCCGTAGCCATCGTCGAGCTCGCCGAGCCAGCGCGCCAGCACCGGCTCCGCAGCCGCATGACGCCGGACCAGCACCGGCACGAGAGCGCTGCCGCGCGGCGCAGCCACCCCGGCACGAGAAAGGGTCTCGAGCGCGAGCGCGACGTGCGTCTGCACCTGCACACCGAGCAGCGAGCCACCGGCGTGCGCGACGAGCCGCGCTGCGACGTGACGGCGCAGGCTCTGCGACGGCACGACGACCCGCAGCGGCCGGCGCAGCGCGGTGAGATCGCCGGCGCGCAGTCGTTCCTCGCGCGCGCGCGCCGCGCGCACGACCTCGTCGAGCAGTCGCGCCTCGGCCGCGCGCGGCCCGGCGGCGACCAGCAACCGGGGTCGGGAATCGGACGTCATGCCCGAGACGGTAGTCCGCCGCTGCGACGGATGCGGTCACGGCCGCGGCGGCGGTTCAAGCGACGCGGACCGTCGCCTCGAGATGAACCGGCGCCACCAGCGACCGCGAGACCAGACAACCCTTCTCCGCCTTCGCGAGCAGCCGCTCGCCCTGCGCGGCATCGGCGCCCGCCGGTGCGTCGAGCTCGGCGCGCAGGTGGATCTCGGTGAAGCGCGTGCCTTCGGGCGAGCGATCGAGGGCGCCTTCCGCTTCCACGCGCAGCGCCGTCCACTCGTAGCGCGATGCGCGCGCGATCGCGCGGAAGGTCAACGCGAAGCAATCGGCGACGGCGGCGACGAGCAGCGTCTCGGGCGACCAGAGATTCCCGGGGCCGTCGAACTCGGCCGGCGGCGCGCTGTCGAGATCCGGCAGGCCCGGCGACGCCAGCGCGATGGGCTCCTGTCCCTGCATCCGGGCGGAGACGGTGTAGCGATGGGGATAGGGGTGCATGGTGCCCTCCTGTGCTTCGTCTCCTTCGTCAATCGAAGTGGACGACGGTGCGGATCGATTCGCCGGCGTGCATCAGGTCGAACGCCTCGTTGATTGCGGTGAGCGGACGGCGGTGCGTGATCAGCGGCTCGATCTGCAGCTTGCCCTCCATGTACCAGTCGACGAGCTTCGGCACGTCCGTGCGGCCGCGCGCGCCGCCGAACGCGCTGCCGCGCCACACGCGCCCGGTCACGAGCTGGAAGGGCCGCGTGCAGATCTCCTGGCCGGCGCCGGCGACGCCGATGATCACGCTCTGGCCCCAGCCCTTGTGACAGCACTCGAGCGCCTGGCGCATCGTGTGGACGTTGCCGATGCACTCGAACGAGAAGTCCGCGCCGCCGCCGGTGAGATCGACGAGGTAGGGAACCAGGTCGCCGTCCAGCTCGGCGGGATTCACGAAGTCCGTCATGCCCATCGACTCGCCGATCGCTCGCTTCTTCGGATTCGTGTCGACGCCGATGATCCTGCCGGCCCCGGCGATGCGGGCGCCCTGGATCGCCGACAGGCCGACACCGCCGAGCCCGAATACGACGACGTTGTCACCGGGGCGGACCTTCGCGGTGAACAACACCGCGCCGACGCCGGTGGTGACCCCGCAGCCGAGCAGGCACGCCGCGTCGAACGGCGCGTCCTCACGGATCTTCGCGACGGCGATCTCCGGCAACACCGTGTGGCTCGCGAACGTCGACGTGCCCATGTAATGGCGCAGTTCGTTGCCGGCGGCGTCGGCGAGCCGGCTCGTCCCGTCGGGCATGAATCCCTGTCCCTGCGTAGCGCGGATCGCCTGGCACAGGTTGGTCTTGCCGGACAGACAGAATTTGCACTCTCGACATTCTGGCGTGTAGAGAGGGATCACGTGATCCCCGGGTCGCACCGAGCGCACGCCCGCCCCGACCTCGACGACGACGCCGGCGCCTTCGTGCCCGAGCACCGACGGGAACAGCCCCTCCGGGTCGGCGCCGGACAGCGTATACGCATCGGTGTGGCAGACGCCGGTCGCCTTCAGCTCGACCAGGACTTCTCCGGCGCGCGGCCCGGCGAGCTGGATCGTCTCGATCGTGAGCGGCTTGCCGGCAGCGCGGGCAACGGCGGCGCGGATCTCCATGGCAGCTCCTCCCGACGGGAATCAGGACGGTAGCGCCGCCGCGAAGGACCTTCAGCGCCCTCGCGTCAGCCGGCCGACGTCGATGTAGCGGCGGATCCGGGCGTTGTTGCCGATCGACTTGCCGCCGGCGTCCCAGAACTCGATGCGGTTTCCGGTGCCGGTCTGCACGTTGATGATGACGTCGCTGACGACGGCGTTGACCCGCGGCTCCGGTACCTCGTCCCACGGCTCGAACCATTTGCCGCTCAGCGACTCGTCTCCGCTCCAGCGCTTGTTGTGGTAGATGATCTTCCACAGATCGCCCTTCTGGTCGTACGCCATCGAGTACAGCGGCTGGAGGTTCTGCGGGTCGATGTAGAGGTCCTTGCGCGAGTACGGATGATCCTTGTTCTTCGGCCGCATCCGGACGATCACCGCGTGACGAAGCTCCCAGCGGTCGCTGGCGAAGGACAAGCCGTACGGGCCGAAGTTCTGGTTCGCGACGTACGGATAGCCCTTCACCCGGGTGTTGACGGGCGCGAGCACGTCCTGTTTGCCGATGCACTCCCATTCGTATTGCGGGACGATGCCGTTGAAGCTGAACAGGTCGTCGAGCGTGAAGTCCGTCCCGGAGATCGCGTCGGAGCGCTGGGCGGTGGAGATCCGGCGCACGCGGCGCAGCGTCGGCACGTAGACCCACGTGTCGTCGTTGCGGGCCTGGGCCGGCGGCAGATCCGATTCCTTGTAGCGATAGGTCAGCAGCATGATGCCGCGGGCGTCGAACGGCGCGGTGACCTCGGCGCCGCCCGCGCGCTGACGGGCCTCGCCGCGGAACAGATCGCCATCCTGCTCGAGGAGCGATGGCTCCGAACGGCGGGAGAGCTGGACGCCGCCGCCAGTGCCCTGGTAGTAGAGCGGCAGCTCCTCGCCGCGATCCCAGTACGAGTAGTGGAAGCTCGACGTCCCGCTGATCGGCGCCCAGCGGTAGTGGAAGTTCCACATGATCTTGACGCCCGCTTGGGGATCGCCTGCACAATCGATGTCCGCCATCGGGAAGGGCTGGCCCGCGACGAAATCCTCGAGCGAGCCGCCGGGTCCGATCTTCGGCTGGCCGCGAAACTGTTCGGTGGCGGCCGTGAAGGTCGGCGCCGGCGAGTAGTCGGCGAACGACGGGCCGATCTCCAGCTTCATGCCTTCGTAGAAGAAGAAATCGCGGTTGTTCCACACCTCCTTCGGGAGGAACGGCCGCAGCCGGTCGATCTGATCGAAGGCGATCACATCGCCCTCGGCGAACGCGGGGGCTCCCGTCGGTGCGTCGTCCTGGGCGCGGGCGGCCGAGAGCGGGCTCGTCACGGCGGCGAGGAACGCGAGGGCGAACGGAAACGATCGGCGCATGCAGGTCTCCCGGGGTCGTGAGGCGGAGGATCGTATATCGAAACGGAGCGTTCCGCATACCCGGGTCGCGGCGCCTCGCCGCGAACGCGGCGGCTTCGGACCCCCGAGGCAGAACGACGGCGTCTCGGAACAGCCTCTCCGCCTCGCTTGGTCGCGCGTCGGCGCTGGGCCCTCCAGCGTCGGTCGCACGACTCACGCGACCCCACCCTCAGACGACGCGCGACGCCGGGGCTTCGATCCAACTCGGCTTCCCGGGACCCGCATCCCGGCTCCGGCTTCGCGTACCCTTCGACCGCATGGCCCCGATCGACGACGCTCCCGCCGCCGCGCCGGCGCGCTCCGCCCGCGAGCGCTTCGATCCGTCGGTGCTGCGGCTGCAATGGACGACGCCGAACGCGCAGAGCCGGGACTCGTTCCTCGCCGACGAGCTCGCAACGCGGGCCGCGCGAGCCGGCTGGGACGAGGCAACCGTCGCACGACTGCTGCGCCATGGCGGCATCCACCTCGCCGGCCGACCGCACGGGGCGCGCGACCTGCCCGCGCAGATCGCCGCCGGCACGCGCGTCGACCTGCACGCACTGGCGTGGGAGCCGGATCCGGTCGAGATCACTCCGCAGCGCGTGCTCGCCGAGCGCGGCGACTGGATCGCCGTCGACAAGCCCGCGCACGTGGCCGTGCAGGCGACGCGGGCGAGCCGGATCGCGTCGCTGGAGGAGGCCCTGCGCGCAGCGCGCGAAGAACCGGGTCTGGTGGCGGTCCACCGCCTCGACCGCGAAACGAGCGGCGTCGTGGTCTTCGCGCGCGATGCGCGTGCGGCGGCCCGGCTCGGCGCAGTGTTCCGGGACCGGCGCGCGAGCAAGCGCTATCTCGCGCTGGTGTCGCCGTCGCCGGCCGACGATGTTCTCGAGATCACCGGCTACATCGCGCGAACCTTGCATCCCACCCGCTACCGCTACGCGCTGCGCACTTCACCGGCGCCGGGCCACCGCGCGAGCCACACGCGGCTGCGCGTGCTCGCGAGGGACGGCGATGTCGCGCTCGTCGAGGCCGAACCCGTGACGGGCCGCACCCATCAGATCCGTGTGCACCTCGAAGCCGCCGGCGCGCCGATCGTCGGGGATACCCGCTACGGCGGCGTGCCCGCGGCGCGCGTGCAGTTGCACGCGTCGGAACTCGGGTTCGCCGACGGGGGAGAGTCGATCGCGCTGTGCGCGCCGGTTCCGGACGACCTGGAACCCGCGTTCGCTGCGCTGCTCTCGTCGGCGGAAGGCTGAGCGACCGGCGCGGCTCAGATCCGCTCGAGCAGCTTCACGACCGCCTTCGTCAGCAACTTGCGGTCGGCGAGCTTGATGTCGTGGAAGACGAAGCCGAGATCCTCGCCCTGCTCGTACGCCGCGACGGCGGGACCGCCGACCGATTCTCCCCACGGCAGCTCGATCTCCAGCATCACGCGGGACTCGAGCCGCGGTCTCGGGACGCCGCGCGCGAGGCCGCCGTTCTCGGACAGCGATGTCAGGGTGAGATCCCAACTGTGCGCCTCGGTCGATGCGCGCGCCTTCAGGGAACACGGGACGCGGGGGACCGCGCGCGGGTGCGACTCCGTCGCCGCCTGGATCAGGCGATAAAGCTCGTGGAGACCGGCGGGGCTTCGCAGCGAGCCGAGAACGCGCGGATCCTCGGCGCGCCGCCGGCGGCCGCGGGTCAGCAGGATGATCGGCTCGCGGGTCGGACCGGAGACCTCGCCCATGCGGTCCTCGCGCACCACGCGCACGGCGGGGTCCGGCGCCTCCTCGGGCGGGAGCAGCGCGTAGCCGAGCTTCCAGAGCAGCACCCTTGATGCGGGCGCGTAGTCGGAGTCCTGGGCGTGGGAGGCGATGCAGAGGCGACCATCCAGCATGATGAGCTGAATCGGCGCAGCGGGGGCGGGGGTTGAGGACTCGGGGGCTCAGCGAGGGCTTTTCCCCGTGTCCCGGTTTCGAGACGTGTGGAGGGCGACGATCGGGCGGCGCGGCGATCCGCCCGTCGCGCGCGGCGGCGCCACGGGTTCCAGCGTCGCAGGTTCGAGGACTGCTGGCGGCAGCGCTCGGTATGCGCGGACGGACTCGAACGAATAGAGCGCCAGCGCCGCCCAGATGCACGCGAAGGTCAGCGCGTGCGCCCGCGTGAACGGCTCGCCGTACGCGAACACCGCGAGCGCGAGCGAGAGACTCGGCGCGAGGTACTGGAAGAGCCCGAGCGTCACGAGCCGCAGGCGACGAGCGGCGGACGCGAACCACACCAGTGGCAGGGCGGTCACGATGCCGGCGCCGAGCAACAGCGCCATGCGGGCGGCGCCGAGCTGCTCGGCGTGGCCGAGCGCACCGAGGCCGCGAACCTCGAGCGAGACGATCCCGGCCAGCGCAATCGGCGCGAGCAGCGCCGTCTCCACGGCGAGCCCCGCTAGCGACGCTGCCGCGACCGTCTTCCGGATCCAGCCGTACAAAGCGAACGACAGCGCGAGGAACAGCGAGATCCACGGCAACCGGCCTAGCGAGATCGCGAACGCCGCGACGCCGACGGCGGCGATCGCGACCGCCAGCCCTTGCAGCCGCGAGAGCCGCTCGCGCAGGAGCAGCAGACCGAGCGCGACGTTCGCCAGCGGCGTCAGGTAGTAGCCGAGACTCGTCGCGGTGATCTGCCCGTTCTGCACGGCCCAGATGAAGACGCCCCAGTTGCTGGCGATCAGCAGCGCCGATCCGATCAGAGCGACGAGCTGCCGGCGCTGGCGCAGGACGGCCGCGACCTCGTGCCAGCGTCGCGAGACGGTGAGCAGCAGCGCCGTGAACAGCGCGGTTCCGACGACCCGGTGCCCGAGGATCTCGACCGGCGGAACGGCAGCGAGTGCCTTCCAGTAGATCGGCGTGAGGCCCCAGCTGGCGTAGGCGAGGAGCGCGTAGGCAGCGCCGGCGGTGGCAGGATTGGCGCTGCGCGCCGCGGGACTCCCTCGGAATGCCCCGCGATTCAGAAAAGTTGACAAACCAACCCGGCCCCTTTCTTGACGGCCTTCTTCTCGATCAAGCGATCAGAGGAGGTCGTCCCAGAGCTGGCGTTCTGCGGAGAGCAGGTCGTCGTGGAGTCGGCAGGTGGGACCGAGTTCCAGCGTGGCGCGACGGGCGGTGTCGTAGGCGGGCCAGTCGGGGAGATCGGTGTGGCCGGGATCGCCGCTGCGGGCGAACGAGAGCCAGGCGTCCATCGTGCGCCGACACAGCGCTTCGGCGTCCGGACCGGTGCCGACGAACTGGTCGGCGCCCGGCAGGTGCAGGCCGCCGAACACGAACGCAACCTCGATGGCGTGGCACGCGCCGAGCAGGCCGCCGAAGCCCGGCGACGCCCAGGTGAACCAGTACGCGTGGACGGCGGGCGCATGCGGCGCCTGCGCCTCGGCCAGTCGGATCGCCGGGATCCGGAACACGCGATCGGTTTCGATCGCGAGGAAGATCGCGCTCCAGTCCGCCTGCGGCCGGCTGGCGCGGTAGCCGGCGACGAGCTTCGCGCCGTCGGCGCGCGGCAGGCGCCGCTGCACGCGCTGGGCGATCTTGTCGGCGTCGAGCTGGCGCAGCTCCGGGTCCATGAAGCCGAACAGGTTCCACTCGTCGCGGTTGGTGCCGATCAGCAACGGCACGCCGGCCGCGTTGCCGGCGCGGATGGCGTCGAGGGGATGACGCGGAATCGTGTCCCCGTCGACGACCGGCTGGAACGGCAGCAGGTGCTTGCCGCCCATCGTCAACATCTGCATGCTCACCTGTTGCTGCGCCGCCAGCAGTTTGTCGATCGGGATCTCGCGCAGCTGGCGGACGTTCGGCGCCGAGAGGCCCAGTGTCGACAGCACGGCCGCCGTGATGGCCGACGACGACTCCCGGTCCGCGTGCACGGCGTGGCAGGCGCCGCTCTGTGCGATCGCCTTGTGGAACAAGCCCTGGGCGGAGGGGCAGCCGAGCAGCGTTCCGACGCTCATGCCACCGGCCGACTCCCCGAAGATCGTGACGTTCTCCGGATCGCCGCCGAACGCGTTGATGTGTTGCTGGACCCAGCGCAGCGCGGCGATCTGATCGAGGATCCCGAGGTTGTCGGCGGCGACGTCGCCCGGCTCGCCGAGATCGAGGAAGCCGAGCACGCCGAGCCGGTAGTTGATCGTGACGACGACGACGTCGCCGCGGCGCGCGAGCCCGCTCCCGTCGTAGATCTGCTGCGAGCCGGATCCGATCACGAAGCCGCCGCCGTGGATCCAGACCAGGACGGGCTTGCGATCGCCGGGACGCGCGCCCGCCGGCGCGTAGACGTTCAGGTACAGGCAGTCCTCGCTCTGCGGCCCGACGTCCATGCCGGGCAGCGCGGCCAGCATCAGGCCCGGCTGCGGCGCGGAGGGTCCGAAGCGCGTGGCATCGCGCTCCCCCGGCCACGGCTGCGCCGGCGCGGGCGGCCGGAAGCGCAGCTCGCCGACCGGCGGCTGCGCATACGGAATGCCCTGGAAGCTGCGAACGCCATCCGTCTCGCGGCCCGCCAGCTTGCCCAGTCCGGTTTCGACCGTCACCGTCATCTCCTGCTCCTTCGCGCGCGCCGTTCCTGGTATCGGAAGCCCGGCGCGGGCGGATCGTACCACATGCGAGCATGCGGCTTGCGGCGACGCGGGCCCCGTGTCATCCCCCGCTCGTGACCGTTCCTGTGGACTCGACGCGCACTCCGGAGATCCCGACGAGCTTCTGGATCTACCTCGCCAGCCGCTTCAGCGCGACGACGGCGATGGCGCTGCTGCGCGCCACGATCGCGTGGCACGTCTTCGACCTCTCGCAGTCGGCGTTCTTCCTGGGTCTCGTGGGCCTCGTGCAGTTCGTGCCGACGTTGACGCTGACGCTGGTCGGCGGCGCCGTCGCCGACGCCTATGACCGCCGGCGCATCATGCGCCTCGCGCAGCTTCCGCTGCTCGCGTGCGGCGCGACGCTGTTCGCCACGACGGCGAACGGCGCCGACTCGTTGCCGGTGCTGTTCGCGGCGGTGTTCTGGATCGCCGCGTCGTTCGCCTTCGACAGCCCCGCGCGCCAGGCGCTGGTGCCGACGCTGGTGCCGATCGCGTCGTTCCCGCGCGCGGTGATCTTCAGCTCGACGGCGCAGGCGCTCGCCTTCGCCACCGGCCCGGCTCTCGCGGGCCTGGCGATCGCCAGCGGCGGCCCGCAGGTCGCGTACGGGATCTTCGTCGCGCTGATCGCCCTCAACTGGATCGGCCTCGGCTTCGTGCGGCCGCTGCGCGACCCCGGCGAACGACGCGCGCCGAGCTGGCAGGCGGTGCGCGAGGGCCTGGCGTTCGTACGCTCGCAGCCGATCGTGCTCGGTTGCATGACGCTCGACCTGTTCGCGGTGATCTTCGGCGGCGCGACCGCGCTGCTCCCGATCTACGCCAGCGACATCCTCGGCGTGGGCCCGCGCGGCTACGGCCTGCTCTCGGCATCGCTCGAGATCGGCGCGCTCGGCACGGCGGTCGTGATGATGCTGCGGCCGCCCGCTGCGCGGCCGGGACGCGCGCTGCTGATCGCCGTCGGCGTCTACGGCGTCGCCACGATGGTCTTCGGCCTCTCGCGCGCGTTCCCGCTGTCGGTGGCGGCGTACATGGTGGTGGGCATGGCCGATCAGGTCAGCGTCGTGATGCGGCAGACCGCCATCCAGCTGTCGACGCCGGATTCTCTGCGCGGGCGCGTCAGCGCCGTCAACATGATCTTCATCGCGTCGTCGAATCAGCTCGGCGCCGTCGAGTCCGGCTTCGTGGCCGCGGCGATCAGCCCGACGTTCGCGGTCGTGAGCGGCGGCGCCGGCTGTCTGCTGGTGCTGGCCTGGGTGGCCTGGAAGATCCCGGCGCTGCGGAGCTACCGACTCGGCGGCGAGCTCCGCAAGCTGGCTTGACCGCAGGCAGCGGGATCGAGGACACTCGCGGCGATGGAATCGAACCCGATCGCAACCCCCGTGCGGGTAGACCTGACGCCACTCGAACGGCACTGGAACTGCCGGCTCACGGTGCCGGGGCGCAAGAGCGGACAGCCGCGCACCGTGACGATCTGGTACGCGCTCGACCCCGCGGCGGGACGGGTGCTGCTGACCGGCGGTGCGGAGCACCCGCAGTGGTGCCGCAACGTGCGCGCCAACGAAGCGGCGGGCGGCGGCGTCTCGGTCCAGATCGGCTCGACGCGTCTGCGCGGCCGTGCGCGCGTCGTCGACGACCCGGCCGAGAGCGAAGCGATCCGCCAGCGCTTCGTGCGCCGCTACCTCGGCGCGCGCGTCGCGCGCTGGCTGGGCCGCGGCTACGTGGACTCGGTGGCGATCGTCGTCGAGGATCTCCGCGCCGCGTAGACGCGCCGGTCGGGGCGGCTAGTCCCCGACCGCCGACGCCCCACTCGGTCCGCGCGCGAGCACGGCTTCGAAGCGCCCGTGTAGATCGGAAATGCGGTCGCCCAGATCCGCAAGCGTCCAGTCGTGGGTCGGGATCGGAGCGAGCACACTGACGTGTACGGTCGCCGCGGTCATCACCCAGGCGTGTCGCGGTAGCACGCGCCAGGCGTCGTGCAGAACGATCGGCACGATGGGGACGCCCGCCGCCATCGCCAACCGGAAGGCGCCCTTCTTGAACGGACCGAGCAGCGCGCCGGCGCTCCTCGTGCCCTCGGGCGCGATCGCCACGGCGATCCCGGACTGCAGCACCGCGACGGCTTCCGCGAGCGCCGCGACGGCCTGCTCGCGGTCGCCGCGATCGAGGAACACGGTGCCGGCGAACGCGAACGCCGGACCGAGGATCGGGTGCCGGCGCACCTCGTGCTTGGCGACTCCGGTGAAGCCGCCGCGCAGCAGCGCGCAGATCAGGATCGGATCGACGCCGCTCTGGTGATTGAGCACGAAGACTGCCGGCCGGATCCGCAGACGCTCCGCACCGGTGACGGCGAGGCGGATCCCCGCTGCACGCGTTCCGAGCTCGCCCCAGACCTCGATCGCGCGGTCGATCGCGCTGCGCCGGTCGCCGGAGCGGAGCAGACGCAGCGCACCGGCGGCGAGGCCGGGCGCGATCGCCGCCAGCGCCAGCGCGGTCCGCGCGACGTCCGCGGGCGCGGGCCTCCGGCGACTCGGGGGCGCCCCCTGCGACGCCGGCTCGGCTTCGCTGCCGTTCATCCGGGGAGGCTACACTCCGCGCGTCACTCCGCGCCCGCTCCGCGTCGCACCCCGCGACTCGAGCCGGTCGTTCCCGATGGAGGGTTCCCCGTGAGTCTCGCCACGCCGTCCCCGACGACCCCGATCGCCGTCGACGCCATCCCCGACCTCGTTGCGCGGCTGCGCGCCGGCTTCGACTCCGGCCGCACGCGTGCTGCCGACTGGCGCCTCGAGCAGCTCGGCCGGCTGCGCGCGATGCTGGCGGAGAACAGCGACGCCCTCGAGCAGGCGCTCGCCGCGGACCTGCGCAAGCCGGATCCGGAGGGCTACGCGACCGACATCGGCTTCGCGATCGGCGAGATCGACCTCGCGCGCAAGGAGCTCGCGCGCTGGATGAAGCCGCGCCGGATCGCGACGCCGATGAAGCTCCAACCGGCGAGCTCACGGCTGGTGCCGGAGCCGCTCGGGGTCGTGTTGATCATCGCGCCGTGGAACTACCCGGTGCAGCTCGCGATGGCGCCGCTGGCCGCGGCCATCGCCGCCGGCAATGCCGCCGTGGTGAAGCCGTCGGAGGTGACGCCGCACGTCTCGTCGGCTCTCGCCGAGCTGCTGCCGCGCTATCTCGATCCGGAGTGCTTCGCCGTCGCCCTGGGCGGCGTGCCCGAGACCCAGGCGCTGCTGACCGAGCGCTGGGACCACATCTTCTACACCGGCAACGGTCGCGTCGGCCGGATCGTGATGGCCGCCGCTGCGAAGCACCTGACGCCGGTGACGCTCGAGCTCGGCGGCAAGAGCCCGTGCCTCGTCGACGCCGAGTGCAACCTCGACATCGCGGCGCGCCGCATCGTCTGGGGCAAGTTCCTCAACTGCGGCCAGACCTGTGTCGCGCCGGACTACATCCTGGTCCACGCGTCGCGGGAGAACGAGCTGATCGAGCGTCTGGTCCATCACCTGCGCGCGTTCTACGGCGAGGATCCGCAGCGCAGCCCGGACCTCGCCCGCATCGTCAACGAGCAGCACGTCGACCGGCTCGCGAAGCTGCTCGAGAGCGGCACCGCCGTCGTCGGGGGCCAGGTCGACCGCGCGGATCGCTACATCGCGCCGACCATCCTGCGCGACGTCTCGCCAGATTCGCCTGTGATGCAGGACGAGATCTTCGGCCCGATCCTGCCGGTGCTGCCGGTCGCGGATCTCGACGAGGCGATCGCGTTCGTGAACGCGCGCCCGAAACCGCTCGCGCTGTACGTCTTCACGACGCGGCAGGACGTGAAGGATGCCGTCGTCGCGCGCACCAGCGCCGGGGGGGTCTGCATCAACGCCACGCTGTGGCACCTCAGCAACCCGAACCTTCCGTTCGGCGGCGTCGGCGAGAGCGGTATGGGCGCCTACCACGGCCGCAGCGGCTTCGACGTGTTCAGCCACCAGAAGCCCGTGCTCGAGAAGAGCACGCGCATGGATCCGTCGATCGGATATCCGCCCTACACCAGGTGGAAGAAGGCGCTGATCAAGCGCTTCGTATGACGGGCGCGCCTCCGCACGCGCCGCTCGGCCCGGTCCTGCGGCGCTATCTGCTGTTCCAGGTACCGGGCTGGATCTTCGTCGGCGCGGCGCTCACCATGGCCATGCGCTGGTGGGGGCTGTCCAGCGAGTGGGCGCTGCTCGGCGCCGCCGCCTGGCTCGCCAAGGACGCCGTGCTGTTCCCGATCGTCCGCCGCGCCTACGAACCCGACGGCGCCGCGCCCCACGGCCCGATCGGCGCGCACGGAGTCGCGGATACCGCGATCGACCCGGAAGGCTGGGTGCGCGTCGGTCCCGAGCGCTGGCGCGCGCGGCGCGCTCGAGACGCCCATGGCCCGATCCCGGCTGGCAGCGCCGTCCGGGTCGTCGGGCTACGCGGGCACGAGCTGGTGGTACAGGCGGAGGAAGGCTGATGGTGCTTCGGGAAGATCGCAGGGGACCCGGCGGCGGGTCCCCTGCGACGTCAGTGCTTCGGTGCGTTCGACAGCTCGGGCACGAAGCGGACGATCTGGCGATCGGCGAGCTCCAGCGCCTCCGAGCCGCCGCGCCAGATCAAGACCCCCTTCGCCGCTGCCGAATGCCTTCATCAGCAGGTCCGGCGCCGGCAGGGCTTCGTCCAGTATCGCGAGATGCTGCAGTGGCCGCACCGTCCAGTAGCTGCGCAGATTGCCGACGATCACCTGATGGCTCACGAGCATCAGCGGATCGTCCACCTTCGGGATCGCTTCCGCGATCTTGCGGAGCAGCTCTTCGCACGCGTCCTGCTGCCCGGGGCGCGTCGCCAGCCGCGTCACGACGGCGAACGGAGATGTCGTCGGCGGATCGCCGCCCGGCGTGTAGCTGAGGTCTTCACGCCGGATCGACACCGTGGTGCGCGAGTCGATCACGGCCGCACTTGCCCTCGCGGAAGCCTCCGTGCCGCGCTTCTCGCCGAGCAGGCGCCGGTAGAGCGCGTCCACCGGACCCCTGGCTTCGAGCGCGGCGAAGTTCTCCAGCTCGGTGACGAACGCGATCTCTTGCTGCTCGCCAGCGAGCGTTTGATGCATCGTCCAGTGCTGCGAGTCCTTCTTCTGACCGGCGGCAGGAGCGAGCTGGTGTACGGAGTCGAGGAAGTCCGCGGCGCCGTCCGGTCGCACACGTATCACGTTGACTGCGATGAGTCTCATGGCGGTCTCCGCGCGAGCACACGAGCGGCGCCCGCGCCTTGGGGGAGTCGAGGCACGCGCGACAGCGGCAGCTCTGGGAGTCCACGACGCAAGGAGCTGCGGCCGCGTCCGGCCCGACCCGCGGACTTGCCTGCGCTCGCCCCGTAACGTCGCAGGACGCGAGTGTGCGGATCCGAGCCACCTGCTAGTCTCCTTTCCGGCATCGCGTCCTTGCCCCCCCCCAAGGCCGGCGTCAACCAATGGCCGGCCTCGAAGAGGGGGAATCCATGCACCGGATCGCAACCTGTACACTTGCCGCGTTGGCGATGGCACTCGTGCCGGCTTCCAGCGCCTTGGCGGTGAATTCGATCATTCTCGACCTGAACCGGGTCGACGACTTCTTGTTTCCCGCGGCGCAGTTTTCGATGGACATCACCGTCAACCTCGACTTGGTCGGGGTCACGGGAGTCACGGTCCAGGCGGGCAGCCTCTCAGTTCCGCTAGAGGCGTACGGAAGCGGCGCGTGGGAGGGGGAAACGCAGTTCCCGGACCTCGCCGCGCTCCAGAGCACCCTCGACGGAACCTGGACGGTGACGATCGCCGGGAATTCTCCCAGCACGTCGACGTTCTCGCTGAACGCGGCAAGCCTCGTAGACAGCGACTTCTTCCCGACCGCGATGAACCTCTCGCCGGCCGACGGGGCCACCAACGTCTCGACGACGCCGCTGCTCTCGTGGACCGACCCCACCGGCCAGGCGACGCCCTTCGCGCTGAACGTGTTTGTGGAGAGCGATACACATGAGCAGGAGGCCCTGAGCATCCCAGGTGTGCAGGAGGACATCCCCATCACGGCGACCAGCTGGCAGCCGCCCACCCCGCTGCCCAACGGCCCGATCGAGTTCTCGGTCTTCTACGCCGACCTGGGCCCGAGCGCCATGATCGGCCCGCTTCAAGTGACCATGGGCGCGCTGACCTGGGGCAACGACGCCTTCTCTCCGCCCGGCTACCCCGCCTCGACGCCGCTCCTGGTGCTCGCTTCCGAATCCATCGTTCAGTTCACCGTCCCCGAGCCCTCGGTCGCCCTCCTGGGCGCCGCGGCGCTGGCGACGACGGCGCTGCTCGCGCGCCGCAGGCGTGGGTTGGCAGGCTTGGCGTGATGTAGCGATTCTGACGACGTCCAGCGCGACCGCGCGATCTGCGCGGCGCCGGCGCTGGCCCAACCAGCCCTGGACTTCCGGCGCCGCGCGTGAGAGCCCGTTCCCGCTCCGCGTACGGCGAAGCGCCGCCAAGGCCAACGCTGCTGCCAATGCCCCGTCGAGCGCGATCGGGCGATGTCAGGCGGCCGGAGACCAGGGCCCCGGGGTTCGACCCCGGTACCGGTAGCGGCGCTCGTGAGCCCCGCCAGGCTGCGCGCGGAGCCGTAGTCGTTGCAGCGTGAGTCATCGAGTCGCAGCCACGGCGACTGCCGTGCCTGCGCGCCCCGACCCTGTCCTCGAGCACGTTGCAGCTCGCGCTGTGATTCCACGCGACGCTGAAATCGTGGCGGCACAGAGAGTGCACAGACGGGGGTAGCCGAGAAGCCGATCCGGCGAGCTGGGCGGCCGTTGGAGCACCGGATCTTGGGGGGGAGGGGAACGGACGTGGTGAGAGCCACGCCCCGTCGGGATCGGCTCGCCGACGAGCTTCACGGACCCCGGCTCTGGTCTCCAACTCTCCTTCCGGAAGTCCCGGCCGGCGTGCTTCTCCGCCCCTCGCTGGTGGCGCTTGGTGAGGACCTGATAGGTGTGCCAATCGGCCTTCTGCATGACCTGGCCGACCTCTTCGATGTACTCGACCGGGACGCCTTCCTGGAACAGATCGCTCATCGAGTTGACGAAGATTCGCCGAGGGCTCCGCCAGCGCAGTGGGTCCGCGAGCTTGCCGGGAACGAGCCGGAGATCGAACCCCTGCTCGAAGGGATGCCCGGCGACTCCGCGGAACCGCTCGGCGAAGGTCTCGGCATAGCAGTGCTTGCAGCCCGGCCTGACCCTGGTGCAGCCGCGGACGGGGTTCCAGGTGGCGTCGGTCCACTCGATGGCGCTGCGGTCGCTCATGGGAGCTTCCGGCGGATGGCGCCGGAGGGCGCACATCCGGTGTGGCCTCACGAAGCTTCTCACGGAGGCGCATAGTCGACCTCGGCCAGGATCGGGACGACGCTGAGGGCGGCGGTGCCCCTAGCCCAGGCGTCGTAGGGATCTGGACGGTGGAGACCGCTCTTCTGCCTCCAATACCTGCCGTGCGCGAGCCAATGCCTGAGGAGGACGAGCTGCTTCAGGCTGCCGATCGATTCCGCCCCGCCGATCTCCTGCTTCCAT
This sequence comes from Myxococcota bacterium, assembly GCA_039794265.1. GTDB lineage: Bacteria > Myxococcota_A > UBA9160 > UBA9160 > PR03 > CAADGG01. Next base: position 26,765 of record JBDIVR010000031.1, read on the forward strand.
GCGTCCAGGATCTCCTCGAATCGGATCTCCTCCATGTTCCGCTTCCCGAACTGGCGGTTGAGGCTCTTCGAGACCCTATCGCGCGGACGCTTTCTCGCTCGAAACATCAAGTCCTGTCGGAAGACGGCCTCGAAACTTGCCGTAAGGAACAGTGTCGCTTGACACTCGAGTTCTGTCCGAAGTCTCCGAATTTCTTCCGCGGCTCGCGCCTCCGTCATCCCGAAGAACGGGCTCTCGTCGTCATCGGCCCGCTCGATCAGGATCCGGCGCTGAAGGATGCCCAGCGCTCTCGACAACGACTCGAAGTACGCATGGATCTGCGACGGTCTCGGCCAGCCGACATTGTGATTGACGGACCGAGGCAACGTCATCGGAGCATTGACTCCATGACCGTCCAGAACGAACTCTCGTCCAGCGGCGTCGCCCTCCATCCGCGCGACGACAGCTCCCGGAACTCCCACCTCTGATCGGCGACTCGCATGAGCATCACGCGCGATGCCGGCGTCTCGAAATCGACGCGCCCGCGTGCACCGATCACGATCCGAGCGCAGGGAACGATCCGAACAGAGACTCCCGGCGTCTGCACGCGAAGCATCGGCGCGTTGTACGTTCCGAGTCGCTCCTCGTCGATGGCCACAGTGTCTTGCTCGACACGAAGGAGTTTTCGCGCCTCCGCATCTTCGAGCCATGCACGAATCCGGCGGAGCAGATCCTCGACAGCGCGGAGCCATTCCTCGCGGAGCTCTTCGGGCCGTCGGCCTTCGAGTCCGGTTTGCTGCCGCTCCTCGAGAAGCCTCATCACCACTTCCTTCTCAGCCATGGCCACTCCCTCGACGCGTTCCCGGTCGACACTCTCCGGCGCCTCGCCGCCACCGGTATCTCGCCAGGTACCTGTCTCGTCCGTCAGAGTACACGCCAAGGGTATCGCTAGCAGGACCGTCGATTCACCGTCCGACGAGTGGATCCTCTCCGATCGCTGTGACGGATGCGGTCACGCCGCGGCGCGGTCGGGGGCTTTCCAGCGGCGGGTGCCGTCGGCTTCGTACGAGACGACGAAGCCGAGCGCGGCGAGGCTGTCGAGCACCTCGGCGACGGCGCTCCGGCGGGCGCCCTTGAACTGGCTCGCTGCCTCCTCGACCGACCAAGACGATGCGCCCGTGCCGGCGAGGTTGCGCACCGCGGAGATCTGGTCGGCGAGCTTCGCGGGCCACTTCGGAAGCTTTGCTGCAACCGCCGGCGCGACCTCGGTATCCGTCCCGGCGAGCTCCGTCTGGGTCTCCATGCCAGTCCCGCTCGGGTTCTGGAACTCCGGCCGCAGCCATCGCACGAGCCCGCGCTTCTCCTCGGCGGCGCGCTCGGCATTCAGCGCGACGAGGCGTTCGAGGATCTGCTCGTCCGTCAGATCGTGCGGCCAGCCGTACGCATCGAAGACGGCGGCGTCGAGCGCGTCGTGAATCTCCTTCAGCACCGAGACGAGACCCTTCTCGTGGATCTCTTTCTCCTTCGCAGTCAGCGGCGCACCGCTACGGAGCTTCTCCAGGACGTTGTACATGCCGGTGATCGTCAGGTCGGCGTGCTGCGCCTGCTGGTGCTTCCGGTGGGTGTCGAGCTGCTCGCCGAGGTCGCGGATTCGGGACCGCGGGTCGTCGAAACATACGGGGAATGGGAAGGGTAGGAAGCATGGTCCGTTCTGGTAGCGAGGGTCGTTCCCCATGCCCATCCGCCCGCCCGACGCAAGAGACCAGGCTACGTGAAGCCGCGATGAGAGCACCCCGAGGAAGAATGCGTCTTCGAGCGAGATTGCTGCAAGCGAACCGTCAGCGACTGTTCCAGGGAGATCCAAGAACACGAAGATCCTGTACTTGGCAACCTCTGATGTCGCAATAAAGCGCTTCAGCGTCGAGTTGGCACGCCGCAGCTTTGGAGCATTCTCGCCGAACAGCCACCAGTTCCGCCTGCGGACCTCGCGCCGATTGTGGTCCCGTTCGGGCTTGACTCGATCCAGAACGATCTGGAACCCACTCGGAAACGCCTCCCGCGCAGCTTCCTCCGAAAATCCATAGAAGTCGATGACATATGTGTGCTCGATCCGCTTCGTCAGGTCGCTTCCGCTTACGTAGAGTGGCACGAATCGCGCCGCATCGGGTTGCAGCGAGAGCAAACGAGAACGATCTGCAGGCCCGATTCTAAATCCCGCGCCAACTAGTTTGCATCCCTGGAGGCAGAGATCCCTGTTCGACTCCAAGGGGACGACACCTCCCTTGACGTCGGATCCGATGGTCAAGTCCGAGTTCACCCGACCGTGCCTCGACAAAGTGACAACTTCGATTTCGCCGTTCTGAGCGGGAATCTCCTTCACCACGTCGATTCTCTGACCTAGGGAAGCCGCTGAACAGACGGTGGTCATCGCAATCCGGACGGCAGCACCATCCTCGCTGTCGACCCATGGATGGTCTGCAACAGCGAAGGCGATCGATACAGGATGCCTGACTTCGAGATGCCTTTGCACAACTCCCCGATTGAACGTCTGTGTGATGCTGTTCGTCGTAATCAGCCCGAACCTCCGCGCCTTCCCCGCCCGGACCAACCCCGCCGCATGATTCCACCAGTACATCACGTAATCCACGGTCTCGGGCACATCGTCGTGCGTCGCACGGAGTGCCTCGACGTAGCCATCTCCGAGAGCCTGCCGCATGCGCTTGTTCCCGATGAACGGCGGGTTCCCGACGATGAAGTCCGCGTCCGGCCACACCGCCTTGCGCGGGTTCACGAGCCGCGTGACGGCGATGCGAGAGGTCTCGTCCGGCACATCCTCGCCCGTCACCGGGTGCTTCTTCGTCGTGTGGCCGTCCCAACGCGTGACGGGCTTCCCGTGCTCGTCGAGGACGACTTCCTCGCCGTCGTAGGCGAGGACGGCGTCGCGCAGTTCGATGTTCTTGTAGTCGCGCAGGACGGGCTCCCGCGGCGCGACGTTGCGATGCGTCCGGTAGTGCCATTGCAGGTAGCCGATCCACAGCACCAGCTCGGCGATCTCGCGTGCCCACGGTTTGATCTCGATGCCGCGGAACTGTGCGGGCGTGACGCTGACGTTCTGCATGTCCGCGAGCACGACGCTGCCGGACAGCTCGCCGGCGAAGGCGAGCACCTCGCTCTCGAGGCGCTTGAAGAGGTCCAGCGTGACGTAGAGGAAGTTGCCGGAACCGCAGGCGGGATCGAGTACGCGCACGTGGCACAGCCGCTCATGGAACCCGCGTACGGCCTTCTCGGCGTCGGCGACCTTGCCGCGCAGGGCGAGGGCGCGAGCCTCGGTCTGCACCACCGCCCACTCCGCGCGCAGCGGCTCCTCGATCGTGGGCTTCACGAGCCGCTCGACGTACGCGCGCGGCGTGTAGTGCGCGCCGAGCGCGTGGCGCTCGCGTGGATCGAGCGCGCGCTCCAGCAGCGTCCCGAAGATGGCGGGCTCCACGTGCGCCCAGTCGCAGCGGGCGGCGTCCAGCAGGAGCTGGAGGTGCCGGCGCTCGAGCGGCAGCGAGTCCTGCCGGGCGAACAGGCCGCCGTTGAAGCGCAGCAGCTTGCCGGCCACGGACCAGCCGCCGTCGTTCATCGAGGCCCACAGGTTCACCACGTCGACGCGGAACTTCTCCGGATGGGGGATCCACTGCTCCTCGAGCGCCTTCGTGAAGAGCCGATCGGGGAGCAGCCCGACATCCTCGGCGAACATCGTGAACAGACAACGCATCAGGAACGAGGCGACGCTTTCCGGCGCGTGGCCGGCCGCCTCCAGCTCCCGGGCGAGCGCGGCGAGGTGACCGGCGACCTCCCGGGTAACGCGGGCGGCGTGACGCGCGGGATCGAGGCTGCCCGGGTCCAGGAAGATCGCGCGCAGCGTGTCCAGATAGTCGCCGAGGTCGACGAGGAAGATCCGGGACGTCTGCGCGTTCGGGAACGGCCGGTAGTCGGTGGTGCCGTCGAAGCACGCGTAGAGATCGAAGCAGTAGCCGATGTCGCAGGTCAGCAGAAACGGCGGCGGGCGTTCGAGCATGCGCGCGTAGCCGAGCGCCTGGCCGAACGCGTCGCGCATCGCGACGTTCCAGCCGGGTGTGTTTCGCTTGGCCGTGCCGAGCTTCGGACTGCCCTTCTCGGAGCCCTGCTTCGCTTCGAGCAGGAAGCAGCCGTCCTTGTAGAGGTCGATCTTGCCGACGCTGCGTTTCTGGCCTTCGGCGACCAACACGGCATCACGCTCGAAGACGTAGCGATCCGCCGCCGAGTCACCCGTCGTCGGGTCCGGACGCGGGACGCCGAGCACGTCGCACAGCTCCAGCAGGAATGCGTCCTTGTTCGCGCGCTCACTGGCGCTGGATTCGGTCCAGCGGGGGATGAACTCGGCGACGTCCATGGGTGGCGCGCATGGTACGCCAGCTCGGCCAGCAGGCGACTTGGATTCACCCTCCGGCCTGCCGCGCACACAACTGTGCCGAGAATCGGCCGATGGCGAACGCGCACCGCCGGGCGGGAGGCGCACACCCGGAGCCCGAACTCCGCAGGCGGCGCAGCCGCTGGCCCGCTGGTCATGAGGCCGGCCGACCGACCGCGTGCGAAGCGCCGGAACGCGTCCGCCGAGGACCTCGGGCGGAGGGTGTGCGCCTCCCGCCCGCCTCCGAGCCACGCCTGCCGATTCTCGGCGAGTCCGACGGCGCTACACGCGCCCGCGCCGCCGCGCGAGCCGTGACAACACCGCCAGCGCGACGAGGCCCTGCAGCACGGCGCCGGGCTCGGGGACCGTCACGAGACGGTCCTGCGGCGAGAAGTCCGGGCCGTCGAGGACGCCGTCGCCGTCGGTGTCGGGGTTCGTCGGATCGGCGCCGGCCAGGAACTCGCCGAGCAGCAGGAGCTCGTCGCCGTCGTCGTCGGAGTCCGCGGCGACGTCGAGGGTGCCGAAGTGGAAGCGCTTGAAGCCGTCGAAGATCCCGTCGCCGTTGCTGTCGCCGCTGGGAGCCGCGGGGAGATCCTGCGACACCGAGAGCATCGGCACGAAGCGCCAGTCCCTCCACACCGTGTGGAGACTCGTGGCGTTCGGATCGATCGCCGTGACCCCGGCAATGCTGCCTTCGATGTGGGCGCTCTGCCCGAGCGGGAAGATGAACTCGCCGCGTACGGTGTCGCCGACCTCGACGATCTGCTCGTACGTACCGCGGTTGCCCGCCGGGATCTCCGGGAAACGAAGCGCCGCGAATTGACCCGGGAACAGGTTGTCGAGTGCCGCGAGCGGGTGGTTGAAGCTCCGGTTCGGCCGCGGCGTATCGGCCGGGATGCCTCCGGCAGCGACGCTGGCGAACGCGTCGCGGACGACGACCCGCCAATCGGCGCCGTTGAAGTAGTCCCCCGAGAAGGACTGCGACCGCACACCGGCGACGTCGCCGGCGGCGGTATCGATCGCGTGGATCACCAGCGCCTCGCCGTCAGATCCGCCCGGCACCCCGAGGCTCCCGAACTCGTCGGCATAGATCGCCGTTCCGAGCGCCGAGAAGACGTTCTTCAGGAACGCCAGCTCCCCGGCGAGCATCGTGTCGGCGACCGGATCGACGAAGTTGCGGCCGAACTCCGGGGCGCCATTCCACTGCTCGAGCTGCGCGAGCGCGGTATCGACGTCGGGGTTGCCATCGTTGCCGACGGCGTCGACGGCCTCGCGCAGGCGCGGGATCAGGTAGCGGCCGAAGCGACCGCGGCCGTCGAGACCGGCGACATCCGCGTTGAGCTGCCGCTGCTTCGGGCGATCCCACTGGTTCTCGGCGGCGATGCGCTCGAGGATGAACGCCACGCGGTGATTGCGGCCGAAGCCGTCGCCGGGATCCGCAGTCGCGGCCTTGTTGTTCCAGTTGGCGGTGAAACCCTCGGACGGGTTCACGGCCTCCGGCATGCCGAGGATCTCCTGCACCTCGAAGCGGTCACCCGCCACCGGGACCACGCCGAACGGGCGCTCGAGCGTCAGTGTGTCGTTGTCGTTGCTGGCGATCCGGCGGGTCTGCTTGTGGCCACTCGCCGAAGTGACCGAGACGATGTACTCGCTCGGGACGGTCCCGGGATCGTCGTAGCGCGCGTTCGGCGGCGGCGGCGCGAGGTCGCGCCCGCTGAAGTCTCCCGTCGCCGTCAGCGTCGTCGCGCTGGCGCCGGCGACGGTGCCAGCGATGTCGACGAGCGGGTTGGCGAGCGCCCCGTCGATGGGCAACCGCAGATCGCCACCGTCCTGCCGCACGCGCGAGAAGCCCGACGACCAGACGCCGATGTTCCCCGGCTGACCCGGGTCGCTGCCGATCTCGTTCCACGCCAGGTTGTCGGCCGCCAAGAAATTGTGCGTCGTCGGAATCAGGCGCGTCCCCGCGCGAATCTCCAGGATCGATGTCGCGCGCTGGTACTGGGCGAAGCCGAGCACCGACGTCGTCTCCTCGAGCCACGCAGCCGAGTCGATCGCGACGGCGATGATCTTGCCGGCGGGACCGACGGCGACGTAGGAAGAACCTGCCGCGGGCGGCGTCGCGAACGCGATGCCCACTTCGAGCGTCGTCGCGTCGGGAACGGCCGAGATCGTCCGGATCTGGCCGGCGCCCGCCCCCCCGACGATCGCGACGTGGCCACCGACCAGGCTGCCGTCGAATGCGGGATCCTCCGTGACGAGTTGCGTTCCGCTGCCGCCGTTCGCCGTGCCCCGCGCATCGCCGATGAAGTCCAGTACCGGGCGCGAGCCGCCGTTCCCGCCGCGCGCGTGGCTGCGCCAGACGACCTGGGAGCTCGATCCGCTCGGCGAGCGGATGATCTCCGTCCGTTGCGAGAGCGGCGCGAGCGTCCCCTCGTCGACGTACAGGATCACGTTGGAGTCTGCGAGGAAGATCTCCTCGAATACCGTGTCGAGGACCGGCAGCTGCGCAGTCGTCGTCGTCCAGGCAACCTGGTCGGTGTGGCCGATCAGCACCAGCGGCGCGCCGACGAACTCCATGCCGTTGCCGCGGATTCCGCCCGGCTCGGCGCTGCGGTTCTCGACGTAGTGCATGATCGACGGCGTCAGCTCGCCGGTCTGCGGGAAGCCGCCGATCCACGGCTTGCCGGTCGCGGACTTGCCGGGACCGATCGCCCACGCGTAGCTGCCGAGCTTCGGCCAGGCGCCGAGACGGCTGGCCCGCTCGACGCGCGCCGCGTGACGCTGCTCGCGGAGCGCGACGACGCCGGCGTAGTCGTAGGCGGGGAAGCGCGTGGCGAGGCGCGTCACGGCCGGCCTCTGGAACTTCGCGAGCGGGCCGCCGAAGCCCGGCGTCGTGGCATCCGGCACGGACACGGGCGCCAGCGGGTCGTTCAGGAAGCGGCGGTCGTCCCAGATCGCCATGCCGTCCGCCATGCCGTGCTGAGCGATCAGCGCCTGCAGTTCCGAAAAGAGATTCTCCGAGAAGCCGCCGAGCCCGAAGTTGCGCACCTGCAGCACGCCGATCGCGACGGCGATCTCTGGCGTGAACTGGAAGCCCGCCGTCGGCCACTCGCCGCCGGGCGGCGCGAAGAAGGGATCCACCTGATCCGAGAGGTTCGTCTCGTTCCCGAAGAGATCATCGCCGAGGTTGAGCAGCGGACTGCGCAGCAGCGAGACCTCGATCGGCTCCGGCAGCGTGCCGGCGTAGATCGCCTCGATCGTATCGTTGACGCCCTTGCAGTACTCGAGGAGCAGGTTGCGCTCCGCGCTCGGCAGCGCCTCGAACATCCGGTTCAGCTCGGAGGAGGTGTAGCCGAGCTGCCGTGTCGCCAGGTCGTCGGCGGCGGCGCCCGAGTCGAGCAGCCCGAACGCCTGCGACAGCGTTCCGCGCGCCACGCGCCCGATCAAGATCATCTGTCCGAGGCGGTCCTTCGCGATCTCGCGGCCGTTCTCGCGTGCGAGCTCGAGATCCGTGTCGGCAAAGATGTGCGGCAGGCCGAAGGCCGGCTCGCGAACGGTCACCGCGGCGGCGCGCGCCGCGGGCGGCGCGAGGGCGACGGCCAACGCGAAGAGCGCCGCCGCGACGGCGGACGACCTGGCAAGAACGGAGACGAGTCCGGGCGCGCAGGAGATCGGCATGGAACCCCCTTTCCGCTGCCACGATAGGCGAGTCGGAGGGGATCTGCCTAGGAAAACTTCTGCGCAGGCCGTCCGGGGGGGGGCGGACGGCTCGCGCCGCTCGCTACGCGATCTTCGCCTCGGCTGCCGGTCGCGTCGCCAGCACCTGCAGCAGCAGCTGCACCAGCTCGGCCGGCGGGGCCACCTCGGGTTCCTCGACGGAGTCCTTCATGTGCTCGAAGCGCAGCAGGTCGAGCTTCGCGTACTCCTCGCGGACGCGCGGCGTCAGCAGCCCGAGTCGCTTCAGGTTCGGCACGATCTTCGAGAACAGCATCTGCCGGAAGCCGCGCATGAACGGCGTGTTCGTCGCCCACGGCAGCCACGTCGCGAGCGGCCAGTCGAGCCGCTCGAAGACCGGCTGCATCAGCAGCCGGTCGCGCATCAGATGGGTCGCCTCGATGACGAAGTCCTCGCGTTCGCGCAGCTCCTTCTCGCTCATCTCCTGGTAGACCTCCTCGAGCGAGATCACGCCGAACGCCACGTGGCGGGCCTCGTCGGCCATGATCCGCGAGGTGATGTCAACGATCAGCGGCTCCTCGGACATCATGATCTTCTGCAGGCCGAACGCCGCCAGCGCCAGGCCTTCGACCATGATCTGCATGCCCAGGTACGTGATGTCCCAGCGCGAGTCACTGAGGATGTCGTCGAGCATCTGGCCGAGGCTCGGGTGGACCTCGTAGGAGACACCGAGCTTCTCCGTCAGATAGCGGTGATACACCTCGACGTGACGCGCCTCGTCGGCCACCTGGTTGGCGGCGTAGAACTTGGCTTCCGCCCACGGGACCGTCTCGACGATCTTCGCCGTCGCCAGCAACGCACCCTGCTCGCCGTGCAGGAACTGCGACAGCATGAACGCGTTCATCTCGAGGTTCAGCGTCAGCGCCTCGCGGTCGCTCAGCGTGCGCGGCGGGTTCAGGAACTGGTTGATCGTGGTCCCGCCACCCATCATCTGGCGCTGCGACACCATCTTCTCGATGTCGACGTCGATGGACCAATCGATGTCCGTGGCGTTCCAGGTGGCCGCCTTCCCCTTCTCGTAGAGATCCATCAGCTTCTGGCGCTTCAGCTCGTACTGCCAGTCGAACACCGCGTCGATCGTCGACTGCACGTGCTGGACCTTCCCGACGGCCGGGATCGGGAGCGAGTTGTGTTGCTGGTAACGCATCAGAGGATCTCCTGGATCGGTCCCGACATCGGCGAGAGCGGCACTTGCAGATAGCCGAGGAAAGTCCGCGCGAGCTCTTCGGCGGCCTCTTCTTCGGACAGCGAAGCGAACGGGTGACGCGGGTCGCCGAGCAGCGCGCCGGCCACCATCGCGCCGAACACCACGGCGACGGCGATCGGCACCGCGAGCGCCGGGCGCGGATGCCCGATCGCGCGCGGGCGCGACAACAGCAGCGCGGACACGCGGTCCGACACCTCGCGCTCGAAGCGCTGGGCTTCGCCGCGGAACTCGAGGTCGTGGACGGCTCGTGCGACGAAGGCACGGATCAGCGCGCGCCGGTGGCGGAACACGGCGACCAGCTCGGCGGTGCAACCGCGTACGATCCCGTCGACCGTGGCATCCCCCCACGCTTCGGGTCGCGTCAGTCGCTCGAGGCGCTCGCGCTGCTCGCGGAAGAAGCGCTCCTCGAGCGCGCGCAGCAGCTCGTTCTTGTCGCGGAAGCGCGCGTAGAAGCCGCCGACCGAGGAGCGCGCGCGCAGGGCGATCTCCGGAATCGACACGTCTGCCGTGCCGGTTTCCTCGATCAGCGCCTCCGCGGCGTCGAGGAGTCGCTGCAGCGTGCGCTCGCTGCGCGCCTGCTTCGGGCGGGCAACGCTGTCGAGCGGAACTGCGGCGCGCAGACCGGAATCCGGAGTGGGCAGCGGAGTCGTCAGACGGAGGCTCCTGGCGAATCTTCGCCGGTTCCTTCGGCAGACCGACCGCCGAGCCCGACCGCCGAACCGAAGGAACAAGAACGAAGGAACAAGAATAAAAATCGGAATCTGGTTCGCTTTGTAGCTCGATGAAAGCGGACCTGCAAGTCCGTGCGCCGGACGTCGCCGGCCGGAGCACGCCGGCCAGCGGGAGGAGCCGGTCTAGGCCGCGCGGGATCGGTCGAGCAGCGCCCAGCGCAGGCCCAGGCCACCCGCCGACACCCAGCGCAGGAACGACGGCACCGGCCGGTGGTACACCACCACCGCGAATCGCTCCTCCCCGGCCCAGCGCACCCGCACCTGTGCGCCTCGCTGGATCTCGGCCGTCGTCCGCACGAACACGCCCCCGCGCGATGCGTCCTCGATCAGACCCTCGAAGCGACGCGCACCGACGAACAACTCGCACTCCGCACGCGGACGAACCCGGCGACTCGCGCGGCGCTCCAGCTCTTCGACCAGCTCTGCCATCTCCCGCTCCTCTTCGTTTCGGGCACTGGTGAGTCGCAACGACCGGAACGCAGGTGACGAAACGCTGCGGATCGCACGCGCGCGCCCTTGCGAAGCCGCGGGCGGCGTCCCACTCTGCGCGTCCGCGCGCAGCTCGTGCGCAACTCGGGGGACAGAGTGAGGGACTTCCAGATCCAATCGTCGGGGCGCGGATCGCCCGCGCGCACCGGCTCCACGACGCGCAACGCGCCGGGACGGTTCACCACGGGGCCGCGCCGCCCGCAGACCCGGACCCACGGTCGCAAGGGCAAGCGCCAGACGCTGGCCGAACGCGCGGACAAGTACGCGCTGTACCAGAAGTCCGTACAGGACCCGGAGGGCGACGTCGTTCGCGTGCGGCGGATGTACGAGCGCCTCTACGGCCGCACCCCTCGAACCATGCGCGAGGACTTCTGCGGCACGGCCGCCTATGCGTGTGCGTGGGTCGCGGCGCATCGCGAGAACCATGCGTGGGGCGTCGATCTGGATCCGGAACCGCTCGCCTGGGGCCGCGCGCACAACGTCTCCAAGCTGCGCCCGGAACAGGTGCGCCGCCTGCACCTGCTGCAGGACGACGTCCGCACCGCCCGCACGCCCAAGGTCGACGTCGTCGTCGCGTTCAACTTCTCGTTCTTCCTGTTCAAGGAGCGCGGGGAGCTGCTGCGCTATTTCAAGAGCTGCCGTGCCGCGCTCGCCCGCGACGGCATCTTCGTCATCGACGCCTACGGCGGGCCGGAGTCGATGCAGAAGAACATCGAGCGCCGCCGGGTGGGCGGCTTCACGTACCTCTGGGAGCAAGCGCGCTTCGACCCGATCACGCACGACGCCAGCTGCTACATCCACTTCGAGTTCCGCGACGGCAGCAAGCTGCACCGCGCCTGGGGTTATCACTGGCGGCTGTGGACCGTGGCCGAGCTGCGCGACCTGCTGGCCGATGCCGGCTTCTCCGACACCACGGTGTACTGGGAGGGAACGGACACCAGGACCAACGAGGCCAACGGCGTCTTCCGCCCGCGCGCGCATGCGGAAGAAGATCCGGCGTGGATCACGTACCTGGTGGCGAAGAAGTGAGCCCGGCGCCGGATCGCCCCTCGGACGACCCGGCGCTCCGACCGATCGTGCTCCGCAACCGCTCGGGCCTCGAAGCGGAGCTGCTGCCGTTCGGCGCCACGCTGGCGCGGCTGCGCGCGCCGGATCGCGACGGGCGCCTCGGCGACGTCCTCCTCGCCCTCGCCGAGCTCGCCGACTACCGCGGCAAGCACCCGCACGTCGGCGCCACGGTGGGCCGATACGCCAATCGCATCGGGGGGGCGCGCTTCGAACTCGACGGACGCAGCTACCCGCTCGCCGCGAACGATGGCGCGCATCACCTGCACGGCGGACCCCTCGGCTTCGATCGCCGTCCCTGGCAGGAGCCGGAACTCTTCTCGGTCCCGGGCGGGTCGGGCGTGCGGATGCGGTTGCACAGCCCTGCCGGCGATGCCGGCTATCCCGGCGCACTCGACGTGCTGGCGAGCTTCACGCTCCGCGACGACGACACGCTGTGCATCGAGTATCGCGCCACCACCGATGCGCCCACGGTCGTGAGCCTTGCGAACCACGCCTACTTCCAGCTCGACGACGCCGGCGCCAGCCCCGTGCTCGATCACCTCCTGTGGCTGGCGGCGGCGCACTACACGCCGGTCGATGCCAGCGGGATTCCCGACGGTTCGATCGCGCCGGTCGGCGGCACGCCCTTCGACTTCACGACGCCAAGCCGGCTCGGCGAGCGCATCGCCGACCTGGTGGCGACGCGCGGCGGCTACGACCACAACTTCGCGCTCGACACCGGGGGGGACCTGACGGCGCCTGCCGCGCGACTCGAGGCTCCGCGCAGCGGCCGTGTGCTCGAGATCCGGACGACGCAGCTCGCCCTCCAGCTCTACACCGGGAACTTTCTCGACGGCGATCTGCACTGCCGCAACGGAGTGCGACCGGGCCGCTGGCACGCCGTCTGTCTCGAGACCCAGGCCTTCCCGAACGCGCCGAACGAGCCGGGCTTCCCCTCGGCTCGTCTCGACCCCGGTGAAGTCTATCGACATGCCACGGTGTATCGTATCGGCACCGGGTGATCCGCTGGATGCAGAGGAAAGGGGAGTCGCCATGCGCAGGATCCTGCGCGCCTTCGCGCTGCTCGTCGCGTTGGCGCTGGTCGGCGGCGCCGTCTTCGCGATCCCTACGATCTGGGGCCGGCCGTGGTCGATCGAGCACTTCTACACCCGCGTCTTCGCCGAGCTCGTGCTCTCGCGCCCGCAGCTGCTGTCGCAGCTGCGGATCCTCGAACCGTGGGGCATCCGCTGGCACAACGACGATCTCGACGATCTCTCGGTCGCTTTCTCGCTGGCCGAGGCCGAGCGCCTGCGAGGCAACCTCCGCACGCTCCGCGAGTATCCGATCGAGGACCAGACTCCCGAGCAGCGACTCTCGACGCAAGTGCTCGAATGGTTCCTGCAGGTCCAGGTGGATGGCGAGCCGTACCGGTTCCACGACTTCCCGCTGAACCCGTTCAGCGGGGTCCAGACGGAGCTCCCGGACTTCCTGTTGAACGTCCACCAGATCCACGACGCGCGCGACGCGCGCGACTACGTGACACGACTCTCGAAGGTCGGAACGGCGATCGATCAAGTGATCGAGGCCAGCCGCTTTCGCGCTGCCCGCGGCATCGTGCCGCCGCGAGTCATCCTCGAAGGGGTGGCGAAGAACATCGCGACGTTCCGCGCGGGCGGACCCGACGCGAACCCGCTGACGGTGGAGTTCGCGCGACGGCTCGCGGCGCTGGACGGTCTCTCCGATCCGGAACGAGAGGAGCTGGTGGCCGAGGCGCGCAGCGAGGTCGAGCGGACGGTCCTGCCCGCGTGGGAGCGCCTCGCTGCGTTGCTTCCCGAGCTGAACGCCCAGGCGCCCGAGGCCGTGGGCGCGTGGGCGCTGCCGGACGGTTCGCTCTACTACGGATGGGCACTCCGCTTCCACACCACGACGAACCTCGACGCCGAGACGATCCACCAGCTCGGACTCGCCGAGGTCGATCGCATCCACGCCGAAATGCGCGCGATCCTCGCCGCCGAGGGGATTCCCGTCGCCGACGTCACGACGGAGGACGTGAGCGCGCCGTCGGCGTTCGAAGCCGGATCGGACGCGCCCGGCGGCGGCCACTTGGCGCAGGAGCCGCGGCTCGAAACGGACGCGCAACCCACCGTGATTCCGGACCTCGGCGACGTGTTGCGCGCGCTGCACCGCGACGAACGCTTCCTGTATCCCGACGGCGACGAGGCGCGCGCCCGGATCCTCGCCGACTACCAGGGCATCGTCGACGAGGCGACGGCCCGCCTGCCGTCGCTCTTCGGTCGGCTGCCGCAGGCGCCCGTCCGCGTCGAACGCGTGCCTGCCTTCAAGGAGGCGGGCTCCGCCTTCGCGTACTACATGCCGCCGCCGCTCGACGGCTCGAAGCCCGGCATCTTCTACGCCAATCTGCGCAATCCGCGGGACGTCGTGAAGTTCGGCATGCGTACGCTCGCGTACCACGAGGCGGTGCCGGGCCATCACCTGCAGATCGCGCTGGCGATGGAGATGGAGGACGTCCCGATCTTCCGCCGCGTCGTCCCGTTCACCGCCTTCATCGAGGGCTGGGCGCTCTACGCCGAGCGTCTCGCCGCCGAGCAGGGCTGGCATCCGACCGCGATGGACCATCTGGGGCAACTGGTCGCGGAAGGATTCCGCGCCGCGCGACTCGTCGTCGACACGGGGTTGCACGCCAAGCGCTGGACCCGCGAGCAGGCGATCGACTACATGCTGCGGAACACGGGGATGCCGGAGACGGACGTCGCCGCCGAGGTGGAGCGCTACATCGTGCTGCCCGGCCAGGCCTGCGCGTACAAGGTCGGTCAGATGAAGCTGCTGGAGCTGCGCGAGCGCGCACGGAGCGTGCAGGGCTCGCGGTTCGATCTGCGCGACTTCCATGACGTCGTGCTCGCGAGCGGCGCGCTCCCGCTGGAGCTGCTGGAAGCCGCCGTCGACGAGTGGCTGGCCGGACGATGACCGGCCCCCAGCCGATCGCGGCGCTGGCGGAGCAGCTGGCGATCCGACCGCACGAGTGGCGCCCGCATGGCTGGGACATCGCCAAGCTGGATCCCGCGATCCTCGCCCGCCCGCGCCGCCGGAGCGAGCCGCCGCGACTCATCCTGGTGTCTGCCATCACTCCGACACCGGCCGGCGAGGGCAAGACCACGACGTCGATCGGACTCGCCGATGGCCTCGCGCGACTCGGCGCGTCCGTATGCCTGGCGCTGCGCGAGCCCTCGCTGGGTCCGATCTTCGGCATGAAGGGCGGCGCCACCGGCGGCGGGCGCGCCACGTTGGTTCCGGCCGACCGCATCAACCTGCACTTCACCGGCGACTTCCATGCGATCACCTCGGCGCACAACCTGCTGGCGGCGCTGCTCGACAATCACCTGTACTGGGGCAACCCGTTGCGCATCGATCCGCGGCGCGTGCTGTGGCGACGCGTCCTCGACATGAACGACCGCGCGCTGCGCAACACCATCGTCGGCCTCGGCGGCTCGCAGCAGGGGGTCCCGCGGGAGACCGGCTTCGACATCACCGCCGCGTCCGAGGTCATGGCAATGCTGTGTCTCGCCCGCGACGCCGACGACCTGCGCGCACGGATCGAGCGGCTGCTGGTGGCGTTCACCTACGACGGGGAACCCGTCACTGCCGGCTCGCTCGGCGCCGCCGGCGCCATGCTCGCACTGCTGCGGGACGCCCTGTGGCCGAACCTGGTGCAGAGCGCCGAGGGCGTCCCGGCGCTCGTCCACGGCGGTCCGTTCGCCAACATCGCGCACGGTTGCAACAGCGTCCTCGCCACCCGCATGGCGCTGCATCTCGCGGACTGGGTGGTGACGGAAGCCGGCTTCGGCTTCGACCTCGGCGCAGAGAAGTTCTTCGACATCAAGTGCCGCAGCGCAGGCCTCGACGCGCAGGCCGTCGTGCTGGTGGCGACGATCCGGGCCCTCAAGCTGCACGGCGGCGTCGCGCTGGCGGCCCTCGAGCGGCAGGACGTCGCCGCGGTCCGCCGCGGCCTCCCCAACCTCGACAAGCACGTCGAGAACATCGGGCACTTCGGCGAGCGACCGGTGGTCGCGCTGAACCGCTTCGGCGCCGACCACGACGACGAGATCGCCGTGGTCGCCGAGCACTGCGCCGGCCTGGGCGTCCCGTTCGCGGTGAGCGATCACTTCGCCCGCGGCGGCAAGGGCGCGATGGCGCTGGCCGAGGTCGTGCGCGAGCAGTCGGCGCGGCGCAACACGCCGTTCCGTCCGCTCTACGCGCTCGACGCGCCGTTCCCGGACAAGGTGCTGGCGATCGCGAGTCGGATGTACGGCGCGCGCAGCGTACTGCTGACGCGCGAGGCCGAGCGCGACCTGCGAGAGATCCGCCGGCTCGGCTACGAGGGCCTGCCGATCTGCATCGCGAAGACGCCTGCCTCGCTGTCGGACGACCCGAAGCGGCAGGGCCGCCCCCGCGACTTCGACGTCACCGTCCGGCGCATCCAGATCCAAGCCGGCGCCGGCTTCCTGGTGGCGCTGACGGGCGACATCCTCAGGATGCCCGGCCTGCCCCGACACCCGCTCGCGGGGTCGATCGATCTCCTGGACGGTGAGATCCTCGGCCTCTGAATCCCCTCCCGGCGGTTTCGTCGGGCAGGAGACTGCGGCCGATCGACGGGGCGTGCGAATCTGGCCGCTGCGCACCGGGTCCGCCGACGCGATCGGAAGTCCGCACGGAGATCCCAGCAATGGGAGGGGGGGAAGCATGGGACGCTTCTTCGCCGTCGCCCGCCTGCTCGTGGCGATGGGGGTCGCGATCGCGAGCCCGGCCGCTGCGTTCGAGCTGTTCGACGGGCGGTTGCAGGTCAACGGCTTCTACGAACAGCAGATCCGAGGAATCGCTCGCAACTGGGATGCCGGCGACGGCTGGGATCTCACCCAGTGGCAACACATCCTGAATCTGGAGCTCGAGTGGGAGATCGCGCCGGACGGCATCGGACCACTCGATCTGGTCTCGTCCTTCGTCCGCGTGGAAGCGCGCTACGACTGCATCTGGACGCGGGGCTGCCGGATCTTCGACTCGGTCGACACCTACGGGGATCACCCGCGCCGGTTCCCGAAGCGCTACTCGGACGGCCGCTCGTCCGGTCTCACCGGCGCCGTCGAGACCGGCGACCGGCGACTCCGGCACGGCATCCCGGTCTCGCAGCTCGGCTTCCACTTCAAGGACGTGCCGCAGAGCGCCACGGCGACACCGGCATTCCTGTGGCACGTACCGGGCGTATCCACGCTCTTCGGTGTTCCCGGGCCGGACGGGATCCCGGGCAACGCCGACGATCCCGCTTTCTACGTCTTCGAGCGCTTCGTGGATCCGGAGGAGCCGTACCGCTTCGGTCTGCGCCGCGTGAAAGGGGCCGAGGACGGGAGCGAGCTCCAGACGCTCGGGCCGTGGAGCCCGCGCAACACCATCGATCCGATCGGCACGCTCGCCGATCGCGCCAATCCATTCAATCCACTCGACATCCATCCGATCTTCGGAACTCCGGGATCGACGGCGATGCCGTACCGGCCCGCGCCTGCGATCCCGGCGGCGATGAATGATCCGCTCGGCCGCAGCAACGAGCCGCGGGGGCTCTTCGTTCCCAACCGCGCCGTGTCGAAGCTACTGGCCGACAAGGATTTCGACAGCTTCGACCAGAACTTCAGCCAGCAGGAGCTGTCCTGGAATCGCGGCGCCAGCCAGCAGAACGAGAAGGAGCTGAAGGAAGCATATCTAGATGTCGAACTGTTCGACTCCCGCCTCTGGCTGCGGCTCGGCAAGCAGAACATCGTCTGGGGCAAGACGGAGCTGTTCCGCACCACGGATCAGTTCAATCCGCAGGACCTCGCGCTGTCGTCGTTGCCGAGCTTCGAGGAGTCTCGCATTGCGTTGTGGTCCGCACGCGGCGTCTGGTCGTTCTTCTCTGTCGGTCCCCTCGACGACGTCCGCCTCGAGATGGCCGCCAACTTCGACCAGGTCGAACCCAACGATCTCGGCCGCTGCGGAGAGCCCTACACACCGTTCCCGGTCTGCAACAAGAGCGCAGGACTCTTCGCACACGGTGTCGCTGGCTTCGGCCTCGCTGGCGAAGTGCGTCCGCCCCACCCGTGGCAGAGCTGGAAGGGCCTCGAGTTCGGCGCCCGGCTCGAGTTCCGCCTGGACCGCTTCAGCTTCGCCGTGTCCAACTTCTATGGCTACGACGACCTCCCCTACGTCGACGCGGTCTTCCTCTACGAGCGCAACGTGGACCCGCGCACCGGTCGGCCCCGGATCGGCGGCTCGCGGGCGGGCTGCGATCCCGACGGACTCGTCGATGGCGACACGAGCGGCTGCCTCGCCGGCGGGGACGACGCGCTGCGCAATCACCACGCGAACCAGCAGCGCTTCGCAGTGATCTGCGCAGCGAGCGTGGGCTTCAGCGGGCTCGATAGCTCCGTGTGCGCGCAGAGCATCTTCAACAGCACCACGTTGTTCGGTGGCTTCGCACCGATCGCGTCGGCTCTCAGCTGGTTTCTGGGTGGTTCGGAGGCAGCAGCCACCCTGGTCGGATCGGGGTTCGCGCCGGGGGTTGCCCTTCCCGTCGTCGAGCTGAATCGCAATCCGGGGCAGGTGGGTGAGGGTCCGTTCGCCGGCTTCACGATTCCCGGCAACGCACTCTCCGATCAGCAGCAGGCGCTGTTCGGTTGTGGCGCCTTCTGGGGCACCAGCTGCGACACCTCGACCGCGGCGGCAGCCGGTGGAATCGATCTGCTCAACACCGATCTGAGTGTCCTCGCGATGTCGTGGGTCGGCGCGCCCGGCACCTTCGGCGAGTGGGATCCGCGCGATGCCGGCGTCGCGCAACCCGGCACTGTGGGATTCCTCGGCGGACCCGCAGGCGGCTTCGTCGAAGGGGATCGAGCCTTCACGCTCCCGGGTGCGCGCTCGCCGTGGCCGACGGAAACCGACCTCGACCCGCAAGGATGGAATGCTCTCGTAGACGGCTGTGTCAGCGAGAGCCATCCCGGCTGCGCAGGCCAGGACGAGCTCGTGCATCCGTTCACCGGCCAACCCTTCCAGACCGAAGTCGCCGCCTTCTCCTGGAACTTCCAGGTCCTGCTGGTGACGCTCTCCGGTCTCGGCAAACCGGACGGCATCGCCTGTGAGCCCGGCTCGCCCGACATTGCAGGGTGTCGAGAGCTCGACGAGTTCGTGAACACCGATGCCTTCCGGCTCGACGGCTGCTCCTTTGCGCGGCCGCAGCTGTGTTCCAACGTGCAGGCGCTCTATGCCGTCGCCCACACCACCCGGAAGACCGTGCGCGCCGGCGGCAATGGTCGGCACGGCCGCATGGAATTCGACTGGCACGTGGGAGGATCCGGCGTCCTGCGCTACGAGAAGCGCAACGTGCTCGGCTTCTCGATGGACTTCGCGGAGGACCGGACGAAGTCCGCCTGGAGCTTCGAGGCGACGTGGATCGAGGGGGTCCCGTACGAGGACAACGACCAGCGAGACGGACTCACGGACGTCGACCTCTACAATCTCACGGTCTCGATCGACCGTCCTACCTTCATCAATTTCCTGAATGCGGACCGCACCTTCTTCATCAACTCCCAGTGGTTCTTCCAGTACATCTCGGGCTACCGCGAGGGCTTCGTCCGCAACGGCCCGTTCAACGTGCTGGCGACGCTGCGAGTCGAGACCGGCTACTACCAGGATCGACTGCTGCCCGGACTCACGCTGGTCTACGACTTCGGCTCCGCTTCCGGCGCCGTTCTCCCGGCCATCCGCTACCGATTCAGCGAGAGCTTTTCGGCCACCGTCGGCATCTCGCTGTTCTTCGGGCGCTTCCAGTCGATCGACCCGCCCACGCGACAGGTCGGCGACCCGCCGTTCCGCGGCGGCCAGAACTCGAATCGGGACTTCACCGAGCAGGGGATCGCCCCGATCCGGGATCGCGACGAGGTGTTCCTGGGGATCCGCAAGACCTTCTAGCGTCCTGGATCCGGAGCGCGCCTGCACTCGATCGCGACTCCGGGACGCCGGCCGTCCGCGACCGCCAGCTCCTCGAGCAGGTTGCCGCGACCGTCATCGCGCCACTCGCGGCGGTGGCCGTTGCGGTCGACTTGGGAGGTGGGCTGGCTGAACGTGTTGTAGGTCCAGGTCTCGCTCTTCCCGAGCCGGTCCGTGCGCTGCGTCACGTCGCCGCGGGCATCGCACTGCGCGGTCGTCGCCCGGCCGAAGCCGTCGAGCTCGTGCGTCCGGTTGCGGGTCCCGTCCTCGTACTCGTAGCTGTGCACGACGCCGCGGCCGGTCTCCATCCGGATGATGTTGCCCACGCGGTCGAAGATGTACGCCTCCTTCGCGCCGTCCGGGAACACCACCTCGGTCCGGCGGCGGAAGAAGTCGTAGTAGAAGTCGGGCACCTCGCCGAGCGAGCTCGTCTGCTCGTAGGCCGTATCGTTCGCGTAGTAGACGAAGTGCGTCCACGCGTGGCCCTGGCCGGCGGGGCCGCAGAGCTGCTGGGCGTCGCCGGGGTCGCGTCCACCCTCGGGCAGGATCACGCAGCGCAGGTTGTGGTCGAGATTCTCCTGGCCGCTGCCGGTGTAGTAGGTGTACTTCGTCGACTTCCCGGATCCGAGCGCCAGCTCGCGGGGGTTCGTGACCCCTCGACGAGGTCCCCGGCGGCATCGACTCGGTAGCGCCAGGTCCGCTGGCCGCTGCCAGCTCCCAGCGGGCGAGATCGCAATCGCTGGTGAATCCGCTCCTCTCGACCTACGATTGAGACAAGGAAGGCAAAGGATGCATACGCTCGAGGAAGTCCTAGAGGCCGCTCGTCGCCTATCGGAGGGCGAGCGGACGCGACTCGTCGAGAAGCTCCAGAGCAACGGACGTGACGAGCCGACCCATGCGCCGCGTCGCGACACGCTGCATAGCTGGCTCGACCTTGCGGGGATGTTCCACTCCGACTTCGCCGATGTCTCCACCGACAAGTACAGGCATCTCGCAGACGTGTACGCTGACAGGACGTGAAACACGTCTTCGTCGACAGCGGCGGATTCTTTGCTCATCTCGTGTCGGAGGATTCTCGCCACGCACACGCCAGAGAGCTCTTCGCGCGGGCCGAGGGAGAGGGCTGGCATCTGGTGACGACCAACGCTGTCGTCTACGAGACGCACGCGCTGCTAACGAACCGTGCCCGAAAAGGACGAGAGGCAGGTCTTCTCTTCCTGGAGCACATCGAGCGCGGGCTGTGCGAGATCGTACGCGTGACCCACGATGACGAGGCTCGCGCCGCTGCCATCCTCCGCCACCATCAGGACAAGGCCTACTCGTTCTGCGATGCACTGAGCTTCGTGATCGCGGAACGCCTCAGCATCACCGAAGTCATCGCCTTCGACCGCCACTTCCGCGAATACGGACGCCTCACGGTCTTGTAGCGTCCTCATCACCGAGAGCGGTCCGCACCACGCAGTGGCCCGTCGGAACCTGATCTCTGCGTTTGTCGTTCCGCACCCATCCCGCGGACTACGAAGCACGTGCTTCGGATGCCCGGCCTCGTGCAAGAGCGCTTCCTCCCCTTGCGGCAATGGGGAGCCGCTGGGGGCCGCGATCAGCGCGTTCGCTGATGTCGCAGGAAGCGCCACGGCAAGGGGTAGCAAGAGCCATAGTAGACGCAGCCGGCTCATCGTACCGATGACATGTCGATTCGCCGGCCTCACAGCTGCTCCAAGGCCTCCTGGATGGGACGATCGTAGAAAGGCTTGAAAGCCTCACCATCCCGAACGTCCTCGAGGAGCTGAGTGATCTCCGATCTCAGCTCCGTCAGTCGGTGTTTCGCCGCGAGGTCGACAGCGAGCATGGTCTTCGGCTCTGACCGAAGGCGGAGCCAGGCCGACAACGCTTCCACGAGAGCTGCTCGATCCGTCTGGGCCACACGCACGGTTCGGCGAGTCAGATAGGCGTAGAGTTCCTCCCCCGATGTTCGTTCGGGGAAATTGGCAATCTCATCATCGAGCCACCTCCGAATCTCTTCGCCAGTCACCGGATCCTCCGCAGCAGCTCGGCCGGGATACGGCTCTCGATCGGAACCTCCAAGCCTCCTCCAGGCATGTTGAAGGACCGGCCAACCTGGGAGGAGGCAGGAACATCGATCCCGAGCCGGACTAGCTTGCCTACATCCACCTCGAAGAGCGCATTCGGGAGACCACGATTCGGCGGGAGAGCAAGATCTATTTGCGCCTGGAGCGGTCTCAGGTCGCCCTGCGGCGTCAAAAACACCTTCCCGCTCGCACCGGGCCGCAAGCCCTGTTTTGCGATCGCTTCAGCGCTCTCAGCGCGCGTGAAATGGAAGAGGCTTTCGGAGGTCTCCGCTGCTCCCCGTGCGGCCAGGATTCCTGTCTCCGCTCCACCGGTGACTGCAAGGAATGCGGATCGCGCAAGCAGTGACTCCCCGAAGGTAGCAGCCGTGAGAGCGAGATTGAGCGGGTCGGAGACGACGCCGAACGCGAACCCTGCGAGTCGGTTCCTGTTGGCTGACTGCGCATTTCGGCGATCGTGAACACCTGGATCGGTGATCGTGAACAGCGAGATCGGCCATCGTGAACACCCCGATCGGGGATCGTGAACGGGGTGGGCGACGCTGGCTCTGGTTCTCAGCCTTCCG
>JBDIVR010000032.1:0-42951 GCA_039794265.1 Myxococcota bacterium
CGGGCAGCAAGATCGCGGTCGGGTCGAGCTGACCGACATGCCTAGAGCGCAGGCAAGAAAGGGGCCGGGTTGGTTTCGTCAACTTTTCCCCCAGTGGGGGAAAAGTTGACGAATCCAACCCGGCCCCTTTCTTGACGGCTATACGCGTTCGCGATCGGGCTGGCGCAGCGTGTCGGTGAGGAAGAACGTGCCGGTGGCGCGCGCGAGGATCTTGTCGGCATCGTTGCGCACCTCCCCTTCGGCGTACGCGAGCGAGCGGGTGCGCTGCACGCAGCGGCCGAGCGCGCGGATGCGTCCGTGTTGCACCGGGCGGAAGTAGTTGATCTTCATCTCGACGGTCGCGCAGCCGCGTCCGGGCGGCAGCTCGGCGATCACCGAGCGGCCGAGGGCGGTATCGAGCAGCGTGAACAGCACGCCGCCGTGCGCGCGCGCCGCCCAGCTCATGTGCCGCGCGTCGAGCTGAAGCTCGAGCACGAATGCACCGTCCACCATGCCGATGGATTCGATCCCGAGATGTCCGGTGAACTCCGAGCCGGACGACGGCTGGCGGGGAGGAGCCGGGTCGTTCGCATCCACCGATGTCCGCCTCCCGATTGCGCGCTCCGGCGTGTCATCATGTCGGCCGCGGCCCGGGACCGCAACCGCGAGCCGGGCACGTCTTCCGACGAGGAGCATCGATGTCGCGCCGCCGCGCCGTGTCCGCCGCCTTCGCCGTGCTGGCGCTCGCCGCGATCGCGCTGCTCGCGGCCGGCGCTGCCCTGCTGGCGCGGCGTGCGGAGCTGACCGAGCAGTGGATCGTCGCCGAGCTCGCGGCGCGCGGCGTCGCGCCGGCATCGCTACGGGTCGCGCGGATCGACGCGCGCGGGCTCGAGCTGGAGGACGTCGCGATCGGCGCCGCCGAAGCGCCTGACCTCGCGGCCGCGCGAGTCGACGTCGGGTGGTCCTGGGCCGGCCTCCGCGAGGGACACGCCGACACGCTTCGAGTGTCGGGATTACGACTCCGAGCGGCGCTCGGCGAAGACGGGCTGTCGGTCGGCGCACTCGATCCGCTGCTGGCTGGCGACGCGGAGGCGGCCGAACCCGCCGCCTTCCCCGCGCTGCCCGTCCGCGAGATCGAGCTGGAGGACGCGCGATTCGCGCTCGATACCCCCGACGGCCCCGCCGCCGGCGCCGCATCGGGATCGCTGCGCAGCGACACGGACGGCGCGCTCGAGGGCCGCTTCGCGATCGTGCTCGAACATCCGCTCGGCCGCGCGAACGCACAGCTCGCGCTGGCCGGACGGCCCGACGCGCTGCGCTTCGAGGCGACACTCGAAGACGACGCCCAGCGCCTGTCGGCGTCGGCGACCGGAGATGCCGATCTGCTCGCCGGGACCGGCCGGCTCGACTGGCGCCTCGAGCCCCTCACGTTCGTGCCGGGTCAGCTCCAGCCGGCCACGCTGGTGCCGACGCTCGCCCAGGCGAAGCTCAGCGCCGTGAGCGGCCGCGTCGAGGCGCATGGAGAGGCGGCCCTCGCAGCCGACGGCGCGATCGCCTACCGCGCCGACATCGCGCTGCGCGAGCTCTCGTTCGCCACGCCGCTGGCGCGCGTCGAGCAGGCGAACGGCGCCATCGCGCTGCGCGGCCCTCCCTTGCAGACGCCCGCCGCGCAGCTGCTGTCGATCGCGCTGCTCGACATCGGCGTGCCGCTCGTCGACGGCCTCGTCGAGTGGCAGCTTCGGCGGGACGGCACGTTCGCGTTCGCGCGGACGCGCTGGGGGTTCGCCGGCGGCGAGCTCACGGCGGGGGAGCTCGTCATCGACCCCGACCGGGCGCTGACGGGCGAAGTCACGCTCCGCGCGACCGACCTCGACCTCACGGCGCTCCTCGCGCAGACGCAGCTAGAAGGCCTGTCGGGCACCGGTCGCGTGGCCGGCGAGCTGCCGCTGGCGCTGCGCGATGGCGCCGTCGTCGTCGCCGGTGGGCTGCTGCGCGCGACCGAAGCGGGTGGCACGCTCCGCTACGCGCCTGCGCCGTCCATCGCGGCGATGGCGGCGTCGCGGCCGAGTGATCTCGACCTCGCCGTCGCCGCGTTCTCGGACTTCCGCTTCGATGAGCTCGATGCGAAGCTCGACGGCGACCTCGACGGCGACGTGACGATCGGATTGCACGTGCGCGGGGCCAATCCGGGATTCCAGGACGGCCGCCCCGTCGAGCTGAACCTGAACCTCGAGGCGCGCCTGGCCGACCTCGTGCGCGCAGGGCAGGCGTCCTATCGTGTGCCGGAGGGTGTGGAGGAACGCCTGCGGGCGTACTCGGAGGACGCGAAACCATGAGCGACGGGACGATGCACGGCGGGCGCCGCGCCGGAGCGCCGATGACCGGGTGGACGGCGGTGTGGATCGCGGCGGCGCTCGGCGGCTCGGCGTGTCAGCCGCGCGTCATCGTCGAAGCGCCGAAGGATCCGATCGTCATCAACATGAACATCAAGATCGAGCACGAGATCCGCGTCAAGGTCGACAAGGATCTCGATCAGCTCTTCGCCAACGAGAAGGACCTGTTCTGATGACCCGAACACGCACCCTCTCCCGCCTGGCGATCGGTCTGGCCGTCGGCATCGGGCTCGCGCTCGCGGCGGCGGCGCCGGCCCTCGCTCTCGATCTCGACAGCGCGCGCGCGCAGGGCCTCGTCGGCGAGCAGAGCGATGGCTACATCGGCGCGGTGAGCGCCTCCCCGTCGGCGGAAGTCCGGAAGCTGGTCGCAGACGTGAACGCCAAGCGGCGCGCGGCGTACGAGGACATCGCGCGCAAGAACGGAACTGCCGTCGCGGCGGTGGCCGCCCTCGCGGGGCAGCGACTGCTCGAGCGCGCGCCGCCGGGCGCTTGGATCGGCGACGGCACCGGGCACTGGTATCAGAGGAAGTAGCGGCGAGGCGTTTCATTCATCGCAGTAGACCAGTTCGGCGGGCGCCCCGCGGCGACCGGCGACGATCGCTTCCTGGCCGAAGCGCCGCGCGAGGGCGACAGCGTCGGCGCGCGTCAGGCCCAGCACGAGCAGGCTCGGCTCGGGCGGCCAGCCGCCGTCGTCCCCGACGCCTTCGCCATGCAGCACCGGCCGCGCCGACGCGCGCAGCGCGGCTTCGAGGCGTTGCTGCGCTGCCTCGTTCGCATCGGCGTCGGCGCGCCGGCCGCCCGGATTGTGCGCGGTGACGTACGCCCATTCCTCCGCATCGTGCGCGTCCAGCAGCGCATCGATCGGCGCGCAGCGCTCCCCGACGCGGATCGAGAAGCGCTGCGCGCCGTCCGCCACGCGGTACGCGGTCTCTATGTACACTTCATCGTGTCGTTTCGGCATCGGCCGGCTCACCCGGCCGGCGGCGGGGTCACGCTGGTCGGCGTCATGCGCACGCCGAGGGGGCCCCGCGGAACGAACAGGCGCAGCGGCGCCGGATCCTCGGCGCGCTGCACTTCGACGGAGACCAGCTCGCCCTCGCGGCCCCCGGTCGTTGCGTCGCGCAGCTCGGTCGGGGAGAGCACGAGGCGGTCGTCGTAGCGGACGATGACGTCGCCCGGCTGGAGGCCCGCGGACTGCGCGGCGGAGCCCGAGAGCACCTCCGTGACGGCCACGCGATTCGGGTGGCCAGTCGAGAACAGCACCCAGTCGTAGAGCGACTCGTCGAACTCGTCGCGCAGGCCCAGGAACTCCCTGCCGATCGCGAGGCTCTCCTCGCGGAAGCGCGGCGTTTCGAGCCAACCCTCGCGAGCGGCCTGGTCGCGCAGGTAAAGACGCGAGAGTTCGATCTCGTCGAGCCGCGCGCGGAAGCGCTCCACGTCGTCCGGCCGGAAGCCGGCGGCGAGCAGCGGTTCGGCGTCGAAGGTCGGCGTGCTGGCAACTCCCGCTGCCGCATGCGCGGCGCGGGCCGCCTCGGCGGTCGCCGGGACGCGCTCGGGCGGTGCGGAATCGGGCGTCTGCGGTTCCGCAGGTTCGGGCGAGCCGGTGGCCTCCGCGCTCGCGAGCGCTCGCTCGAGCGCGACCCGCAGCTGCTGCGTTTCGAGCGCGAGCACGGCGCGCTCCGAAGCTTCTTCCGCCAGGCGCTCGCGCAAGGTCGCCACTTCGCCCTCGAGCGCGGCGATCCGGGCGGCGTCCCGCTCGCGATCGTCGCGACCCGCCCGCAAGGCGGCGGCCGCGACACCCGTCGCGACGACAGCGACGATCGCGGCGATCCCGATCGCGCGGCGGTCAGCCGCCAACACCGAGCTCGGCGAGGAACGCAGCCTCCAGACCGGCGCTGTCGACGCCGGCTTCGCGCGCGAGCGATCGCTCGAGGTCTCCCGTGCGCAACAGCCGCAGCACCAGAGCGCGCAGCACGCGATCGCCACGATTGCGGGCCAGATGATCGACGAGCGCGCGCGACTGCAGATAGGCGAGTGGCGCCGCGCCGGCATCGAGGCTCGCGAAGCTCGGCGCCGACAGCGCCGTCATCGCCAGCAGCTCTCCGCGCGCGCCGAGCTGCGCGAGCAACGCGAAATCGTTGCGACCGATGGGAAGGAGGCCCCCAGTGCGCGCGGAGAACCACTCGGCAAGCCCTTCGTTGAGCCAGCCCGGCAACACGAGCCCTGGCGCGACCGCATCGAATGCCGCGTGCACGAGCTCGTGATGCAGCGTGCGCACGAGCGCCGGCGTGACCTGCACGTCGCCGCGCACGCGGATCGTGCCGCCGTAGAAGCCGGCGATCCGGAACGGCGCGAGCCGCGCGTAGCGGGCGTCGAACAGCTCCGGATCGTAGACGCTGACTTCGAGCCGGCGGCGCGGCCGCAGCCCGAGCAGGGTGTCGAGCTGATCGTAGCCGGCTTCGAGCACGGCGAGAACGTCTCGTTCGAAACGGCGCGAGCCGGTCGGCCCGGTGCGCCGATCGATCGCGACGTCCTGCCGCAGCAAGAAGTGCGTCGAGCGGCGCGACTCGAAGCGCCCGTCCGCGCCGCGGGGCTGTGCATCGACAACACCGGATGGCACCAGCAGCACGGCGCACGACGCAGCAGCGAGCAGGAAGGTGCGCATCGCGGGAGGGTAGCCCGGATCGGGGCGGGCTCCGTACCGTGCTACTTCGGGCGGCCGCCCCGGGCCAGGCAGTTGTCGCGGCGCATGAACTCCGTGCGGCCGTCGAGCGCGCACGTCGTGATCGTCTCGTCCTGGAGCTCGGGGCCGATCGTCCGGGCGGTCTCCCACCACGACGGGCCGGAGGAGTTCGCGCCTGCCTTCTCCGCAGCGGCCGCGTCCGCCTTCACCTTCGCCTCTTCCTTCTCTTTCGCCTGCTTCGCCGCCTGCCCCGGATATAGCGCCATGCTCTTGTCGATCTCGTCGAGGAAACACCCGGTCCCGGCCACCAGCGCGAAGGCGACGGCCAGCACGAGCGTCCGCAGCGGATCGAAACGGCCCATACGAGAAGTTCATCGGCACCCCGCCCCACCCACCCAAGCGTCAAGAAAGGGGCCGGGTTGGATTCGTCAACTTTTCCCCCGCTGGGGGAAAAGTTGACGAATCCAACCCGGCCCCTTTCTTGACGGTCAGCCGCGCACGTCCGGATGTCGTCGACTCTCGAGGGCTGTCGCACCGCCGAGCCCGGCGCTGCCCGCTCGGCCACGTCGACGACAACCTCCCCGCGATGCTACTCGTCGAAGAGCGCCGCCTCGACGACCTCGAGGCTCTCGGGCCCGGTCCGTGTACCGCCGGGGATTCGAAGATCTCGATGGACACCTCCGAGAGCACTTCTGACTGGACCCCGCGGCGCTCGGCAGATCGCGCAGGCGCGCTGGATATCAGGCGGAGCGCCGTCGCAATCGCGTTGTGGCTCGGCCTGTCGGCGCTGGTCGCAGCGTGCGCGACCCGCCCTGACCGCGCCGGCGACGCCGAGCCGCGACCCGTCGACTCGTCCGAACAGATCGCCGTCGACGGCGCGGAGCTCTTCCTGCTGACGCGCGGCGCCGACCGCCGCGCACCCATCCTGTTGTGGCTCCACGGCGGACCGGGCGGCGCGCAGCGGCCGCTGTTCCAGTACTTCGTCGGGGACCTCGAGGACGACTTCGTCGTCGCGTACTGGGACCAGCGCGGCGCCGGGCGCTCGTTCGACCCGGAGGCGGACGCGAACCTGCTGACGATCGATCGCCACCTCGCCGACCTCGACGCCATCGTCGATCACCTGCGCCGCCGCTTCGGCCGAAGCGACGTGATCCTCGTCGGCCATTCGTGGGGCGGAACGCTCGGACTTCTCTACGCGCGCGAGCATCCGGAGAAAGTGTCGACGCTCGTAGGTGTCGCCCCGCTGATCTCCGCCGTGGCGTCCCAGCGGGCCGCGCGGGACTTCGTCCGCTCCGAGGCGACGGCGCACGCCGACGACGACGCGCTCGCGAGCCTCGGCGAGATCGGCGCGCCGCCCTACGACCGGGCGGAGCAAGTGGTGGCGCTCGCACGCCTCGCCAACCGGTACGGAGGCGTCTTCCACCGGCCGCCGAACTGGGCCGAGGTCGTCGTGAGGGGACTCCTGCGCGGGCTCGTCACACCGTGGGAGATCCGGCTCCTGACCCGCGCCAGCGCGGTGACGCTCGACGCGATGGCCGACGAGCTGCTGGGCCTCGACCTCGCGCTGTCCGTCCCGCGCGTCGACGTGCCGGTGCTGTTCCTGCTCGGTCGCTACGACCGGCTCGTCGATGGGCGGATCGCCGTCCGCTACCTGGACGCCCTGCGCGCGCCGTCGAAGGAACGGATCTGGTTCGAGCACTCCGCCCACAACGTGCCATTCGAAGAACCGGAACGGTTCCGCGAGACGCTCGTCCGCGAGCTGGCTCCGACGGCACGCACCCCGGCGGTCGGAATCCGCGCCGGCTACCCGCTTCCCGCCTCCGCAAGCCTTCGCTCGAGCCAGCTTCGCTCCGGCCCGAGCCGCCCCGACCGGAGCAGCTTGCCGTCGCGCACAAGCTCCCGCGCGACGGCAACCAGCGCCGGGCTCCCAACCGAGGCGACACCCGGCGCGCCCTTGCGTTCGATGAAGAGGAGCAGGAATGCCATGGGGCCGGCCCTCCGTGCCAACTCCTGATCCTAGAGTCGAACGGGCAGCCGCAGGATCGACTGCGCCCCGGCGAGCACGGACGGGGCGTCAAGAAAGGGGCCGGGTTGGATTCGTCAACTTTTCCCCCGCTGGGGGAAAAGTTGACGAATCCAACCCGGCCCCTTTCTTGACGCCGTGGTACTCACCCGGATTGCGGGACCCGCGCGTCGGCCGAGTCGGGTAGCGTATCGGGTTCGCTTCCCCCCCCCCCCCCCGGAGCCCGGAGAGGATCCGCCACCCTTCTGACGCCGGAGAGACCATGGCCGCCACCACCAGCAACCAGAAGCTCCAGGACTGGGTCGCCCACTGGGCGAAGATCCTCGAGCCGGACCGGATCGAGTGGTGCGATGGCTCTCAGCAAGAATGGGATCGACTGACGCAGCTGCTCGTCGCTGGCGGCACGTTCACGAAGCTCGACGAATCCAAGCGCCCCAACAGCTTCCTCGCGCAGTCCGACTCCGCCGACGTCGCGCGCGTCGAGGACCGCACCTTCATCTGCTCCGAGAAGCAGGCCGACGCCGGCCCCACCAACCACTGGCGCCCGCCCGCCGAAATGAAGGCGGAGCTCACCAAGCTCTACACCGGCGCGATGCGCGGCCGGACCCTGTACGTCGTGCCGTTCTCGATGGGTCCGCTCGGCTCGCCGATCGCTCACATCGGCGTGCAGCTCACGGACTCCGCCTACGTCGTCGTCAACATGCGCATCATGACGCGCATGGGCCAGGCGGTCCTCGACGTGCTCGGCGCCAAGGGCCGCTTCGTCCCGTGCGTGCACTCGGTCGGCTACCCGCTGACGCTCGCCGACGGCAGCACGCGGCCGGACGTGCCGTGGCCGTGCGATGCCGACAACAAGTACATCGTCCACTTCCCCGAGTCGCGCGAGATCTGGAGCTACGGCTCCGGCTACGGCGGCAACGCGCTGCTCGGCAAGAAGTGCTTCGCGCTGCGCATCGCGTCCACGATGGCGCGCGACGAAGGCTGGCTCGCCGAGCACATGCTGATCCTCGGCCTCACGTCGCCCGAGGGCGAGAAGACCTACATGGCCGCCGCGTTCCCGTCGGCATGCGGCAAGACCAACCTCGCGATGCTGATCCCGACGGTTCCCGGCTGGAAGGTCGAGACGATCGGGGACGACATCGCGTGGATGAAGTACGGCGACGACGGCCGGCTCTACGCCATCAACCCGGAGGCTGGCTTCTTCGGCGTCGCGCCCGGCACCGGCGACGACACCAATCCGCACGCCGTCACCACGCTGCACAGCAACTCGATCTTTACCAACGTCGCGCTCACCGAAGACGGCGACGTCTGGTGGGAAGGCCTCTGCGAGCCGCCGACCCGCGCGATCGACTGGAAGGGCAAGCCCTGGACGCCGGAGACGAACGGCCCCGCCGCGCACCCGAACGCGCGCTTCACCGCGCCGGCCGCGCAGTGCCCGTCGATCGCGCCCGAGTGGGAGGACCCGAGGGGCGTGCCGATCTCGGCCATTCTTTTTGGTGGCCGCCGCGCCACCAACGTCCCGCTCGTCACCGAGAGCTTCGACTGGGAGCACGGCGTCTTCCTCGGCTCCATCATGACGTCCGAGACCACCGCCGCGCAGCAGGGCGCCGTCGGCAAGCTCCGCTTCGACCCCTTCGCCATGCTCCCGTTCTGCGGCTACGACATGGGCCAGTACTTCGAGCACTGGCTCCGGATCGGCCAGCGCAAGGGCGCGAAGCCGCCGAAACTGTATTGGGTCAACTGGTTCCGCAAAGGCGACGACGGCCAGTTCCTGTGGCCCGGCTTCGGCGAGAACAGCCGCGTCCTCAAGTGGATCGCCGAGCGCGTCGCCGGCAAGGCCGACGCCATCGACACCCCGGTGGGCCGCGTCCCGACGCCGGAGTCCCTCGACACCGACGGCCTCGACCTCGACCCCGCCGTGCTCGCGCACATGCTCACCGTCGACGTCGCCTCCTGGCAGACCGAGATCCCGCAGCTCGAAGAGCACTACCAGAAGCTCGGCCCGACGGTCCCGGACGAGCTGCGGGAGCAGTTGCGGGAGTTGGAAAAGCGGCTGGGGCGATAGGGGACGAAGGTCTCCCAGCGGCGCGAAGATCGCGCCATCGAGTGGGCGGCAAGCGTTCGATCCTCGGCGTACTGCCAGCGGGAAGGGATTCCGCGCTCGACCTTCACGCGCTGGCAGCAGCAACTGCGGGCCGCTCCGGCCGGCTTGGGCGAGAGATGGCGGGCGTCGGAAGTCGGTCCACGGACCTTGCCGCGAAGCCGCGTTATGCTGGTTTGCCCTCGCGCTAGGCGCTGTCGGCGTCGCAGTTCGTTCGGGAGAAGCGAACCGTGTCCTGGTCCAGAAGCTCCTGTCTGCTCGTTTCCGGTCGTGCGTGAACGAGCAGTCGTCGATGCGCGAACGCTTCTGTCACCGATCTCGATGTGCCTGGCGGGACGCTGGTGACCGGTCGCTGCTACACCCCGGTGGAGCGAGTTGTCGCTCGCGGCGTCCTCTGCAGGAACTGACGACGTTCTACCTCCCTCGAAGCGCTCGCATTCCGGCGATCGGGATGCTGGAGATCGCAGTTTCCCGGTGGCGGCTGACCGCGACGCCGATCGGGGCGCAGGGTCGATTCCTCGATCTTCCCTCGCGACTCGTCTGGAGAACGGGGACCCCCGTGCTCGATACGAGCTGCGAGTCCGCGCTGCGTCCACCGGCGCTACCGCCCCGCAACGAACACGCATGCAGTCCACTCACGACGACGGGGCTCACCGAGATGGACGCCCGGCTGCACGGGGACAGAGCGTGCGGAACCGCGCGGCCGAAGATGTCCGCCCCTCTGCTCGTCACAGTGCGGCAGGGCCATCGCCCGCTGGAGTGGGCCGGCCACCGCGTAGGCGGAATCTGCGCTCGTAGGCTCTCGAAGCGGTGCGCCCTGCGACGGACCGGCCGCAGGAATCCGGGGTTCCGGCGAAAGGACGCAGTAGAGGTGATGTGGAACGAGCCTGGAGGCCCACGCGCGGCCGATCTCTTCGGTCGCCGATCCATCGTCGTCTTCGTCATCGCAATGGTGTTCCTGCTCGCTGCGTGTGGCAGCGTGGAGGGTCCGTCATCGGCTCTGGGGCCGTCGCCTTCGTCGCCTTCGGGAGCAGCGGCGCTCCCGGTCGCAGCGCCGATCGAAGCGAAGGAATGGAACTTCCGGTACCGAATCCAGGATCCGCACTGGATCCCCATCGACCGGCATCCCGCAGTACCGAACGCCCGGTTCGTGATGAGCCACGAGGAGCAGCCGGTCTGGTTCGCCATCGCCGTGGATCCCGATCCGAAGGATGGCACGACGCCAGAAGCCATCGCGCGGACGTTCGGCGAGCAGATCGCCGCGACGGGGGCCGTCGCCCATCCGGTTGGGGCGGAACCGCTCACGCTCGACGGGATTGCCGGATTCGTTTCGGAGTGGGTGGTTTCACTCGGTTCGGAATCTGCTCGTTATCTCGTCTGGGTCGGTTCCCACGGAGGTTCCTTCTATCGGCTCTTTGCGTGGGCTGACGCTGCGCCGGGCGAGCCGCGGACGACGGAGCTGATGCACACGGCTCTGGCCGGCTTCTCGATCCTCGATCGGAACGGTGCAGCCGGGCCCGGCGGGGCACTCGTGACCCTGCATCGATCTGCGGCGTTCGGCTACTCGGTCGATCTCCGCGAAGAGGGCTGGCGCGAGTGGACCGAGGTCCAGGAGGCGCTGCCGGGTGCGGACTGGGGAGCGGTTCGTTCGGACACCGCGGTCCTCGCCGTCATGCCGTATGTACTCGCCGACACCGGCCTACCGCGGAGCGCCGTGGAAGATGCACTGATCGAGTTGCTCGGGCGGCAACGGCCTGCGGAGTTTCGATCCCTGAGCATCGGAGACTTGCAAGGGATCGAGTTCGAGTACGACGACATGTCGGGCGGACGAGCCCTGCACTACCGCGTCCATGTCCTGGTGGCCAAAGACCGTGCCTTTCTCAACCTCGCATGGGCGGATCTCCGCGAGGAGGGCGGAGCGGCCTCGCTCTCGGTTCTCGATCGGATCCGCTACGAACCGGTCGCGGCCGACGTCCTTCCGCGTGTCGAATCGCTCCCGCCTGCGCGTCAGCGAGCGCATGGCAGGCTCCTGCATGCGCTCGGGGTTCGGCTCACCGAGCGCGCGGCCACGGGTCGGGCGATGCCGATACTCGAGCAGGCTGCCCGACTCGTTCCCGACGATCCGAACGTGCTCGCGAGTCTCGTCCTCACGTCGATTCTGGCGGGTCGTCACGTCGAGGCGCTCGCTGCGCTCGATGCCACGCCGATCGATCTCGAACGGACGCCCCAGCTGATCGCCTACCGGGCGGTCGCGCGTGCGCGCGTCGGCGCCAAGGACGCGGCGCGAGCCGATTTCGCCGCCGCGTTCGCGGCGGGTGTCGAGGACGAGGGCTTCTTCGAGCTGTGGATGGAACTCCTGCTCGATTCGAACCGTGCGGACGAGGCCCTGCAGCAGCTCGACCGGCGCATCGATCGCACGCGGTCCGCCAGGCTGCGCGGCATCCGTGCGCGCGTGCTGCGGATCACCGGAGACCTCGACGGCGCTGCGGATGAGTTGCGATCCCTGGTCGAAACAGAGCCCTGGAACCGCGCGTTGCATCGCGAGCGGATCGACGTACTCCACGAGCAGAAGGCTCATGAAGCCGCGCTAGCGGCCTGCCGCGAAGCTCTCGAGAGCGTCGGACCGACGGCGGAGTTCCACGTGCTGGCTGCGCGGTCTCTCCAGGCGCTGGGCCGGATCCGCGAAGCCCGCGAGGCGCTCGAGCAGGCGCTCGCGCTCGAGCCGGACGATCTGGTCGTGCGCCAGTCGCTCGAATACCTGTCGACGTCGATCGGGGAAGGAGCGAACAGCCTCGTGCGCAGACAGCTCGAGCCGGTTCCGATCCCGGCCGAGGTTTCGCGCGGGAAGGGAGTGACGCCGTCGGACGCGGAGATCGAGGCCTACGGAGCCTGGTACCGGCGCTGGGTGCAGGGCGTGAGGTTCGAGGCGGGTAAGGAACTTCGCCGCACGACCGAACTCGAGATCATCATCGCGTCGCGCAACGGGGTCGTGCCGTTCGCCAGCTTCGAGATCGACTTTCAGCCGTTGGCAGAGGAACTGTACGTGAACCGTCTCGAGGTTCATGACGAGACCGGGGCGGTCATCGCACGCGGGGATCCGTCGCAGTTCTACGTTCTCGACAGCCAGCAGCTCGGTGGTACGACCTCGGTCAAGAAGCTGCATGTACCGGTCCCGGGGGTCCGACCCGGCGTGACGATCGACTTCGTCTATACGAAACGCGAGCGACGGCCTCCTCGGGAATTCCCGCTGGTCGACCAGGTTTTCACCGCCAGGGTGCCAGTCGCCTGGGCCGCGCTCTACATCGCGGGGGACATCGCGGATCTGAGTTGGAATTCCTCCCCGGCGCTGCGCCGGGATCAGGATCGCAACGCCGTCTGGTGGTCACTGACGGCAGTCCCCGCGTATCCACTCGAGCCACTCCAACAGCGCCCCGAACAGTTCCTGCCACGAGTCGTGGTGGCGAGCGCCGGCCAGCGCTGGGAAGTCGTCGCCCGCAACTACCTCGATGACTTGAAGGATCTCCTACCGGCGCCGGAGGAAGTCGCGCGTCTAGCCGAACAGAACGCCAGCGAGGATGCGACGGTCGATGAACGAGCCCGCGCGATCGCTGCGACCGTTCAGCAGCGGCTGGCCTACAAGGCGCTCGAGTTCGGGCCGCGCGCGCGGATCCCTCCGCCGTCCGACGAGACCCTGCATCGCGCATTCGGCGACTGCAAGGATCACGCCCTCCTGATCGTGCAGATGATGCGGAGTGCCGGAATCGATGCAGACCTGGCGCTCGTGAATCTCGGCAAGGACGTCGATGCCTCGTTGCCGTCGCTCGACCAGTTCGATCACATGATCGCGTACTGCGCGGACTGCCAGCGGCAACGGTTCTTCGATGCGACCGGGAAGGACCTCCCGCTGGGGGTCGACGCGCCTCTGGGTCTCGCTGGCAAGACTGCACTGATCCTCGACGCAGAGAATCCGCGACTCGAGCAAATTCCCGAACATGACGAAGCCTACCATTGGGCCGTCGAGGAGCGCGTGGTCCAGGTCACGTCCGATGGCGACCTCGAGATTCACGAAACGCTCCGCGTCCAGGGCGTCTATGCCTCCGCACTGCGCCAGATGCTACGCGGCAACCGACCCGGTCACGCCCGCGAGGTGGTCCAGAACCTGCTCGGAAAGGACGCGGCGCGTGCGCTCCGGACGGTCGAGGTGTCGCATCTCGACGAGCCGGACGAGCCGCTTCGAATCGACGTCGAATCCCGGGTCCCGTTGCAGTTCTCGGTAACACCGCGAGCTCTCGTGGGACGACTCCCTGTGTCGTGGGCGCGAACGCTGATCGGGATCCCGCCGGTCGAGAGCCGTGTGAGTCCGTTCACGATCCCGGTCCCCGTCCGATTCTCGAGTCGCACGCGGGTGTCCGCACCGGCCGGCTACGATGTTTCCTCCGAGTTGGATCTGGAGCCAGACGGCGCCGACGGCGCCGACGGAGCCTTCGTCGCATGGCGTGGATCGCGAGCGACGGATGCGGACGGGTTCGTCGTAGGGTTCGAACTCGAGCGAGCCAGCGGGGACTTCTCGCCGAAGCGGTACGGACAGCTGTTCGACGAGACCGAACGCGCGCTCGCGTTCCTCCAGCAAACGCTGATCTTCGAGCAGGTCGCCGCGCCTGATCGTTCCGCATCCGTTCCGCGCGACGCCCTCAGCCGAGGCGCTCGATCGACGCCGCGCTGAACCGCTCGCGGTGCAGCGGGTCTCCCGAGATCGCCGGCTTGGCTCGCGGGATCGGCGATGCAGGCACGGATGGCGGCTTCGATGCACGCGGCGTCCGTCGTCGCACCGAGAGGACGAACGTGCTCCGCCGCCGAAAGGATCACGACGGCCGGACTCGCGGAAGTGGCACGCGGCCACTCGGGCAGCGATCCCAGGAGGATGTCGAAGGAGAACTCGACATCGATCCCGCAGCTCGACGAGCACTACCCGAAGCTCGGATCGACGGTGCGGGACGAGCTGCGGGAGTTGGAGAAGCGCTGGGGCGGTAGGGGACGAAGGTCTCCCGCTCTCGATCCGAGCCGGTCCCTTCCGCGTCACCGACGTGCCAGTCTCTCGTCAGCCACCGTCCGCAGGAGTCGATCGCGCAGGAACTCGGGCGCGAAGTCGGCGCCGTCCGGCGAGACCCGCGTGTCGTCGACGGTGAACCGCGCGACGTACTTCGAGAACGTGAAGGATCGGCATCGCGTGGCTCCGAGGTTCGGTCGGGCGGAACCCCGCGCTAATCCGCGAGGCCCAGCGCCCGGCGAAGGTCCCCGAAATCGAACGCGTCGCGGCCCGCGTGGCGCTGCTCGTGGTTCTCCATGTCCTTGAGCAGCACGTCGACGGCGTCCCGGCCGCGGGCCGTGCGCGCCGCCTCACGCGGTGACTGCCCCTCGAGAGCGGGGAGCGCGGTGTCGAGCCACTCGGCGTAGTGTCGCCGCTTGAACTCGAGCATCAACTGCTCGGCCTCGGGCGGCGGCGGCTCCGGCGGGATCTTGCCGGCGGCTGCCTGCACCGGCGGAGAGAGCGGGTCCGCGTGCTCGCGGGCCCGGTGGCGAAGGAGCCCGCCGCAGGCCGCTTCGACTCTCGCCCGCAACGCGTCGGCCCGCTCGCGCGAGTTCGTCTCGAGCCGCAGCGCCGCGCCGGTGAGGCACGCTCGGCCCACCAGCGTGGTCTCCCAGGACGCGTGCATGCGGTTTCCCGGCGAGAGGAAGACGTAGACCGACGGACGATCCGGCCCGTCGTTCCCCTCGCCCTCCTCGGCTTCGACCCCCTCCATGCCGGCGAGACGCGTCTCGACCTCGGCGCGCGCCGCCGGGTCGAGCGCGAAGTGATCGGTGGTGAAGAGGAACGGATCGCCGTCGGTGTTGTGGAGCTCCGGCGGAATCTCGGCGTGGAGGTCGAGCTCGTCGACGGCGTCCTCCCAGCGCGCGATCAGGTAGCGACCGAAGGGCTCGTCGCGCAGCCGCTCCACGGGCACGGCGCGCTTGCGCCGCAGCCGGCCCCGGGCGCGGCGCACCACCTCGGCGGCCTCGACGGGCGGGAGCGGTCGCGGGTGTGCTCCACACAGGAGTGCGACACCCTCGTGGTCGACGACGCGCGCCAGCAGCGCGTCGCGCACGACCACCGTCCTCGAGCCGCTCACCTCGCGCACGCAGCGCTCTTCGTGCGAGAGCAGGTCCCGGAGCGTGATGC
The DNA here is from genome assembly GCA_039794265.1 of Myxococcota bacterium. GTDB lineage: Bacteria > Myxococcota_A > UBA9160 > UBA9160 > PR03 > CAADGG01. Next base: position 15,397 of record JBDIVR010000032.1, read on the forward strand.
TCTTGCCGGGCTCGACGTCGATCACCTCCCAGACCGACAGCCACGCGGCCTGCTGGGCCCCGAGCCAACCGCGTTCCGAGCGCGACAACTTCCGGCCGTGCTCGTCGAGATACCACTCGACCACGCTCCGTCCCTGAACTCGGTAGTGGTACACCGACCACGGGACTGCGAGCTGGAGACACTCCTCGGGGTCGAAGAAATCCGCCGTGAAGTCCCGCCACTCGAAGCCGAAGCGCGCCATCGCGTAGGCGCCGAGCTCGCGCGTCAACGCCCCGTCGAGATCGTGCTCGCCGGCGGCCTGCCGTTCCTCCGTGCGTTCGGCCTCGTCGGCCGCGAGGTGACACTTCTTGTACTTCCGGCCGCTCCCGCACGGACAGGGGTCGTTGCGGCCGACCCGGGGTCGCGAGGGCGGCGGCGGGGCCGTGTCCTCCACGTCGAACCGCGGGAATGCCTCGTAGGGCAGCGTGAAGCGCACCTCCCGGTCGTCCGCGTCGAACCAGGACTCGCAGATCGGCGCGGGCTCGTCCGTCGCGAACGCGGGCCGGTGCTCGAGGAAGAACGCGGTGAACGAGGTGGCGCACGCCGACGCGATCCTCACGTCCCGCTCCACGAGCGGACGCGACGCGCCATCGCGCTCGCGGCGTTCGACACGGGGGTAGGCGTTGGCGTCGGCCACCGGCCAGCCGTACCGCGCCACCTCCCGCCGCATCCCGGCCGGAAGATCCGCGCCGCGTGCGAAGCCGAGGGCGAGCCAGCCCGTGCCGAGATCGATGGGACCGCGGCCCGGCAGCGGCTCCTCGGCGGCGCGACCGAAGGCTTCGTAGCGGGCCAGCGAGGGGAAGATCAACAGCCCCAGGCTCTCTCCGAGGTTCCCGATCACGGAGACACAGGCGCCCTCGACCCCGAGCGACGGGATGTCCATCCGCAGCACCCGATCGTCGGTCGCGACCTTCCACGGCGCCATGTGATAGAGGAGCTCGGCCGACGTGAAGAGATCGGCCACGACCGCGGGCGGGATGCGACCTCCTTCGAGGTAGCTCTCCTCCTCGCCGTCCTCGGGCGGCGGCATCGACTCGAGCATCTCGTGGAGAAAGGCATCGAGCTCCGGCGTGGGAGCGACGTCGATGGGGGTGGCGTCGCCGAGTGCAGCGCGGATCTCCTCGCCGAGGGTGCCGTCGGCCACTCGGATCCGATCCGGCCGGCGCGGCGGCCCCGCGAGCGGCTCCTCCAACGCCGCGCCCAGCACGCGCCCGACGGCGCCCTCCCTGTGCTCGGGGATCACCACCTCATGGCCCACGACGAGGCCATCGGGGAGTTCCATCCAGATGACGAAGCCGGGCCGGTAGGGCTCGTCGCGATCGGTGACGAAGACCGGCGGCGTGAGCCAGCCTCCGACCCACTCGCGGCCGCCGCGCGTGCCGCGCCGATCCCCTCGAACGCGCGTCTCGACTCGCCGTCGCGGCATCAGTCCGTCACCTCACGCAGCGTCTGGAAAGCAGGTGGAAGCGTAGCGCCCGACGCGGTCCACCGAGAACCCGCCGATCCGAGCGTCAACGATCAAACCGACGACGAGCGGGAGCCTGCGATCACCCCGGTGACTGCTCATTCTTGCGGCTCTGTGGCGGGAACTCGGTCCGACGCAGCAGGACCGAGCGGGGCCGCTCAGGCAGCGGACCGCAGGTTCTCGCGAATGATCCGCGGGTGCCGCGCGGCGATCCGAAGCAACGCAATCGCGGGGCCTTCCGGCTTGCGCCGGCCCTGCTCCCAGTTGCGCAGCGTATGGACGCTGATCTCGATGGCTCGCGCGAACTCCGCCTGGGTCAGGCCCACGAAGCGGCGCAGCGCGGCGATGTCCTCGCCGGATTCGAAGCGGCCCTTCATGAGACGCTGGCGAAGGCGGACTGGGATCGAACGCTCGAGCTGTTCTTCGGTGAGTTCGGGGATTTCCGTCATCTTCTTCTATCCATGTGCGCGCGGTACAGGGCCCGCTCGCGGTTGGTGGACTGCCGAGCCCCGATGATCCGAACCCGACCTTCTTCTGATTCGGTGAACACGACGACGATGAGGCTGTTCCCGCTGGGACCGATCGCGATGAATCGGTCTTCGGATTCGGAGTGTTCCGCATCGAAGATCTCGAGCGAGTCGTCGCCGGATTCGAAGAGAACCCGCGCCTCCTCGAACGAGATCCCGTGCTTCCGCTGGTTGAGGACATCCTTGTCGGCGTCCCACTCGAAGTCCACGGTGGCCGATGATAAGTCAATGACTTAGTACGTCAATGGCTTGGCGCCTGGGCGGATTGCGCCTCCTCAGGCTTTCGCGCTCCGCGGTGGCGCCAGGTTGACCCGCAGAGCGCCCTTCTTCTCCTCGAGAACGGACGGTTCCACGCGATCCAACAGGTATGCCATCAAGTCGTCCTGCCGCGGTTGTCCGAAGACCATGCGATACACGGCCAGCGATCTTCTGAGATTTTCCAGGTGCTGCACGTCTCGCGAGAGGGGAATGTTCGGGACGTGGCGTTCGATGTACGCGCCGCCCTCGACCGGGTAGACCCAGTACGGGGACAGGCCGCGGTCGGAGCCGTTTCCGTTCTCCTCGGCGCGGTCGAACATCGAGTCCCACGGGTTCCGCTCCGGAGCGGCGGCCGCCACCTCGGCGAAGCGGCTTGCGATGTTCTTCCGGATCGCGTGTCCCTTGTATCGGTGGACGCGTCCTTCCCGCTGTTCGAGGTCGACCGGATTCCCGGGCAGGTTCCAGTGGACGACGGCGTGGCAGTAGGGATGGAAGTCGAGTCCCTCCTGGCCGACCGACGTCGTGAGCAAGGCGAAGGGCCAGAACGGCGAGTTGAAGGCGGCGCGTACGAGGTCCTCGCGGACTCCTTCGTCGTCGCTGTCGCCGGATTCCCCGCGCTCGCGGCCGAAGCGCATGGCAAACCGCGCGCGAAGGCGGCGATCGCGGCGTTCGATGCGATTGCCGGCCACCTCGAACTCGTCGATCCGCAGCGTCGACGTGCGCAGGCTGATGATCGGCATCATCGCGTCGGCAAGTGCGCTGGCGAGTTCGGGGCCGGTTCGCTCGAACAAACCCTCCGAATCGCGAAGGACGTGGACATACTCGTCGAGCAGCGCTTGCAGGCAGCCCTCGGCGCTGTACTCGAGCACGCGCCTCCAGTACGGCGTCTCCTGCGCATCCGCCCGGAGGATCGCCATCGCCTCGGGCTGGTTGAAGAGACTGCGGAACGCCCAGCCGGTCCGGGCGGCGGCATCCCGCGCGTCCGGATCGAGGACGAGAGCCGGATCTCCGGCGAGCCGCGCGAAGCTGCGCAGCGCCGCGGTGCCGGGCCCCGCCACCGCGAGCAAAGCAACGACCCGCGCCAGATCCGCGGGCGGTCTTCCGAGCGAAATCCTGCCTTCGACGAGCTCGCGGGCCCGGTCCACGTGAGCCGCCCAGACTCCAGGCTCCGCGTCCTCGACCGCAGCAGCCCACCGCTTCGCGAGATCGGGCCGGGCCCACCACGCGTGTGCCGACTCCTGGTCCTTCGCGAGGTCGAGCAGCAGCGGGGTCGCCCAGTACCACGTCTCGTCCACGTTGCCGTCGGTCGGCGCACCCGCCGTGAGCGCCGCCAGTTGCGGCTCCAGCGTCTTCTCGGTCCGAGCCACGACATCCGCCAACGACAAGGCGCTGCCGGATGCGGATCGATGAGCGAGCGCATCGCCGGCCGCCGCGAGGACGGGACTGGGATACAGGAGACCCAGCACCGGCATCCCCGTGAGACGGCCGTCGCTGGTCGTGAACATCAGCAGCGCACTGCGCCGCTCGCGTGCCTCCGGCGTATTGTACGGCTCGTGCTCGAAGCGTCGGAAGATGCTCCGCTCCGCCTCGTAGCTGGCAAGCGTCGCCACCACACGCGGCACGACCGTCCAGCTCGAGAACACGAGCCGCTTCGTGAAACCGGCGTCAGCGACCTGCCGGAACACGCCCTCGAGTTCGTAGTCCGGCGCGGAGGGCGGCATCCAGAGCGCTCGCCAGCTCTCACAGCGGAGGAGATCCTCGAGGAACACGCGAAGCCGGGCACTCTTCGGATCGACCTCGCGATAGTTCTCGATGTCGTCCCACGAGAGCAGGAGCCCGTCGCCGGTTCCCAGCACGGGCCCGAGTCCGTTGCGGTGGCCCCGCTCGACGCGCTCGAGAAATGCCCGCTTCAGCTCATAGGAATCCATGAAGTTCAGCAGGTACGGAGCCGACTTCCAGTACTCGGTCACGTCGGACCGCCCGAGTTCTCGCGCCAGCCGCTGAAGCCCGACGAACGTCGAGACATCATCCGGGAGCAGCCGGAGACTCGCGCTCGGCACCTCGCGGAGCATCCCGTCGCCCGCCTCCGAGACACGGATCCGCTCGGTCCGCGCCATCACGCGGCGCAGGCTGGCTTCGATGTCGGCCTTGACCTGTTCCAGCGCGGCACCGCCGCCGAGGCCGAGCGCATAGAGCTCCTGCCGATAGCGGCCGAGCAGTGCTTGGAGCTCGTCTTCGGCTCCATGCGGCCCGCGCAAGAAGTGAACGGTGCGGAGAAAGTCCTCGTAGTGGTCGTCCTCTTCGGACTCGTGCGAGAGCGTGTACATCTTGTACGGCGTCGCGGAGAGCATCAGGACACGGACCGCGTGGATTCATCGGCATATTCGAACAGTCCCTGGGCGAGCTCCGCCGCGGGATGGTCTCCATCGAACAGATCGCGAAAGCGCTGGAACTCATCCATGATGACCAGATCCGGCTCAAGCGACGTGAGACAGGCGCGTGCGAGGAGGTTGCGGAGTTCTCCGATGAACGCGTTCCGAAGCTGGCGATCCTTCTTGGGGATCTGGCTGCGCGTCCAACCGAAGAGGTGGCGCAGCTCATCGAAGCGACTGCGCAGGTCGCTCTCGCCGGCTCGTCGCTTCCCTTCGATGTCTCGCTGAAGCTGTCGGAGAAATTCATCGGCGACGCTTCGGTCGTACGGAAGGCCTCCATCTTCCCCACTGGACGGGAATGCCTTGATGACGCGACGGAATCGCTCACTTCCAGCGTCGACCTGAAACAGGTTCATCGGCCCTGCGTGCGCACCGAAGTCCCAGGCCTCCCGCAGCAGCCAGTAGAGCAGGACCCGCTCCCGCACGACGCCGGTTCCACCGGTCATCTCGAACGACGTCCCCGGCGTGAGCCCGATCAGGTTGACCTTCCGAGAGTCGAGATCGCGCAGATGGAGCGGCAGCAAGGTGATCCGCGAGGCCAGCCCCGACGGTTCGTCGTCGAGGACGTTGAGCCGGTTCATGTTCTGGCGCGCGATGTTCGCGTTCGAGCAGATGTAGATGACGTCTATGCGATCGACGGCCTCCCACAGGTGCTCGATCGTCCTCGCGATCACGCCGCGCGCGACGAGCGTCTTGCCGAGACCGACCTCGTCGGCGACAAGGAAGCGACGCGAGGAGTCGGCGTCGAGGTAGAGTCGCTGGAACGCATACTCGACGGTGTCGCGCTGGAAGCCCTTGAGCTGACCGAGAATCTTCGGCACGTCGGGCGGAGCGGGTCTCTTCATCGGAGCCCCTGCCGGGTCTGCCAGATCGGTTCCCAGATGTCGTCGAACCCCGGCGGCAACAGAGCCGCACCCTCCGGTGTGCGGCGAAGATCCGCGACGAGCCGCTCCAGCTCGTCGAGCTTGCCCGGATTGCGGTCGAGGACCTTCAGCATGGTCTCGAGGACCGGCATCCCCTGCGCTGCGGAGCGCCCCCGGGCGCCTTTGCCGGAACCGGTGCTGTCCCCGAGCCAGTCCTGCAGGCTCAGATCCTCGGCGGCGAGCAACAACCAGATCAGCCGCAAGACCTGCTCCGAGTTCTGGAGCAGCGCGCGAAGCACACGGTCCCGGCGATCCTCGGGCGCCCCTTCGAGCGGGACGTTCACGACGAAACGGGCGCGTTTCTCGCTCGGGCCGGAACCGAGGCGCAGATCGATCGCGAAGAACTGCGTGAGTGCGTCGACCGAGACCGGGCCGAAGCGGGCAAGCGGCTGCTGGCCGCGCTTCAACGGGACTGCCACGCCAGGCGGCAGCGTCACGGGTCGGCACGTGATGCGGAGGTTCTCCGGAACCGGCGGCCACTCGCCTTCGGTGAGAAGATCGAGCGTGAAGAGACCGGTGCCGTCGGAGGATGCCCGCGCCGTGAAGGCCAAGCGGCTCAGTGCCGTCGCGTGGGCCTCGATCTCCTTTTCGAGCTCGCGCTCGTCGACGTCCGGATCCGGAAGATCGGTCTCCTGGAAGGGAGCTAGCAGAGCCGCCAGTGTCAGCTCCTTGCTGGTCGCCTCGCCCAGCATCGCATCGACGCCGCAGAAGCTCTTCTTACCGACGAGTTCGACGAGGAACTCCACGTTCTGCGAGAATGCCGCGTCGGTCGCATTGGCCGACCCGGTCCAGATCCGGCCGTCCCGTCCGTCGTCCATCACGAAGAGCTTGGCATGGAGGCCCGTGAACGGGACCTCCGCGACTCCGGGCCCGAGTTCGGCAGGAGCGTTCACCAGCTCCTCTTGCAGAGCAGCACCCTCGTCCTCGTCTTCCGGGTCTACGCTCGGATGGATCACGAGCACCTTCTCGAATCGGGCGCGTGTCTCGGGCTCGAGCTCGGCGAGGGACTCTGGCCGCGAGAGCAGGATGCCGGGATCGCGCTCCGCCGCGATCCGCTCTAGGAACCCGTCCGAAACGAATGGCGAGACGACGAGCATGCGGCGACTCGGCCTGTTCTCGGAGAAGGGCCACGGCCGGGCGGTGCCGAGTCCGAAGGACCAGAAGCCGTAGTCGTCGAAACCGTCCGGCAGCTCGAAGCGCACGCTCCGCACCTCGTCGGCCATCCGGGCGATCGCGCCACGTACGTCCGTGGGGACGGGCCGGACAGCCCACTCGGGCAGGCTCCCCACGAAATCGCCGAGCGAGTGGTTGGCGTGGATCGCACGCGTGCGACCGGTCAGGACGCCATCGAGTGCGAGCACCGTGTCCCAGGATCGATCGAAGGTCAGGTTCCGCGAGAGGCAGAGAAGGCGATAGCGCACCGGCTCCCCCTCGCGGACGAAGCGGAGCAGCCAGATCTTCGGATGGAAGAGCCCGCCGGCGCGCGGCGCCATCACTTCGAATACCGACCCCTCGAGGTACGTGAGGAGCGGTCGGCCCGATGCCGGCACTGCGATCTTGCCGGCCTGACAGAAGAGCGCGATCCGTCCTGCGTGTCGCCGGACCGCCTCGAGCAGCGCCAGCGGATCCGCCGTCGTACGTCCCTGCTCGTCCTCCCAGTCGAAGAACGTGAACGCAAGCGGCGCCGTCATCAGCGCAAGCAGGTCGAGCGTGAAGGACGTCCCGACGGCGTGGCCGAGCGCATACCCGTCCGGCGGCCGAAGCGCTTCGAGGAGCAGCGTTCGCCTACGCGGCGCGAGCATCCGCCCTACTCCCCTGCAGGCCCCGCAGGATGTCGCCCGCAATCTGTTGCGTCGACCGCCAGCGGTAGTCGATCGGGTCCGCACCAGCGGTACCGTTCCACATCTGCAGGTACTCGTGGTGCAGCAGGCGCGCTCGTTGTCGTTTGAGCAGGAACTCGCGATCTCGGATCAGCTTCTTCTGACCGTCGCTTCCGATCGGAAACTCCTCGCGATCGAGGATCTGCTTCATCCAACTCGACGCAAAGATCTCCGTCGGCATCAGAAGTCGCGGGTTGCTTGCCCGAACGAAGCGCCAGAAATCGACACGGTCCCAGGCTCGCAGCGCGCCCATCCGGCTTCGAATCGACAGCTCCCATTCAGCGACGCGGGTCTTGTATCCCGCGATCCAGTCTTCACGCCTGAGCGCCTCGGCGAGCATCAAGTTGTAGAGCAGCGCCGCGCCATGCATCACCTCGGAAAAGCAGCGGGCGTGCTCGACCTGCGCGCGGATCAGCGGCGGATACTGCGGGAGCAGTGCCTCGTCCCAGAAGAATCGCGTCGGAGGAACGGGCCCACTGCGTGACGCGAGGAAGGCGACCAGCGAACCCGGTGTCCGGGCTGCAAAGCGATCCTGCAGGTACAAAGCCTCTTCCGCTGTGAGCGGGAGCGAAAGCTCATCGAGAAATCCCTGCGGAGCTTCCGGAATATGCGGGTGCCAATTGGCCTGTCCGAAGAACTCGCTCTCCGGATCCTCGCGCAACGTCGTACTCTCGCGGGTTCGGTAGAAACGATCGAGCGATCGGTGGTATCCATCCTGCGAACCGGAGAAGAGCCGGATCCCCAGCACCCCGAGGCCGCCCCAATAGACCGCACTCGGCAGCCGCTGGAGCGCCGTTCCCGCCTCGATGCCTATCGTGCCAACGGGATCCGCAGAACTCGCGAGCGCCCGGACGATCCGCAGCTCGTTGTTGCGCCCGCGCCACACGATGTCTGCGGACGGACACCCGAGTCTCTCCAGCCGGAGGTACACCCAAGGAACGATCAGGAAGTAGCGAGCACGAGTCTGGATCGTACTGATTCCAGGTTCCAGCACTTCCGCGATCGCGTCCCGCACGGTCCCGATGCCGAGCTCGTCGCGCGTCGTCTGCATTCTCAAAAGGTCGATCACTTCCAGCGCGCGCCGTCGATCGTGATCACTGGAATCGAGCCAGGAGAACGTGGAGGGCACGGTGCGGGTCATCCTGCGGCGGAGCGTGTGGTGGATACACAGCGGACCAATTGTCGTCGGAGCGTGGGTGCCTACAACGGAACTTCCGCTACCTGCTCGGCGCCATCACAGCATCGCTCTCCGGACCGGCGGTCATAGCCGTCCCTTTTACCCTGTTTCCATCGCGAGAATCAACCGGAATTGCCTGAGGCGGGCCGGGGGGCGCGGAAGACAGCGCCTGCTCCGTCGAATCAGGGTAGTGTCTCCTCGGCCCCAAACGCTCCGGATGTCGACGACGATTTCGCGTGTCGTTTTTCTCTTTGAATCGCACACGACCTGCGAGACAATACCGAACCAAACATGACGAGTGGAGACAATGCTGAGCATTTCTGACCGATGGCGGGCCGCCTTGGTGTTCGTCCCGCTGGCATTCTTCGTAGGGTGCGCCTCGCCTCCTCCGCCCGAAGCGGGGGATGAGCTCACTGTGGGCAAGGTCCAGGGGCACATCAAGGAAGGGATGGCCGCCGCGTCGGTCGCCGAGGTTCTCGGCTCACCGAACATCATCACGACCGACGAGGAGCGCCGCGAGGTCTGGATCTACGACAAGATTTCCAGCGACCGCGTGGCCTCCGGTAGCTCGTTTGGCGGCGGCATCATCATCCTGGGCGGCGGTACCGGACGCAGCTCGAGTTCCACGACCCAGCGGACGCTCACCATCATCATAAAGTACGGCCACGACATGCGAGTTCGGGACTTTGCGTACAACTACTCGCAGTTCTGATCGCCGTGCGACATTCGTCCCGAACGCGCCTGCCGTAGGGACGGTGATCGCCCTGGCGCTCCTGGTCGGCTGCGCAACCCCGACCGATCCCGTCGAGCTGGTCCAGCTCCCGCCCGAAAGTGCCGCCCACAAGGCGATGCAGACCCGACACTTCGAGACACCGGACGAGATCGAGTTGCTATCGGCTTCGACGGCGGTGCTCCAGGATCTGGGTTTCCAGATCACCGAAAGCACGCGCTCGCTCGGATTCCTTCGTGCCAGCAAGGAGCGCAGTGCTCGGCAGCGTGGCCAGGAGATCGGGCGAGTCCTGGTCGCGATCCTGACGAGCTTCGGCCTGATCACAGGAGCGAACACGCTCGTCCTGACGCCCGTGGATCTGCATCAGCAGATCAATGCGTCGTTGGTTACGCGTCCGCTGAACGAGACGCATTCCCGCTACGAGGTCCGTGTTTTGTTCTATCGCCTGGTCTGGAAGAGCGACGGCTCATCGGGCAGCACCTACATCGCACCGGGAGAACAGCGGTCCGAGATGATCCGCGATGCCGAGCTCTACCAGCAGTTCTTCTCGCGACTTTCCAAAGCGGTGTTTCTCGAAGCTCACAAGATCTGAAGGTGGCTTTTTCAATGAATCGTTGGCGTGCCTCCGCTCCGGCAGTAGCGATCGTGCTCACCTTCTTGCTCGCGGGCTGTGCATCTCCTCCGGAGCCTGATCCCAATCTTCTGGCGCCCACGGACGAGCAGACGAAGCTGCGGACTCTTCAGACCCGCTCCTTCGAGGTGTCGAGTCGCGACCTGGCGGTCCGCGGTGTCATCGCTGCTCTCCAGGACCTCGGCTTCATCATCGAACGCGCGAACGCGGAGATGGGACTCGTGACCGCTGCTCGCTTCGCGGAGCCCCGCTACTCGGATGTCATTGCGGTCACGGTCACAGTGCGTCCCCAGGACGAAGGGAAGATGAGTATCCGCGCGAATGCCATCTTCAACAACAAGCCGGTCACGGAGCCTCAGGTCTACCAGAACTTCTTCGCGTCCCTCGAGCGCTCGATGTTCATCGGTCGGAACTAGAAGGTGGCTTTCGGACTCCGAGCATTCGCCCTGGTCGCAATCTGCGTGATCACGGCGGCCTGCGCACCGCGCGGGTCGAAGCTCGCGATGACCGGCGACCCGCGCGAACAGATCTGGATCGCCGAATCGAGTCAGGTGAAGGTCCGAAATGCGCAGAGCCGGGTGTTCGACACGAAGGACCATCGGAGCGTACTCGAGGCCGTGGTCACCACACTTCAGGACCTGGACTTCCAGGTGGATGTACTCGACGAGGTCATCGGAGTCGTCTCGGGCAAGAAGTTCGTAAACCAGAGCGATGAACCCCGGATCTACGACCCCTTCTACTCGCTCTACGACGACGACAGCCTGGTCCCGTTCGTCAAAACCTATCGGAGCTGGGGACCTTTCCGGTACCGGGAGAACCTCGTGCGGATCACCGTGACGGTCCGTGAACGCAACGAGGAGCAGCTGATCGTCCGGGCTTCTGCTCAGTACTATCTGCGGCCCGCCGAGGATCCGGAGCCTTACCAGATGTTCTTTCGTGCGCTCGAGAGTGCGCTGTTCGTCGAGCGGAAACTGGCGAGCGAGTAGAGCGGGAGCCGGACCTTCTCTGAGTCGCTTCGCTCTAACTGGAGCCGGCGCGCTGCCGTTCTAGCTACCGAAGCGACTTTCATAGGCCTGCGTCGCACGGTGGATAAGCTGGTCGTAGTGAAAGTTCGTCCCCGGACGCGGCGCGGGATCATCTACGACCAGAGTCACGGGACTCCCGTCGTTCTTGCAGTCGACGACCACCACGCCGAGCGCGTCGTAGCCGACCTCTCCAGGTTTCGTCCGGCGGGGGAGTTGCTTGATCTTCTCCAGGACCACCGATGTCGAGCGAGGCTGGCTGTGGTGACTGACCCTGGGCGGCATCGACGTCAGCGGAAAGTTGTTTCGGATAGTACTGAGAAAGTCCGCCGATGCGTTCACCATGACGAGCCCCACTGCGACTGCGGAATCAGACGCTCCGTGAATCGTGTGGTGGCTGGAACTCAACTCGTCGTGAAGACGGGGAAGTGACTTCTGGTGGGCCGTCATGCACGCCTTCGCCTCGAGCGCGAGCCGAACCGATCCGACAGCTGCCTCTCGGAAAACAGGCAGCCCAGCGAGTATCGTCTGCTCGGTGTCGTCGAGAGCAATCGCGTACTTGGCTGCGAGGTCAACCAATGTCCGCCTCGGTTTGCCAGCCGGCCACCCTGCGGCAGGCGTGCAGATCACGAGATCGAGATCCTTTGGCTTGTTGTTCTTGTAGTCGAGCATCCGATGGTTGACGCCGAAAGCGACCTCCCCAGCCTCGACGTGACCACGTAGTCTGCTGGAAGTGGCGAGGAGATCGAACAGAATTCCCCAGCAGGCGACCTTGGAGTGATGGTCGCTGCGTGAGTTGTACTGCCAGCGATTTCCATGTCCATCCAAATCCGCTCGGGCAGAGATCGAACGCGCGATGATACCGGGACCGTGCATCTATTCACTCCGGGGGGATGCCGATACGAGTTCACAGGACCACGACGATAGAAGGTTCCGTCTCGCTTCCTCCAAACCCTCCGAAGATCGCCAAGGCCTCTCGCGTCCGCGGGCGTCCGCGGATACAGGTCGCAGTCACCGACGGCGTCGCCGTACCTCCGCTGCGACGCGCAATGCCGCAACGGCGGGCGACTCGTGCTCCCAGATGCGGAGAACCTTCCACCCATCCGCTCTCAACCTGGCGTTCGTATCCAGGTCGCGGCGCCTGTTGTCGTCGATTTTCTTGCGCCAGAAGTCGGCATTGGATTTTGCTTCCGTGCCGTGAACCCGGCAACCGTGCCAGAAGCAACCATCGACGAAGACTGCAACCCGAGCGCTGCCGAACGAGATGTCGACCTGGCGGCGCAGTTTCGGGTCCACTCTTCGATGCAGCCGGAATCGCAAGCCCAGTCGGTGCAGCTCGGACCGCAACAACCGCTCGGGTCCGGTGTTTGTTCGCCGTGTCGCGAGCATCCGGTTGCGAGCGTTCTCGGACGAAGGGGCGGGAACGCCGGGGCGTCGCGTACGCGTCGATGATGAAATCGGAGTCAATATCGGTCTCGCTCTCGCGCGAGACGCTAGCCAAAAAGGCTATCCGGCGCGCCGAATCATCTGTTCCAGATGGCGCTCCAGGGCCGACTCGAACCAGGGGGGACGACGCAGGGAGCCCGACCGCAGACGACCGAGAAACCCGGCAGTGGCCCGCGCGGACAGATCTCGCTTCTCGAACTGGAGGAACTTGTGGATAGGGGCTCCTTCGACGGAGAAGGGCCGAGTCGAGACAGTCGCGGCGGCCCGCTGGGAACCATCGCCCCAAGCCGCGCTCGGCCAACGAGAGCCAGCGGCGAGAGGACTATCCCACGAAGGATCATAGTGCCCTGGCGATCGCAGACGGAAACCGATCCATTGGGCAACGTCTACGGTGACGGCGTTCCCGATTAGCTTCCACCTGTGGCCGATTCGCTTTCCATCCGATTGCGCTGGCATGGTCCAGTCGGGCGGGAACCCCTGCAAGCGTTCGGCATCGCGGACGTCGGGTGTAACTGCTCGTCCCGAAGGGAGGAGAATCGCGGGAGGGGACGGAATTCCTATCGAAGATCCACCCTTCAGTGTAGGAACGGCATCGACCGCAGTTCCCAACCCGCGGACACCCTCGGTCCAGTAGAAGCCCAACGCGCGATGCCGACTCGGCCTACGCGGAGTCGGAGCGCCGGCATCATCCGCGAACAGCACCCTCCTGGGATCGTCGTTCCGCGACGCTAGGAGGAATACCCGCTCGCGACGTTGGGGCAAACCGAAGGCGAGAGTGTCGACGACACGGTAGGCCCACTTGTATCCCAGTCGCTCGAACTCGCTGACGATGAGGCCCATGCCTGCACCACCCCCGAGCTGCATCATGAATGGAACGTTCTCGATCAGGACCCAAGGGACCCTGCGCTTCTCCAGCAACCGGAATACGTGCCCGACCAAACCGGATCTCGCCCCACTGATCCCGACGGTCCTACCCGCCTGGCTGAGGTCCTGGCAGGGAAAGCCGGCGACGACGAGGTCCGTGCCTCGCGGAAGCGACTTCATCGCGACGATGTCGCGGTGGATGGGAACCCCTGGGAAGTGCTTCTCGAGCACGTTGACGGCACCGCCGTCGATCTCGCAGAGAGCTACTGTCTCGTGGCCGACGCGGTGCAGGCCTGCCTCCACCCCGCCGATCCCGGCGAAGAGGCCTACCGCCCGAAGCGGCGGCATTTCCGGTGCGCCTTGCGGTGCAATCCGAGGGAACGGCGGCCCAACGGGCTCGGTACTCGAAGCTCCCAGCCTCAACTGAACTGGATTCCCTCTCGACATCCGACCTCCGCGGCCGCTCTCCGGACTGGAGAGGTGAGCCAATCGGGATCGTCGGCTGTCGCCGTGTCGGATCCGGTCACATCTGGGGGGGGGCGAGGTCAGCGTAGATTAGTGGTGCCTCCTCGAGGGGGCAACCGGCCGTCTGGACAACCTGAACCGCCGACCGGCTTCCCGCCGACTCGGCGACCGAGTTGACGAGACCAACGGCTGCGCTCGCGCTCTCGACGCTCCCTGCCAGGCCGTCGCAGGGTGCCCCGGATCAGTTCTCGTCGATCGCCCGCATCCGGCATTGCAGGGCAACGCCTCTCCTCACCACCCCACCAGATCAACGCCGCAATCGACGCACGCTCCGGAGTCGCATCGGTACTCGCACAGGCACGCCGGGCAGTAGCTCTCGGCGAGCGGATCCTGCGGCGCGGAGCGGGCGAACAGCGTCTGCTCCGTTTCTCCCAACTCACCGACCAGGCGCCACAGCGCGCTGCACTCGATCGCGTCGAGACCGAAGACGTGCTTCTCTGCGGAAGCCGCCCGGACACCTGCGCGTAGGATCTCCCGGCGCAGGAAGACGCGTCCCTCCTCGGGTGGAAGCTCGGCGCACGCCACCGTAGCGGGATGAAAGGCGGCGAGCTTCCGGGTCCGGAGGTCGTGCACGGCCCGAAGCAGGAGCGGCGGGTACAGCGCCGTCGCCAGCAGGACCTCTGCTAGGGCGCCGGCGCGCCCCGGGTTTAGGCGCCGGAACGCCCGCACCAGCGCCGCGACCGTCGAAACGTGGAGCGCAGCGACACCGGGCAGGCTCAGTAGCAGCACGCGCTCCGTCCCCCAGAGTGCGGAAGCGAACGGAAGCCCGGCGAGCAGTGCGATCGCGTAGAGGTCGCTCGACCAGCGCAGCCACCGCGTGCTCCGCTCGACGTGCTCCTTCTCGTCGCGATAGAGCGCCAGGGAGAGCGATCGCTGGACCGCTGCCTCGAGTAGCGCCCTCTGCTTCTCGGCTTCCGCATTCCCGAGTGCTCGAAGAAGGACCGCGATCGCCTCGGCCTGCTCCTGGGAAAGGGCGCGCGCGAACGGGTGTCCCCCGACGCTCACGACGCGACCTCGGGCCTCGGCGCCCGCGAGCGCGGCCGTATCCACGGCCGGGCCGGCCGCGTTCCAGCGGTGTTCCGCGAGCCAGCCCGGGGCCCCGGGGCCGTGCAATCGTCCCTCGCGCTCGGACAGGGGGAGCCTCGTGGCGAGCTGCCCCGCGCCGGAGGGCAGCGGATGCAGCAGCCCCCATCCGGGGCCCGTCACCGTGAACCACGAGCGAGCCGCACGCACGAACGAGACGGCGCCTGGCGGAAGCCATACCAGGCACTGCAGCGTGTACAGTGCTCCGAGGACGAGCCACAGCTCCATGCGCAGGGTCCGTCGGATCAGGGCATCAGGTGATGGGTCGCTCGGGATCGTGCTGCGAGCTCGTGAAGAAGAGCCGCTTGATCCCCGCTCCGAGCGCCACCAGGGCCGCGACCAGGGGCTTCCACACCTTGGCGAGCAGACCGCTCTTCACGAGCGCCGCTCCGCCTCCGCCGACGACCAGGGCCGTGAGCCCGTACGCCGCCAGCTGGTCCGTTCCGGGCAGGTACTCCGCATAGGTGCTGCCCGCTTGGAAGCGATAGCCCTCGAGCAGCGCGTCCACCGCCGGCACGGCCGTCGGAAGCTCTTCCGGAGAAGCTACGAGCGTCGCCGTCATCACGCCTCGGCGCCCGAGGATCTTGATGATGCGATTGATCGAGCGTTCCCCGCCGCTGCTCTCACCGATGATCGCCCAGCTCAGGTTCTTGGTGCGCTCGTCGTAGTGCGGAGGCTCGTGCCAGCCGACGATGTCCATGGTCGACCAGCCGCGTTTGCGCCGCTCCTCGTTGGCCGCCGCGGTTCCTTCACGAATGGACTCCAACATCGCGTCAGAGTCGAGGGAGTTCTTTTCATCGTCGGCCACGTAGCCAACCGCGTCCCACTCGAAGATGAGGAACCAGCCCTCTTCGTCTGCGATCGGCGCGATGGTTGCCATCTCGTCGCCCGACACCGGGTTCTGCATCAGCTCCATCAGGAGCTTGGAACCCTCCGCGTCCAGGAAGGCGTGCTCTGCACCGAGGTCGACCTCCGCGAGCGTGCCCCCGATCGGAGCCGTACCCGGCCCGCGTTCCCATTCGAGACCGGGTCCCTCCTGCGCGAGTGCCGCCGAGGCGCCCACCAGCACCCCGAGCACCGCCAAGCCCAGGCGCAATGCCGGGCGGATGCACGCGCGATCCGATGCCGATCCCCGTCGGACTTCCGAGCCCATCGTGTCGCTCCTTCCTATGGTCACCGTGGTGTAGCGGCGCGCTCAGTAGACACGCGCTGTACCCGGAGTACAAGATGAGGGCATTTGCCCTCGATACGCACGGCTGCGTCCCTTCGGCCGGCCCTTCGGCCGGCCCTTCGGCCGATCGGCCGCGCACGAGTAGGGGAATCCTGCAGGTCCGACCGCGAACACGTGCCTCGCATGCCAGCGGCCCAGGCCGAACCCCAAGCGTGTCAGGAGGGTGCACGCGGATCTGCCGAAGCGACTCCGGCAACGTCTCTCACCGCGCGCGTTCCCCTGAGGTCTCTCGATGCGAAGCTCGACCCGTCCCCCAACCCCCAAACGCGCAAACGCCCGGCCAGCTCACAGCCGACCGGGCCTCGCGGGGTGCCCCGGATCCGTTCAGTTCTCGTCCATCGCTCTCATCTCCCACTCCTGGAACTTGCGCCACTTCGGCATCGGGCGGGGCTTGCCCTTGGGCCTCTTGTAGGCGGGCTTGCCGCTGACATCGAGCGCGCCGAAGCCGGGCGGTTGGCGTCGGTGGCGGCTGGCTGCTTCGTACGCGGCGCCGATCTCGAACAGCGTGGGCTCGCTGAACGGCAGGCCCAGGAAGTCGATGCCCACCGGCAGTGCCGCGGGGATCGCGGGCAGCAGCTCACCGTCGGCTCCGCGGTCGTACACACGAGTGGTGAAGCCGGCCGGGACCGTGAGCGCCGGGAAGCCGCGGCTGTTGATGTAGGTCCAGAGGCCCGAGCTGCGGTCGTTGACCGAGGGCTCCTGGCGCGCGGTCAGGATCGCCGGCGGGACGTTGCCGGTCGGGTAGACCACGGCGTCGAGCTCGAGCTCCGCGAAACACTGGAAGACGACGGTCTGGAGCGTGGCGCTGCTCGCGAGGGTCTGCGCGGTGTTGGCGTTCACCAGGCTGCCGAGCCGGTTCGGCATCGCGGGATCCTCCCAGAAGTTCGCCTTCTCGATCAGGTCGGTGAGGCTTTGGATCTCTGCATCACCCCGCTCGATGATGTACGCATCGTAGTTGTAGCGGGCGTCCCCGGCGTCGCCGGACTGGGATCCCAGGTTGCGAATGCTCGGCTGGCCGCTGGCGCTCTTCGGCACCAGCGTCGTGTCGAAGAACATGCCGAGCAGCTTGGCGATGTGGTCCGACAGCGGGGCGCCGCTGGCGTCGACCGGGAACTCGTCTGGGAACTGCCGGATGAACTGCTGGTTTCGCCACTTCGGTGCGTACCTGTCGACGCAGCTCTGGAAGAGCGCCCCGCCCGGTCCCGGGTCGATGACCTTCGCGCCGAGCCGGCGCAGCACGCTGATCTCGCGGTCGATGATGTCGATGGTCTCGGCGTCGGCGACGGTGAACAGCTCCTTGTCCATGTACTCGCGCACGACACCGATACGCCGGCCGTCGAGGCGCTTGCGCTCGGTGTAGTTCTGGTACGGGAGCCACGGCTTGCGCCCGATGCTGAACGCGGTGAGCTCGTCCTTCGGATCGAAGCCGGCGAAGGCGTCGAGGACCCGGGCGGTGTCCTCGACGGTGCGGCAGATCGGTCCGACGCGCGTGGTGATCCCGCGCTGGATCATGCCGTCGGCGCTCACCAGCTCGCGCGTCGGCGCGAGGCCCACCGCGTTGTTGTTCTTGGCCGGCTCGCGCACGGAGGTGCCGGTCTCCTCGCCGATCGCGCACGTGACGAAGTTCGCCGCCACCGCCACGCCCGATCCGCCGCTCGACGCGCCCGGATCGCGCTCGGTGTCGTAGGCGTTGCACAACGTGCCGCCCCACGAGCTCCGCGTGCCGGTGATGCCGCCGGCGGCGTACTCGCCCATGTTGGTCTTGCCGAGGATGATCGCGCCGGCCTCGCGGAGCTGCCGGACGAAGGTGGCGTCGTCGGGCGGCCGATCGTTCGCCCAGAACGCATCGGCGCCGGACGTCGTGCGCATGTCGAAGGTGTCGTACTGGTCCTTGATGCCCATGACGACGCCGTGCAGCGGCCCGACCAGCTTGCCGGTCCTACGGAACTTCGCGTCGAGCGCGGCGGCCGCTTCGAGCGCATCCGGCATCGCCGGATCGCCGTCGAAGGGGTCCGTGATGCTGCGCGCCTTGCGCGGGTCGAAGCCCCACGCGGCGAGCTTCGCCGGCCGCAGGTTCAACGTGGTCAACGCGTTGAGCTTGTCGGCGTTCGGGATCGTCGAGATCGGCCCGAGGATGCCCTCCGGCTGGTTCACGCAGGTCCCCTCGAACGTCTGGATGCGCTCGAGGTAGAGCTCCACCACGTCCGTGGCAGTGAGCTGCCGTTTCAGGATCGCCGCCTGGATCTCGGCGATCGTGGCTTCCTCGATGGCGAAATGCTTCTTCTTCCACTTGTTCTTGGCGTCGGCCGGCGGAGGCAGGGCGAGGACCGAGCAGAGTGCGAAACCCAACGTGAGCGTTCGCGATGTCGACATGACGTTCCCTCGATGGATTCGCTCCGCGCAGCATCGGAGCGAGCGGCGAAGCCGCTGCAAGCCGACCTAGCATCAGGCGTGCCATGCGAAGGAAGTCGTATCCGTTGCGACCGGAGCGGGCCGGCGCCGTCCCAGGTGCCCCCGCTTCTACACGCTGCCGCGGCGAATCGAGACACCCGTGCTGCACGCGCGCGGACCAGGCGGGCTCAGACAGACGCCACGCGACGCGCAGCAGTGCGCGATCGTATCGGCCACCGCCTCGAGCGCGTCGCCGAAGCCGTTCTCGAGATCGGCGCGGACCGGAAGCAGCGTCCCTTCACGACTTCCCGTCGGCCGGGTCGGCGCTCCATGGTCCGCCCGGAGGCCAGTACACCGAAAAGGGTCGCCGCCGAGCAATCCGTTCGAGGACTGGCACCAGGAACTCCCGCAGGGGCGGCGCGAGCCGGGTCGGCGAGGAAGCCGGGCGTGATCGCCAGCGGTGCCTCCTCGGGGAGCGGCGTGCCACGGCGCGCGAAGGTGGCCACGATGGCCTCGGCGAGGACGCGGCCCTCGAAGGCAAAGCCCTGGGCCAGCTGGTGGAGGTCGTAGAAGTCCTTCATCCGGCTGTTGGTCGTGCCCAGAGACACCATCGCCTCGAGCTTCTCGGCTACGACGGCCTCGCGTGGATAGACGAGAATCTCGGGGGCTGGGTGGTCCAGCAGCGTGGGGTAGGTCATCCGTTCGGCGGGCGGCGTGACCGCGTCTCCGAAGCCCACGTCCACCTGCATGGGAATTCGCGCGCCGGCCAGTGTGGCCACGAGCCGCGTGCGAACGCCGGCGTACTTCTCCGCCGCGCGGATCTCCTCGGCCCGCAGCGAGTCCGGGTCGAACGTGAGGCCGTCGGCGCAAGGAATCGCGCAGACCTCGCGGAGTGCGTCCGCTACGTCCGCCACGCCGTCGGGACCGTGCCCGAGCAGGTCCAGGTCCCAGGTCGACCGGCCCCGCACCGGAGACCACAGACGGAAGAGCATGGCGCCCTTGAGCACGTAGCCGTCCCGGTGACGCGACCGCCCGAGCCGGTAGAGGAGCCGCTCGATGGCGAACTCGGAGAGCAACAGCTGGAACTCGACCTTCTGCTCGAGGGCCAGCAGGGCGAGCCGCGCGCGAACGGACGCCGCGGGATCGGGGGTCGTCACGAAAGACTCTCCAGGTAGGGACGCATGACCCGCGCCACCCGGTCCTGCTGCGCATGGCGCCAGACGTCGTCGAGACCCTTCGGGTGCAGTCTTCGGTAGTCGCGCAGCGCCTCCACGGCCACGTCGACGCCGATCTTGTTCCGGAATTTGAAGCAGTCGGCCACGGTCTTGGCCGCGCTGTAGACGCGGACCGGGACGCCCTCGACGGCGTGCTCCTCGATGCCCTCCTCGAAGGCCGGCCCGGACAGGTAGACGACCCGCAGCGGGGGGTGCTCGATGCGCGGGCGCCAGGCCTTGCGCTCGATCGCCAGCCACACCTCCACCGGGTTGTGCGTCGTGAGCCCGTGGAAGCGCAGCGCCGAGAGCAGGCACACCACTCCGTCGGGCACGCGCCGGGCCACCTCGGCCAGGTCGCCCCGCTCGTCGCGCCGAGCGCCGGGAAGGGCGTAGAGCCCGCGGCCCACCCTCTCCACCTCGCCCCGCTCCACCAGCCGGCGTAGGTGGGTGGGGGTGACGCCGGCCTTCGTCAGGTCGCGCGGGCGGGCGATGCCCAGCTCCCGGAGCAGGCGGCGCGTGCGATCGGCCGGTGAGGACTCTGTCACGATTCCTCGGCATTTATATCTAGAGTCCGAGAAATTGTGACAGCCCCGAGCCGGTCGTCAACCTGCCCCGCTGGGCACTGCAGGAAATGCCGGCACTCCCGTCTGGAGTGCCGACCTTTTCGGGCCGCCGGGCCTACCCCGCCACCTCGCGCAACATCGTCACGATGTCGTTCTCGATCGTCTGGATGTCGGCCTCGATCTGCTCGAGTGGCCGGGGCGAGCGGTACTCATAGAAGTGCCGGTCGACGTTGCATCCGAGCCTCGCCGCTCCGCGGGCAAGCCGAGACCCTCACCTCCCGCGCAGCGCCTCGCTCACAACCCCTACCGACCGCAGCGCCCGCGTCCACCACTCGGTCGTGCCCGCGTCGAGCAGCTCCCGCGCGGCCTGCACCAGCGCGTCCTGCGCCGCGGTCGCGAGCGCGCTGCCCGTCGATACGCGCGATGCGCCGGCCGCGAACAGCTCCGGCACGGTGGGTCCGCCCGGCAGCAGCAACACGTTGAGCGGCCGGTCGATCGCCGCGACGACGCTCCGCACCTGCCCGACGTTAGAGAGCGCCGGCGCGTACAGCACATCGGCGCCCGCCTCCTGATAGGCCTGGAGACGCGCGATGGTGTCGGCGAGGTCGGGGTTGCCGCGCAGGAAGTTCTCGCAGCGCGCCGTCACGACGAGCGGCGACGCGTCCTTGCGACTCGCCTCGATGGCCGCGCGCACGCGGTCGACCGCGAGCCCCTTCTCGTAGAGTCCGCGCTCGCCGCCCCAGTCCTCGATCGAGCAGCCCGCGAGGCCCGTCCCGCTCGCGATCGCGATCGTCTCGGCGACCGCCTCGGGCGTGTCGCCGAAGCCGTTCTCGAGATCGGCGCTGACGGGGAGCGGCGTCGCGGATGCGATGACGCGGCAGTGCGCGATCGCCTCCTCGCGCGTGACGCGCCCGTCGGGGCGGCCCAGTGCGTTCGCGAAGCCCGCGCTCGTCGTCGCCAGCGCCGGGAAGCCGAGCGCCGCGAGGATGCGCGCGGAGCCGGCGTCCCACGGGTTCGGGATCACGAACGGTGTGGCGTGCAGGCTGCGAAAGTGATGGCGCAGATCCATGGGGCCGACCCTCCGGTGCGGGATGCTCTCGACGCGCGATTGTCCCGCGGCCGTAGCGGGGACGTTGCGTTTGACAGGACGTCCTGTTTAGCGGTACGGTTCGGAGTGATCAAGAGCTTTGCCGACAAGCGCACCGCGGCGATCTTCGCCGGCCATGCCGTCCGCGATCTTCCGCAGCAGATCCAGCGGCGGACCCGCGCCAAGCTCATGGCGGTCGATGCGGCGAAGGGACTCAACGATCTGCGCGTCCCGCCCGGAAATCGCCTCGAGGCATTGCACGGCGACCGGAAGGACCAGCACAGCATCCGCGTCAACGACCAGTGGCGCATCTGCTTTTCGTGGCGCGAGGGCGAAGCCTGGGACGTCGAGATCGTCGATTCCCACTGAGGAGAGTGACCATGGCTATCA
This sequence comes from Myxococcota bacterium, assembly GCA_039794265.1. GTDB lineage: Bacteria > Myxococcota_A > UBA9160 > UBA9160 > PR03 > CAADGG01. The sequence continues at coordinate 37,275 of JBDIVR010000032.1, forward strand.
AGCGCGAGGACATCGACGAGCGGAAGATCGACTTCTCCGACGTCTCCACCGGGCGGCGGCTGCCGCCGGTCCATCCGGGCGACATCCTGCGCCAGGACTTCCTCGAGCCCTTGGGGCTCAGCGTCTACGAGCTCGCGGGGGCGCTGCATGTGCCGCGCTCGCGGCTGAACGACATCGTGCGCGGGCAGCGGGCAATCACCACCGACACGGCGCTCAGGCTCGGGCGGTATTTCGGCACGTCGCCCGAATTCTGGATCAATCTCCAGGCCCGCCACGATCTTGACGTCGCCGACCGCACCGTGCGGCGCAAGATCGAACGGGAGGTCGCACCGCGGGCGGCTTGAACGGGGTCGGGCTCGCGTTTCCCGCGAAATTCGGGAATCTCCGCCCCCCATGGCACTTCGAGTCGGCATCGTCGGGCTGCCCAACGTGGGCAAGAGCACGCTCTTCAACGCGCTGACCGCGTCGGGGATCGCGGCCGAGAACTATCCGTTCTGCACGATCGAGCCGAACTCGGGGATCGTGGCGGTGCCGGACGCTCGGCTCGCGGCGCTCGATGCGATCGTGCACGGCCAGCGCGTGGTGCCGGCGACGGTGGAGTTCACGGACATCGCCGGGCTCGTGCGGGGCGCCTCGCGCGGCGAGGGCCTCGGCAACCAGTTCCTCGCCCACATCCGCGAGACCGCGGCGATCGTGCACGTGGTGCGCTGCTTCGAGGACCCGAACGTCGTCCACGTCGACGGGTCGCCGGACCCGGATCGCGACGTCGAGACGATCGACACGGAGCTCGCGCTGGCGGACCTCGACACGCTGCAGCGTCGCGTCGAGCGCGTCGCGCGCCAGGCGAAGAGTGGCGCCAAGGAAGCCCGGGAGGAGCTGGCGCTGCTCGAGCCGCTGCTGGCCCACGTCTCGGAGGGCCTGCCGGCCCGCTCCTTCGCGGTGTCGAACGAGCAGCGCCCGCTGTTCCGCTCGCTGTTCCTGCTGACCGCGAAGCCCGTGCTCTACGTGGCGAACGTCGACGAGGCGGCGCTCACGGCCGGCAATCCCCACGTGAAGGCGCTCGAGGAGCGCGCCGCCGCCGAGGGCGCCGGCGTCGTGCGCGTGTGCGCACAGGTGGAGGCGGAGCTGGCGGAGCTCGCCGAAGACGAACGCCTCGAGTACCTGGCGGAGCTGAGCCTCGCCGAGCCGGGGCTGCACCGCCTGATCCGCGCCGCCTACGAGCTGCTGGACCTCATCACCTACTTCACCGCCGGCGAGAAGGAGGTGCGCGCGTGGACGATCCGCCGCCACACGCTCGCGCCCCAGGCGGCCGGCGAGATCCACACCGACTTCGAGCGCACCTTCATCCGCGCCGAGGTGATCGCGTTCGACGACTACATCGCCTGCGGCGGCGAGGCCGGCGCGCGCGCGAAGGGGCTGCTCCGTGTCGAGGGCAAGGAGTACGTCGTCGCCGACGGCGACGTGATGCACTTCCGCGTCGGCGCGTGAGCGGCCGGGGGGGCAAGGCGGCTCTCGGCGTCGCCCCCCACCCGCCGCCTCGCCGTGGGCCCAGGGAGCCAGCTGGTCAGGATCGTCGCCAGGCGTGTAGTCTCTTCCGCATGGCGACGAATCTCGATCTCGACCCGGATCTCATCGAACGGGCCGTTGCGCTCAGCGGCGCTCCCACCAGGAGGGCGGCCGTGATGGCTGCGCTCCAGGAGTTCGTCGCGCGTCGGAAACAGGGCCGGCTTCTCGAACTGTTCGGCAAGCTCGAATGGGACCCGGCTTACCCGAAGACCCTCGAGGCGCAGAGGCTTCTGCAGCACGATGGCGACACACTCTGCGGAGCGACGTCGGCCCAGCGAGTGGAAGGTCGAATCTACATCGGAACGATGGCCGAGACGCGGCTGGGGGTATGGTCGGAAGACTGAATCGCGCGCCGCGGACTTCCCGCTTCACGCCGCAGCGAGCACCCGCTCCCGAACGCCCTCCACGCGCTGGTCCATCATCTCCTCGAACCGGAACTCGGGCTGCCGGTCGGAAGGAGCTCGACCTTCTCCTCGCAGGCAGCGAAGCGAACTCGTCACGACTTCTCTTTCCAGCCTGCGCGGCTCGTGGCCGCGCCGAGACGCCGATCGACTTCGTCGAAGCGAAGGTTCGCAAAGAATGCGTCGACGTAGCCCTTCGCGTCGGCGCCGTAGTCCATCTGGTAGGAGTGCTCGTACATATCCATCACCAGGAGCGGCACGCCACCCGCGAAGCCGTGCATGTGGTCCCACGCCCAGACGTTGTGGAGGGCGCCGCGCTCGGGCTCGTAGGTCGCGATCACCCAGCCTGAGCCGCCGGCCAGCGAGAGGCCGGTGAGCCGGAAGTCGTGCTCCCACGCCCCCAGGCTCCCGAACTGCGCCTCCGCGAGCGCCGCGAAGGAGCCGCCTGCGCCTCCTTGGCCGCCCAGGTTCGCGAAGTAGAGCTCGTGCAGGCGCATCGAGTTCGCTGCGATCAGCGCCTCCCGCTTGAGGGACCCCATCTGGAAGGGCGCGGCGTCGCGCGGCAGTGCAGCGATCTGCGCCTCGATCGCATTGAGCCGTTTCACGGCGCCCGTGTAGTTGTTCTCGTGGTGCGAGACGAGGAGCCGCTCGGAGAGGCCCTCGAGCTTCTTGGGATCGAAGGGAAGCGGCTTCGGGACATGAGCCCCGTCGTAGATCCGAGGACGTCTGGTCTGGCTCGTGACCTGCGCCATGGCGACTCCTCCCGTCGTGGCGAGCGGCAGGCTCGCAGCTGCACCGAGCAGCCCGAGCGCCGTCCGCCTCGTGATCGTCAGAGAATCGAGCGGACCATCGATCGTCATGCTTGCTCTCCTTTCGCGCCGGGCAGGGACGGATCCCCCGTGTCCCCGGTCTCCAACCATCTCGAGTTCATCGGCACCCGCGCGTCACGAAAGCTCCGTCTCGCGAAAAGACCAGAGCGAGTCGTCGCAGCGCTGTCATCGTGGATCTCCTCCTTCGGAAGCCTCCGACTCCTGCCAGCACCGATGCACTGAGCAGGCCCGCAAGCAGGCGACGGACTCGATGCCTGTGGCCGCTTCGATTGCTCCTCATGCGGGCGGCCCTCCGCCGCTGCGCGCGCGCTCGACGCGGCGGTGCACCTCGTCCGCGTGCACGTCGGCGAGGAGGGCATCGACACAGGCGTTTGTCACCGCGCCGGTCATGATCGGATCCCTCCAGATCGGTGCCTTCCCTTCAGCCTGCCGGCCCGAGCAGCCTCCATGCGACACCGATGACGGCGCAGCCGGCGATCAGGCGCAACATGCCGACGTGGAAGTAGAGCGTGGCCACGGCCGCGCCGAGCGCGATCGCCGCGGCCGCCACGTCGAGCGTCGCCCAGGCGGGGACCTGCAGGACGAGGGGGCCCAGACGCTGCTCGCCGACCGTCGCAAAGAGCGTGTGGAGCGAGAACCAGATCGCGAGGTTCAGCACCACGCCGACGACCGCCGCGGTGATCCCCGCGAGGGCGCCGCGCAGCGGCGGGCTCTGGCGGAGGCGCTCGATCCACGGCGCGCCGAGGAAGATCCAGAGGAAGCACGGCACGTACGTCACCCAGGTCGTGAGCACGGCGGCGAGCGTGCCGGCGACCCACGGCGAGAACTCGCCCGGGTCCCGGTACGCGCCCAGGAACCCCACGAACTGCACCACCTGGATGAGCGGGCCCGGCGTCGTCTCCGCCATGCCGAGGCCGTCGAGCATCTCGCCCGGGCTGAGCCATCCGTAGTGCTCGACGGCCTGCTGCGCCATGTAGGCGAGGACCGCGTAGGCACCGCCGAAGGTCACGACGGCGAGCCTGCTGAAGAAGAACGCGATCTGCGTGAAGACATCGCTCGTGCCACGAGCCCAGGCGATGGCGGCGATCGGCAGCCACCAGAGAGCCAGGCCGATGACGGCTACGCGGAGCGCACGCACGACGGAGGGTCGCGTGTGGTCGGGCACCTGGTGGTCGAGCAACGCGTCCGCGACCGGCACGCTGCCCGCCGCGAGCGCCGGCCTCGGCGGACGGAAGGCCTCCGGGAGGAACCGCGAGCCCACGAGGCCGAGGACTCCGGCCCCGAGCACGATCCATGGGAAGGAGACGTCGAGAAAGAAGATCGCGATGAAGGCACCCGCTGCGATCGCGACCTGCACGCGGTGCCCGAGCGCGCGGCGCCCGATCCGAAGCAGCGCCTCGAGGACGAGCGCGAGGACGGCGGGCTTGATTCCGAAGAAGATGCCCTCGACGAGCGGGACGTCGCCGTACGCAGCGTAAAGGAGGCTCAGCGCCAGGATCGTGACGAAGCCGGGGAGCACGAAGAGGATGCCGGCGGCGAGCCCGCCGAGGGTCCGGTGCAGCAGCCAGCCGATGTAGGTCGCGAGCTGCTGGGCCTCCGGGCCGGGCAGCAGCATGCAGTAGGAGAGCGCGTGGAGGAAGCGCTCCTCACTCACCCAGCGCTTCTCCTCGACGAGGACGCGGTGCATCACCGCGATCTGTCCCGCGGGCCCGCCGAAGCTGTTCAGCGCGATGCGCGTCCAGGCGCGGAGCGCCTCGCCGAAGGAGACGCCGTGCCCGCGCGCAGCGTCTTCCGCGCTTGCATCCGTCGCCGCCGCTGCGGCCTCGCGGGTCTCCGGCTCGCTCACCGGGCCCTCCGGCCGAAGGCGCGGTAGAGATCCTCGAAGATCTGCGACCCGCGCTCGAGGCGCCGTTCGTCTTCCCGATGGGCAGCCGCGATCCCCTCGAGCAGCCGGGCGACGCCCGGAGCCTCGGGCCGGCCGAACTTCGCGTCCTTGAGATCGATGTCGTGCACCACCTCGCCGATCGCGCGCAGCGCCGGCTCCTTGATGCCGGCCTCGTCGAGCAGGACCTCGAACGAGCAGCGGTCGCCTTCGTGCGTGAACTCGGCGTCGACCATGTCGAAGCGGATGTGGCCCGGCTGCGGCTCGTAGCCGCTCGGCGACACGAAGACGAAGCGGGCCTCGGGGTCGAGGAAGCGCCGGATCAGCCAGGCGCACGCGATGCGGTCGACATGGACACCGCGTCGCGTAACCCAGGTGCCTCCGACGATCTGGCGGGGATCCGGCCGCGACCTGTGCGGGGCGCCGGCTTCGGGCTGGGACGCAGCGGCGCGCACGCGCGCCGCAATCGCCTCGATGCGCGCTTGCGCCACCTCCCGCCCCGGCGCCTCGAAGAAGTCGAGCGCGATCGTGTCCGAGAGCTGCTGCTCCAGACGACGAAGCTCGGCGGCGGCGCGTGCCGAGGTGCCGAGCTTCCCGCGCAGCGAGGATTCGAGCTTGCGAGCGCGCTCGCTGATCCGCGCGTAGTCGGCGGAGCGCGCCGCGTCGAACAGCGCCGCGACGTTCTCGTCGGCCAGGCCTTCGAGCAGCGTCGCAGCGACGAGCACGGCCTCGCCGCCGGCCTCGACGATCTCCCGGAGCACCCAGGAGAGATCCTCCCGCGCCGCGTCGCTCTGCGGCAGCGCATACACCGTGTTCTTGAGCGCCACCGCGCCCAACGCTTGCAGTCGTCGCCCGATGCGGACGCGCAGATAGGGGATGTCCCAGAAACGGTTGATCTTCTAGAAGAATAGAGCGGCGGCTCCTTCACCCTCCGTGTGGTACGGAGGGGGTCACTACACCAAGAAGGAACCGCCATGACCAATCATGCCAAGAAGTCC
>JBDIVR010000033.1:0-42094 GCA_039794265.1 Myxococcota bacterium
ACCTTCGCCAGCGCCTCCAGCTGCTCCCGGCAGGCCTGCAGTCCCTGGCGGGCGGGCAGCGCGAGCGGCTGGTAGACCACGTGGTCGACGCCGGCGGCCAGGTAACTCCGCGTGCGCGCGACCAGCTCCTCCGACGAGCCCACGGCGATCCGCTCGTGCACGTCGGCCAGGGAGAGCCCCTGGCTCTCGGCCAGCGCCCGCGCCAGCCGGCGGCCGTCCCGGGCTCAGTCGCTGACGAGGCTGCGCACGGTCGCGCTGATCTCCACCGCGTCGGGCGACCGCCCGTAGGCAACACACAGCCGACGCAGGCGCTCCCGGCGTTCGAAGAGCCCCCCAGGCGAGGCGATCCCGTTCCACGCGTCCGCGTAGCGCGCCGCGCTGTCCAGGGTGCGCTGCCCGAGGCCTCCGACCAGGATGTCGGGACGTGGCCCCGTGCGCGAGCCGAAGTGGAGGCGCAGCGACCGGGCCTGGCGGACCAGTAGGCGCATCCGCTGCGAGATCGGAGGGAAGAGGAGTCCGCAGAAGTCGTGTTCCTGCTGGCACCAGCCGGCGCCCACGCCGACCGCGCGACCACTTGCGCGACTTCCAAGAGCGCGCGTCCGCGAACATCCTTGCGGCGGCCGGGCTCCAGTGGACGGCGGGCAGCTGGCCGCCGCTCGGCGCGCATAGCACCAAGTAGAAGAGCAAGACGAAGACGAGCAGGAAGAGCATCAAGAAGAAGAAGCGGGAAGACTACTCAGGCGGCGGCAATCCGAGCTCGCGGATCTTGCTCATGGCGTAGAGCAAGCGGTCGGGCTGCCCGGGAGCGGGCACGAAACCGTGGCCAAGGTAGAACGCGCCCGAGTCTTCCTTAGGGTCGACCATGAGAAAGCACGACGCGGACGTTCGAGCGGCGAACTCCGCGCGTAGGAGCGCATTCATGAGCGCGCGCCGGCCCAGCTTTTCCGCGCTGTGCTGCAACTCCCGATGCACTGCCATCCTGCCGAGTAGCGTTCCCGGAATGGGATCGGGCAAGCCCGCCGCCTCTTCCTCGGATAGTGCGTCACGCGGAAGCGAAGCGTTCGAAAGCGTGTAGAAAGCCCAAACGACTTTCTCGCCGGGACGCACTGCGACAAAGACTCGCGCCGTATCGCGCGCTTGGAAATCAAGTGCGCGGCGCCGCAAGTAGTGGTCAAGCTGGCGCTCGCCGCAGCGGAAACCGTCGATGACGTGGGACTCGTCGAGAGACTCGAAGTGCCAAGGCTCGGCAACCAACCTAGCGGCTGCTCGTGATTAGCCCCTCGGCGACATCGCGGCGGTACTCGTCCGCCAGCTTTCGCATCGCCTCATTCGGCTCCGAGTCGTCCGTCAGAATTCGCACGAGCGCGAGTTGATCGCGGCGCGCGCGGTCCTCAGTGGAAGCGGCGACGGAATAGCCCGACGCAGCCGGAGCGTCCGCAGAAAGGGCATTTATTCGTTCGTTCGCCATGGGTTGTCTCCCAAGAGTCGATCGGTAGCCTATGCCCTTCCTTGAGGGCTGGCAAGCAGACAGACGCAAAGGCCCCAGAATGCTTCGCTCGCACACCGTCACGCGGAGGCTCGGGGAGCGTAACGGTGTGCCAGTGGTTCAGAAAGGGCATACGGCCCATGGTTGCCGCCCGGGGGAGTTCCTCCAGGCATCGGGCTACTCCGCGTAGCCCGATGCCTGGAGGAGCTGCAACTCTATTCGGCACGTATCCCCGGGGCATGGATTTCGCGGCTCCATACCGGGCCTACACGTACCCCTGTCAACGCTTCACCTCCGGGGTCACCCCCGACGGCGCATGACTCGGGGCCGATGCCGGTCGCTACTCCTTCATCGTATGACTCTTTCATTCACTGCCACTCGCCGGTTTGACCGGCGCACGGAGGGCTCCATGGCTGCCACCAGGACCCGGAGGCGCGAGGTCCGAGCCGAGATCCGGCGCATCGCCGACCGCGTACAGGACCAGATCGATCGCGGCGCGACCTCGGTGGAGGAGATCCACGTGCAGATCGCCGCGCTGCCGCTCGAGGTGCTCGAACGCCTCGACGTGTTCGAGAAGACCGCCAAGGACGTGCGCAAGATCCAGGCGACGTCGATCGGCGCGGTCTACGACGTGATCCGGAACGTGAACCACGAGGTCAACAGGCTCGCCCATGGGCTTCTCGACCGCCGTGCGCGGGCGACGCGGGGGACGAAGCCCGCTACCCGGCGAGCCGCCAAACCCGCCCGCAAGGACGCCGCGCGCAAGCCCGCGGCGCCCGCCGGGCACGCGCACGCATCGGCGTAGGCGCGGCTCCCAACGCGTCGTGGAGCCGTACGAGATCACGCTGCACGGGCACCGCGTGCGCCATCGCGCCGCCGGCACCGGTCCGCTCCTCGTGCTGCTCCATGGCATCGCCGGCAGCTCGGCGACGTGGGAGGCCAGCGCGTCTCCGCGAGCGACCGGCTCTACCTGGCCGACGAGCTGCCGATCCTGATCGTCTGGGGCGAGCGGGATCCGCTGATCCCGGCAGCGCACGGCCGGGCTGCGCACGAACGCCTGCCGGGAAGCCGCCTCGATGTCTTCCCGGGCGCCGGCCACTTTCCCCATCGCGACGACCCGCGTCGCTTCGTGACCCTGCTCAGCGACTTCGTCGCGACGACGAAGCCGTCGATGAACGCGAAGCGCCGGGTGGCCATCTCCTCTCGCCTGAGCCGCTCAGGGCCGTTTCGATCGGAGCGCGCGCCCTGGGGTGACCCGCAGTTGGCAGCGCGGCTGGGGGGGCGCAACTCGGGCCGGATCCCGGGATCAGGCCGCACCCTTCTGAACCGCCGCCATGTAGGCGCGAAGCACGGCGTTCATCCGCGACTGGTAGCGCGGCCCCTGCTTCTTGAACCATCGCAACACGTCCTCGTCCACGCGCAGCGAAATCGGCCGCTTCGGAACGGGGTGGACGATCGCGGCGTGGTCGAAGAAATCCGGGGGCAGATCCGCGAGTTCCGGCGGCGAGGTGCGCTGGATGGTCCGCTCCCCCGCCTTGCGGAGGCTGGCGAGCCGCGCGCGGCCCCGTTGCGGCTTCTCACTCTTCGGCGAGGGCTTCGAAGTACGCTTGACGCTCATGACGATTACTCACGCGGGCCGAAATGATCCGACGGACGACCTCGCCAACCTCGGCCCGATCCGTGAAGACGACGGTAAGGGCGATGCCTTGCGCCAAACCGATGGCGATGACGCGTCGTTCTCCGTAGTCCTGGCGAGTGTCCTCGCGCTCCAACGTGGGACCTTCGAACACGAGAGTCGCGAACTCGAAGTCGAATCCGCGGTCACGTAGGTTCTGCGCACTCTTGCTGCGATCCCACGCGAAGCGCACCGACGCAGAATACAGATGTATATACGACCCGGCAATCGCTCGCGCCGGGCGGGGCTGTGGGCGCCGCCCCCCGTCACCCGATCGGGCTCCGCCGCGGTGCGCCGGGCGAGCCGCGCGGCGGCTCGGACTCGGCGATCAGCTTGCCGAGGCCGTCCCACAGCAGCGAGACGATGGGGTCGACGAAGCGCTCGCGCGGCATCGTGCGCGTGCGCAGCCACCACGTGCACGCGTGGTGGAAGAGGGCCGCCCATGCCGACCACGGGCCTCAGACCTGCGTTTCCTCGGCCTGCGACCCCTCGGACCGACCTCCCGAGAACGGCTCGCGACGAGGTGGCGCGGCGGGCCGAGGACGGTGCGCCCTACGCCGCCATCCCCTTCTTCTTCGACACCTGGATCCGGATCACCGCGCGCTGGAGGGCCGCTTCTTCGACGCGGAAGTTGAACTCTTCGTCGCGGGCGGCCTGCTTGTGTGCGAGCTCCTGCTCGGCGCGGGTGCGGGCGCGTTCGGCGCGGGCTTCGTCGATGTCGGCGGCGAACTCGCAGGTGTCGACGAGCAGCACGACGCGTTCGGCGCCCACGTCGGCGAAGCCGCCGCCGACGGCGGCCCACCTGCGAGTCGGGTCGTTGCCGCTGCGGACCTCGAGCTCGCCGATGCGGATCGGCGCGAGGAAGCGCTCGTGGCCCGGGAGCACGCCGAAGTCGCCTTCGGTGCCGGGCACGACGACGCTGTCGACGGGGCCCTCGTAGCGGGTGCCCTCGGGCGTCACGATGGTGAGTTGGAGCGGCACGCCTAGGCCATCCGCTTCGCCTTCTCCATGGCGTCCTCGATGGTGCCGACCATGTAGAAGGCCTGCTCGGGCAGCTCGTCGTGCTTGCCTTCGAGGATCTCCTTGAAGGCGCGGATGGTGTCTTCGATGCGCACGTAGACGCCCGGCGTGCCGGTGAACTGCTCGGCGACGCTGAACGGCTGCGACAGGAAGCGCTGCAGCTTGCGCGCGCGCGCCACCGTGAGCTTGTCCTCCTCGCTGAGCTCGTCCATGCCGAGGATGGCGATGATGTCCTGCAGGTCCTTGTATTTCTGCAGCACCTGCTGGACGCCGCGCGCCACGTTGTAGTGCTCGTCGCCGATGACCTGCGGGTCGAGGATGCGGCTCGTCGAGTCGAGCGGGTCGACGGCGGGGTAGATGCCGAGCTCGGAGATCGCGCGGCTCAGCACGGTGGTAGCGTCGAGATGGCTGAACGCCGTCGCCGGCGCCGGGTCCGTGAGGTCGTCGGCCGGCACGTAGATGGCCTGCACCGACGTGATCGAGCCCTTCTTCGTCGATGTGATGCGCTCCTGCAGCTCGCCCATGTCCGTCGACAGCGTCGGCTGGTAGCCCACCGCGGACGGGATGCGGCCGAGCAGCGCCGACACCTCGGAACCGGCCTGCGTGAAGCGGAAGATGTTGTCGATGAAGAGCAGGACGTCCTTGCCCTCTTCGTCGCGGAAGTGCTCGGCGACGGTGAGCGCCGAGAGGCCGACGCGGGCGCGCGCGCCCGGCGGCTCGTTCATCTGGCCGAACACCAGCGCGGCCTTCTGCAGCACGGTGGTGCCGTCGCTGAGCTTGGCGTCGGCCATCTCGTGCCAGAGGTCGTTGCCCTCGCGCGTGCGCTCGCCGACCCCGCCGAACACCGAGTAGCCGCCGTGCTGCTTGGCGATGTTGTTGATCAGCTCGAGGATGACGACGGTCTTGCCGACGCCAGCGCCGCCGAACAGGCCGATCTTGCCGCCCTTCGGATACGGCGCGAGCAGGTCGACGACCTTGATGCCGGTCTCGAGCAGCTCGGCCGACGTGGCCTGCTCGACGAACTCGGGCGCCGCGCGGTGGATCGGCGCGGTGATGCCGCCCTCGATCGGGCCGCGCTCGTCCACGGGTTCGCCGATCACGTTCATGATGCGCCCGAGCGTGCCGGCGCCGACCGGAACGCGGATGCCGTCGCCGGTGTTGGTGACGGGCTGGCCGCGGCGCAGGCCTTCGGTCGAGTCCATCGAGATGCAGCGGACGGTGTTCTCACCGAGGTGCTGGGCGACCTCGACGACGAGATTGTTCTCGCGGTCGTCGATGGCGGCATTGGTGAGACGCAGCGCCGTGTACACCTCCGGCAGCTCGCCGGGCGGGAACTCGACGTCCACCACCGGACCCAACACCTGCACTACGTGACCGTTCGCAAGAGCCATCGAACCCTCTCCTAGAGCGCCTCGGCGCCCGACACGATCTCCACCAGTTCCTTGGTGATCGCAGCTTGTCGTGCTCGGTTGTACTGCAAAGTCAGCGCGCTGATCATCTCTTCCGTGTTGCGCGTCGCGCTCTCCATCGAGGTCATCCGGGCGGCGTGCTCGCCGGCCTGGTTGTCGAGCAGCGCGCGGTAGAGTTCGACCTCGAGCGCCTTCGGCGCGAGCACGCGCAGCAGCGACTCGGCGTCCGGCTCGATCTTGTACGGCAGCTTCGCCGGCTCGCCGGCGGCCGGCGCCGCGGCGTCCTCCTCCGGGACCATCGGCAGGATCCGCGAGCAGCGCGGGCGCTGCGTCATCGTCGAGACGAACTCGCTGTGGATCAGCAGCACCTCGTCGCTCTCGCCGGACAGGAAGCGCCCCGTCACGTAGTCGGCGAGCTCGACGGCGTGCGCGTACTCGACACGGGCGATGCCGGTGAAGGTCTTCACGACCTGGCCGGCGCGGCGGCGCCGGAACTGCTCGGCGCTCTTGCGCCCGACCGGGATGATCGACAGCGACTCGATCCCGGTCTCGCGGGCCCGGATGTCCGCCTGCGCGCGCTTCAGCACGTTGGCGTTGAACGCGCCGCACAGCCCGCGGTCCGACGTGATGACGATGACGTCCACGTGCCGGACCTTCTCGCGCGCCAGCAGCAGCGGCTGCTCGCTGCCGGCGCCGCTCGCCGCGACTTCGCGCAGCGTCTCGCGCATCCGGTCCGCATACGGCCGCGCCGACTCGATGGCGGTCTGCGCGCGCCGCAGCTTGGCGGCCGCCACCATCCGCATGGCGCGCGTGATCTGCTGCGTCTTCTTGACGCTGGTGATCCGGCGCCGGATGTCCTTGAGGCTCGGCATCGGCTACGCGGCGGCCCCGCGGCTCGTCGGCTGGAAGATCTTCGCGAACGCGTCGAGCGCGGCGTCGAGTTTGCCCCGCACGTCGTCGTCGAGCTTCCCGCTGCTGCGGATCGTCGCGAGGAGTTCCGGGTGCTGGCTCCGGATGTAGCCGAGCATCTCGCTCTCGTAGCGGCCGAGGTCGCCGACCGGATAGTCGCGGACCCAGGACTGACGCTGATCCTCCGGCGTCGCCGAGTAGATCGCCACCACCTGCTCCTCGACCGGCATCGGCTTGTACTGCGGCTGCTTCAGCATCTCGGTGAGCCGCTCGCCGTTGGCGAGCTGCTCCTGCGTAGCCTTGTCGAGGTCCGAGCCGAACTGCGCGAACGCCGCCATCTCGCGGTACTGCGCGAGGTTCAGCTTCAGCTTGCCGGCGACGGCCTTCATCGCCTTGGTCTGCGCGGCGCCGCCGACGCGCGAGACCGAGATGCCGACGTTCACGGCCGGCCGCACGCCGGAGTTGAACAGATCGGTCTCGAGGAAGATCTGGCCGTCGGTGATCGAGATCACGTTGGTCGGGATGTACGCGGAGACGTCGCCGGCCTGGGTCTCGATGATCGGCAGCGCGGTGAGGCTGCCGCCGCCGAGCTCGTCGCTCATCTTGGCAGCGCGCTCGAGCAGCCGCGAGTGGACGTAGAACACGTCGCCGGGATACGCCTCGCGGCCCGGCGGCCGGCGCAGCAGCAGAGAAAGCTGGCGGTACGCGACGGCCTGCTTCGAGAGATCGTCGTAGATGATCAGCGCGTGCTTGCCGTTGTCGCGGAACCACTCGCCCATCGCGCAGCCCGAGTACGGCGAGATGAACTGCAGCGGCGCAGACTCGCTGGCCGTCGCGGCGACGACGATCGTGTACTCCATCGCGCCGAACTGCGTGAGCTTCTCGACCACCTGCGCGACGGTCGACTGCTTCTGCCCGGTCGCGACGTAGATGCAGAAGACGTCGCCGCCCTTCTGGTTGATGATCGTGTCGATCGCGATCGCCGTCTTGCCGGTCTGGCGGTCGCCGATGATCAGCTCGCGCTGGCCGCGGCCGATCGGCGTCATCGCGTCGATCGCCTTGATGCCGGTCGCCATCGGCTCGTTGACGGACTGGCGCGTCACGATGCCGGGCGCCTTCACCTCGACGCGGCGGTTCTCGGTGGACTCGATGGGGCCCTTGCCGTCGATCGGGTTGCCGAGCGCGTCGACGACGCGGCCGAGCAGCCCCATGCCGACCGGCACCTCGACGATGCGGCCGGTCCGGCGCACGACGTCGCCTTCGCGGATGTGCTCGAAGGCGCCCATCACGGCGACGCCGACGTTGTCGTCCTCGAGGTTCAGCACCATGCCGCTGACGTTGCCGGGGAACTCGACGAGCTCGCCGGCGAGCGCGTTCTCGAGCCCGTACACGCGCGCGATGCCGTCGCCGATCGACAGCACGGTGCCCGTCTCGGCGACATCGATCTCGCGCCCGTACGACGCGATCTCGCGCCTCAGGATGTCGGTGATCTCACCCGGCTTGATGTCCAGGGGCATCGTTCAACCTTCTCCGGTCAGGCTCGCGCGGAGTTGCGAGAGCTGGGTTCGCAGACTGCCATCGAAGACGAGGTCGCCGACCCGCGCCACGACGCCGCCCAATAGCTGGGGATCCACGCGGACCTCGAGGTCCACGACACTGCCGGTGCGACGCGCGAGCGCAGCCCGCAGGCGCTCGAGCTGGCCGCCGTCGAGCGGGGCCGCCGAGATCACCTCGCCGCGCACGTGCCCGGCGGCCGCTTCGGCGAGCTTCCGGTACTCGCCCTGGATCGCGTCGATGTCGCGCGTGCGGCGCTGGTCGATGATGAACGACAGGAAGTGCTGGAGCAGCGGCGAGAGGCCGATCCGCTCGCCGACCGCGCGCAGCGCGGCGCGGCGTTCGGCCGCCGGATAGAGCGGGCGCACCAGCACCTCGCGCAGCGACGGCACCGCGTCCATCGTCTCGACGAGGCCGGCGAGCTCGTCGCCGACCGCGTCGACGCGCTGTTCGTCGCGCGCCAGCGAGAACAGCGCCTTCGCATATCGTTGCGCAGCAGCGGAGCCGCGGGCCGGCATGGTTCAGTTCCTCGCCTGGGCGCCGCGCGGGCCGGCGCCGCCGGTCTCGGGCGCTTCGATGCGCTGCACGAAGTCGTCGACCAGGCGCGTGCGATCGGCGTCGCCGACGTGGCTGCGCAGGAGTTCGCCGGCGAGCTGCACGGCGAGGTCGACGGTCTCGGCCCGAAGCTGCGCGCGCGCGCGGCGCACCTCCTGCTCGACGGCCGCCACCGCATCGCGCCGGATCCGCTCGGCCGTTCCGTGCGCCTCGGCGAGCAGGCGATCGCGCTCGCTCTCGGCCTGGCGCTGGACGGCGCTGCGGATGCCGTCGATCTCCTCGTCGAGCGACGCGATGCGCTGCTCGCACGCGGCGAGCTTGCGCTCGGCCTCGGCGAGTTCTCGGCCGGCGCTCTGGATGCCGTCCTCGATCTTCGCCCGGCGCTCGTTCAGGAAGCTCGCGATCGGGCCGCGGGCGAAGTAGACGAGCGCGGCGATCAGCAGCAGCAGGTTGACGCTGTGCCAGATGAAGGTCGTGAGGCCGCCGCCGTGCTCGTCGCCGCCGGCCGCGGCGGACGCGACGGCCGGCGCGAGGGCGGCGAGGAACGCGAGGCCGATTTGGACGGCGGCGAAAGCGAATCGGGAGTTCGTCATGCGATCCCCCGGCCGAGCAGCCGCTCGGCGACGTCGCGGGCCAGCGGCTCGGCTTCGGCGCGCAGCTGGGCGCGGGCGGCCTCGAGCGCGCTGCTGACCTGGTTGCGTGTCGCGCTGAGCTCCCGCTCGGCGTGCTGTCGGGCATCGGTGATCGCGGCCTGGTGGTCGCTGCGCGCTGCTTCGAGCGTCTGCGTTCGCTCCGCATTGAAGCGCTCACGGGCGGCGTGCAGCGCGGCGTCGTGCTTCGTCACCAGCGCCGCGGCGTCGGCGGCGAGCTGCGCCGCTCGGGCACGAGCGCCCTCGATCCGGCGACTGCGCTCCTCGAGGACGGCGAGCAGTGGCTTGAAGAGCAGGCCGTTCAGCAGCGGCACGAGCAACAGGAACAGCACGAGCAGGAAGATCAGGCGCGTGGGATCCGGCACGAGCTCGAGCGCTGCGGCGCGCGCCGGCTCCGCGGCGAGAAGCAAGGGCGTGGCGACGAGAAGCACACGGTGGTGGGGGATCATCGCGCTCGCGTCACTCCCGATTCCGTTCCGGCTGCTCTCGCTTCGGATCCCGTTGGCCTGTCCGCCCGCGCGCGGTACGGCCCGTTGCTGCGGCGTCCGACGCTTCCGTGATGCTCCGGCTCGATGCGTCGCTGACGACCGTCTGCCGCGACGCCATCGGCCCCGGCGGCATTCCGCTGGGGCCGGGCGCCGACCACGCCAGGGACCAACCAACGCCAGAAACCGACCAACGCCAGAGAGGCCGGGCGCGCGAGGCGGGTCCCGCGGGTTGCGAGGCGGCCGGATTCTTACAAAGTCGCGAGGAGGATCAAGGGGCGCGGATCAGGCCGCAGATGCAGGGGATTCGTCTCCGGATTCGGCCCGGACCATGTCCAGCTGGCCCTCGAAATAGGCACCCTCGTCCACCGCCAGCCGCGGCGTCCGGATCGACGCCGAGACGTGTGCGCCGCGCAGCACCTCGACGCGGACGCGCGCGAAGATCTGTCCGTCGATGCGGCCGGCGACGATCAGCGTGTCGACCTCTATGCGGCCGTGGATCCGCGCGTCGGGCCCGACGTCGAGCGAGCCACGGGCGGCGACCTCGCCGCGCAGGTTGCCATCGACGCGGGCGTCTCCCCAGAACGACAGCAGACCGTCGAAGCGGGTGCCCGCGGCAATCGCGCAGATAGGCCCCTCGGGCGGAGCCTCGGGAGCCGCCTCGACCGCCGGAGCCGTCGGTTCCTCGCTCACGTGTCTCCCCGGATCCGTTCGACGATCCGCTGCAGCTCCGCGGAGCCGAAGTAGTCGATCTCGAGCCTGCCGCGCTTGGCGCTGCCGCGCAGGCGCACCTGCGTCTGGAGGTGGTCGCGCAAGGTGTCGAGCAGGTACGCCGTATCGGGGTCCAGCACCTGGAAGCCAGCGCGCGCCTTGCGCGGCGAGCGCGTCGGAGCCCCGAGCGCACGCGCTTCTTCCTCGGCGCGGCGCACCGAGAGCCCCTCGTCGACGATGCGGTCGCGCAGCGCGCGGCGGCGTTCGGGGCTCGCGACCGAGAGCAGCGCCTTTGCGTGTCCGAGACCGAAGACGCCGGTCTCGACGTCGCCTTGCAGATCGCGCGGGAGCTCGAGCAGGCGGAGCGTGTTCGCGACGCTCGCGCGCTCGACGCCGACGCGCGTGCCGACCTCTTCCTGTGTCGCTCCCTGCTCGATCAACGCGCGGTACGCGAGCGCCAGCTCGATCGGGTTGAGATCGTGACGCTGGACGTTCTCCACCAGCGCAATGGCGAGCCGATCGCTCGGTGCGATGTCGGCGACGACGGCCGGGATCGTCGTGAGCCCGGCCTGCTGCGCGGCGCGCCAGCGTCGCTCGCCGACGACGAGCTCGTAGTCGCCATCGGCAGCCTGGCGCACGACGACGGGCTGCAGCACGCCGTACTGGCGGATCGACGCGGCCAGCCGCTCGAGCTCGGCTGGATCGAAGCGGCGCCGCGGCTGCTCCGGATTCGCGCGAATCCGCGCGATCGGCAGCGGGTCGGCGCCGCGCGCATCGGGGCCTTGCGGCGAGTCGCCAACAGCGGCCGGCCCCGCGGGCGCGGGGCGCGGGGCGGTGCCGGCGCCGGGAATCAGCGCGCCGAGGCCGCGGCCGAGGCTGCGTCGAGGGGTGGTCATGGATCTCCTTCGTCCCGTATGGTCTCTCGGGGTCTAGCGCGGGCCGTCGTGTGTCTGCGCCGCCTCGAGGCGGCGCAGGATCTCCTCCGCGACCTGCAGGTACGCGATCGCGCCCTTCGACCGCACGTCGTACAGCAGGGCCGGGCGACCGTGGCTCGGCGCCTCGGATAGCCGCACGTTGCGCGGGATCTCCGTCTCGAACACACGATCACCCAGGTGCTCGCGCACCTCGTCGGCGACCTGGCGGCTCAGGTTGTTGCGCGCATCCATCATCGTGAGGACGACGCCTTCGAGTGTCAGCCGCGGATTCAGGCCATCGCGCACGCGCTCGATGGTGTCGAGTAGACGCGCAAGTCCCTCGAGCGCGTAGTATTCGGCCTGCAGCGGTACGATGACGCCGTCGGCGGCCACCAGCGCATTCAGCGTCAGCAGGCCCAGCGATGGTGGGCAGTCGATGACGATGAGTTCGTATTCGTCACGCACGTCGGCGAGCGCGCGCTCGAGACGGCGCTCGCGATCTTCGGCGTCGACGAGCTCGATCTCCGCGCCGACCAGGTCTGGACCTGCCGGCGCGATCTGGAGCGTCTCGAGCTCCGTCGGCTGACACACATCCTTGAGCACGCACGATCCGATCAACACGTCGTAGATGTGGGCAGCGGGCGTCGTGAGGCCGAACCCGCTGGTCGCGTTGGCCTGCGGATCGAGGTCCACGAGAAGTGTTCGCCGCTCCGAGACGGCGAACGAAGCGGCCAGGTTGACGGCAGTGGTGGTCTTCGCGACGCCGCCTTTTTGATTGGCGATGGCGAACACGCGGCTGCGAAGGCGCATTGGGGGATTCCCCCTAGGGGACTAAAGATGACGCTGCGGGGGTTCAGCGGAAGGGACGCTCTGTTCGTACCACAGGCGCAGCCGGCGCGTCCACCGGCCGGCGCGCGAGCCACAAGGTCCGGTCCGGTCCTCCGAGCGGCACTCGATAAGACGCGCTCCTGGGCTCCTCGAGGCCTGGCGGCACGACGAACGATGGCGCGTCCGCCGACCGCGCTAGGACGATCCAGCCGCCGGGCGCCACCCACGGAAACATCCACGCGACTGCCTGATCCGCCTGCGCCAACGCCTGCGCGACGACGATGGCGTGCGGATCGGGCGCGAGGTCCTCGAGCCGGCCGCGGCGGGGCGTTACGCGGTGCAGGCCGAGGGTCCGGATCGCGGCGCGCTGGAAGTGGTGTCGTCGCTCGCGGGACTCGACGAGCGTGACTCGGCTCGCGGGCCAGCGGATCGCGAGGGGGATTCCGGGGAACCCTGCGCCGCTTCCGAGGTCCGCCACGCTGTCCGGCGCATCGAGCGGAAGCGCCGATCCGAGCGCGAGAGCGTCGAGCACCAGGCGCTGCGCGATTGCCTCCGGCGTCCGGTGGCCGGTCAGGTTCATCCGGGCGCCCCATTGCGAGAGCAACGCGCAGAGAGTCGCAAGCGGCGCAGCCAGGCCGGGGTCGAGCGAAAGCTCTTCGAGGCCGGCCCGGAGCACGGACGAGAGAGCCGGGGGAGGAGAAGGGGAGGAACGTTCCACGTGGAACACCGCTCACAGGGTTGTCGGAAACAGGCCGACGGGTCTACGAGCCGGGCGGGAAGGCGCACACCCTCCGCCGACGTCGTCGGCGAAGGACGCCGAGGCTTCGATCGGATGCGGCGGGTCGCCTGCTGATTCTGACTCCGGGTATACGCCTTCCCGCCCGACGCAGCGCTGGCGATCTCGGCGTATTCTCGGCTGCCCTGTCAGCGCGAGAGCGGCCGTGTTCCACGTGGAACATCCCGCACGGGATGTTCCACGTGGAACACGCAGCGCGCTCAATCGCGGTTGTCGCGCTGTGACTGGGTCTCGTAGCGCTTCGCCTCTTCGAACTCCGGAGCGCTCTCGGGGACGACGACAACCTGGCGATAGCGTCCATCGCCGACCGTCATCGTCGCGACGCCCTCCACGTCGCGTAGCGCCACATGGATGACGCGGCGGTCCTTCGGGCTCATCGCCTCGAGCGCGACGGGGCGGCCGGTCTCCATCGCCCGCTGGGCCGCGCGGTCGGCGATCTTCTCGAGAAATGCGGATCGCTCATCCTCGTTTCCCTCGACCTCGACGACCACGCGCTTCGCGTCGTCGCCACCGGCTCGCATCGACGCCTGGTTCGCCAGCAACTGCACGGCTTCGATCGTTCGACCGTCGCCGCCGGCCAGCCGCGCCGCACCGGCCCCGCTGAGCTGCAATGCGATGATTCCCTCGGTCGCGTCGGATTCCGAGATTTCGAATGACCCGATGCCCATCCGCTCGACGAGCCCACACACGAACTGACCGATCTCGCCAAGCGGAGTCGTCTTCGTGCCCTTCGACGGTCCCGACGGCGACGCCTCGGCGGCCGCCGGCACCGCGGCGCGTGGTCCATCCTCGCTACGTTCACGGCCCCGCTCGCCACGACCCCCGCGCTCGCGACCGCCGCGTTCCCCGCGGTCGCCGCGTCCACCGCGGTCACCGCCCCGGCCCCGGCTCTCTCTCGGCCCTCGGTCGCCGCGCGGCTCCCGGACTTCCCTGGCCCGCCGCGGTTCGCGACCGCCGTCGCCACCACCGCCGCTCGGCGGGCCGACAGACTTCAGATACGCCACGACGGCGATCCGCGTACCGAGGCCGGACGCCAGCGTCGTATCCACCTCGCGAACCGACAGCTCGCTCGCTGCGACTCCGAAGAACGCCGTCGCCTTCGACAATGCCTCTGCGCGGTCGTGGCCGATGAACTCGTGTGCCTCTGACATCGGATCGTACAAGGGAGTCCTCCTTCGTCGCGTGACTACGCCGGCGCCGGCGTGCGGTTCCGGTTCATGTAGAGCATCTGGGCAATGGCGAGCAGGTTGCTGACGAACCAGTACAACACCAAGCCCGACGGGAACGTGTAGAAGAGAAAGCCGAACATCAGCGGCATCATCACCAGCATCATCCGCTGCTGCATCGGATCCATCGTGGTCGTCGGCGTCAGCTTCTG
Organism: Myxococcota bacterium; assembly: GCA_039794265.1. GTDB lineage: Bacteria > Myxococcota_A > UBA9160 > UBA9160 > PR03 > CAADGG01. The sequence goes on from JBDIVR010000033.1 coordinate 14,371, forward strand.
CTGGACGACCATGCTGATGCACATCAGGATCGGCAGCACCCGGATCGGGAGTTCGAGCCCCGGAACCGTGAACAGCGTCTCCGGGCTCGAAAGGTCGTTGATCCACAACATGAACGGCGCGTGGCGCAGAGAGATCGAACTCTGCAGCGCATAGTAGAGACCGATGAAGACGGGGATCTGGAGCACCATCGGCAGGCAGCCGCCGAGCGGATTCCAGCCGGTCTCCTTCATCAGTTTCGCCATCTCTTGCGATTGCCGTTCGCGGTCGTCCTTGAATTTCTCCTGGAGTTCCTTCATCCGCGGCTGCATCGTGCCGAGGCGCTTCATCGACTCCATCTGTTTGTACGTCAGCGGTGCCGTCACGAGCCGCACCAGCACCGTCAACAGGATGATCGCGACCCCGTAGTTCGGGATCAGCGAGTACGAGACACCGAGCATCCATGCGAAGGCTCGCGTTACCGGAGCGATCCACGACCAGCCGTACTGGATCGCGCGATCGAGCTGCGCGCCGACCGCTTGCAGCCGCTCCGGGTGCTTCGGCCCGACGTACACCTTGACCTCGCGGGCGACCGAGGTGCCGGAGAGCAGCGAAACCGGCTGCGACAGCGTGATGAGCGCCTTCTCGCCCGGGACCACCGCCGACCAGGTGGCCAGCGCATCGCGCGCGACGTCCGGAATCATCACGTTCAAGAAGTAGTGGCTGTCCGTCCCGATCCACTCGACGGCTGCGGGAAACGCGCGTTCCCGCTCCGGTGTCGATCGCATCATCGACCCGAAGAAGCCGGGCAACCCGAACCCACTGATCATCGAGCGCTCGACGCTGCCGTCGGCCAGCGCCACCAGGCTCAGCTCCCGGAAGTCCGCGCCCTCGCGTGCCCGTTCGGTCATCGTCACGGCGAACGACGGCTCGAGCAACTGGGGGGTGCCGTTCACGACTTCGATCCGGATCTGTACTCCGTAGCCGTCCTCCTCGAATCGCAGCGACTTGCGCACGCGGACGCCGGCGCGTTCGAGTTCGAAGACGTAGTGCGTCGGACCGCGGTCGACCACGTCGAAGACCGCGGTCGACAGGTCGCCGATGCCAAGTTCCGTGAACGGGGTCGCAAAGGCCGGAACATCGTCCGGCTCGCTCACGATCAGCGCGACGGGATCGGCATCGGCCTGCGGATGAGTTCGGTAGTTCAAGAGTTCCCAGTGTGTGATCCCGGCGCCGCGCGACGAGAGGCGCGCGCGCACGTTGTCACTCTCGAACAGGAACTCCTCTGCCTGCGCCTCGGCCACAGCGACGGCTGGACTGGGTGCGATCGACGGTGCGATCGACGGGCCAGGTGACGTCTCGCCGGTTCGTGGTGGCGAGGAAGGCACGGATTGCTGCTCCACCACGGCCGGAACTTCGGGCGGCTTCGGGCGGTTCTCTGCCTCCCAGGTCATCCAGAGGCTGAGAACCACGAAGGAAAGCGCAAAGGCGAGGACGGCGTTTCGATCCACGGCAGCGCGCTACGGAACCGGATCGGGGCCGCCCGGATGCCACGGATGGCATCGAGCGATCCGGCGCACTCCGAGCCAGGTGCCACGCACGGGCCCGTGCCTCTCGATCGCCGTTGCAGCGTACTCGGAGCACGTGGGCCAATAACGACAAGCGGGAGGAAGCGATGGGGAAACCCATCGGTGATACGCGCGGGGAATCGCTGCGATTCTGCGGGATAGCGCTGTCGTCACGGAGTCACCGCCTTCGCCGCGCGACTCAGGACACCGCCGAGTTCGATCTCGAGTTCATCCGAAAGAAGATTCGCCGCCCGGGGGCGCGCGATCACCACGAGGTCGCGTTGCCTCGGCATCTGGTCGCGGTTGCGCCGAAACCACTCTCGAATGCGGCGCTTCACACGAACTCTCACGACGGAGTTCCCCACTCTGCGGCTAACGGTGATCCCGAGTCTGGCACGCCCGTCGAAGGTGCCCTCTCGCTGCTCGGAGAGCAGCAGGACGAATGACTGCGATGCCACTCGCACCCCTTCTCGCGAGACCCGACGAAAATCCTTGGAAGAACGGAGGCGGTCGGTATGGCGGAAGCGCTGGCTTCCGCCTTGCTCCGTCACTTCGACGGCGTCGAAACCGCCAGTCTGGCGCGGCCTTTGGCCCGCCGCCGAGCGAGGACCGAGCGGCCGCCCTGGCTCTTCATCCGGGCGCGGAACCCGTGGGTTCGGCGGCGACGAATTCGGCTCGGTTGGTAGGTTCGCTTCATGATTCGAACGCCTTCGCTGGGTTCAACGGATCCAGTCGGGAAGCCGTGGACCCTAGCCATTCTTCGATCCAGATGTCAAGCACCGTCACCGGATTCGAGGCCCTCGAATCCCGCTGATTTCCGGCTGAAGGACACTGCGGTGCTCTCATCTTGCCCATCGATCCGACTGCTACCGATCCAATTCCCGTGGTAAGATGATCTCGTCCTCCGATCGTACGTCCGAAGTCATCGCAAAGCGCCGATCGCCAGCTGCGAGGAACGGCGACCGAGCCACGAGTTCGATCGGTTCCATCGGGTTTGTCGGCCTCTTCTAATACGACTTTCCTGAAATTTCATCCCTACAGACGAACAAGAAGATGAGGGAGAGCAAGATGCAGACCTCGATCTCGCGCGCGGAGCTCGTGCGTGGCCTCGGTCGCATCCAGTCGATCGTCGAGAAACGCAACTCGATGCCGATTCTCGCGAATACCCTGTTGACGGCGACGAAACCCGACCGGCTCGAAATCGCCGCAACGGATCTCGACCTCGGGATTCGGAGTCTCCAGAGCGCCGAGGTCCAGAAACCCGGCGCTCTCACCGTCTCCGCGCGCAAGCTGTTCGAGATCATTCGCGAGTTCCCGGATGAAACGATCCACTTGGCGACGACGGCAAACTCGTATCTCGAGCTGAAGTGCGCTCGGAGCCGATTCACGTTGGCAGGAACAGCCGCAGAGGAGTTCCCGACCCTTCCGGCACTTGCACCCGAAAAGATGGGCCGGATCCAGGCGGCGCTCCTCTCCAGCATGATCGAGCGGACCATGTACGCTGTTTCGACGGATGAGACGCGATACAACCTGAACGGTGTGTATTTCGAGCTCATCGAAGAAGGCACGAAGCTCCGTATGGTCGCGACCGATGGCCATCGACTCGCGATCTCCGAGCGAGCGGTCGGCGCCGAATCGAGTGGGTTCGCGAGTGGCGTGATCCTGCCGCGAAAGGCCCTGGCGGAGCTCAAGAAGCTCGTCGACGAGGAAGACGCCGACGAGATCGAGCTCGGCTTCGAGGGCAACTCCGCGCTGGCGAGGAAGGGTGATGTCACGCTGGTCATGCGGCTCGTCGAGGGGGAATTCCCGAACTACCGACAAGTCCTCCCGAAGACCAACACACAGCGAGTGACGATCGCCAGCGACATTCTCGCCCAAGCAGTTCGTCGCGCTTCCCTCGTTTCCGTCGAGCGCAGCAAGGCGATCCGGGTCGAGCTGGCCCCAGGCGTCATGCGGATCACTTCGACGAATCCGGATCTCGGGGACGCATCCGAGGAGCTGGACATCGACTATCAGGGCGAAGGACTCTCGATCGGATTCAACGCCCGCTACCTCCTCGACAGCCTCGGCGCGTTTCACGCCAAGGAGGTAGAGCTATGCCTCGAGGACGAGCTCTCTCCGGCGCTCGTGCGTCCGACCGAGGACAGCGATAGCGTCGCCGTCGTCATGCCGATGCGGCTCTGAGCGGAACGTCCGTACGAATCCCCGTCGTGACCTCGTCCCCGAGCGGTTCCCGGAGCCTTTACGGGGACTTAGGGATTCATTAGAGTTCTCCCGTTGCGCGCTGGGCGACCTCGCTGGACGACCCGCTGAACGCCCGGCAGCCTCTTTGTCCGCACCCCTTCAGGACCTCGCCTCGTCCTGGAACCCGGTTCGGTACGGAGGTGGAGATGCGCGACGGGAGCGCGTGCCAGCGGGGCGCGGCCTGCTCCCCGCTGCGATCTCGCCGCCCGCACGGTCCGAATCTCTCGAGGATCCCGAGAGGGAGAAGCGTTGAGCTACGACGCGAGTGACATCGAGGTTCTCGAAGGCCTCGATCCCGTCCGGAAACGCCCCGCGATGTACATCGGGACCACCGGTCCCAATGGTCTACATCACCTCGTCTACGAAGTCGTCGACAACTCCATCGACGAGGCGCTCGCCGGGTACTGCACCCAGATCGAAGTCACCATCCACAGCGATGGCAGCGTAACGGTCCAGGACGACGGCCGCGGGATCCCCGTCGACCTGCACCGCGGTGAGCAGCGTTCCGCCGCCGAAGTCGTCATGACGACACTGCACGCGGGCGGCAAGTTCAACGAGAAAAGCTACAAGGTCTCCGGAGGCCTTCACGGCGTCGGGATTTCCGTCGTCAACGCGCTGTCCGAGAAGCTCGAGGTCGAGATCCGCCGAAGCGGAAAGGTCTGGCGCCAGACCTATCGTCGCGGGGTCCCCGACGCGCCGATCGAAGCGGTTGGTACGACCGATCGGACCGGGACCACGATCACGTTCCTCCCGGACACGCAGATCTTTCCGTCGACCGATTTCAGCTTCGACGTTCTCGCCCAGCGGCTGCGCGAGCTGTCGTTTCTCAACGCCGGCATCCGCATCCAGATCCACGACGAACGCACGCACAAGGCCCACGACTTCTGCTACGAGGGGGGCATCGTCTCTTTCGTCGAACACCTGAATCGCACCCGGACGCCCCTGCACCAGCCGCCGATCTTCATGTCGGGCGAGCGGAAGTCCGAGATCCACGGCAGTACGACGCCGATCACGATCGAAGTCGCGATCCAGTACAACGAGACCTACAACGAAAGCGTCTTCTCCTTTGCAAACAACATCAACACGGTGGAGGGCGGAACCCATCTGATCGGTTTCCGCACCGCGCTGACGCGCGCGTTCAATCGCTACCTCACCGCGCAGAAGAAGAACGGCAAAGGGGAAGCCGAGAGCGTCAGCGGCGACGACGTCCGCGAAGGGCTGACCGCGGTGATCTCGGTCAAGCTGCCGCAGCCGGAGTTCGAAGGGCAGACGAAGACGAAGCTCGGCACGAGCGAGGTGCGTGGCCTCGTCGAGCAGCTCGTCTACGAACAGCTCTCCTCGTTCTTCGAAGAGAACCCCGCCATCGCGCGCGTGTGTGTGGCGAAGGTAGTCGATGCTGCCCGCGCTCGTGCGGCGGCCCGCAAGGCTCGAGATCTCGCGCGCCGGAAGGGCGCGCTGTCCGACTTCAGCCTGCCCGGCAAGCTCGCCGACTGCCAGGAGCGAGATCCGAGCCGCTCCGAGCTGTTCATCGTCGAGGGCGACTCGGCCGGCGGCACCGCCAAGCAGGGACGTTCGCGTGAGACGCAGGCCATCCTGCCGATTCGCGGCAAGATCCTGAACGTCGAGCGGGCGCGGCTCGACAAGATGCTCTCGTCGCAGGAGATCCAGGCGATCGTGCTGGCGATCGGCTGCGGCATCGGCGAGGACTTCGACGCCGACAAGGCCCGCTACCACAAGATCATCATCATGACCGATGCCGACGTCGACGGCAGTCACATCCGCACGCTGCTGATGACGTTCTTCTACCGCCAGATGCGCCCGCTCTTCGACCGCGGCTACCTCTACATCGCGCAGCCGCCGCTCTACAAGGTCAAGAAGGGCAAGTCCGAGCGCTACATCAAGGATGAGAAGGCGCTCGAGGAGTACCTGCTGGACCTGGCGCTGGCCAACTGTCGCGTGCTTCCGGAGCGGGCAAACGAGCCGCTCGCCCCCGGCGCCGTCCGGGCGCTGGCCGGCTACGCCAGCGAATACAGCCGCCTCCTCCGGATGCTCGCGCGACGGCGACTCGACGAACGCATCGTAGCCGCCGCCGTCGCGGTCGGCCTTCCGACCGAACAGGATCTGCGCGACCCGAACGCGCTGCGCGAGCGCGTTGCCCCGCGGATCTCCGAGCAGCTGCGTCTCGTCCATCCGGACGCGCGCGAGATCACCTGGGACGTATCCGCGGATCCCGAGCACGACGCGCATCGCCTCGTTGCGACGAGCCGACGCGCGGGCGTGACTCATCGCACCACGCTCGACGGGAATTTCCTGCGCTCCTCGGACTGGTCTCGACTTTCCGCGCTGGTGTCGCAGATGGCGGAGGTCGGCGGGCGTGCAAGCTTCCGGATCGAGAGCGAGTCCGGCGAGCCGGAAGTCGTCACCAGCGCGCCGCGGGTCTTCGAGCGGCTGCTCGAGCTCGCGGAGAAGGGCCTGTCGATCCAGCGCTACAAGGGTCTCGGCGAGATGAACCCCGACCAGCTTGCCGACACCACGATGGACATCCGCTCGCGCACGCTGCTGCAGGTGAAGGTCGAGGACGGCGTCGAAGCCGATCTCGTGTTCTCCACGCTGATGGGGGACGACGTCGAGCCCCGCCGCGACTTCATCGAGAAGAACGCGCTGAACGTCCAGAACCTGGACATCTAGAGGCAAGCCATCGTGGCCGACCAGACGCCGCCTCCCGAAGAGCCCACCGCGCCGACCGGCCCGCCCGAGGGCAACGCGCCGCTTCCCGTCGCGATCGAGGACGAGGTCCGCGCGTCGTTCCTCGACTACTCGATGTCCGTCATCATCAGCCGCGCGCTGCCGGACGTGCGCGACGGCCTGAAGCCAGTCCATCGCCGCATCCTGTATGCGATGCAGCAAGAGGGCCTCGTCCCCACGCGGCCGTACTCGAAGTGCGCCGGCGTCGTCGGCGAGGTGCTGAAGCACTACCACCCGCACGGAGACTCCGCCGTCTACGACGCGCTGGTGCGGATGGTCCAGGATTTCTCGCTCCGCTATCCGCTGATCGACGGCCAGGGCAACTTCGGCTCGATCGACGGCGACCCGCCGGCCGCGTACCGCTACACCGAGAGCCGGCTCGCCCGCATCGCCGAGGAGCTGCTGCGCGACATCGACCGTGAGACCGTCGACTTCTCGCCGAACTTCGACGGCTCGACGAACGAGCCGGTGGTGCTGCCGACGCGGCTGCCGAACCTGCTCGCCAACGGGTCAGCCGGCATCGCCGTCGGCATGGCCACGAACGTCCCGCCGCACAACCTGCGCGAGCTGGTGGACGTGCTGATGCTCGAGGCGAAGAACCCGGACTGCACGCTCGACGAGCTGCTCGAGAAGATGCCCGGCCCGGACTTCCCGACCGGCGCGCTCATCTGCGGCACCGCGGGCATCCGCTCGGCGTATGCAACCGGACGCGGCCTCATCACCGTGCGCGGACGCGCCGCGATCGAGGAGGGCAAGCGCGGCGCGCGGATCGTCGTCACCGAGATCCCGTTCATGGTCAACAAGGCGTCGCTGCAGGAGAAGATCGCCGAGCACGTGCGCGAGGGCCGGATCGCCGGCATCTCGGACCTGCGCGACGAGAGCAACCGCCAGGGCCTGCGCGTCGTCATCGAGCTCAAGCGCGACGCGAACCCCGAGGTGACGCTGAACCAGATCTACAAGCAGACGCCGCTGCAGAGCACGTTCGGCGTCAACATGCTGGCGCTCGTCAACGGCCGGCCGCAGACGCTGTCGCTGAAGGCCGTGCTGCGCCACTTCCTCGAGTTCCGCCGCGAGGTCGTGATCCGCCGCGCGATCTTCGATCTGCGCCAGGCCGAAGCGCGCGCGCACATCCTCGAGGGCCTCGCCCTCGTGCTCGACAACCTCGACGAGGTGATCGCGCTGATCCGCTCGGCGCAGGACACCGCGGCGGCGCGCACCGCCCTGATGGAGCGCTTCGCGCTGTCCGAGCGCCAGACCAACGCGATCCTCGAGATGCGGCTGCGCGCGCTCACCGCGATGGAGCGCCAGCGCATCATGGACGAGCTGGCCGAGATCCGCGCGCGGATCGAGGACTTGAAGGGCCTCCTCGCCAGCGACGCCCGCGTGCTCGAGGTGGTGCTCGAAGAGCTCGCCGAGATCCGCGAGAAGTACGGCGATCCGCGCCGCACCGAGATCACCGGCGCCGTCGACGTGATCGAGACCGAAGACCTGATCGCCGAAGAAGACATGATCGTCACCGTGTCCCACCTCGGCTACGTGAAGCGCAATGCGGTGACCGAGTACCGGGCGCAGCGGCGAGGCGGCAAAGGCCTGCGCGGCATGGAGACGCGCGACGAGGACTTCGTCGTGCGGCTGTTCTCCGCGTCGACGCACGCCTACGTGCTGTTCTTCACGAACCGCGGCCGCGTGCACTGGAAGAAGGTCTGGGAGCTGCCGCAGCTCGGCCGCGCGGCCAAGGGCCGTTCGCTGGCAAACCTGCTGGCGCTCGGCGAGGGTGAGCGCGTGCAGGCCACGCTGCCGGTGCGGAGCTTCACGGCGCCGAACGGCGTCGACGACGAGGCCGCTCCGCTGACGGAGGAGGCGGCCGGTCACGAAGGCGGGTACGTCGTCCTGTGCACTCGGCGCGGCGTGATCAAGAAGACGGACCTCGCGGCGTTCTCGAATCCGCGTAGGGCCGGCATCATCGCGATCAGCCTGGACGACGGGGACGAGCTGATCGCCGCCGCGCGGACCCATGGTCGCCAGCAGGTGCTGCTGGCGACGCGCAGCGGGAAGTCCGTCCGTTTCGACGAGACCGACGTGCGACCGATGGGCCGCTCCGCGATGGGCGTGCGCGGGATCTCGCTCGCGGACGACGACGAGGTCGTCGGCATGGAGATCCTCTCGCCGCACGCGACGATCCTGTCGGTGACGCAGAACGGCTTCGGCAAGCGCACGCCGCTCGAGGACTATCGGATCCAGAAGCGCGGCGGCTCGGGCATCATCACGATCCGCACCAGCGACCGGAACGGCCCGGTGATCGGCGTCGCACAGGTGACCGACGACGACGAGGTCATGCTGATCACCGACGGCGGCAAGGTGCTGCGCTGCCGCGTGTCCGGCATCAGCACGATGGGCCGCGCGACGCAGGGCGTGACGCTGATGGACCTCGCCGAGGGCGAGAAGCTGGTGTCGATCACGCGGCTGGCCGAGCGCGACGCCGGTGGCGAGTAAGGGACGGGGCTGGACGGCGCCCGGTGGCCCGCTCGCCCCACCCCGTCGCGGGACCGTCAAGAAAGGGGCCGGGTTCGTTCGTCAACTTTTCCGTCGGAAAAGTTGACGAACGAACCCGGCCCCTTTCTTGACGCGCGCCGGAACCGATTCGTCGGAGAGCGCAACTAGCGCGGTCGCGGCACCACGTAGTCGACGAGCAGGCTCTGGCTGCCGATGTCGAGCGTCCGCGTTCGCGCCGGGGCGTTCGGGCCGAGGAACGTCACGGTGATCTGCCCGGCGGCGAGCACCGGGATCGCATAGCCGCCGCCTGCGGCCGTCACTGCGAAGTACGGGCCGCTGCTCGGCGTCACGGTGACCCCGCCGAGCCCCTCGCCCGGATCGTAGCCGCCGTTGCCATTGCGGTCGGTCCAGACGGTGCCGACCAGGAAGCGGTTGTGTTGGTCGGGGTAGGAATCGTTCGCCCGCTCGTAGTTCGCCGTTACGACCGAGGGCCCTACCTGCGTGTAGCGGTTCGTCTCCGACACGGCCGCGACGCCGACGTTCGTGAACGCGCCGTCGATGCTCATGATCGCCTTGCGATGTGGGCGACCCGTCTGCATGCCGGTGCCGTCGTTGCCGCCCCAGTCGATGTTGAAGGCCGCGTGGCCCTCCAGCGGCGACTGTGCGAACGCATAGGCATTGCCGCGGTGGTGCAGGGTCCGAAAGCCCGCCTGGGCCACGCGCGTGCTCTGCCCCGTATGGTCCTGCCGATCTCGCCCGATCATGTCGAGGGAGTGGCCGCGGGCCGCGTCGTACAGGCGCACGTCGAACGCCGCGGGCGGTCGCGCCGCCGTCGCCGCGAACTCCTGCCGGAGCCGATCGACGTCGACGCGGAACCCGCTGATGCGCGAGCGGACCAGCGGATCGCTGATGTTCGCGAGGAACGTGCCCTCGGCATTGGGATTCTGGCGCGCGCGGTTCATCAGCCACACGTACTGTTGCTCGATGCCGTTCGGATGCGCGCCGTTGGCGGTGCGGTGCAGCGTCCATTCGCGCTGGAAACTGCTGTTGCACGGACTCGCAGCCATCGTGACCAGCGCGAGGAACAGACCCACGATCAGTCGAAGCATTTCCCCCCCCTTTGCGAATCGTTCGATGGCGCCGCAGGAGGGACAGCGGGAACCCGATCGAGGCCAGCATCGGAAGCACCGCAACGCGATCGACGCGGGCACGGGTAGCGGAGCCTGCCACCGCGTGCCTGACGGATCTGTCACGCGGAGTGGGCGGTTTCGCGGAGAACGCGGCACTTCGGAGCGGGAGCAGGGTCAGAGTCGCTCGACGTGGGCGCCGGCGACGCCGCGGAAGCGTTCGGGCCAGCAGGTCAGGATGATCACCTGACACTCGGCGAGCCCGATCGCGGCGTTCATGCGCTCGATGCGTTCGGGATCCGAATGCCCGAGCGCATCGTCGACGATCAGCGGCACGCCCTCGTGCGGTGCGACGATCATCGCGGCGGCGAGCCGCGACAGCAGGCCGAGCTGTTCGCGCGTCCCGGTCGTGAGTTGATCGAAGGCCAGCGTCGTGTCGCCGAGCGTTCGGGTCTCGATCGCGAGGTTCTCGCCGAGCTGGATCGCGAACGACGGGCCGAAGACGACGCGTCCGAGCCTCTCGATCCGGTCCCGAAGCGGCGCGACATAGGCGCGGCGGGCGGCTTCCCGGTGGCGGGCGAGCGTCTGGAACAGACGCCGTGCCGCCTCGGCGCGGCGCACGAGGGCCTCGCGCGCCCGCTCGGCATGATCCAGCTGACTGCGCGCCGCTTCGAGCGCCTCGAAGAGCCCCGTCTCGCGCGTCGTCTCGAGCAGCGCCCCGACGCGCGCGGACTCCGTATCGAGCTGGTGCCGTTCGTCGCGGACCCGCTCGAGCGCCGCCTGCGCGCTGCGTCGCCACGCCTCGACTTCGTCGGGCTGCTCCGCGGCGAGCCGGCTCTGGAGCGATGTCCACGAGGCCTCGACCGTCTCGGCGTGCGCGGCCGCTTCGTCGCGGAGCTTCGCCAACACCTCGTCCGGTTGCTCGGCGCGGCCGGCAGCCAGCCGGCCGGCCAGCGCCGTGAGGTCGTGCTGCGCCTGCTCCCGCTGTCCGTCGAGGCGGCTTCGCTGGTTCCGTTTCTGCTCGTGATGGCTCACCAGCGGCTCGTAGGCGGCGGCCGCCCGCTCGGCGTCCTGCCTCGCGGCCTGGTGCGCCGCCTCGGCGCTCGCCAGCTCGGCGTTGGCGTCGTCGAGCGTGCGCGGAAGCGGCGGCTCCGCCGGACGCTGGGCGAGATAGGCCTCGACGTCGGTCCGCGCGCGATGCGCCTTGGTTTCGAGGTCCTCGACGCGGAGATCGCGAAGATTCTCCGCGAGGCGCTGCGCGGCCTCCGCCTCGATCCGGACCGCGTCCTCGCGCGCGTCGTTGGCAGTCGTCGCAGCCTCCAACGACGCGACGCCGTGGCGCTCGAGCAGCGCCGCCAGCTCGCCGGCGGCGCGCTCGCGGGCCGCCTCGAGTTCGTCGGTGCTGGTACCGGGCCGGACCCGAAGCTCGATCGCGCCGGGGAGTCGGAGCGTCCGCTCGCGGGACACCGCGAACTCCCGCTCGTCGCCATCCGCGAGCGTCATCTGCTCTTCGTCGACGGCGATGTGCAGCGCCGAGAGCGCGCGGAGCGCGAGCCGCGGGCCGCCCTCTTCGAGCCGTCGGTGCGCCTCGCGGAGCGCGTAGTCGGCGTCCTGGATCGCGCGCAGCGCCTCGCGCGTCACGCGATTCGTCGCCAGCACGTCGGCCGCGTCGCGCGCCTTTGCCTGCTGCTCGCGCACGCGCGTGAGACGCTCGCCTAGCTGCGCGGCATCGAGCTCCCGGCGGCGGTGCGCCGCATCCCGCCGGGCCAGCCGTTCGCGGCGCTCCGCGGCATCGGCCCGCGTTCGCGCCTCGTCACGCTGCTGCTTCGCCGCGGCCATCTGCCGCGCGAGCGCGTCCGTCTGCTCGTCGCTGGATCGCCGTTCCGCGTCGAGGGCCGCGACGCGCGTCTCCTGCTCGGCGACGCTTCGCGCGAGCTGCGTGCGCTCGGCGTGCGCGCGCGCGGCCGCATCCGCGTCGCGTCGCGCGCGTTCGCGCGCGGCCTCCGTCGCCGCCAGCTCCTTGCGCAACGTCTCGACGACCTGGGCCTGCGCCGAGCGCAGTTCGAGTTCCGCGACGCGCTTCGGAAGCTCTTCGTCGAGCCGCCGCCGGAGACCGGCGAGTCGGGCGCTCTCGGCGACGTGCTGCTCGATCTCCCGCTGCTGCACTTCGAGATCGGCGACACGAACGCGCGACGACTCCACGCGTTTGTCGACCTCGACGAGCTCCCCCTTCGGCTTGGCCTCCTTCGCCGTGTAGTAGCGCTGGAACTCCGCCTGGGCGCGCTCGAACAGGGCGGGATCTCCCTCGTTGCTGCTGCCTCCCGAGGCTGCGTCGAGCGCACGCGCCAGCGCGCGGCTGTCCGCCAACGCGGCCTGATCGATGCCGCGGCCCTGCTCGATGCGGATCGCCCGCCACAGATCGATGTCGAGCGTCTCCTCGAGCAGCTTGCGGGCGCGCTCGTGCGCCTCGCGGCCGGTGAGGTTCTCCGGCTGCGGCCGCACGATGCGCAGCTCCGTTGCGGCGGCCCTGGTCTTGAGCCCGAAGCACTTGCGGTAGTGGAACGCGTACGGTCCCGTCTCGATCTCGACCTCGATCTCGGGATACGCGTCACGGTGAACGGGGAAGACGTTGCGCACCGACGTGTCGGTGGAGTTGTCGTAGTACTCGAAGATCAGATCGAGCGCCTCGGCGAGCGACGATTTCCCAGCCTCGTTCGGGCCTTCGATCACCGTGACGCCGGGACCGAAGCGAACCTCGTGTGCGTCGCTGCCGCGGTAGTTCTCGATGCGGATCCGCAGCACTCTCACGGCAGCTTCCCCGACCCGACCGCGTCTTCGCGCCGCGCCAGGCGGAAGAACAGGGAGAGAGCGTCCCGCGCCACGGCGGCATCGTCGCCCTCGCCGCGTGCCGCTGCGTCCAGTTCGTCCCAGGCCTGTCGCGCATAGCCGGACAGGCCCAACGCCTCGGCGCCGTCCGCGTCGGGCAGGACGATCAGATCCGTGTGGCGCGCCCACACCTGGATCGACGCGAACAGCTCGCGGTCCTCGTCGAGAATGCGCTCGAGCCGCGCATGGGCGTCGAGCGCCAGACTGCCGACCAGCCGCAGCCGCAGGATCGCCCGCTCCTTGTGCGGCATCGCCGCGAGCCGGGCGGCGAAGGTTTCGACGTCTGCGAGCGAGTTCAGCGCCGCCTCCTCGTCGAGGAACCGCCAGGCGCCGTCGGCGACGAGCGGCAACTTCGTCACGGCCGGCCGGACGCCGGGCGTCAGCTCGACGAGCAGCACGTTGCCGGGATCGATCTCGTCGAAATCCGTCGCGACCGGCGCCCCGCTGTACCAGACGGCGCCAGAATCGCCGACCGACGTCGTCGAGTGGCGATCGCCGAGCGCGAGATAGTGCAGCCGTCCGTCTCCAAGTGCGGCATCGACTTCGGCGCAGCGGATCAACTCCGGCCGACTGCGATCCGGCGCCAGCGCATCGACGCCGCCGTGCCCGACGACGATCCGCAGCCGGCCCGGCGCACACGGCGCGAGCGCGCGAAGCTGCTCGGCGACGAGGTCCACGAGCGGCTGCTTGCTGCTCCACGGCGCGCCGATCACTTCGACGGGACCGACGACGTCCGGCACGAATGGCGCGGGCTCGTCGAGCACGTGCACCTGCGGCGGGCGCCGCTGCGCGAACGTCGGCGAGCGATACACCGACGCGGCGTCGAGCGGATCGTGGTTGCCCGGCAGCAGCAGCACCGGCACGGGAATCGCCGCCATCGCCTCGAGCGCGCGAACGACGGTCTGCCGCGCGACCTGGTTCGACTCGAACACGTCGCCGGCGACGACGACGAATGCGGCGCCCTGCTCTCGCGCCAGCTCGCCGATTCGGCGGATGGCATCGATCCGGTCCTGCGTGAAGCGCGCCTGCGCCTCCTCCGACAGGAAGTGCCGCGTCATTCCGAGCTGCCAGTCCGAGGTGTGGAGGAAACGGAGCAAGCGATGTCCTCGCGCCGGCCGAGGGGAGTCTCGTACGCCACTCTCCGCCGCCGATGTGACGGATGCGGTCATTCCCCGGATCCAGCGAGAGCAACGCGCCGGGTGGCGGCGACGAAAGCCGATCGTAGGCGAGGCGGTCGCGCGCGTCGCGTGGAGCGGCGGCCCGGGATACCGTTCGGCCATGCCATTGCGCGGCTCGAGGAGGGAAGCGCGGCCTGGACGATCCTGATCGCGGCCACCCTCGGGGCGATGGCGGTCAACGTACTCCTGCTCGGCCTCGAGCTCTCCACCCCCTGACGTCAAGAAAGGGGCCGGGTTGGATCCGTCAACTTATTCCGCACGCTCGCCGCGCAAGAGCGTCGGTTCAGCACCGCTGCCGCCCGGCCGAATCATCGCGCATGACGCTGATGGGAGCTCCGCGAACCGCCTCGCCGCCGCCCCCCGCCCGCCGAGCGTTCGCCGGCGCGCTGGCCGCGTTCCTCGGTGCGCTCGGCCTGCTCGCCGTGTTGTGCCTGCGCTTCCCCGCGCTGCTGACGACGCCCGCGCTGCGCGAGCTCTACCCGATGCCGCTCGTGCGGGCGACGATCGCAGCCGGCCTCGCCGCGGCGCTCGCGATCGGTGCGCTCGCGTTGCTGGCCGGCGCCGGCCGCCGGCTCGGCGCCGCCGGCATCGCGCTCGCGCTCGGCGGGCTTGCGCTCGGCGGCGCCACGGTCGAGGTGCAGGAGCCAGTCCCGCGCTCGAACCACCTCGGGCTTGACTGGTTCGTGCTCGACCTGTTCCTGCTGGCGCTCGTCTTCGTGCCGCTCGAGCGCGCCTTCGCGCGCCGCCGTGAGCAGCCGGTGTTGCGCGCCGCCTGGCGCACAGACCTCGCCCACTTCTTCGTCAGCCACGTCGGCGTCCAGCTGCTGACGTTCCTGACGATGGCGCCGGCGGTCGTGCTGTTCGCCGTGCTGCACTGGCCAGCGCTCGACACCCTGCGGGCCGCCGTGGCCGCCCAGCCCCTTCTGCTCCAGCTCGCCGGCGCGCTGCTGGTCGCCGACCTCGGCGGCTACGCGATGCACAGGACCTTTCACGTGGTCCCGTGGCTTTGGCGCTTCCACGCAATCCACCATTCGAGCGAGGCGATGGACTGGCTCGCCGGGTCGCGTCTCCACCTCGTCGATGTCGTCGCCACGCGCGCCGCCGCGTTCGCGCCGCTGCTGTTGCTCGGTTTTTCCCACGCGGCGCTCTCCGCGTATCTGCTGTGGGTCGCGGTGCAGGCGACGGTGATCCACGCCAACGTCGACTGGCGCTTCGGCTGGCTCGAGCACGTGTTCGTCGCCCCGCGCTTCCATCATTGGCACCACGCCGCCGAGCCCGAGGCGCGCGACTGCAACTTCGCCGTGCACTGGGCGTGGCTGGACCGGCTCTTTGGCACGCTCCATCTGCCCGACGAACGCTGGCCGGCGCGCTACGGCATCGACGGCGAAACCGTCCCCGATGGCTGGACAGCGCAGCTCGCGTGGCCCATCCGCGGCCCCGCGCCGCGCGCAGAGCCGGCGCGATCCGGTCGCTGATCCGCGCCGAACGGCGCTACCCGCGCAGACACCGGCGCCGGCTCGCGACCCCCGTGAGCCCGAGGCCCAGCAGCAGCGCCGTAGTCGGCTCGGGAACCGCGAAGGGTTCGAGATTCGGCTCGTTCACGATCTGGAACGGCGAGCCGTCGACCGAGAAGCGGATCGTCGTCACGCCCCCGCAGCAGCCCTCGAAGCCGAGCCACACGAGCGTGTACGACGTTCCGGCGTCGAGATCGACCAGTGTCGTGAAGACGTCCGGGTTGTTCCAGTCGTTCGCCCACCAGATGTCATCGGTCCGCACGAACTCGTCGATGACGGCGCCGGTGCCGTTGTCGATGACGGCGGCGACGCCGCCGCGTCCCCAGTCCGCGCCGACCTGGAACTCGTACTGACCGGCGACCGCTACATCCAGGATCGCTGTCATCAGGATGCTGTAGTTGGTCGTCACGCCGGCTTCGACCTGCGCGGACACGTTCTCGAGAGCAGTCAGCGTGACCGACGCGAGCGGCGTCCCGGCCTGGTGGGCCGCCAGCAGATCCGCGTAGGTGTCACCGGCCACGACCTGATAGGTCGTGGCAGTGAAGTCCGCCTGGAACGAGAGGGCGCGGGCATCCGAGGACGGGAAGACGAGGCACGCGAGGACCGGCAGCAAGGTGCCGGCGAAACGGACGGCGAGGGGACGCATCGGTTCTCTCTTCTACCGATTCCGGGAGCCCCTCCTTCCCAGAACCCGGCGCTGGCAATCGAGACGCCTTCGGCCTGGCGAGCGGACGACCTGAGCCAATTGTGAGGGCTTATCCCCGCGGTGATCCAGCCACCCCGGATGCTCCCCCAGGGATCAGCTCCGAAGGGTCACCGTCGCGGCCACGGGCTCGTGGTCCGAGAGCGCCTCGCCCGTCGACGGGTGCGCGGCCTCGAGAACCGCGGCGCCGGAGGCGTCGAGCGCGCGGACGAGCAGCCAGTCGAGCTTGAGCTGGCCGCGCGCCGAGCCCGACTCCGTCGCGTGTCGGTGGGTGGGTTCGCCGACGACGTTGGCGGCGCGCCACCGATAGCCACGAGACTCGACGAGCGCGAACAGGGGCTCGTGGCGTTCGGGATGGCGCCACCGCCCTGGATCGGCGCGCAGCGCGGCGGCGACGGCCTCGCGGTCGGAGATCTCCCCGAGTCCCAGCGAGAAGGTGTTGAGGTCGCCACCGATGACCACGGGCGCGCGCGAATCGTACGCATCGAGCGCGTCGAGGAGGGCCGTCATCTGGCCGGCGCGCTGATCGGGATCGCCGTGGCTCTCGAGGTGCACCGAGGCGGCCGAGACGGTCGTTCCGGCCAGCTCCACCTGCGCCAGAACGGCGATGCGGCCGCCGACGCGCCGCTCGCCGCGCGCGCCGTCGAACCACGCGGCGTCGTCGCCGAGCCGCACGACGGCGGGACGCCGCAGCGGCGCCCGCGAGAGGATCGCGTTGCCGTGATAGCCGACGTCGTTCTCCGCATCGGGCGGCAGCGACGCGCGCTCCTCCGGTCCGCCGAGTCCGAGCTCCAGGAACTCGACGGCGAACGCGTAACCGAAGCCCAGCTTCCGGGCGATCTCGCGCGTCGCGTGCTGCTGCGCCGAACGCGCCATACCGTGATCCAGCTCCGACAGCAGCGCCAGATCCGCGCCACTCGCGGCCAGCAGCTGCGCCGTCTCGTCGATGTGTCGGCCGCGTTCGACGTTCCACGCGACGACCCGCGCCGTGTCCCCGAGCGGAGGCGCGCCCGGCGGCGCGTGCACCTCCACGAGATCGGCGAATGGGAGCGCCGCGAGCAGCGCGGCGTGGGCCTCCGGCGACGCTGGCCCGGCCGCCATCGCCGCGCGCCTCGCCGGCGGCACCGCCGGCAGGCGCTCGCACGACCGCCAACCGATCGATCCGGGCGTCGTCATCCCGGGGTTGTAGCGCGGCTGCGCCGCGCCAGCGCCCGAACGGGTATGCTCCGACGCCGTGAGCTGGAAGCCCGAAGCGGACGAGATCGAGCGGCGCCGCGCGCGTGCCCGCGAGCACGGCGGGGCGGCCGCCGTCGCGCGCCAGCACGAGCGCGGGCGTCTCACGGTACGCGAGCGCATCGACGCGCTGGTCGATACCGGCAGCTTCCGCGAGCACGGCGCGACGGCCGGCGTCGTCGACGGCGGAGCCGACGGACGCCCGCTGGTGTTCACGCCGGCGGGCGTCGTCGTCGGAATCGCCGCGATCGACGGCCGGCCGGTCGTCGTCGGCGGGGATGATTTCACGATCCGCGGCGGGTCGTACTCCCCGGCCGGTCTGCGCAAGGGAATCTACGCCGACCAGCTGGCGATCCGCCGCCGCGTGCCGCTGGTGCGGCTGCTCGAAGGCGGCGGCGCGTCGATCGCCGGCGCCGGCAACGTGCGCGGGCGCTCCGGATATGAATGGACGCAGTCGTCGCCGATGAACGTCGCGTGCCGCGAGGCGCTCGCGACGGTGCCGGTGGTGTGTGCGGCGCTCGGCCCCGTCGCGGGATTCCCGGCGGCGCGGCTCGTCGCGTCGCACTTCTCGCTGATGACGCGCGACACCGCGCAGGTCTTGACGGGCGGTCCGGCGCTGGTGGCGCGCGCCACCGGCCGCCAGCTCACCAAGGAAGCGCTCGGCGCCGCGGCCGTGCACGAGCGCAGCGGCGTCGTCGACAACGTCGCCGCCGACGAGGCCGACGCGTTCCGCCAGATCCGCGCGTTCCTGTCGTACCTCCCGACCAACGGCGATGAGCTGCCGCCGGTGCAGGGGTCCGACGATCCTCCGGGTCGGTCGGACGAGGCGCTCCAGTCGATCGTTCCGCGCGAACGCCGCCGTGCGTACAAGATCCGCCGCGTCGTCGAACACGTCGTCGATCGCGGCTCGTTCTTCGAGCTGGCGCCCGGCTACGGACGGTCCCAGGTGACGGGCCTCGCGCGGCTCGCCGGCCAGCCGGTCGGCGTGCTGGCGAACGACTGCGTCTACGACGGCGGGTCGATGACCGCCCACGGTGCGCGCAAGGTGCGCCGCTTCGTCGAGACCTGCGATCTCTTCCATCTGCCGATCGTCAGCTTCGTCGACGAGCCGGGCTTCGCGATCGGTCCCGAGGCGGAGGCGGCCGCGACGATCCGCTTCGGCATGGAGGCGATGTTCGCCGCGCTCGACACGGAGGTCCCGTGGTGCGCGGTGATGCTCCGGCGCGCGTTCGGCGTCGCGCTCGGCATCCACCTGGGCCCGGCGCCCACGGTGATCGCGTGGCCGTCGGCGCAGAGCGGCTCGATGCCGGTCGAAGGCGGCGTCGAGCTGGCGTTCGGCCGAGAGATCCGTGCGTCCGCCGATCCGGACGCGCGCCGCGCCGAGCTGGAAGAGGAGATGGCCGCCGCGCAGTCGGTGTTCCCGCGCGCCGAGGACTTCGGCGTCCACCACCTGATCGACCCGCGCGAGACGCGCCCGGCGCTGTGCGACTGGATCGACGAGATCGGCCCCGCTCTGCGCGCGCTCCCGGCGCGCCCCCCGCGCCGCTACGGCCCGCGGCCCTGACGCGGTCGAAGCCGTCAAGAGAGGGGCCGGGTTCGTTCGTCAACTTTTCCGGAGGAAAAGTTGACGAACGAACCCGGCCCCTCTCTTGACGATCAGCGCCGGCGGTAGCGCGGCTCGCGGTCCTCGGCGCGCGCGGCCTTCATCTCGGCGTAGTCGCGCGAGGCGAACACCATCGACTGCGCGATCGCCTCCTCCTCGATCGAGCGCTGCACCGGCGGGTTCGCGAGGCGGCCGAGCGTGCGGCGGAACATCTTGACGGTGAATGCCGGCGCCTCGGCGATCTGGTGCGCGACCTCGAGGCACGTCGCGTCGAGCTCGTCGTCCGGGACGACACGCGAGACGATCCCGTGCGCGAGGGCCTCGCGCGCATCGAGCACGCGGCCGGTCAGCGCGAGATCGGCGACGAGGCCGTGGCCCGCCATCTGGAAGAGGCGCGCGGTCCCGCCGGTGTCCGGAACCACGCCGTGCAGCACCTCGGGCAGTCGCATCCGCGCGCTCTCGCCGGCGATGCGCAGATCGCACAGCAGCGCCCGTTCGAACGAGCCGCCGATGACCCAGCCCTTCAACGCGACGACGATCGGGCACGGCAGCGTGAAGAACTGCTGCGTTCCGGCGTGGCCGCGTTCGATGAACTCGAGATCGGTGATGTCCTCGGTCCGGACACCGAGCTCGCTGGTGTCGCGGCCCGACGAGAAGGACTTGCCGTTGCCGCGCCAGACGACGCAGCGCACGTCGGCGTTCCGGTGCAGTTCGGCCAGCAGCTCCCAGAGCCGCGTGTCCATCTCGTCGTTGGCGGCGTTGTGCCGCTGCGGGCGGTTGTTCGAGAGGATCGCCACCGGCCCGTCGTACTCGAGCGTGATCGTGTCGCTGCTCACGGTTCCTCCGGCGGGCTATTTCCCGGTGAACACCGGCACGCGTTTCTCGGAGAACGCGGCTACGGCTTCGAGGTAGTCCTCGGTCTGGGCACTCGCGACCATGCGCTCGGCCTCGACGTCGAGAACAGAGTCGAGCGGGTCGGTGAGCGAGCGGTTCAGCGTGTCCTTCATGAACCGGAGCGCGAGCGGCGGTCCCGCGGCGATCCGGCGCGCCCACGCGAACGCGGCCTCTTCGAGCTCCGCGTCGGGCACGACGCGGTTCACCAGGCCGATCCGTTCGCAGGTCCGCGCGTCGACGCGCTCCGCGCTGAACAGCAGCTCGCGCGCGCGCGCCGGCCCGACGAGTCGCGTGAGGAACCAGCTGGATCCATAGTCGCCGGACAGGCCGAGCCGTGCGTAGGCCGTCGTCACGACGACCCGCTCGGCGGCGATGCGAAGATCACAGGCGAGCGCGAGCGCGAAGCCCGCACCGGCGGCCGCGCCGGGCAGCGCCGCGAGCGTCGGCTTCTCCAGCCGGTGCAACGCGAGCGGGATGCCGTGCTCCCAGCGCAGCTGCTCGGTGCGTTCGGCGGGCGACGGCAGCTTGCCCTCGCGCGCCATCAGCTTGGTGTCGCCGCCCGCGCAGAACGCGCTGCCGGCGCCGGTCAGCAGCACGCAGCCGACGTCGGGATCTGCGCCGAGCGCCGGGATCCCTTCGACGAGACCCCGCTTCATCTCGCGCGTCAGCGCATTGCGCGCATCTGGCCGGTTCAGCGTCAGCACCGCCACACGGTCCACGACGCGGCACTGCAGCTGTTCGGTTCCGAGATCGACGAGCCTCAAACCGGTGGTTCCTCGGGCGATCGCGCGCAAGCGGCGTCTCCCGGGCACATCCTATCAGAATTGACGCGCGCCCTGCGCGCCGGGACACTCGGCGTTCCGCTCGCCAGGAGGCAATGCATGGGACTTCCCGAACCGCCCGCGCTCGGTGCCGTCGCGCTGGCTCCCGGTTGCTACGACGGGCAGACGGTGGTGGTGACGGGCGGCGGGACGGGGCTCGGCAAGGCGATCGCCGTCGAGTTCGCGCGGCTCGGCGCGATGCTGGCGATCGTGTCGCGCGATGCCGAGCACCGCGCGGCCGGCATCGCGGCGGTAGAGGCTGCCGGCGGTCGCGCGATCGGCGTCGCATGCGACATCCGCAAGCCGGAAGAGATCGCGGCGGCGTTCGAAGAGATCACGGCGTCGCTGGGCCTGCCCGGCGTCCTCGTCAACAATGCGGCCGGCAACTTCCCGGTACCGGCCGAGGACCTCTCGCCGAACGGCTGGCGGACCGTCGTCGACATCGTGCTGAACGGAACGTTCTATTGCTCGCGGGAGTTCGCGCGTCGCCACATCGCCGCCAGGACGCCGGGCGCGATCCTCAACATCGGCGCGTCGTACGCGTGGACCGGCGGCCCGGGCTTCGCGCATTCGGCGGCTGCGAAGGCCGGCGTCAAGAACCTGACCGAGACGCTCGCCGTCGAGTGGGCGCCCTACGGCATCCGCGTCAACGGCCTCGTTCCCGGCCTCTTCCCGCACGAGGACGAGGCGGCGCAGATCGTGGGCGGCGTGCCGGATCGCGGCAGGAACGAGGGCGCGCGCCAACCGGCGGGCCGCGTCGGCCGTCCACGCGAGCTCGGCTGGGCGGCGACGTTCCTCTGTTCTTCGTTCGCGTCCTACGTGACCGGTTCTACACTCGTCTGCGACGGCGCCAACTGGCAGCGGCGCGCGATGCTCCAGCCGGAGTTCACGCCGATCCGCGAGCAGCTCGGAAAGCCGCCGTTCGGCGTCTGACGCGGCTCCTGTCCCCGAGTGGTCAGCTCCCGGCGAAGAAGTCCGAGTCGATCCGCTTGACCGGATACTCGGAAACGGTCGTGACCCCGACTCCGTGATCGAACATCAACCGCGCCAGCCGGACGCCGTCGATCAGGATGATCTTCGAATCGATTCGCGACACGTACTCGAGCGCCTCCGACGAGAAGCTCGAAGTCGTCAGGAAGATTCCTTTCTTCGCGCGTTGGCCTTGAAGCGCACCGGCGAACTTCTGGATGTCGGGCCTGCCCACGGTGCCTTCCCACCGCTTGGCCTGTAGATAGATGATGTCGAGACCCAGCGGATCTTCCTTGATGATCCCGTCGATTCCTTCGTCACCGGACCGCCCGAGCGCTTCCCCCGCGTCCTTGCGGCTTCCGCCGTACCCCATCCGGACGACGAGATCGACCACGATCCGCTCGAGAAAGTCGGGCGGACTCTCCATGATCTGCCGCAGGAGCTCTGCTTCGACCTCGCGGCGGAGCTGCTGATACGCATCTTCGAACAGCTCCTCCGGAGTCTGCGCCTCCTCGGCTTCTTCACTCGAGTGCTCGCGTTCCTCGGGGTCTCGCCGGCGATTCCTGAACTCGCGGTAGTCCTCGAACGCGGCGAGGACGCGAAGATCGACCCGGTCGGGATGCTCGCGCAGAACGGCGAGACCACGCTCCGTGATCGAGGAGATCGCCCGTCGCGGCGACACGAGCAATCCGGCCTGGGTCATGTGGGTCTTGGCCCAGCCGACCCGGTTGTCGAACAGCCGCGCGCCGCCGCTCGGCAACATCTCTCGTCGCTCTTCCTCGCTGAGCTCGAAGTGATCGGCAAGGCTGGCGACCAGCTCTCGGTTCGCGTGTTCTCGCCCATCGGCATGCGCCGCGAGCAGCGGCCGCATGATCGACTGGAAATCGGGGATCGGCATGACGCCCTCCTCGGCTTGCCGTACTTTGGCACGAGACGAGAGGAGAATCGAGATGATCGAACGGACGATCGAGCGCTGGCATGCATGTTTGAAGGGGAATTTCGCCGGCGGGCTCGACGAGCTGCTGGCAGACGACGTGGTGTTCCATTCGCCGATCGTGTTCACGCCGCAGCGGGGCAAGGCGCTGACGAAGCTGTACCTGACGGCCGCGTACGGCACGTTCGGAGGCGACGTGAAGGCGGAGCCCGGAGGCGGCGCGCCGATGCCGAGCTTCCGCTACGTGAAGCAGGTGCTGACCGATCCGCACGCGGTCCTCGAGTTCGAGACCGAGGTCGGCGGCAAGCACGTGAACGGCGTCGACATCATCACGTGCGGAGACGACGGCCGGATCCGGGAGTTCAAGGTGATGATCCGGCCGTTGCAGGCGGTGAATCTGATGCACGAGCGGATGCGGTCGATGCTCGAGAAGCTCGAGGGGCTCGGGAAGGCCGTTCCGTAGCACGCGAGGCGTCAGGGATCCGGTACGGGTGACCGTTGCGCCGCCCGCGAGGCTCGAAAGGCCGCCACGCGATCGATCGCGTTGGCGCGCAGATTGGCGTAGTAGAGCGCGTAGTTGTGGATGTGATAGTCGCCGGGGCCGAACGGCTGCCAGTAGTCGTCGTCGTTCGCCGGAGGCGTGACCCACAGTCGGCCCTTCGCGCATTGTGCATCGACGAGCGCCGGGAGGAAGCGGATCGGCGTCTCGCTCCAGCCGCGCGTCACGATCCCTCCGTGGTTGCGTTCGCGCGGCGCCGGTGTTTCATCGGCTCGCCACGTCAGCGGATTCACGCAGGCGGCGTCCTGCGGATCGAGCTGGCCCCAGGCCTGTCGCCCGTGCGCGTTCCACACGTTGACGCAGCCGGTCTGTTCGGCATCGTCGCAGATCGGCAGGTCGCCGAGCGCAACGCGCGCCGCAGCATCGACATGGGCACCAGCGAGGTACGCCGTGACGAGCTGCTCGCGCAGCGGCCTGCCGGCGAACTCGTCGATCAGCAGCCGCAGCGCGTGGCGCCCGCCGCTCTGACTGCCCGCGACGACCACCGGGCGACCGTCGTTCCAGTGCTCGAGGTAGTGGCGAAACGCGGCACGCACGTCCGCATACGCCACGTCGAGCGCGCGCTGGCTCTCGGCTGCGGCGCCTTCTGGACGGAGGATCGCTTCCTGCCGATAGCGCGGCGCGTAGATCCGACAGCAGCCGCTGAAGACACTCGCGAACTGCTCCATGTACGGTCCGTCGACGAGCGCCGTGACGACCGGATGATCGATCGGCGCGTTCCAGCGCAGCAACCAGTTGGTGCCGGCGTAGAGATAGAAGACATCAGCCGCAGCACCGGCTTGCGCGTCCGCGGTGCCGGGCACCAGCGCGACATCCGCCGCGTCGGATCGCTGCGGGAGAGCAGCCCACGATCCTGGATCGCGGTAATCGGGTCGCGGCGGCAGCTCCGCGGTCATCAGTGCGGCGTGGAGCGCGGCACGTCGCTGGGGACCGATGCCGGCGATCGCGCCGGCGAGGAGCGCGACGCCGGCCACCAGTCCGAGGACCGCGAACAGTCCGAAGCGCAGGACTCGCCGCATCCGGAACCCCCCCAGCGATCGGCAGCAGGGTCGGTGAGCAGGAGGATCATATTCCGGATGCCGCCGCGGAGGAAGGAGAAGAAGGAACGCGACCGGGCTAAAAGCGTCTGTCAGTAGAGCAGGCTACCGAGAGTTGACGTCGGCGGTCCGGTCGTGGGAGAGTGCTCGCGACCGTTGTCCGTCTCGCCTTCGAAGGCCCGGGAACGGTGCTGGTGCTCGTGGCCTCAGCGGAAAAGCCGTCGGTAGGAGTCCTCGAAGATGGCGATGTCTCGTTCGCTCGGTCGCTCCGGCTTCCTGCTCGCGACACTGCTCGCCTTCGTTGCTGCCGCGCCCGCAGGCAGCGCCCAGCCGAGCTTCCTGACCTTCGAGAGCGGCCCCGTACGGCCGCTCGCCTTGTCGCCGGACGGTTCGCTGCTGTTCGCGTGCAACCTCCCGGACGGCCAGCTCGAGATCTTCCAGGTCGGCGTCGAGGGGCTCACGCCCGTCGGATCGGTGCCGGTCGGCCTCGAGCCGGTGGCCGTTGCGGCGCGGACGAACGACGAAGTCTGGGTCGTGAACCATCTGTCGGACAGCATCAGCATCGTCGACGTGCCCAGCCGGCGCGTCGTGCGCACGCTGCTGGTCGGCGACGAGCCGCGCGATCTCGTCTTCGCCGGCGTCGGCAACAGCCGCGCGTTCGTCACGACGGCGCGGCGCGGACAACATCGCACGCATCCGTCGATCGCCTCTGTTCCGGGCGCCGGCGACCCGCTCTTCACCACGCCGTCCGTGCCGCGCGCCGACGTCTGGGTCTTCGACGCCGAGAATCCCGGGCCGGGAATCGGCGGCACGCCGCTGCGCATCGTCGAGCTCTTCGGCGACACGCCGCGCGCGCTGGCGGTGAGCCCCGACGGCGCGACGGTCTACGCCGCCGTCTTCCATTCGGGAAACCAGACGACGTCGATCTCGGAAGGCGTCGTCTGCAATGGCTTCGAGGGTGCAGCGCCGTGCAACGGCGATGGCGTGACCTCGCCAGGTGGTCTCCCCGGCGGTCAGATGCCCGGTGGGAATCCCGGTCCGAGCGTGAATTTCCAGGGCGTGACGGCACCCGAGGTCGGCTTGATCGTGAAGTGGGACCGCAACGCAGCCGAGTGGCGAGACGAGCTGGGCCGCAACTGGAGCAACGCGGTGCGCTTCCATCTCCCGGACCGCGATGTCTTCTCGATCGACGTCGCGACGCTCGAGCCCGGCGCCGCCTTCGCCCACGTCGGCACGATCCTCTTCAACATGGCGGTGAACCCGGCGAGCGGACGCCTCTTCGTCTCGAATACCGACTCGCAGAATCTCGTGCGTTTCGAGGGTCCCGGCATCGCTGGCCCGACGACCGTGCAGGGGGATCTCTCCCGCTCGCAGATCACCGTAATCACACCGCAATCCGGAGCCGTCGCGCCGCGTCACCTCAACAAGCACATCGAATATGCACAGCTTCCCGCGCCGCTCGGTACCAAGCAGCACAGCCTGGCGACGCCGCTCGAGATGGTGTTCAGCGCCGACGGGAGCAGGTTGTACCTCGCCGCCTTCGGGTCGAGCCGCATCGGCGTGTTCGACACCGCTGCGCTCGAGAACGACAGCTTCGACCCCACCGTCGCGAGCGCCGACTTCATCGAGCTCTCGGGCGGCGGCCCGTCCGGTCTCGTGCTCGACGAGGACGGCAACCGCCTCTTCGTCGCGACACGCTTCGACAATGCCATCGCGGTCGTCGACCTCGCAACCGGGGCGGAGATCGACAGCGTGGCTCTCCACAACCCCGAGCCCGATTCCGTCGTCACGGGACGCCGGTTTCTCTACGACGCCAACCTGACGTCGAGCAACGGCGAGGCCTCCTGCGCGAGCTGCCATGTCTTCGGCGACCTCGACAGCCTCGCATGGGATCTCGGCGATCCAGACGCGGCGGTCTCGCGCAACCCGCTTCCGCAGACCATCGATGGGGGGCCGGACCAGAACGGTGGCGCGGCATTCAACGAGTTCCACCCGATGAAGGGGCCGATGACGACGCAGACACTGCGCGGCCTGCAGAACTCCGGCGCCATGCACTGGCGCGGAGATCGGGCGGACGGCTTCTTCGGCTTCGACAGTCCCTATGTGAAGACGCCCGACGTCGACAACGGCGACGAGGAGCTGTCCTTCAACAACTTCATCGTGGCGTTCGAAGGACTCGTCGGCCGCGAGGCTCTGCTCGCAGAAGCCGACATGCAGCGTTTCACGGATTTCGCGCTGCGCCTGATGTTGCCGCCGAACCCCGTCCGCGCGCTGGACAATTCGTTGACACCGGCGCAACAGGCCGGTCGAACCTTCTACTTCGACCGAACGTCGGACGTCGTGTTCTCGTGCAACGGTTGCCACACGCTCGCGCCGGAGAACGGCTTCTTCGGAACCGGGGGACTCGCGAGCTTCGAAAACGAGACCCAGATCTTCAAGATCGCGCACCTCCGCAACCTGTATCAAAAGGTCGGAATGTTCGGAATGCCGCGCATCGACTTCATCCTCCCGGGCGACAACGCGCACATGGGCGACCAGGTGCGTGGCTTCGGCTTCCTGCACGACGGCAGCATCGACACGATCTTCCGTTTCTTCCGCGCGACGGTCTTCAACTTCGGCCCCCTGGTCGGCTTCGCGAACGAGATCGAGCAGCGAGACATGGAGGCGTTCATACTCGCCTTCGACACCGACCTCGCGCCGATCGTCGGCCAGCAGGTCACGCTGTCGTCGTCGAACCTCGCCACCGTGGCGCCGCGCGTCGATCTCCTGATCGCGCGCGCGAAGACGCCGTTCGACTCGGCCTTGCTCGGCGGCGCGTCGCGTGAATGCGACGTGGTCGTGAAAGGCGTCGTCGCTGGCGAGCCGCGCGGGTGGGTGCTCGATCCGGCGGGCAGCGCATTCATCCCGGATCGCGCAGGCGAGCCGGCCGTCGGCCACGCGGCGCTCCTCGCGCTGGCCTCGGTGCCCGGGCAGGAGCTGACCTTCACCGCGGCCCCCACTGGCTCCGGCGTCCGGATGGGCATCGACCGCGATCTCGACGGCGTGCTCGATGGCGACGACAACTGCCCGGCCGCCGCGAACCCGGGCCAGGAGGACGAGAGCGGCAACGGCATCGGCAATGCCTGCGATCCGCTCTTCGTGCCGGAGCCGGGCGCCGGTGCAGGTGCGGTCGCCGCGGCCGGCGTCCTCGCGCTGCTGGCCGCGCGGCGGCGACGCCGGGTTGCATAGCCTGGTGCGCG
>JBDIVR010000034.1:0-40331 GCA_039794265.1 Myxococcota bacterium
GCGTAGCGCGGGGCGATCCGGGGCGGTCGCGGCGGGCGCCCCTCCTGCCGTCGCGACCGCCCTCCTCGGCGCGTCAAGAAAGGGGCCGGGTTGGTTCGTCAACTTTTTCCGCAGGAAAAAGTTGACGAACCAACCCGGCCCCTTTCTTGACGGTCAGAGGTAGTGGAGCCAGCGCTCGTGCTTCGGATCCTTGCCGGTGACGACGTCGAAGAACGCGCTCTGGAGCGTCTTCGTGATCGGGCCGCGCGCGCCCGCGCCGATCTGCCGGCGATCGATTTCGCGGATCGGTGTCACCTCCGCGGCAGTACCGGTGAGGAACACCTCGTCGGCGATGTAGAGTTCGTCGCGCGTGACGCCGCCTTCGTGCACCTCGATGCCGCGGTCGCGCGCCAGCGCGAGCACCGCATCGCGGGTCAGACCGGCCAGCACGGTCGGCAGCGCGGGCGTACGCAGCACGCCGTCGCGGACGAGGAAGAGGTTTTCGCCGCTGGCTTCGGAGACGAGACCCTGGGTATCGAGCAGGATCGCCTCGTCGTAGCCGTCGAGCAGCGCTTCGCGCTTCGCGAGGATCGAGTTCACGTAGTCGCCGCAGGTCTTGCCCTTGGTCATCTTGGCGTTCACGTGATGGCGCGAGAACGTCGAGATCTTGGCGCGGATGCCGCGCTCCATGCCCTCGTCGCCGAGATACTTGCCCCAGGGCCACGCGGCGATCGCGACGCGCACGGGGTTGTCCCCGGGATTGAGCCCCATCGCGCCGTGTCCGATGAACACGAGCGGCCGGATGTAGCCCTCCTCGAGCCGGTTCGCGCGCAACGTCTGGGCGACGCCCTGCTCGAGCTGCTCGCGCGAGAACGGCACCGCCATCAGGTTGATGTGCGCGGACTCGAGCAGCCGGCGGATGTGCTCGCCGAGACGGAAGATCGCCGATCGCCCGTCGGCCGTGCGGTAGCAGCGGATGCCTTCGAAGACGCCGAGTCCGTAGTGCAGCGTGTGCGTGAGCACGTGGACCTGCGCGTCGTCCCACGGAACGAGCTGCCCATCCATCCAGATCTGCTCGCCTCGGATCTGCGCGGGGATCTTGGGCGTCGGGGCCTTGGCGCTCATGATGAAGTCTCCATCGCGACCGAGGAGGTCGGAAGGTCGGGAAGAGCGGGAGGGTTAGCCCGCCTGCGCAGGCGGTTCCAGCCGGGTCGCGCCGAGCTGCGCGCGCAGGCTCTCGGCGTACGGCGGCCGGGCGATTCCACGCTCGGTGATGATCCCGGCGATCAGCAGGTGCGGCGTCACGTCAAATGCCGGGTGCCGCACCGGGACGCCGGCGGGGAGCAGCTCGGTCTCGCCGATCCGCGCCAGCTCGGCGCGCCCGCGCTCCTCGATCGGGATGGCCGCGCCGTCCGGCGTGGCCAGGTCCAGCGTCGACAGCGGCGCCGCGACGTAGAACGGGACGCCGTGCTCGCGCGCCAGCACCGCCACCGTGTACGTGCCGATCTTGTTGGCGACGTCGCCATTGGCGGCGATGCGATCGGCGCCGACGACGACGACGTCCACCTCGCCTTGCTTCATCAGGTGCCCGGCCATCGCGTCGGCGATCACCGTCACCGGGATCCCGTCGCGCGCCAGCTCCCACGCGGTGAGCCGCGCGCCTTGCAGGAACGGTCGCGTCTCGTCCGCCAGCACCGACGCGACGCGCCCGGCCGCGAACGCCGCCCGCACCACGCCGAGCGCCGTGCCATAGCCGGCGGTGGCGAGCGCGCCGGCATTGCAGTGCGTGAGGATGCGCGCGCGCTCGGGAATCGCGGCGAGCCCCGCCCGTCCGATCGCGCGGCACGCCGCGACGTCCTCCTCGACGATCCGACACGCCAGCGTGACGAGCTCCGCGCGCACGGCGGCGGCCGACGTCGCGCCCGGCGCCGTCACGGCGGCGTCGAGGCCGGCGCGCATGCGGCCGAGCGCCCAGAACAGGTTCACCGCCGTCGGCCGCGTGGCGGCGAGCCGGTCCAGCGCGGCGACGACCTCCGACCGGAGCCCGGCGGGATCCGGCGCCGTGCTGTTCGTCGCCGCGAGCGCCACGCCGAGCGCGGCGGCGCAGCCGATCGCGGGCGCGCCGCGCACGGCCAGCGTCTCGATCGCGCGCGCGACCTCCTCGACGGTGCGCAGCCGCAGGTACACCTCGTCGCGCGGGAGCTGGCGCTGATCGAGCAGCAGCACGGCGTCGCCGTCCCAGCGCAGCGTGAACCAGTCGCCGGCGCTCATCGCTTGCGGTCCTGGCGCGGCGAGAACAGCCCGTCGAGGGCGTCGAGCACGTCGCGCCCTGCCCCCTTGCCGAGCACCTTGTCGATCTCGCGCTCCACCTTGTCGCGCTTGCCGGCCGTCGCGAACGTCGCGGCCAGCGCCACGGCAGCCTGCGCGTCGAGCGCGATGCGCGGCGCGGCGAGCGTCCCGTCCACCTTCGCGAGTGGCAGCACGCGCTGCCGTCCGGCCGGATCGACCTCGGCGCCGGCCAGCGCGGCATAGGCCTCCTCGTCGAGGACCAGCCTGCCCTTCGCGTCGAGCGCGCGATCGACGAGCCGCACGGCGCCCTGGATCTCGAGCGCATAGCCGGGGTAGCGCAGCACCAGGTCGTCGCTGCGCGCGACGCCGTCCGACACCACGAAGTGACCCGTCAGCGATTCGAAGCGGTCGCCGGTGAACGGCTCGAGGCGCGCGCGGCGGCGGTCGCTGAGGCCGCCGATCAGGCCCTCGAGCTGCGTGATCGCCATCTGGAACGGCGCGACGCCAGGCACGCGACCGGGGCCGGCGGCGAGGTCCGCGGTGCCGCCGAGGCCCGCCAGCGCGGCATCGGCGCCGGCGAGCGGCCCGGCGAGCGCGGCGCGCAGCGTGATCGGCCCCTCCATCGCGTCGGGCCGACCGGTCAGCGCCGCCAGCAGCGGCTGGGAGGCGGCGCCCTCGAGCGCGATCCGCGTCTCGTGTCGGGTCGCGGCGCCGATACCGGTGACGACGAGCGCGAGCGCGACGGGCTGACCGCCGACGTCGGCGACCAGGTCTTCGCTGCGCACGCTCGTTCCGTCGCCGACCAGCGCGCCGCGCAGCTCGAACGGCCCGCGGCCGCCGGGATGCACGCGCAGCGCGTCGAGCTGCAGCCGCCCCGCGAACGCGAGCGGCGCACCGCCGACGCGTCCCCCCGCCAGCGCGAGGCGTCCTTCGGGCGCGAGCGACGCGAGCCCGGGCACCAGCTCGCCCCAGCCGTCGACGGCAAATGCGGGCGCATCCAGCGCCGCCGTCAGCGGCGCGCCGCCGCCCCACTCGAGGCTCCCCTGTCCGCCGAGATTGCGGATCCGGATCCGGACCTGCTCGGTGTGGACGCGGCCGTCGGGCGCCGTGCGCAGCTGCCCCTCCGCGCTGGCCGCGGAGCCCGGCGGCTTGCGGAAGACGCCGCCGTAGATCAGCTCGGCGTCGCCGGCGTCGAGCGAGAAGCTCCCGGTCGGCCGCGCGAGGGCGCCGCGCAGCTCGGCGCGCACCGACACCGGTCCGTTCACGCGCGCATCGCCGATCTCGAACGCGGCGTTGCCGATGCGCAGATCGACGTCGGCGGCGTCCGGCGCCCGGGCTGGGCCGCGCAGCGCGATCGTGCCGCTGAGCGCGCCGGCGAGACTCGCGTCGTCCCCGAGGTACGGCGCGAACAACGCCGCCGGAAGCGCGTCGAGCGAGATCGTCGCCGCGAGCGCGCCGGCGCTGTCCACGTCGCCATCGGCGCGCACGGTGCCATCGGTCGCGTTTCCGGATAGCTCGAAGGAGAGCGCGTCGTCCCCGCGCATGCGGGCGCGCCCGGTGAGATCACGCAGCTCGATCGTCGCCGGCGGGTCGACGGTGCGATCCTCGATCGCGATCTGCGTGTCGTCGAGGTCGAGCCGCCGGATCGCGAAGTCGAAGCGGCGACCGTCGCCCGCCTCCGTGTCCGCGCCGCCCGCTTCCCGCGCGGCCGCGGAACCCGTCTCGCTGTCGGGATCCGCCGGCGGCGTCCATGGCCAGTCGATGCCGCGCGCGGTGCGCGTTGCGCGTAGCACGCCGCCGTCGATGACGACGCGGTCGACGACGATCGCGCGCGCGAGCAGCGGCCACAGCGCGATCTGCAGCTCCGCGCGCTCGACTGCCAGCGTGCTGCCATCGCCGAGCCGCGCCTGCTCGATCCGCACGCTCGGAGGGAACAGGCCGACGTCGAGCGCGGTCCAGTGCGGCTCCTGCCCGGTCGCCGCGTGCGCCGCGTCGCGCAGCCGTGTCTGGAACGCGTCGCTCGCGACGTAGCCGGAGAGCCACCAGCCGAACGCACCGGCGGCCGCCGCCAGCAACACCGCGGCGACGAGCGCGACGCGCAGCCACGCGCGCATCTTCATGCGCCCCGCAGCCGGCGCTGCAGCACCTCGCGCGCAGCCACCGGACTCGCCTTCCCCTGCGTCCGCTTCATGATCTGACCCATCAGGAAGTTGAGTCCCTTGGCCTCGCCCGCGCGGACCTGTTCGACCACATCGGGATGGGCTGCGAGTACGGCGTCGGCTGCGGCTTCGAGCGCTCCGGTGTCGGACACCGCCTCGAGGCCGCGTTCGCGCACGAGGGTCTCGGGATCCCCGCCGTGGTCGATCAGCTCCGAGACCAGCGGGCGCGCGCTCTGCGCGGTGACGCGCCCGCTCTCGACCAGCGCGATCAAGCCGGCGAGCGCGCCGGCTTCGAGCTTCGTCGCGTCGAGCTCGACGCCGCGTTCGCCGAGCGCCTCGCGGACGTCGCGCTGGATCCAGTTGGCTGTGGTCTTCGCCGCGCGCGCCCCGCCGCCGAGCGCGGCGACGACTGCCTCGAAGAAGTCCGCCAGCGCGCGGCTCTCGGCGAGTTGCCCGGCGTCGTACTCCGACAGCTCGTAGGCGGCCTGCCAGCGCGCGCGCTTCGCCTCGGGCAGCTCCGGCAACGCGCGGCGCACGGCGTCGATCTGCGCGTCGTCGATCCGGAGCGCAATCAGGTCCGGGTCCGGAAAGTACCGGTAGTCGTCGGCGTTCTCCTTGACCCGCATCACCCGCGTCGTGTGGCGGTCAGGGTCGTAGCTGAGGGTGCACTGCTGGATCGCGCCGCCGGCGTCGAGCACGCCGGCCTGGCGAGCGACCTCGGCGGCCAGCGCTTCCTCGACGAAGCGGAAGCTGTTCAGGTTCTTCAGCTCCGTGCGGGTGCCGAGGGCGGGCTCGCCGTGCCGGCGCAGCGAGAGGTTGGCGTCGCAGCGGAACTGCCCCTTCTCCATGTCGGCGTCCGACACGCCGGCATAGCGCAGCAACCGCTGCAGCGTGCGCAGGTACGCGCCGGCCTCCGCCGGCGAGCGCAGATCCGGCTCCGAGACGATCTCGAGCAATGGAACGCCCGCGCGGTTCAGGTCGACGTGCGAAGAGTCCGCGCCGGCCACGACCGCGTCGTGGATCGACTTGCCGGCGTCCTCCTCGATGTGGATGCGCGTCAGCCCGATGCGCGTCGCGTAGCCGTCGTCTCCGGCGGCGGACGGGAGCACCTCGATCTCGATCCAGCCGCCGGTCGCGAGCGGATCCTCGTACTGCGAGATCTGGTAGCCCTTCGGAAGGTCCGGGTAGAAGTAGTTCTTGCGCGCGAACACCGAGCTGTGGTGCACATCACAGTGGGTCGCGAGCGCCGCGCGGATCCCGAGCTCCACGGCCTTGCGGTTCAGCACCGGCAGTACACCGGGCAGGCCGAGATCGATCGGGTGCACCGCGTGGTTCGGCGGCTCGCCATAGCGGACCGGCGCGGGGCTGAACAGCTTCGACTCGGTGCGCATGTGCACGTGCACTTCGAGGCCGATGACAACTTCGTAGGTCGGGTGTTCGGGCGGCCTCATCGGTCGGCTCCGGTCCAGGTGGCCGGATCGGGCGCGCGCGTGTGCCAGTCGCTGCGCCGCTGATAGGTGTCGGCGACACGAAGCAGCGTGGCCTCGTCGAGCGGCCGGCCGAGCAGCTGAAGGCCCACCGGGAGGCCGTCCGAGAAGCCGCACGGCACCGAGAGGCCCGGGATGCCGGCGAGGTTGGCCGACACCGTGTAGATGTCGGAGAGATACATCCGCAGCGGGTCTTCGGTCTTTTCGCCGAGCCGGAACGCCAGCTCCGGCGTCGTCGGGCCGGCGATCAGGTCGCAGCCGGACAGCGCCTGCTCGTAGTCCCGACGCAGCAGCGTGCGCACCTTCATGGCCTTGCGGTAGTACGCGTCGTAGTAGCCCGCCGACAGCACGTAGGTCCCGAGCAGGATGCGCCGCTTCACCTCGGGCCCGAAGCCCTCCGAACGCGTGCGGCGGTACATGTCGCCGAGCGTTCGGGCCTCCGCGCGGCGGCCGAAGCGGACGCCGTCGTAGCGCGCCAGGTTGCTCGACGCCTCCGCGGTGGCGATCAGGTAGTACGTGGCGATCGCGTAGCGCGCGTGGGGCAGCGTGACCTCGCGGGTCTTCGCGCCGGCGCGCTCGAGCTCCGCGATCGCTTCGCGGACGTGCTCGAGCACGGCCGGCTCGACGCCGTCGGCGGCGAAGAACTCGCGCGGCAATCCGATGACGAGCCCGGAGACGTCGCCGCAGAGCGCGTCGCGCAGGCGCGGCGCCGGCTCCGGCAGCGACGTCGAATCGGCCGGGTCGTGGCCAGCAACGGCTTCGAGCGCCAGCGCGCAGTCCGCGGCCGTGCGCGCGAACGGCCCGATCTGGTCGAGCGACGACGCGAACGCGACCAGTCCATAGCGCGAGACCCGGCCGTACGTCGGCTTCAGCCCGACGACACCGCACAGCGACGCCGGTTGCCGGATCGACCCCCCCGTGTCGCTGCCGAACGCGATCGGCACGACGCCCGCGGCGACGGCGGCCGCCGAGCCGCCGGACGAGCCGCCCGGCGTGCGCGCGGGATCCCACGGGTTGCGCGCGGGTCCGTAGACGGAGTGCTCGTTCGACGAGCCCATCGCGAACTCGTCCATGTTCGTGCGGCCGACGATGACGGCGCCTGCCGCCTGCAAGCGCGCGACCGCCGTGCCGGGATACGGCGCGACGAAGCCCTCGAGGATGCGCGACGCACAGGTGCACGGCTCGCCCTCGTGGACCATCAGGTCCTTGATCGCGACGGGAATGCCGTCGAGCGGTCCGAGCGATGCACCGCGCGCGCGCCGCGCATCGCTCGCTGCCGCGTCGGCGCGCGCGCCGTCGGCGCGCAGGTGCACGAAGGCGCCGAGCGGGCGCGCCGCCTCGGCGCGGGCCAGTGCCGTCTCGACCAGCTCGCCGGCCGACGCGCGGCCGGCGGCGAGCGCGTCGGCGAGCTGGAGCGCGGTCTCGGCGGCCACTACGACTCGTCCTCGTCGAGCACCTTCGGGACAACGAACGCGAAGCCCTCCCGATCCGGGGCATTGGCCAGCGCCCGCTCTGGGGCCAGCGGCGGCTCGGCGCGATCGTCGCGGAACGGCGTCGCCAGCGGCAGCGCGTGGAAGGTCGGCTCGATGCCGTCGGTGTCGAGCTCATCGAGCTGCTCGACGTAACCGAGGATGGCGGCCAGCTCCGCCGCCATCCGCTCCGCCTCGTCGGGCGCCAGCTCGAGGCGCGCCAGCTCCGCGATGCGCTCCACCTCTGCCCGGTCGATGCGCGCCATGCACGGCAAGGTAGCGCCCGTCAAGAAAGGGGCCGGGTTGGAAGCGTCAACTTTTCCGGCCCGTGGCCGGAAAAGTTGACGCTTCCAACCCGGCCCCTTTCTTGACGGATGTGGGGCGAGGAGTAGTTTCACGGGCCGAAATGGCTGAAAACCTTGATCCTTCTGGCTCCCCCGCACCCTCCTCGCCGACCTCTTCGCTGTTCGACGACCTGCCCGAAGACATCCGCGCGGGTCTCCGCGATCTCGGCTGGACCGCCCCGATGCCGGTGCAGCTCGCGACGATCCCGGCGATGCGCGCGCGTCAGGACCTGATCGTCCAGGCGCGAACGGGCTCCGGCAAGACGGGCGCCTTCGGCATCCCGATCGTCGCAGAAGTCGATCCGCAGCTGCGCGCCCCGCAGGCGATCGTGCTGACGCCGACGCGCGAGCTCGCGAACCAGGTCGCGACCGAGATCATCACGATCGGCAAGCATCGGGGCATCGTGTGCCTGCCGATCTACGGCGGCGTCGGCTATGGCGCGCAGCTCGACGGCCTGCAGGCCGGCCCGCACGTCGTCGTCGGCACGCCGGGCCGGATCCTCGATCACCTCGGCCAGGGGCGCCTCAAGCTCGACCAGATCCGCTTCTTCGTGCTCGATGAAGCCGACGAGCTGCTGTCGCTCGGCTTCTGGCCGGACATGCGCGAGATCGACCGCTACCTGCCGCGCAAGGAAGACCGCCAGACGTGCCTGTTCTCGGCGACGATGCCGGAGAAGGTGCGCTCGCTGACGCGCGTGTTCCAGCGGGACCCCGAGTTCGTGACGCTGTCCGAAGGCCAGATCGCACCGGCCGAGATCGAGCACTTCTTCTACCTGGTGTCGGCGCAGGAGAAGGAGCAGGCGCTGGTCCGGATCCTCGAGTACGAGGATCCCGAGAGCGCGATCATCTTCTGCAACACCAAGGACAACGTCCGCTACGTCACGACCTTCCTGCAGCGGCGCGGCTTCGATGCCGACCAGATCTCCGGCGACCTCGCCCAGGCCGCCCGCGAACGCGCGATGGCGCGCATCAAGGCCGGCGAGCTGCGCTTCCTGGTGGCGACCGACGTCGCCGCGCGCGGCATCGATATCTCGGACCTCACGTGCGTCATCGGCTACACCGCGCCGGACTCGCCCGAGAGCTACGTGCACCGCACCGGGCGCACCGGCAGGGCCGGCAAGGCCGGCATCGCGCTGTCGCTGGTGTCGGCGCTCGACATCGGCAACTTCCGCCACCTGCAGAACGTGAACCGGATCCAGATCGCCGAGCGCAAGCTCCCGACCGACGCCGAGATGCTCGCACGCCTGCGGGAACGACTCGCCGTCAAGGTCGAGCAGGAGGTCCGCGCGGTTCCGGAGCGCGAGCGCGCGTGGAAGATCGACCGCTGGGTGCCCGTCGTGACGGCGATGGCCGCCAGCGACGAAGGCCGCCGCGAACTCGCGGCGATCTGCTCCGCGTATCTGAAGGAGCATCGCCCGCAGACGACCGTCCCCGAAGAGGACATCGCGCGCGCCACCGGCGACGCCGATGCCGAGCGCGCGCCGCAGCGCCGCGAAGGCGGCGGCGGCGGGCGACGGCGCGGTGGTGGCGGTGGCCGCGGACGCAGCGGCGGCGGGCGTGGCCGGCGCTAGGACCGCGCCGAATCCACGTCCTCGATTCCCACCCGTTCCGGCGCCTCTCCCGGCAACCGCAGCTCGATCTCACGCGCCCGCGGATCGAGCAGCAGCCACGCTTCGCCCGCGTCCGGCGACAGCTCCAGCGGCTCGACGCGCGTCCGCGATCCCGCGTCGAGGTCGAGCGCGCCGACGGACCCCTCCGCATCGGCGAACACGAAACGGGCGTGGCCGGCGCCGGGCCGGCGCTCGCACCACTCGAGCGCCTTCTCCACGGTGTCGAGGCGTTCGATGCACTGGTCGAGCAGCAGCAGGCTCGGGGCGCCGCAGCGATTCGAGGAGCGCCCGCGCGCCGGCGGATCGAAGACCTCGGCGGCCGCCGCCAGACCCTTCTCGTTCACGCCGGCGAGCGCTGCAACCAACGCGGGCCGCGTCAGCGAGACGTGCGGGTAGCCGCCGTCGGGCCGGCAGGTCCGGGCCAGCAGATCCGTCGGAGGAAGCGGCGTGCGCAGCCGCACCGCGACCCTCGGCGCCCCGGTCGGTCCACGCGTCACGCCGGCAGTCTGCACCACCACGTCGCCACGCAGCTCCTCTTCGAGCAACACCAGCAGCGCCTCGCGCGGCAGACCCGCGCCGGCGGCGAGTCCGCTCAGACGCTCGTCGAGATGCGGAAAGTGACGGGCGAGATCCCGGCCGAGAGCAGGATCGGCGCCGACCCCCTGGCGCTGCCGGAAGCGCGCCAGCCAACCGACCGGGGACTCCCAGCCGAGCGCCCGCGCGTCGGCGCGGATCGCGTCGCGGCAGGTCCGGCCCTGGTCGAGGCCGACATCGCGGGGGGCACCTTCGAAGGACACGCGCTGCATGGCCGCGGGGTCTAGCGCAGGGTCGCGCGTCAGCGCAGCTCGGCGAAGTCGCCGACGAACAGCACTTCGTTCAGCGAGCCACTGCGGTAGCCCTCGAGATCCAGCGAGACGAAGCGGAAGCCGAGCGGCTTGAGGGCCGCCACGATCGACCGCGCCATCGCCGGATCGAGCGCAGCCGGCAGCTCCGCCGGGTCGATCTCGACGCGCGCGAGTTCTCCGTGATGACGCACCCGGAGCTGCCGGAAGCCGAGCGCGCGCAGCCGCTCCTCACCGGCCTCCACCTGCGCGAGCCGCTCCGGCGTCACCTCGGTGCCGTAGGGAAGTCGCGACGACAGACACGCCGACGACGGCAGGTCCGCCGTCGGCAGGCCGGCCGCGCGGGACAGAGCGCGGATCTCCGCCTTCGACAACGCGACGTCGAGGAACGGCGACAGCACGCCGTGCTCGTCCGCGGCGCGGTGGCCGGGACGGAAGTCGCCGGTGTCGTCGGTATTGACGCCGTACGCGACGGCCGCGAACCGGAGTTCGTCGCGCAGCGCGCCGAGCACATCGAACAGCTCCGTCTTGCAGTGGTAGCAGCGGTCCGGACGGTTCGCGCGATACGCGTCGCTGTCCATTTCGTGCGTATCGATGAAGCGGTGCGGGATCCCGAAGTCGCGGACGACCTGCTCTGCGATCTGCCGGTGCGCTGCTGGATACGACGGCGACACGGCGGTCACCGCGAGCGCACCGTCGCCGAGCGCCTCGCGCGCGGCCCAGGCCAGATAGCTCGAATCGACGCCGCCCGAGAACGCCACCAGCAGGCGCTGCGACGCCCGCAGGCGCTCGATCAGCGCGGCTTGCTTGGCGGCGACGGCAGCGGGAAGTGCGGAGGACGTCGCCATGGGAAGGCAGGGTACCAAACCAGGCGGGAGCCGCGGGTGCGCTTCGCGCGGGATGAGCCGGCAGCTATGATGCCGGGACTCGAGCCATAGGGGGGGGAACGTGGCGAAGCTCCGCGTCGGACTGCTGTACGGCGGCCGCTCGGTCGAGCACGAGGTCTCGGTCCAGTCGGCGGCGTCGATCCTGCGCAACCTCGACCCCTCGCGCTACGAGGTCTGGCCGCTCGCCGTCGGCCGCGACGGCAGTTGGCGACTCGGCGCCCCCGGCACCGCGCTCGAGCGCGCGATGGAGCGCGGCGCACCGGTGCTGCTGCCCGCGAGCCCGGGAGCCAACGCACTGCAACCGCTCGACGCGGCGCTCGCCGCGCCGGTCCCGCTCGACGTGATGTTCTCGATCGTCCATGGCCACGGCGGCGAGGACGGCACGCTGCAGGGCCTGCTCGAGTTGGCGGGCCTGCCGTACGTCGGCACCGGCGTGCTCGGCTCGTCGATCCAGATGGACAAGGAGGTCAGCAAGCGGCTGCTCGAGCACGCCGGTCTGCCGGTCGGACCCTGGCGGGTCGTGCACGAGCACGAGCTCGCACACGACGCGCGGGCGCTGGCGATCCGGCTCGTCGACGAGCTCGGCCTGCCGCTGTTCGTGAAGCCCGCGAACTCGGGCTCGTCGGTCGGCATCCAGAAGATCACCGACGTACCGGCGCTGCCGCGCGCGCTCGCCGAGGCGACCCGCTACGACACCAAGCTCGTCGTCGAAGCCGGCCTCGATGCGCGCGAGATCGAGGTGGCCGTGCTCGGCAACGAACAGCCCGAGGCCTCGGTGCCCGGCGAGATCTGCCCGCGCCGCGACTGGTACGACTACGAGGCGAAGTACGTCGACGAGAGCACGGAGCTGCTGGTGCCCGCCCCGCTGTCGGACGACGAGACCGAGCGCGTCCGGGATCTCGCGCTGCGCGCGTTCCGCGCGCTCGAGGGCGCCGGCCTCGCGCGCGTGGACTTCCTGCTGGAACGGGGCACCGGCGCGCTGTACCTGAACGAGCTGAACAGCCTGCCGGGCTTCACGGAGGTTTCGATGTATCCGCGGCTGTGGGAGGCATCGGGCCTGCCGTACCCGCAGCTGCTGGACCGCCTGATCGAACTCGCCCTGGCGCGCCACCGGCGCCGCGCGAAACTCGAGACGTTGTTCCGGCGCGGCTGACCGGCGACCCGGATCAGACGCGACGCCGCGAGTGGCCGATCGCCACGAGCGTCAGGATTCCCGAACTCAAGAGCAGCAGCGCGCCGGGCTCCGGCACGAACTGCACGGTCAGGATCCCGAACGCCGGCACGAGCGGAGACGCGTCGAGTCCCGTGCTGATCAGGATCGGTGTCACGAGCCGTACGACGCCGCCGGGCATCGCCGTCGAGCTGATGCCCGTAAGCGGTCCGCGCGCAAAGCCCGTCATCTCGTCGCTGCCGGCCATCGCTACGCCCGTCGTCCAAGGACTGCCACTGATCGTCAGGTCGACGAACCCGCCCACCGACACGGTCTCCGTGCCACCGACGCCGACGACCGACAGCGGGAGCGACGCGGTCAGCGGCGGATCGCCATCGCACGCCGTGAAGAGGCAGATCCTCGCGGCGCCGAGAATGGGCATCGAACCGCCGAGCACCCCTTCGTCGCGCGAGAACGAGCCGGTCCCCGCTTCAGCCGTCACCTGCACGCCCGAGATCGGCGACAGCCCGAGCGGCACCGACAGCCCCGACACGCCGAAGACGCCACTCGGGAGCGAGAGCTGGGTCAAGAGACCACCGGTGCCGTCCCCGTTGACGGTGGCGACTCCGGAGCCAGGGATCGCGATCGACTCGAAGGTACCGATCTGGAACGCGAGGCTCCCGGTGAACTCGAGCGCCGCGGCTCGCGCCTGGCCCGCCGCTCCGAGAACCAACAAGCTCGCAACGAGAGCAGCGCGCGACCTGAGCATGCGAGGATCTCCTCTCGGCAGCTTCCGCCTGGTTTGGCCAGAGGCGTTGCCGACCGGATGGTATATAGCGCCGTGGGGTCCGCGATGGCATGGGGCAGCCGGGGAGACCCGGCAGGCCAGGTGCGGCGCTACTCGATCACGTAGCCGAGCGCGCGGAGCTGGTTCAGCTCCAGCTCCTCGAGCTTCACCTCCGGCACTTCTCCCCCCCACGGCGGATCCCTCCGTGCGAGATACGCGTCGAGCGCCTCCTGCACTTCGCGCGGCGGGTCGCCGCGGCCGGGCCCGAGCAGATTGCGCTGCTCGAGCGGATCCGTACGCCGGTCGAAGAGCTCCCGAGCGAGATCCGCGGCGGGCTGGGCTCCCTCCTCGCGGATCGCATCGATGAAGCGATAGGGCCCCACCAGCGAGGCGACGAACGGGCTCGGCGCGAGCGTCGGACGCCCCCAATGGCGATCGAGCTGCGCGAAGTACGGCGCCGGCGCGCCGAACGGACGGCCGGCCGCGCTCGCTTCGATCAGCGGAACCAGGTTCCTGCCGTCGACCCCTTCGAGCGCGGGCAACCCCAGCAGCGCGAGCAGCGTCGGCCACAGATCTACGTTGCCGACGGTCGGCTCGACCACCACGCCGGGATGCAGCTCGAACGGAAACACGAGGATCCACGGAACGTCCGTCAGCTCGCGGTGCAGCGTCCGGCCATGCCCCTCGACCCCGTGCTCGCGGAACGCTTCGCCGTGATCGGAGGCGATCACGAGGATCGTCTTCCTCCACAATCCCCGGTCTGCGAGCGCCTCGACCAACACGCCGATGTTCCGATCCACCCAGTGGATCGCGTTGTCGTAGCTGTCCGAGGAGCGGAGCCCGAACTTCGCCGATGGCTCGTCATAGGCATACTGGTGGACGTCCATGTAGTGGAGGTAGAGGAAGAAGCGCTCGTCCCCGAAGGTGCGCAGGAACTCCTCGGCGCCCCGGGTCACATCCTCGTCGGAGCCCTGGAGCGGCTTTCCCGACGGCGTGTTGCGCCGGAAGCGCTCCGGCGTGAGGCTCGGAACCGGCTTCACGTAGGTATCGAATCCCTGCTCGAAGCCGAAAGTCGGCGAGACCCAGCCGTTGCGCCACAGGCCCGCCGTCCGGAAGCCGGCCCGCTGCAGCGCCTCGGCAGGCATCTGCGCCGCTGCGGGCACGGCATGCTGATAGCGGAGGACCCCGTTGCGGCGCGGCCAGGTCGCGGTCCACAGCGACGCCATCGACGTCTTCGTCCAGCTCGATTGCGCGATCACGCGCGAGAAGCGGACGCCCGTCGCCGCGAGCGCGTCCATCACCGGACTGGTCTCGCGCGTATAGCCGTACGCGTGGAGCCGATCGCTGCGCAGCATGTCGATGAGAACGAAGACGACGTTCACGTCGTTCCGCGTCGCGAGCTTCCGGATGTCTTCGACGGTTCCGCGATCGCGCGGCGCGGGGCGGAACTCGAACTGCGTGAGGAGGAGCAGCGCAAAGAGCAGGCCCGCGAGGACGAAGTAGGGCACGGGCGAATCCCGCAGACGCCGGAACAAGTGCGCTCCCCCCCGCCGTGACCCGCCGCTGACCACCGCGTATACTCGCACGCCCGGCGCAGGAAGGGAGACATCGATGCCCCTCCGATGGCTCGTCGGCTGGCGTTCCGGACGCGCCGTCTGCGCCGCCGGGCTCGGGATCCTGATCCTGGTGCTCGCCGGCGGCGGATGCAGCCGGGAGGATCCGCTCTCCGAAATCGAGGCGCTGCAGGATGCCGGTCGCTTCGACGACTCCATCGCACCGCTGCGCGAGCTGCTCGAGCGCGACCCCGATCGGGCCGAGGCGCACACCCGGCTCGGTCTGGCGCTGCTCCGGACGGGGCAGCGGAGCCTGGCGGTGTGGCCGCTCGAGAAGGCGGTCGCTTCGCCGGACCAGACGGTGCCGGCCGGCCTGCTGCTCGCCGACACCTTCCTCGGTCTCGGGGCCTATGGCGACGCCCTGCGCGTCGCAACCCGCGTGCTCGAAGCGGACGCGAGCCAGCTCGGCGCGCTGCGCGTGCGCAGCCAGGCGCTGCTCGGCGCCAACCGCCGCGAAGAGGCTCTCGTCGACGCGCAGCGGCTGTACCAGGCGATGCCGGACGACTTCCATGCCGGCCTGCTCTACGGCACGATCCTCGCGGAGCTCGATCGGCTCGACGAAGCCGAGACGGTTCACGCGGACGTCGAGGCCGCCGCGCGGGCGGGCGCCGATTCCGCCCTTGCGGCGCGCGCCTGCCTCGCCCGCGCGGCGTTCCTCGAAGACCATCGCGGCGACGACGCGCGCGCCGAGGCGCACTATCGGACATGCCTCGAGCTGGCGCCCGCGGATCCCCTCGCGCTGCGCCTCGCGAGCGCCTATTTCGACCAGCGCCGCCGGTCGCACGAAGCGCTCGCGATCTGGGAGCGCGCACTCGCGGCAGCGCCGGAGGATCTCGCGGTTCGGCACGGGCTCGCGCTGCGCTTCGAGGGACAGGGCCGAAGCGACCGCGCGCGCGAACTCCTGACCGACGGCGTCGAGCGCGTCGGGAGCACGGATGCGTGGCTGCTCCTCGCCGATTTCGAGCGCCGCCAGGGCCGGGCCGATCCCGCCCTCCATGCGGTGGAGCAAGCCGAACAGGCGTCCCCGCAGCCGTCCGAGAAGCTGCGCTTCGTCAAGGCCGACCTGCAGATCGACAGCGGCCAGATCGAAGCGGCCGAGCAGTCGATCGCCAGCTTCGAGGACGAGTCGTATCGGGCCTTGCTCGAGGGCCGCATCCTGCTCGCGCGCGGCGACGCACGCGCCGCACTCGCGGCCTTCGACCGGGGACTGCGGCGCTGGCCCGACAACGCCGGCGGTCGCCATCTGGCTGGGCTCGCGGCGCGCGAGATCGGCGACTTCGAGCGTGCGATCTCGGAGTTCCGCGAAGCGATCCGCGCGGATCCGCGCGCCACCGACGCCGCGCTGCTGCTCGCGGCGCTCACGCTGGCCCAGGGGCAGCCCCGCGATGCCGTCGAGGCCGCTTCGTCGTTCCTCGAGCACCGCGACCGTTCGCGCCCCGAGGCGTACGGGATCCTGCTGCGGGGTCTGCTGGCGCAAGGCCTGATCGAACCGGCCCGGCGCACCGCCGAGCAGCTCGCCGAGGCCGGCTTCGCCGCCGAGGCGGCGCTCGCCCGCGGTCGCATCGAGACGGCGGCCGATGGACCGGCCGCGGGAGCCCGGGCGATCGAAGCGAGTGCCGTCGATGTCACGGACCCGAAACACGAGCCGGTGTTGCGCGCGTTGGCGGACGACCTGGTGGCGTCGGATCAGCGCACCGCCGCGCTCGCGGCGGTCGACCGCGCGCTGGCGACGCATCCGGACGCCGCGTCGCTGCACGAGCTTCGCGGCGCCGTGCTGCTGCGCATGAGCCGCCGCGCGGATGCGCAGCGCGCGTTCGAGACGGCGCTCGAGCGAGACGCCGGGAACGCCCGGGCGCGCTCCGGCCTCGCGGAGATCGCATTCGCAGACGGGGATGCGCAGCGCGCGCTCGCACTCTACGACGAAGCTGCCGCGGCGAACGCCGAGGACCTCGCGCCCGTCTACGCGGCAGCGCAGATCGCCCTCGCCAGTGGCGACGTCCGCGCGGCTCGCCGGCGACTCGAGACGGTGATCCACCGCGATCCGGGCCACGCCGGCGCGCGCAATGATCTCGCGTGGCTGCTCGCACGACGTGGGGAGGATCTGGACCGCGCGCTCGAACTCGCAACGCTCGCCCACCGCATCGATCCCGATCCCGACATCACCGACACGCTCGGCTTCGTGCATCTCCAGCGCGGCGAGATCGCCCGCGCCGTCGAACGCTTCGAGGAAGCGCTGGCCGCTCGCCCCGACTCGCAAGCGATCCGGGATCACCTCGCATTGGCGCACGCGCGACTCGCGAGCCCGGACGCCGGCGCGGCCGCTCCGTGAGCGCCCCGCCGCCGAGCGGCTCGCGGGGAGAGGGACTGCCCGGAAGGACGAACCCGATCCAGATCCGCCGCGTCGATCAC
The DNA here is from genome assembly GCA_039794265.1 of Myxococcota bacterium. Lineage (GTDB taxonomy): Bacteria > Myxococcota_A > UBA9160 > UBA9160 > PR03 > CAADGG01. Next base: position 17,026 of record JBDIVR010000034.1, read on the forward strand.
GTCGTCTTGCGGATCCGCGACATCGCCGCCTCGCTGCGTTTCTGGCGCGACGCGCTCGGGTGTCCGGTCGAGCGAAGCAGCGACGAACTCGGCCTCTACCAACTCCGCGCCGGCGACAGCCTGATCGACCTGGTGCCGATCGACGGGCCGCTCGGCAAGGCGGGCGGCGGCGCGCCGGATCGCGAGCGGCCCAACGTCGACCACGTGGCGCTGACGCTCGCGGCGTTCGACGAGCCGGCGCTGCGCGCGCACCTGGAACGGCACGGCATCGAACCCGGCGACGTCGCGCCGCGTTTCGGATCCGAGGGCATGGGCCCCTCGATGTACATCCGCGATCCGGACGGGAACGTCGTGGAGTTGAAGGGACCGGCGAGCCGCTGAGCGCCGCACCGGCTCAGGCGGCAGCGCTGCCCCACACGAAGCGCACGGCGCCGCCGGCGAGGATCTGCACTTCACCCGTCTGCGTGAAGCCGGCTTCGCGCAGCGCCGCGTGCAGCTCCTCGAGGCTCGGCAACCCGTAGAGGTTGCGATGCGTGCGTAGCACCAGGTCGAACAACGCGGCGCCACCTTGCAGCCCGAGCAGGCCCGGCAGCAGGCCCTCGGTCAGCACGAGCGTCTGGACCACGAGGACGCCGCTGTCGCCGAGCAGGTCGTGCGCGCGGCGCAACACCGCGACGCGTTGTTCCGGCGGGAAGTAGTGGAGGTTGTGGTTCAGCAGCACCAGATCGAAGCGACCCGGCGGGAGCTCGACGCTGAGGAAATCGCCGGCGCGGATCTCCGCGCGGCGCGTGACGTCGGCCTCGGCCAGGTGGCGGCGCGCCTCTTCGGCGACGCGCGGATCGAGCTCGATGCCGACGCCCAGCGCGTCGCGGAAGCGCGTGAGCAGATTCGCCAGGTAGTGGCCCTGCCCACAGCCGATGTCGAGAATGCGCTGCGGATGGCGCAGGCCGGGGATCTTCGCCAGCGCGCGCAGCGCGCGCGGCTCGAACAGACGCGTGATCGCCGCCATGCGCAGGGCGTCATCGCGATCGCCGAACAGCGGGCGCTCGGCTCCCTTCATCAGCTCCGGCAACGCGGCGAGGCGCGGCCCGACGGTGCCGATCGCCTGATCGAGCAGCGCGCCGATCGACGCGGCCTCCGGCGCGTCGAGCAGCCACAGGAACGGACCCGCCAGCTCGTACGCCTCGCCGCGCCGGTTCAGCCAACCCTGCGCGTGCAGCATGCGCGCCCATCCGACGACGAGATCCGGCTCGAGACCGAGTCGCGCCGCCAGCGCCTCCGGCTCCTGCGGCGTGCGCAACGCGTCGGCGAGGCCGAGGACCAGACCCGTGCGCAGCAGCGGCACCACCGCGAATGCATCGACCACGCCGGCCAGACTGCGCGCGTGCCGCGCGCTTTCGAAGATCGACGCCATCTACAGCGGCTCCAGATTCGCGAAGCGCAGCACCAGCGTCTTCACCCCGACGCGGTCGAAGCGCACGCGCAGCTTCTGGCCGGGGCCGACGCCGGACACGTCCTGCACCGTCCCGGCGCCGAACACCGGATGCCGCACGCGCATGCCGCGCGGGATCGCCGCGCCTCCCGACTCCGGCTCGCCCTGCCCGTACGAATAGTCGAGGGCGGGCTCGTCGCGCCCGCCGCCGAAGCGCCCCGGCTCGCTGCGCTGGGGCACGTCCCCTTGCAGCACCTCCGCGGGAATCTCGCGCAAGAAGCGCGACGGAACCGCGAAGGCATGGCTGCCGTAGCGCCGCCGCTCCTGCGCGCACGTCAGGTACAAATGCTCCATCGCGCGCGTCATCGCCACGTAGAAGAGCCGGCGCTCCTCCTCGAGCCCGCTGTCGTCGCGCGCCGATGCGGCGTGCGGGAAGATCCCCTCCTCGAGTCCGACGACGAACACCACCGGGAACTCGAGCCCCTTCGCCGCGTGCACCGTCATCAGTGACACGCGCTCGGCGCGGCGATCCCACTGGTCGACGTCGGACACCAGCGCCACCTGATCGAGGAACAGCTCCACCGGTGAGCGCGGCTCGTCCGCCTCGACACTCTCGGAGACGAAGTCCTCGGCGCTCGACACCAGTTCGCGCAGGTTCTCGAGCCGAGCCTCCGCTTCCGGCGTGCCCTCGCGCTCGAGAGCGGCGAGATAACCGCTCTTCTGCAGCACTCGCGCGATCGCTTCGGCCGGCGACGCGCCGCGCACCTGCGCACCGAGCTCGTCGATCAGCGCGAGGAACTCGCGGATCGGCCCGGCCGAGCGACCGGCCGCGCCGGAGTCCGCGAAGCGACGCAGCCCTTCGAGCGTCGGCACTGCTTCGCGCTCGGCGATCTCGTCGGCGCGCGTGATCGTCGTCTTGCCGATGCCGCGCGCCGGTACGTTCACGATCCGCCGCACGGCCGCCGAGTCGGCGGGGTTCAGCGCGAGTCGCAGATACGCGAGGGCGTCCTTCACTTCGGCGCGCTCGTAGAAGCGCACGCCGCCCACCACTACGTACGGCACGTCGTAGCGCAGCAGCTCGTCCTCGAACGGCCGCGACATCGCGTTGGTCCGGTAGAAGATCGCGAAGTCGCGCAGCGAGCGGCCATCGCGCCGAGACGCCGTCAGGATCTCGCGGATCACGAAGCCGGCCTCGCTGCGCTCGTCGAGCGCCTCGAAGAACCGGATCGGCTCGCCGTCGCCGAGCTCTGCGCGCAGCTTCAGCGAGCGCGTCGCGCCGTTGTTCGCCACCACCGCCGACGCGCCATCGAGGATGGGCCGCCGCGAGCGGTAGTTGCGCTCGAGCGCCACGACCTGCGCGTTCGGATAGTCGCGCTCGAAGTCGAGGATGTTGCGGACGTCCGCTCCCCTCCAACCGTAGATCGACTGCTGGGGATCGCCAACGACACAGAGATTTGTCGCCGCCCGCGCCAGCTGACTCACCAACTGATACTGCACCTTGTTGGTGTCCTGGTACTCGTCCACCAGCACGTACTGCCAACGGCGCTGATAGTGCTCGAGCACCTGCGGGAAGCGCTCGAACAGCTCCGTCACCTGCAGGATCAGATCGCCGAAGTCGAGCGCGTTGGCCTCGCGCAGCAGACGCTGATACACCGCGTAGGTCTCGGCGGCCTCCTCGCCGTCGAGGTCCGTCGCCTCGCGCGACGCGCGCGCCGGCAGCACGCCGGCGTTCTTCCACTGGTCGATGCGCCAGCGCAGCCGCTTCGGATCGCTGGTCTTGGGATCGCGCCCGCGGCGCCGCAGAGCCTCCTTCACCGTCGCGAGCGCGTCGCCCTCGTCGTAGATCGCGAAGCCGCGCGAGAGCCCGAGATGCCCCGCTTCGCGGCGCAGGATTCGCACGCACGTCGAGTGGAAGGTCCCCACCCACACGCCCGCCGCCTCTGGCCCCAGCAGCTTCTCGACGCGCTCGCGCAGCTCCCCGGCCGCCTTGTTCGTGAACGTCACCGCCAGGATCGACTCCGGCGGAATCCCACACGCGCTGATCAGATACGCCACCCGGTGTACAAGCACCCGGGTCTTGCCGCTCCCTGCACCCGCCAGCACCAGGAGCGGCCCCTCGACGGTCTCGACCGCACGGCGCTGCTCCGGATTCAATCCGGCGAGCAGACTCTCGGCGGGGGAATCGGCGAACTCGGACAGGGCGGGATCCTCCGGCTGGGGGATGGCGGATGGCGGTGGGCGGGATCATAACGCGGTCATCGAGGGGGGGCGGAGCCGGCCCACGAGGACGAGGCCGTGCGCGAGTCGGAACGACGGCGGCGCGGCCGTGCGATCGGTGCCGGGTTAGAATGCGGTTTCGTTTCGGCGACGTCGAGCGAAGTAGAGCGACGGCCGGGTCGCGGAGGACCTGCGGCTACATGACGAGCTGGTGGGGCAAGCTGTGGAAGCGCTGGCCGCGCGAAGCCGAGAAGGACCCGCGCATCCTCCTCCGCATCGGCGACGCGCTCTACGAGCGCAAGCTCGTTCGCGTCCAGTACGGCGCGAGCGTCGCCCCGCTGCTCGCGGAGCTGATCCGCAAGTACGCCGGCGGGAGGAAGATCGAGATGGAGGCCGTGACCTCCGGCTCCCTCTGGCTCTTCGAACTTGCACCCCGGAGCTGAGCGACAAGAGCGGAGGTCGTATGACCAGGGACCCGTGCACGGGTCTGCCGTTCCTCGCTTCTGGTTCGAGCGCACCCCCGCACCCGAGAAGGACCCTTCGATGAAGAGACGCTCGCTATGGACGACCGCACGGATGCTGTTCGGCTGTCTGTTGGCAGGCGCATTCCCCCTGAGCGCCGCGGCGCAGACGAACGACGCACCGCTGACCGAGAAGTGGGCGCCGGCGCCGTGGGGGCCCGACGATACCGCCGGAGCGGTCAACCGCATCACGCCCCAGATGGTGCGGGCGGCCGCCGGGCTCATCCAGCAGGGCAAGTTCGCGACACTGGGAAAGGTATACCAGTCGGATGCGCCGTTCTTCGGCGCGCGCGGCTTCCACCTGACGATTCCCGGCTTGCCCACCGGCGGCCCGTTCGGCGATCACCAGGCCATCTACAACGACGAACTGGTGACCGCCGAGATCGGCCAGGTGGGGACCCAGTTCGATGGACCGGGGCACATCGGGGTCATCACGTCGAAGGGCAGCTACTTCTACAACGGACGGATGCTGGAGCGTGTGGCCCATGCTCACGGCCTCGGCCCGCTCGGCGTCGAGCACGTCGCGCAGAAGGGGTTCGTGTGCCGGGGCGTGCTGCTCGACGCGGCCGCCTATCGCGGGGTGGAGATGCTCACGCCGCCGAAGGGCGGCGACGCTGCGGATCCCGGCAACGTCACCGGCGAGGACATCGACGCCATGATCGAGCGCCAGGGCATCGCACCGATCCGCGAGGGCGACTGCGTGTTCCTGCACACCGGCTGGGGCAACCTGTGGCACCCGCGCGACTGGGACCGCTTCGACGCCGAAGAGAAGCGCAAGCGCGCCGAGCGGTTCCACTCCGGCGAACCCGGCTTCGGGCGGTCCGGCTGTGACCACCTGGCCGAACGGAAGATCATCCTCACCGGCGCCGACACCTGGGCCACCGAAGCGGTGCCCGGCGAGGATCCCGCGAACCCGTTCGAGTGCCACGTGCAGCTGCAGACCCGCCACGGCATCTGGAACCTCGAGAACCTGGACCTCACGCGGCTGGCGGAGGAGAAGGTCTACGAGTTCCTGTTCGCGTGGTCGCCGCTGAAGATCAAGGGCGCGACCGGGTCGCCCGGGAATCCCGTGGCGATCTATTAGCCCTTCGCGGCCGATCAGACGATGGAAGGGCACGGCGCATGATCCTGGAGCTCGCAATCCTGAACGTGGTGCCCGGACGCGAGCCCGCGTTCGAGGCGGCCTTCGAGACCGCCGAGAGGATCCTCGCCTCGATGCCCGGCTACCTCGACCACAGCCTGAAGCGCTGCATCGAGTCGCCGTCTCGCTACCTGCTGCTGGTGGAATGGGAGCGGCTCGAGGACCACACGGAAGGGTTTCGCGGGTCCGCGGCCTATCAGGAGTGGAAATCGCTGCTGCACGCCTTCTATGATCCGTTTCCCACGGTCGAGCACTATCGCGATCGCGGTTGAAGCCGCCGAGAGCCGTCCGAACGCGGTCGCCGGAACCAGAGCGAGGAAGCCATGACCCCGATGCAAAGCATGCCTCCCACATTGGGCGACGCGATCGCCGGGGAGCCGCTCTGGCTCCAGGCGTGGATCGGCCTCCTGGTCGTGACGAACCTGCTCGCCGTGCTCTTCGTCGTCACGCGCACGGACGGCCGCTGGCGCGTGCGTCCGGAGCCGATCGCGATCCTCGTGGCGTTCTTCGCCGCCGGCCTGCTGATGGACTGGATGTATGCGCGGGTCGGCTACGTGCGCCTTCTTGGCCTGGCGCATCTGGTGTTCTGGACGCCGGTGTGGGTGTGGCTCTTCTCACGACGCGCCGACGTCGGCACCCGCACGTGGTTCGGCCGCTACGTCCACCTCTACCTCGTCGTCGCCGGTCTCTCACTCGTCATCGACGCCGTGGATGTGATCCGGCACCTGCTGGGCGGCGGACAGCTTCTCGACTAGTCACGCCGAGGACGCGGTAGGCTGAGAGCATGGAACCGACGACGCGTCTCCGGCTCCTCCTGCTGATCCTCGCGCTGGCTTGGAGCGCTCCCGCGCACGGCCAGGAGGCGGCGGGGATCGGACCCACTGAGGAGCCGCCGCGGATCGCGGTGCAGGACATTCCGAAGGACTCCGCGATCCAGCGGCGCCTCGCGGCGATCTTGGCGCAGATCGACGGCTTGCAGGACGTCCGTGTCGAGGTGCAGTCGGGAGTCGTCACGCTCTCCGGGTCCGTCCCCAGCTCCCGATTCACGCGCGAGGTGATGGATCTCGCGCGCCGGACCGAGGGCGTGCTGTTCGTCGAGGATCGCCTCGACGAAGAGGTCGATCTGCGCGCCCGGTTGCGACCCGCCGCGCAGAAGTTCCGGGAGCTCGGAGCCAGCACGTTGCGCGTTCTCCCGGTGGCGCTGGTCGCCATCGCCGTCGTCGCGCTGTTCTGGTTCCTCGGCCGCGTCGTCGGCAATCGCGGACACTGGCTGAAGCGGTTCGGGCTGACCGATCTGTCGGCGGGTCTCGGCCGTCGGGTCGCGCGGACCCTCGTCACCGGCATCGGCATCCTGATCGCGCTCGAGATCCTCGACGCCACCGCCGTCGTCGGCGCCCTGCTCGGCGTGGCCGGCGTGGCCGGCATCGCGCTCGGCTTCGCGTTCCGCAACATCGTCGAGAACTATCTCGCCGGCGTTCTGCTCAGCGCGCGCAACCCGTTCGGCATCGGCGATCAGGTTCAGGTGGGCGAGTTCGTCGGCAAGGTCGTCCGGTTGACGTCGCGAGACACGGTGCTGATGACGCTCGACGGCAATCACCTGCGCATCCCGAACAGCATGATCATCACATCCGCGATGACGAACTTCTCGCGCAATCCGCTGCGCCGCTTCGAGTTCCAGGTGGGTGTCTCGGTGGATCTGGACCTCGTCGCGGCGCGCGATCTCGGCGTCGCAACGCTGAAACGGATGCGGGGCGTGCTCCCCGATCCGGGACCCCAGGGGCTGATCTCGGAACTCGGCGACAGCACCGTGCAGCTGTGTTTCCTCGCGTGGATCGACCAACGCCGGAGCGACTACCTGAAGGCGCGCAGCGAGGCCATCCGGCTGGTGAAGGCCGCCTTCGACGAAGCCGGCATCGAGATGCCGGAACCGATCTACCGGGTGCACCTGCGCGAGCCCGGTGGGCCGAAGCCCGCGGCGCCGCCGGCCCCGCCCCCTTCGGCGCGCGCCGAAGAAGCCGACGTCGGCGCCGACCGGACCATCGACGACCAGGTCGCCGAGGAGCTGCGCAGCTCCGACGAGGAGAATCTGCTGCAGCCGGGCAGCTGAGCCCGAAGCGAGCCCGTCGCCCCCTCCGTCCTGCGCCCGGACGCCGCGAGCTACGCTCCCGGCATGCACCCGCGCTTCGCCTACCGCCTCGTCGATGTCTTCACGCGCCAGCGCTTCGGCGGCAATCCGCTCGCGGTATTTCCGGACGCCCAGGGCTTGTCGCCGGAGGCGATGCAGCGCTTCGCCTTCGAGCTGCACCTGTCCGAGTCGACGTTCGTGCTGCCGGCGCAGCGCGGCGACTGCGACGTGCGCGTTCGCATCTTCACGCCGTACCGCGAGATCCCGATGGCGGGGCACCCGACCGTCGGCACCGCGTATGCGCTGGAGCAGGACGGCGTGATCGGCGAGCGCGCGTGCTTCGAACTCGAGGTCGGCCCGACGCCCGTCGAGCGCATGCAAGGTCCCGACGGCGGACCGATCTGGCGCATGGAGCAGCCGCGTCCGCGCTTCGGGCCGCGCGCGCCGGACCCCGGGGCCGTCGCCGCCGCGCTCGGCCTCACCCCGACGGACCTCGCCGACGACGTGCCGCTCGAAGCCGTCGCGACGGGCCTGCCGTTCCTGATGGTGGGACTGCGCTCGCTCGATGCGCTGGCACGGGCTCGGATCCGTGCGGACGCGTGGGCGGCGCTCGAAGAACCGATCGCGACGGCGATGCCCTACCTCTTCGTGCGTACGCAGGACGGCGCCGTCCGGGCGCGCATGTTCGCGCCGGGCCACGGCATCGCCGAGGACCCCGCAACCGGCAGCGCCGCCGGTCCGCTCGGCGCGCACCTCGTCGAACACGGCGTGCTCGCGCCGGACGGTGCGGACATCAAGCGATTGACCGTCACGCAGGGCGTCGAGATGGGCCGGCCGAGCGAACTCTTCGTCGAGATCGAGGGAGCACCGGGCGATCTGCGCGCCGTCCGCGTCGGCGGTGCCGCCGTCACCGTGGGCGGCGGCTGGCTCGTCGAGTAGCTGCGGCGGCCTCGTCGCGAAGCGGCGGCCGCTCAGCGTCCGGCAGCGGCTTCGACTCGGATCCGCAGGACGTACGGCTCCGCGGGATCGCGCGTCAATCGCACGGGCGCGCGGCTCTCGTCCAGCAAGGTGTTCACGATCTCGAGCATCGTTTCCACGCACCAGGAGCTGCCGCACGGATCGAAAGCGAAGCGACGGCGGACGCCTTCGTGCTCGACGTCGATCCAGCGTTCGGCGGAGAGTGCGCGCTCCAGCTCGAGAGCGATCGTCGCCGCCACGGCTGCATCGGGCGCGCCGGCCTCATCGGGAGGCACCCGGACGAGGACGCCATCGCCGTGGACGAAAGCCGTGTAGTCGATCTCCCCGCGCTCGACGTGCACCGAGTCGGCGGCGGGCCAACGCTCGTTGAAACGCGCACCATCGAGGTACGGCCGCACCCGACGAGCAATCGCTCGCAGGAACTCGGCGTCTCCGGCGAATTGGGTCCCGCGCGTCGTCCCGAGATCGAAACAAGTACCGATCGCAGGCTCGCGAGAGACCGCCAGACTCCGCGGCGAGTCGTCGCAGGGCGAAGGCGCGCGGGGCGTCGCCGCCAGCGCGGAGTCCGCCGGACCGCCCGGGAAGAATACGGGGCCCCGAGCGCACGGATCTCCCCAACGGCGCGGCGAGCCGCGCGGGGGCGCTCCGCGATCACTCCAGCGCTGCATCGCTCCCGCGAGCCACGGTACGCAGTACGTCTGGAAGAGTGCGAAGCCGTCCTCCTGCGGTGAGGCACCGAGTGCCTGCCACAGCGCGCTCGCCAGCTCGGCGGGAGGCTCGCGGGGAAGGAGTCGCCGCACGGTCTCGACGGCGCGTGCATCGGACGACCGCGCCAGCGCATAGGCAGCCGTCCGGAGTCCGCGCTCGTCGCCTTCGGCGAGTCGCCGCAGGGCGAGCGCTGCGAGTCGCGCACTATACACGCGGATCGTGTCACCAGATCGGCGGCTGTAGAACGCGACCAGCGCGTCGTCCGGCGCCTCTCTGTCGAAGACCTCGGACTCGCCCAGCGGATGTACGGCGGCGAGCAACGCGAAGAGGAGGTCCCGCGCGCCCGGCTGCGACGCGTCGCGCGCCGCCCGCAACAGCCAGGCCGCGTGACTGGGCTCCGGTGATCCGTCCGGACAGCCGGCGAGGAGCTGGCGATACGAGGACGGCCAGCAGGAGCAGGGACGAACAGCAGATCCGAAGGCGATGCGGCTTCACGAAGAGCAGACGCGCGCTGGGATCCGACCGATTCGCGGGCCGCTCAGGGAGGCCCCGTCGCGCCGGCCTCCGCGAGGCAAGCGGCGAGTCCCGGCGTCATCTCCCACGTACACGTCCCTTCGGGCCCGAAGCGCCCACAGCGTGTCTCGCGGAAGCACGCATACTGCGGCAGCCACTCGCAGGTGCTGAAGAAAGGCCGGTCGGCGCAGATCTGGCTCGAGCAGCCGCTGATCACGCAGCCGGTTTCGTGCACCTCGAACCGGTTGCTCGTGACGTGCGCGACCGCTCTGCAGTCCTCCGTACTCAGCGGAGTCGCCGCTGTGCAATCGACGCCTACGGGGTAGCGCAGGCGCCACGTCCCGGGCTCCCGCGCGCGGATCGGATCGATGACGACGGCGCCCGCGGGTACCGGCTCGGCGAACCCTTCCCACACACAGACGACGTCGGGACCCTGCGAGACCCATTCGCCCGCCACCCGCTTCTCGTAGTCGAAGTGATTGCACCCGCCGAGGTAAAGCGTCGCATCCGTCACGTTCTCGAAACGGACGGTTCCCGTCTCGTCGACGCTGTAGTGATCCCGGTCCGTCTGGGGCATGCAGGCGACGAAGACCGCTGCGCAGATCGCGATGACCATGCGGATCGTCATGCTGGGCTCCGCTCCGTGACCCGTGATGCTATCCCCGTTCCGAGACACGTCCAACAGCGCCTCCCCGCCGGGATCAGCTCGTGACGCCCGCGGCCTCCGCGAGCCGCCGGCACGAGTGCTCGATCGCGAGCACGAGCGCGTGCAGGTCCGGAACCGTGTCCCAGTCCGCCGTGAAGCCCCACGACAATGTGTCGCGAGTGCTCATCAGCGCGATGCCGCTGGAGAGGTTCCCGAGCAGCGGCACCAGCGGGTGGGAGTCGAGCAGCGGCGCGCCGAGCAGATAGAGCTGCTCGCGCGGGCCCGGCACGTTGGTCACGACCAGGTTGAACGGCACCGTGAGCTCCATCATCCGCGCGCCGAGCGCGAGCAACCCGGGGCCCGTCCATTCGCTCAGCTGCAAGAGCGTGTCGCCGGCGAGCGCTGCATGGCTGCCCTTCAGCTCGGTTGTTGCCGCGCGAACGCGTTGGAAGCGCTGCACGGGATCGCGCTCGTCGACGGGCAGCGGAACGATCCACGCGGAGACGCGGTTGCCGAGCTTGCCGCGCTCGTTCGCGGCGCGCAGACTGACAGGGGCCAGGGCTCGGAAGTCGAGCCGGCGCACGTCCTCCTGCCGCGTGCGCTTCAGGAAGCGCCGCACGCCGCCCGCCGTGACCGACAGCACGACGTCGTTGAGCGTGCCGCCGAGCTGCTTCGCCACGGCGCGCAGCACGCGCAGATCCATCGCCAGCCAGTCGATGCGGCGGTACGGGCCGAGCGGCTGGTTCAGCGACGTCGGTGACGCCAGCGGGCCCCCGCCGCCCGCCACGCGGCTGAATGCCGAGAGCCGGTGCGTGAGCCGCGCACGCGCGTCGTCCTCGTCCCGCACCCACTCGGCCACCGACGCGGCGGCGCCGATCGGCGCGCGCAGCACGCGCAGCGCGCCGTCGCGCACGAGCCGCGTCGCGGCCGGCGCCGGACGCGGGATCCACGGCGGCGCCTCCGCCACCTTCTCCGTCGGCTCTTGCGTCAGCAGCACCCCCAGCAGGTCGACGCCGGAGATCCCGTCCACCATGCAGTGGTGGACCTTCGAAACGACGGCGACGCGGTCGCCCTCGACCCCTTCGATCAGCCACATCTCCCACAGCGGCTTCCCGCGATCGAGGTGCTGCGAGAAGATCCGGCCGACGGTGCGCTTCAGCAGCCGCTCGTCGCCGGGCTGCGGCAGTCGCGAATGGCGCACGTGGTAGTGGATGTTGAAACGCGCGTCGTCGATCCAGATCGGATGCCCCTCGACGGGGGTGTGCGCGAGCCGCTGCCGGTAGCGCGGGATCTTGTGGAGCCGCGACACCACGTAGGCCTCGAAGCGCTCGAGGTCGATGCCGCTGCCGGCCTCGGCTCCGGGCCGGCGCAGCGGCGCCGCCGGGAAGAGCTGCACCGCGCCGACGTGCATCGGCGCGTTGCGGTTCTCGTAGAGCAGGAACGAATGGTCCTGCTGGGTCAGGCGGTCGTAGAAGAAGTCCGGCATCGCTCAGCTCACAGCGTGCACACGGCGGCGAACTCGTGCTGCAGCGCGAGCGCGACGTCGTGGAGATCGGGCAGCCGGTCCCAGTCCGCATTCAGTCCCCAGAACAGCCGGCCGTCGTAGCTGAACAGCGCGATGCCGAGGCCCTGGTTCGCGAACAGCGGCACCAGCGGATAGATCTCGACGAGGCGCGCGCCGAGCAGGTGTACCGGCACGCGCGGACCGGGCACGTTGGTCACGACGATGTTGTACGCGAGCTGCTGGCCGGTGAGCCGCACGATCGCGCCGAGCAGCTCCTTCGACGTCCAGTCGCCGAGCTGCTCGAGCAGCTTGCCGCCGTGCACCTGGCGCGACGCCTTGAGCTTCCCCGTCGTCTCGATCACCTGCTGGTAGCGGCGCCGGCGATCGGGCTCCGCGACCGGCAGGTCCGCCAGCAGCATCGCGACGCGGTTGCCGAGCATTCCGTGCTCGTCGGCGGCGCGCACGTTCACCGGCACCTGCGCGCGGAACGTGAGCTCGTCGACGCGCACCGCGCGCTGCGCGAGGAAGTGGCGCATCGCGCCGGCGACGCTCGCGAGCACGACGTCGTTCAGCGTGCCGCCGATGCGCTTGCGCACCTCTTGGGTGTCGGCGATCGCGGTCTGGAACCAGTCGAAGCGACGGTGCGGGCCAATGTCGTCGTTGAGCGGGGTCTGCGACGCGCCGAGCAGGCCCGGCGTCAGGATCTCGCGGAGGCCTTCGAGCGCATCGCGCAGCGCGTGCACGGCCCGGTCCGGGTGCGCGATCGCGTCGCGCCCGGCGCGCAGCGCCGCCAGCGGCAGCGCCGCGCGGCGCAGGCCCTCGTCGGCCAGCAGCGTCCATCGCGAGGGAGCCGTCCGCGCGAGCCACGGCCGCGGCGACGCGACGGCCATCTCCTGCTCCGCGCGCAGCACCTCGGCCTCGGCCTCCGGATCCATCAGCGTCGCGAGCAGATCGACGCCGGAGACGCCGTCGATCATGCAGTGGTGGACCTTCGTGATCACCGCGAAGCGTCCACCCGGCAACCCTTCGACGAACCACATCTCCCACAGCGGCTTGTGCCGGTCGAGCTTTTGCGACATCAGCCGGCCGAAGAGGCGCTTGAGCTGCCGCTCGTCACCGGGCTCCGGCAGCGACGTGTGACGCAGGTGGTAGTCGAGCTGGAAGCGCGCGTCGTCCACCCACACCGGGTGACCGAGCAACGGCACGTGTTCGAGATGCTGCCGGAAGCGCTGGTTGCGCGTGATCGACGGCCCGGCGATCCGCCGCACCCGCGCGAAGTCGAGCCCGCCGTCCGGCCGGACGAGTTCTCCGCCCTCGAAGATCGCCAGCGCACCGACGTGCATGTGCACGTTGTCGGTCTCGATGTCGAGGAACGTCGCATCGAGCGCGGACAGACGGTCGTAGTGCGAGTAGGGCATGGAGCCTCGGAATGGCTGCATCATACCAGCACGGACCGGGCCCCCGTCTACCCGATTGGTCGTGTTTCCGACGCGACGCGCGCCCGGCCCTTGCCGAATTGTCGGTAGGCCGACGTTGCTTCGGCGTGCCATTGCAGCGCCCCCAGTGCTACGAACCGTCGATGCCCCTTTCCGCCTCCCAGCGCGCGCGCGGCGCCCTCCTCGGGCTCGCGTGCGGTGATGCCGTCGGCACGACCGTGGAGTTCTCCGCGCGCGGGAGCTTCGCGCCGCTGACGGACCTCGTCGGCGGCGGCCCGTTCCGGCTGCGCCCCGGCGAATGGACCGACGACACGTCGATGGCGCTCTGCCTGGGCGAGAGCCTGCTCGCGTGCAGCGGCTTCGACGCGCGCGACCAGGCCGAGCGCTACTGCCGCTGGTGGCGCGAGGGCCACTGGAGCAGCAACGGCAGCTGCTTCGACATCGGCAACACCGTCTCCGGCGCCCTCGCCCGCTTCCTCGAGACCGGCGAACCCTACGCAGGCTCGACGCACCCGAACAGCGCCGGCAACGGCTCGATCATGCGCCTCGCCCCGGTCGTCCTCTACTACGCGCCCGACCGCGACGCCGCCCTCCACCACGCCGCCGAGAGCTCGCGCACCACGCACGGCGCCGCCGAAGCGATCGACGGCTGCCGCCTGCTCGCCGCGCTGCTGCTCGCCGCGCTCGATGGCGCCAGCCGGGACGACGTGCTCGACGCCGGCCGCGCGCTCGCGCAGGAACGCCCGCTCGCGCCGAAGATCGCCGCGCTCGCCGAAGGCGCCTGGCGCAAGAAGTCCGAGTCCGCGATCCGCGGCACCGGCTACGTCGTCGACTCGCTGGAGGCCGCCCTCTGGTGCTTCGCCGACACCACGACCTTCCGCGACGCCATCCTGCGCGCCGCCAACCTCGGCGACGACGCCGACACCACCGCCGCGGTCTGCGGCCAGATCGCCGGCGCGTTCTACGGGGAGGCGGGGATTCCGGCGGCGTGGCGGGAGCAGCTCGCGCGAAGCGAGGAGATCGAGGCGATGGCGGATGCGCTGCATGCGGCGGGGGCGGAGCGGGAATCGTAGGCGGGTTGGGCTCACGCGCTCGTTTCCAGCTCTGCCGCCAGCTCGTCGACATAGCGCCGGTACGCGAACACCCGGCCGCGCTTCCGGTTCGTCAGCTCGGCGACGACTCCGAGGCTTGCGGCCGACAAACTCGAACAGGGAAGCCCGTTATTTCAGGATGACCTCTGATCCTAAAATAGTGGGCGGCGGCCTTGATTCAGGCCTCAGCAGCGGACGATCCCCGATGGGAGGGCGCGCGATACGTGGTGCCGGCAGCCGGACGCGAGTGCGCCGAAGCCCAAGGCGAGGTGAGGATTCCGGCCCCTGAGGGAGTCGGGCGCTCATCACTCGATGCGGACCGTGGCTGCCGGCTCACCGGGGATCGGACGCGGACGCGCTGTCCTGATCGTAAGTCAGCCTGAACACCGTATCCGTCATCCAGCGCTTGAACGACTCGTTGTCCGAGAACTGCTTGAAGAGCTCGGTCTCGTCGCTGAGGAGCGCAGTCATCACGCGGGCGAGTGCCTTGTCGTGCTCGATGCGGGCGTTCTGCTTGTCCGAGTTCTTCTTGGCGTTCTGGTAGGCGGGATCTGCGGCCACCCGCGGCGGGATCTCCTGCGTGATCTTCTGGTAGACGCGGTCCGAGTCGCTCCACGAGATGTTCCCGAAGTGGTCGTTGAAGCTCTTGAGGATGTTCGAGAGCACGTCGAGCTCGGGCTCCGGCTTGTGCCCGCCGCCGGTCGTCGGCACCGGCTCGATCTCGGCGTCCGCGTCGGCGAGCTGAATCTTCACGGCCGCCTGCTTCTCGACGCGGTAGCTGTCCATGTCGATGGCTTCGAGGATGCCCTTGGACAGATCCTCCTCGACCGGCGCCGGCAGCTTCGGCACCAGGAAGTTCAGGAAGATCGAGAGCTTCTCCCATTCGGCGTTCGTGTAGGGCAAGACCTGGGAGAGGAAACCGTAGGCCCGCAGGAACGCCTTGGCCTTGCCCTTGAAGTCCACCTGGCCGTCCTCGTCGAGGCGCTCCTTGTAGTCGGCCACGCAGGCGTCGAGGATGGGATCGAGCTTGTCGCGGTCCGCGTCACCGAGATACAGCGCCACGAGCGCGTCGATCTGCGCGTCCGTGTAGACCTGGTAGCCGTCGAGCGCGGCCTTCAGGTCGTGCAGCTTGTTCGGGTCGGTCTCCTCGGAGAGAATCGTGGTCCGGTAGTAGTCGCTGAAGGCGGCCTGGATCGAGTCGACGTCGTTCATGAAGTCGAGCACGAAGACGTCGTGTTTCTTCGGGTGGGCGCGGTTGAGGCGCGAGAGCGTCTGCACCGCCTTGATGCCCGAGAGCACCTTGTCGACGTACATCGTGTGCAGCAGCGGCTCGTCGTAGCCGGTCTGGAACTTGTCCGCACAGACGAGGAACCGATACGGATCCTGCTGGATCCGGTCGGCGATGAGGCTCGACGGGAAGCCGTTCAGCGAGGCTTCGGTCACCTTCTCCTTGCCGTACTCGTGCTCGCCGGAGAACGCGACGATCGGGCGGTACGGGCTCTTGCGCTCGGCCAGGTAGTCGCGGATCGCGTGGAAGTACTGGATGGCGCGCTCGATGCCGCTGGTCACCACCATCGCCCGCGCCTGCCCGCCGATCTTCTGGAGCCCCAGCACCTGCTCGTGGAAGTGGTCGACCATGATCTCGGCCTTCAGCCGGATCGCGTGGTCATGGCTCTCGACGTAGCGGCGCAGCTTCTTCGTCGCGCGCTTGGTGTCGAACTCGGGATCGGCCTCGACCTTCTTGACCAGCCTGTAGTAGCTGTGGACCGGCGTGTAGTGCCGGAGCACGTCGAGGATGAAGCCCTCCTCGATCGCCTGCTTCATCGTGTAGCTGTGGAAGGGCCGGTGGCGGACGGTGCCGTCGGGCTGCGGCTCGGGCGCTCCGAAGATCTCCAGCGTCTTGTTCTTGGGCGTCGCGGTGAACGCGAAGTAGCTGGCGTTCGGCAGGAGCTTCTTGGCCTCCATCAGCCGGTTGATCGTGTCCTCGATGGTCTCGTCCTCTTCCTCGGCCCCGGCTGCGGAGAGCGCCACCGAGAGCGCGGCGGCGGTGCGTCCGCCCTGGCTCGAGTGCGCCTCGTCGATCACGATGGCGAAGCTCCGCCCGCGGTGCTCGCTGCCGATCTCGTCGAGAATGAACGGGAACTTCTGCACCGTCGAGATGATGATCTTCTTCCCATCAGTGAGGAACTTGCGCAGGTCGCCCGAGTGCTCGGCGTGCCCGACGGTGGCGCCCACCTGGGCGAACTGCTTGATCGTGTCCTGGATCTGCTTGTCGAGGATCCTCCGGTCCGTCACCACGATGATGGAGTCGAAGACCGACGCGCCATCTCGCTCGAGCCCGATCAGCTGATGCGCGAGCCACGCGATGGAATTCGACTTGCCGCTCCCGGCCGAGTGCTGGATCAGGTAGCGCCGGCCCGCGCCGTGCTCGCCAGCGTCGGCCAGCAGCTTGCGCACCACGTCGAGCTGGTGGAAGCGCGGCCAGATCTGGGTCGCCTTCTTCTTGCCGGTCTTCTCGTCCTTGGTCTCGACGACCTGGGCGTAGTTCTCGAGGATGTCGGTCAGACCGTCGCGCGTGAGGATGCGCTTCCACAGATAGTCGGTCATCAGCCCGTTCGGGTTCGGCGGGTTCCCCGCACCGTGATCCCGGCCCTGATCGAAGGGCAGGAACCACGAGGCTTTCCCCTTTAGGTGCGTACAGAAGCGCACCGTTTGATCGTCCACCGCGAAGTGCGCCACGCAGCGGCCGAACTCGAAGAGCTTCTCGCGCGGATCGCGGTCCAGCATGTACTGCTCGACGGCGTCGGCGACGGTCTGCTTGGTGAGACTGTTCTTCAGCTCGAACGTCGCCACCGGCAAGCCATTGATGAACAGCCCCACGTCGAGCGCCCGCTGCGTCTCGTCGCGGCTGTAGCGAAGCTGCCGCGTGACGCTGAATCGGTTCGCGGCGTAGCGCCCGACAGCAGCCGCGTTGCCCGGCGACGGCGTGCCGTAGAAGAGATCGAGATGGAGCGGCCCATGCTTGATGCCGTGGCGCAGCACGTCGATGGTACCGCGCTTGGTGATCTCGCCCTGCAGCCGCGCCAGGAACTTGCGCCGCGTCGGGCCGTCCTCACCGAGCGCCAGCGCCTCGACGGCATCCGGCTGCGTCTCGCGCAAAAAGACTTGGAGCTGCGCCAGGTCCACGCAGTACTCGCGGTCATAGTCCTCGGGATGGCCGCAAATCCAGCCGGCTCCATAGACCGCAGGTCGTTCGTGCACCGCCTCCGCCGCCACCCCCGGATCGCACGCCGACCCGGTCAGCGCGGTGCAGATCAGCCGCTCGAGGCCGCGCTCGGTGGTGTCGGACGTCACTGCCCCGGCTCCGCACGCTTGCGCCTCGTGAGAGAGTGCTCTGCGCCATCGGAATCTGCCGGGCCGAGCGCGCGGGCGGCCTCCAGCGCGGCGCCGGGTCGCGCTCGCCGGTGGCGGGCGAGCTTCTTGCATTCCGACGGAGCGAGTAGATCGCTCGATCTCTTCCCGCGGCCCGCGATCAAGGGCGCCGTCAGCAGCAGAATCGCTCGGGTATCCAGGGAGAGCGCGTCACTCATTCAGGCGCTTCTGTTCCGGGCTGAGCCGGTCCGGAAGCTTCGAGACCGTCTCTCGGCCGCCTCGGTTTCACGCCCGGACCCGGTCAGCGCGGAGCAGATCAGCCGCTCGAGGCCGCGTTCGCTGGTGTCGGTGGGCACGCGGCGATTCCTCTCCCGGTCGAGAAACGGTCAGGCAGCTCGCACAGCCACTACCCGGCTCGGAGCCATCCCTTCTCTTCGAGCGTCCGGAGCGCGAGCAGGATCTGCCGCTCGGAGAATTGCTGCTTCCGGTCTCCCCATGCGTAGGTACGCTCGACGACCTGGGCGGGACCCGGCGGCCGATCGCCAGTGGCGACCCAACAGACCGTCGCCAGCAGCTCGAGGCCAAAAGGAGACTCGAAACCAGCGACGAGGTCGGCCACCCGGTCGAAGCGCCCCAGGGTATCCGGCCGCTCCTCCAGGAACTTCATGGCGTCGCGAACCGCGCCGGGCACGAGGCTCAGCTCCTTGTCCGGAGCGTCCCCGCCGTCCGCGTATCCGGAGAGCAGATGCCCCTCGATCGCAATCAAGACGTGCCGCAGGTTCTCGGCATAGGGCCCATAGATCCCTTGCTGGAATCGGAGCTTCAGAGGCTCCCCCGCAAGCTGCATGAAGTACATGAGCTTGTGGACCTCGAGCAGCGTGACGCCCGTGTCCATCAAACCGGCGAGATAGCGGTCGACGAGCCCGACGAGCGCCGCGCGGCCCGGAGTCATCTCCGGGACATCGCGCGAGCGGACCGGCTCCGGATCCTCCGCATCCGGAAGAGGCTCGAAGATCACCACGCGCACGTCGGTCAGCGGCTCGACCGCCTCCGCGATGAGCGGCCGCACATGATCCCAGCGCAGACCTCCGAGCCCGCTGCCGAGCGGAGGAATCGCGACCGACTCGATGCCCCGTACGCGGATCTCCTCGACGAGCGCGGAGAGCCCGGCTCGGATGTCCTCTAGCCGGCTCTTGCCACGCCAGTGCCGCTTGGTCGGGAAGTTGATGATGAAACGCGGAGGGGTCAGCGACCCAGTCCGGTAGACGAACATGCGGCCGGGCTCGACGTCGCCCTGCCGGCAGGCGGCTTCATAGGCCTTGAAGTTCTCCGGAAAGGACTTTTTGAACTTCAGCGCGATCCCGCGGCCCATCACCCCGACACAGTTCACCGTATTGACGAGCGCGTCGGTCTCTTCGGTCAGGATGTTGCCGGTCTTGTACTCGATCATGGGCGGTGCCCCTCATAGTACCAGCTCGGCTGGATATCGACTGCAGGCCGATGGGCCGCGGCGCTGAGGACACTCTCGACCCTGGAGCGGATCTCTCGAGACCGGACCCCGATCCGCACGATCTGGTCCCAGGGTACGAACTCGTGGACCAGGAACTCGGCCTGCTTGCCTTCCTTGATCGCGCGGGGTCGGAAGTCGGTTGCCGAAACGGCTGCCCAGTTCACTTGGCCGAGATCAGCAAGATCCGCACGGAACTCAGCGTAGTAGGCGCCGGCGTTGGACAGACTGAACGCCCAGCGTCGCCTTGTGGCATCAGCCCAGGCAACGACGTCTGGCACCGAAGCCTCGAAATGAATGATCGGCTCCTCTCCTCCGCGGTAGGTGAGAGAGGGATGATTCCTCTTGGAGATCACGTACAGCATGACCGAGCGCGGACAGAAATAGAACGGCACGTAGTCGCCGACCTTCGTGCCGGGATGGCAGGGAACCTCGAGCTCCTCTACGCGACGGCGCTTGATGTCCGACATCCCGATCGCCGTCGCGGGGCCTCCTCGAGCGATCATGGCTGCGTCCGAGATCAGACAGCCGTCCGAGAGGATCGACGGGAGATTGTCCACGTGGGTGATGTGGTAGATCCGAGGATCCACTGGTGCTGCACCCATGGCTACTCGGCCTCGGGCTCGTCGTCTAGGGCCTCCGGAACCGTGTCATCGATTCCCGGATCCAGACCCTCCGCGTCTGCTTCGTCAACCGAATCCGGAAGCCGCGCCGCAGCCTCGCGCACGTCTAGTTTTCCGGTGACCACGTCGGCGATCAGGCGGGTGCGGTACTCGCGGAGGAGGGAGATCTCCTGGCTGGTTCGTTCGCGTGCCTCGATGACTTGACTCGTCGAGCTCCGCAAGTGATCGACAATCTCGGCCTGCTCATCCAATGGCGGCAATGCGAGCACGATCCCTTTCATGCGATTAAGGCCCAGGTCCTGATTCGTAGCCCCCCTTGTGAACAGTTGCGCCTGTTCGTATGAACGCGGTGAATTGAGGCTGGCCGCCAGAAACTCCGGCAAAACCTTCGATTTGATGAGTTTCAGTACCGCGACATGGACCCAGACCTGAAAAGGGAACTCTAGGTCCACCGCGCGGGCGATGCCGGTCGTGCCCCCCTTCGTGTAGAGGAGATCTCCCACTTCGGGCACCACTCGGCGGCAGAACTCGCGGTAGTCCGACTCCGAGATGTACTTCGCATCGTCAAGGCTCCATCGATCGACCTTGATGTTCCTCGCTGAGATGAAAGGTATTCCGTTGTCCACATAACTTGGGGAATGGTGGGGACCATCTACTGCGCGTCTAATCACGCGTCCCAAAGTCACTGCATCCCAATGCTCCGGCACGTCCCCCAGCCACTCCACGCCGGAGGGCTTGAGGCGGACGTTGGGGTCGAGGCCGCGGGTGACGGCGCGGTGAATGATGGCCTGCTTCTGCTCCTCCAGCAGCTTGATCAGCTTCTGCTTGGCGCGGATGTACCGCCGGATCCGCCTGTCCGCGTAGTCGAGGAAGCGGACGATGGCGGTTTGTTCGGGGAGGGGCGGGAGAGGCAACCACGTCGACTTGATCGCGCTATGAGAGAGCCCATACCTCGTCACGCCATTCGCTTCGACGTGAAATTGATACGCGACGCCGGTGCTCTGGATTGCGCGAAACAGATAGCCACCTTGGAGCCGGTTCTCGAACGGGCGAAGCAGTGCCAAGTGGTAGCCGCTGATGAGGTCTTCGGCGGTATCCTCGACGAGTGCGGGGACGCCGATGTCGTTCCAGGTCTCCGAATCCTTGGTGATAATCACATCACCCGCTCGCAGCCGGAAGCGTTCGATCTCGTCTGCTGTCGCAGTCGCTCGCATGAAGGCCATACCGGACCTGATGCGATCGTTCTTGTAGACGTCGACGTAGTTACAGAGCCGTACCGGAAGCTCATCATCCTTGGCGTGCTTGTCGACGTTACTTACTCGCATGTCAGCCGCATTTCGAAGGCGCCGCACCTCCCAGTGCTCCGGCAGCTCCCCCAGCCACGGCACGCCGGAGTCCTTCATCGCGCGGTAGGGCTTCAATCCGTCGATCACTTCTTCTTCCTGCTCGAGCCGGCGGGGCTCCGGTTGCCAGTCGGACGCCGGTCTCGGCGAGCCGTTCGAGCCGTTTCTGAGCCGTTCGGTTCGCCCGACCGGGATGAGCCGTTTGGGCCGTTCGTGAGCCGTTTCCGTACCAGCTCGTAGTGGGCGCCCCGGCCGGCCCCGACGGGCACGAGCAAGCCCTTCGCCACCAGGTCCTCCAGGTCGCGCTTGGCCGTCGCCCGGCTCACACCGGTGGCCTCCTGGTACTCGGCCGTCGTGATCCGGCGCTGCTGGCGGAGGAGCGGGAGGACGGCGGCCTGCCGTTCGTGGAGCCGGAGGCCGGCCAGAAAGTCCGCGGTCAGCCATTCGCGCCAGAGGCGCAGCACGAACTGGTCGCCGTCCTGGAAGAACTCGGGCTCGGGGAGCTGCGCGCGCTGGCAGCCGGAGATCACGTCGAGCGTGCCGCTACCGACCTTCTCGATGTAGTGCGCGAGGAAGAGCGCCTCGGCGATCAGCGGGTTGTGGGGCAGGGACGGGTGCTGCTGCCACAGCGAGGCCGGGGTGAGGCTGGGCGGGAGCTCGCCGGGATTCCAGACCTCCACCCGATCGGAGAACACGCAAACCTGGACCGCGGACGCGGAGGCGTAGTCGCGATGTGCGATCGCGTTGACGATCGCCTCGGCGAGGACCTCGCGCGGCAGCTCGTAGTGCACCGGAGCGGCCGCGCCTTCCGCGCGCGTCCCCACCCGGCGGTCGAGCTTGCCCAACACGAAGTCGACCGCATGGTCGACCTGCTCGAACAGGGTGCCCTTGAAGACCTGGTACGAAGGGATGGGCTTCGTCACCGTCGTGCCGTGCAGGTGCAGGCATTTGACCTCCGCAGCGGGGAGGAAGCGCTGCGGGTTCGCGCCGAACAGCAGCACCGCGGCACGCGTCGGCGTGGAGCCGTCGAGCAGGTTGAGACTGGTGAGGGCCTCCTTCGGCGTGGCTCTCTCGCTCAAGGCGAGCCGCCGCTCCTCGCGGGCTCGCGTCAGGAACCAGGCGATCCGTTCCGGGTCGATGTCGCGCAGGGTCGCGTCCGGGCAGGCGGCGGCATGAAAGGGTCGATTCGGCAAGACGCCGCGCGCCTCCAGGTGGCGGATCAGGCTGGCGTAGACCTTCCCGGGGAGGTCCGCGGCGTCGACGAAGCGCCGGCGCGTCAGTTGGCGCTCGACCTTGCTGACGAACGCCCTCGCCTTCTCGTGGCGCACGCGATCGTCGGTGCCCCGGATGAAGACCAGTCGTTCACGTCTGCGCTGTGTAGCCCGGTCGAACTCGCGTTCCGTGGGCGAGATCCCTTCCTCGTCCTCCCAGCCGTAGTCGTTCCCGATCAGCCCCAGGTAGATCGCGCAGCGATCCACCTCGGCGAGGTAGATCTCATCGGGTGCGCCATCGGAGGCGGGGAGATCCTCGAACAGAAACACCTCGAAGTACTGGCCGAGAAGGGGATCGCCGCGCACGAAGTCGCGGAGCGCCCGTCGCTCCTCGGCGAGTTCCTTCTGAACACTGCTGATGAAGATCCGCTCCTTCATCGCGTGGGTCTCGGGCCCCCGATAATCTCCCCGAGCAACCCTTCCGTCTCCTTCTCCAGCGCCAGAATGTCCGCCCGAATCTCATCCAGCGTGCGCAGCGGCTTCGGCTTGTAGAAGTACCGCGTGAAGCTCACCTCGTAGCCGGTCTTCACGCTGTCCGGCACGTACCAGGCGTCGGCGGCGTGGGGCAGGACTTCGCGACGGAGGAAGGCCTCGATGCCGCCGTCCTCGAGTAGAGGCACCTGCTCCGTGTCGCGGAGGTCGGAGTCGGGCTCGTACTCGACGACGGCGGGTTTGCCGCCGATGGTCGTCTCGAAGAGACCGCGCAGCGGATCGGCGGGCGTACCCTTCTTGTGGATCTTCCGGATCACCGGCCGCGCATCCTCGGCGCGCTCGTGGCTCTCCTTCAGCTTCTTGATCTCGGCGGGCTTGTACGCCTTCTCGGCGTCGATGCCGGCGAGCCGCAGCGGCCGCTCGACGGTGACCTTCCAGTAGCCGAA
>JBDIVR010000035.1:0-39086 GCA_039794265.1 Myxococcota bacterium
TCTCTCCGTCGGGCACGATGCAGCCGTGCTGCTGAGCGGGCTCGATTTCTCCGGAACCACGATCGGACTCGCGTTCTTCGACACGATCTGCAGCGACCGAAGTCATGCGATCGTCCAGACGGGGCTATCGGACGCGGCCGATGCCGTGACGATCGCCCACGAGATCGGCCATCTGCTGTCGATGCAGCACGACGGCGTCAATGGCTGCTCCGGAACCGGCTTCCTGATGACGCCGAGCTTCGATCTCTCGCTTCTCCCGAGTCGGTTCTCGCTTTGCAGCGAGCTCGAGTACCAGGACCTTCTCGGCACCGGGGGAGCGCCGTGTCTCGCGAACCTGCCGTCCCAGTTCGTCTGGAGTGCCGGCCCGCTCGGGACTTGCAGTGCGGCCTGCGACGGTGGCGTCCAGACGCGCAGTGTCGCGTGTATCGATGGAACCACCGGAACCGTTGCGCCCGACGCGAGCTGTGATCCCGCGCTGCGCCCGCCGGAATTCCAGAGCTGTAACGAACACGCGTGCGGTCCGCTGACCGCGAGCCAGCAGCGTTGCGTGAAGGAACAGAGCAACAATGTGATGGCACTGTCGAGTGAGCAGGGCGCCGAGATCCTTCGCTGCGCGAAGGAGTACGCGCGCGGATCGCTCCGCGCGGACCCGATCCGCCTCGGCGGGACGTTCTCCGCCGATCGATGCTTCGAGGCCGATGTTCGCGGGAAGCTGGCGAACCGTTCCAACAAGCTGGTCGTGCGCGAGGGCGCCCGCTGTACCGGCTTGGACCGCGACGGGATCCCGGTCGTCGCTCCGTTCGGTTTCGTCCCGGCGCCGATTGCGATCCCGGCGGCGCGATCCGCGCCGCTCGCACTCGTCGATGATCTGCTCGGACCCGCGGCCGACGATACGCTGGTGTTCACCGACCCCGCCGTCACTCCGTTCGACAAGCAGGGCGCGGCGTGCCAGGCAGAGGTCATACGCCGCACGAGGTCGTACTTCGACGAACTCGGCAAGGAGTCCAGGAAGGCGGTGGCGGCAGCGCTGCGCGAGCGCGACTTCGACTCCGCGCCGATCCCGACGCCGAGCTCCGCCGAGGATCTGGCTCGGGAGATCCGCGCCTGGCTGGCGGCAGACCCGAAGCGGCGACTCGCGCGTCGCGCGGAGCAGACGACCGACAGGACGACACGCCAGTGTGCCGACCCCGCGCGTCCTCCCGCGCACGCGATCCCTGCGTTGTTCCCCGGTCGTTGTCAGGGCGCTGCGCAGGGCGGAGCCGACGCGCTCGCCGCGTGCGCCCTGCGCACCGCCCGCTGTCATTTCTGCTGGCAGCTGGCCATCGGCTCCGGACTCTCGCTCGGCTGCGACGAGTTCGACGACGGCGACGGCGCCAACGCGAGCTGTGCTCCATAGGTAAGGGCAGCGAATCCCTCCGGGCGCGACGCGCGGGAGCCGAGACGTGGCGTCCCCGCTGCGTCCTCACGCGAGCCGCGTGATCACCGCCTCGGTGAATTGGTCGAGGCGCAGCGGTCCGCCGAGATCGCCGGTGCGCGTCGCGGGCTCTGCAAGGCAGGCGTGGACAGCGGCTTCGATGCGCTTCGCGCTCGCCATCTCGCCGACGTACCGCAGCAGCTCCACGGCCGAGAGGATCACGGCCGTCGGGTTCGCCACGCGCTTGCCGGCGATGTCCGGTGCGCTGCCGTGGACGGCTTCGAAGACCGCGCAGTCGTCTCCGATGTTGGAGCCCGGTACGACGCCGAGCCCGCCGACCAGCCCCGCGCACAGATCCGACATGATGTCGCCGTACAGGTTCTCGAGCAGCAGCACGTCGAAGCGCGAGGGGTCGCGCACGAGCTGCATGGCGCAGTTGTCGATGATGATCTCGTCGTAGGCGATCGTCTGGTGATCGCGGGCGACCTTGCGCGCGCATTCGAGGAACAGGCCGTCGGTGAGCTTCATGATGTTGGCCTTGTGGACGGCGGTGACGCGGCGCCGGCCGGCGCGCTCGGCGAGCCGGAACGCGTACTGCGAGATGCGCAGGCACGCGCGCTCGGTCACGACCTTGAGGCTGGTGACGACGCCGGGCGTCACCCGGTGTTCGAGCCCCGAGTAGAGGCCTTCGGTGTTCTCGCGGACGACGATCAGGTCGACGTTTTCGAAGCGGCTCGGCAGCCCCGGGATCGACTTCACCGGCCGGATCGATGCGTACAGGTCGAGGGCCTGCCGCAGCGTCACGTTGGCGCTGCGGAACCCTTCTCCGACCGGCGTCGTGATGGGGCCCTTCAGCGCCAGGCCAAGGCGCCGGATCGACTGGAGGGCGGGCTCCGGGACGGGGGTCCCGTACTTCGCTACGACCTCGCCGCCGGCTTCGACCCGTTCCCAGGCGATGGGGACCCCCGCGGCCTCCAGCACCTGGACGCACGCGTCGGTGACCTCCGGGCCGATGCCGTCCCCGGGGATCAGCGTGGCGCGGATCGGCCGCTGCTCCGAGAAGGGCACGGGGGGTTGGCTCGACATGGGGGAACGGTTCTCCTACTTTCCAGCGCCTTCAAGGGCTGGGAGAGTCTCGCGTGGCAACCAAATCTGCGGCCAGTTCTTCGCGCGCTCCGTCGCGCATTCCGGGCATCGAGCTGCTGTGCCGGAAGATCGGCATGACGCGAATCTATAACGAAGCTGGCCAGGTCGTCCCCGTGACCGTCCTCGAGGCCGGTCCGAACGCCGTCATCCAGAAGAAGACGGCGGCGCGGGATGGCTACGACGCACTCCAGCTCGGCTTCGGCGAGCGCAAGCGGACGCGGACCACGAAGCCTCTGCTCGGTCACTTCGACAAGGCCCAGGTCTCTCCGAAGCGCCATCTCCACGAGTCGCGCGTGTCCGCGGAGGATGCCACGAAGTGGGAGGTCGGCCAGGACCTGAAGGCCGACGTGTTCGAGGCCGGACAGCGCGTCGACGTCATCGGCACGAGCAAGGGCCGCGGCATGGCCGGTGTCGTGAAGCGCCACCATTTCGCGGTGAAGAAGGAATCGCACGGCACGCACGAGGGGTTCCGAAACCCGGGCTCGATCGGCGCCGGCACCTATCCGGGCCACGTGATCAGGGGCCAGCGCATGCCGGGGCACCTCGGCAACGAGCGGGTCACGACGAGGAACCTGGTCGTCGCGAAGGTGGATGCCGAGCGCAATCTGCTGCTGGTGCGCGGGTCGGTGCCCGGGCCGAACGACGGCATCGTGCGCGTTCGCGCCGCCATCGCCGCGCGCTCGTAGTCCGCTGTACGAGCGCAAGGACGCCCTCTATCGGCGCGCCAAGCGCGAGGGCCGGCGGTCCCGCGCGGCGTACAAGCTCGACGAGCTGCAACGGGCGCACCGCGTGCTGCGCCGCGGGCAACGGGTCGTCGACCTCGGCGCGTGGCCGGGAGGCTGGCTGCAGGTCGCCGCGGAGGCCGTGGGTCCGAGCGGCCGCGTCGTCGGTATCGACCTCGCCGAGATCGAGCCCTTCGAGGACGATGCGAACGTGATCGCAATCCGGGGAGATCTCTCGGAAACCGGCGTCGATGCTCGGATTCTCGACGCGCTTGGGGCCCCGGCAGACGTCGCGCTGTCCGATGCGGCCCCGAAACTCACCGGCGTTCGGGCCACGGATCGGGCTCGCGAGGAGGCACTGCTCGAGGCGATCGAGGCGCTGCTTCCCAAGCTGCTACGGCCGGGCGGCGCTCTGATCCTGAAGCTGCTCGAGAGCCCCGAGGCGCAGGCCGCGGCCAAGCGGATCGGCCGCTGCTTCGGCACCGCGAAGATCGTCGGCCTGCGCGCGACCCGCGCCGGCAGCTCCGAGAAATACCTCGTCGCCAAGGACTTCCAGCTCGATCGATAGGGGAGCCGTCAAGAAAGGGGCCGGGTTGGATTCGTCAACTTTTCCCAACGGGAAAAGTTGACGAATCCAACCCGGCCCCTTTCTTGACGGCGTCAGTCGACGGGCTGGGCGACGAGGTCGGGGGCGCGGACGGCGGTGATTCGGGCGCGGACCATCTGGCCGGTCTCGGCGCCGGCGCGCAGCAGCACCTCGCCGTCGATGTCCGGCGCCTGGGACCGGAGCCGGCCGCGCGCGCGGTCTCGCCCGCCGGCGTCGATCAGCACGTCGACCTCGCGACCCACCAGTTCGCCGAGCTGCTCGGCCTGGAGCTCGCGCAGCAGCGCAAGGAGTTCGCGATGGCGCTCGCGCGCGACGCGCCTCGGCACCTTGCCGGGGAGCTCGGCCGCCGCCGTGCCCTCCTCATCCGAGTAGCGGAACACGCCGACGCGATCGAAACGGGATTCGCGAACGAAGTCGCAAAGGGCGTCGAAGTCGGCGTCGGTCTCGCCAGGGAAGCCGACGATGAACGTCGTGCGCAGCGTCAGATCCGGGATCCCCTCCCGCAGCTTCTCGACCAGTCTGCGCTGCCGGTCCGCCGTCGTCCCGCGGCGCATCGCCCGCAGCATCGCGTCGCTCCCGTGCTGGAGCGGGACGTCGACGTACGGGAGCAGCCGGCGCCCGCTGGCCAGCACCTCGATCAGCTCATCGGTGACGGCGCTCGGGTAGACGTAGAGCAGCCGCACCCAGTCGAGGCCGTCGAGTCCGTCGGCGCGGTCGAGACCCGCGAGCAGATCGGACAGTCGCGGCCGCCCGGCGCCGTAGACGAGACCCGGCAGATCCTTGCCCCACGACGTCGAGTCCTGGGCCACCAGGTTCAGCTCGCGCGCGCCCCCGGCCGCGAGCTGACGCGCCTCGGCCAGCACCGACTCGAGCGTCCGGCTCTGGAAGCGGCCGCGGATGCCGGGAATTGCGCAGAATGCGCAGATCCGGTCGCAGCCCTCGGCGATCTTGATGTACGCCGTGTGGCTCGGCCCGATCAGCACGCGCGGCGCGTGCTCGTCGTACAGGTGGGTCCGGCCGGCCTCGACGTAGACGCCTCGGCCGCGACCTCGGAGCGCGCCGTCCAGGATCTCGGCGATGCGCGGGAAATCGCCGGTCCCGATGAACGCATCGACCTCCGGCAGCTCCTTCGCGAGCTCCGCGCCGTAGCGCTGCGGCAGGCACCCGGTGACGACCAGCGCGCGCAGCCGCCCGCTTCCGCGCAGCGCGGCGACCTCGAGGATCGCCTCGATCGACTCCTCGCGCGCGCTCTCGATGAACGAGCAGGTGTTGACGACGGCGACGTCCGCATCCTCGATCCGCTCCGCCAGCGCGAAGCCGGCTGTCGCCAGCGAACCCAGCATCACCTCGCTGTCGAGGCGGTTCTTCGGGCAGCCGAGCGTCCGGAAATGGACGGCGGATCGGGGCGTCTCGGGGCTGGAATCCACGGTCGCGGCAGGCTAGCACCCGGGCGGAGCTGCCCGGATGATCGACCCGCTCCGGCCGGGTACCCTGCCGTTCCTCGCCATGGAGGCCCGTATGTCCCTGCGTCCGTTTCGCATCCTCGGAGTGCAGCAGATCGCCATCGGCGCCCGCGACAAGCAGGCGCTGCGACGGCTCTGGGTGGATCTGTTCGGTCTCGAGGTGAAGGGGAACTTCCGCAGCGAGAAGGAGAACGTCGACGAGGACATCGCCTCGGTCGGCCGCGGCCCGTTCGCCGTCGAGGTCGACCTGATGCAGCCGATCGATCCCGACGGCCGGCCGCGCGTCGACGACCCGCCGTTGAACCACGTGGGCCTCTGGGTCGACGACCTCCGCGTCGCCGTCGCCTGGCTCGAGCAGCAGGGCGTCCGCTTCGCACCCGGCGGGATCCGCAAGGGCGCCGCCGGCTTCGACGTCTGCTTCGTTCATCCGAAGGGCAACGAAGCCGCTCCGATCGGCGGCGAGGGCGTCCTCATCGAGCTCGTCCAAGCCCCCCCCGAAGTCATCGCCGCCCACGTCGGATAAGGGGCCCCTCGAGAAAGGGGCCGTCAAGAAAGGGGCCGGGTTGGATCGTCAAGTTTTCGGTTGGCGGTCCGCGGCGTTCAGAGTTACTTGACGATCCAACCCGGCCCCTTTCTTGACGGGCTGGTGGAAGTGGGTGACGGGATGAGCGACGCGATCGAGCGGTTTCGGATCGAGGTGCCGGACGCGGTGCTGGGGGACCTGCGCGAGCGGCTCGCGCGCACGCGGTTCCCGGATCAGATCGACGGCGCGGGCTGGAACTACGGAACGGAGCTGTCGACCCTGCGCGAGCTCGTCGGCTACTGGCGCGAGCACTACGACTGGCGCCGCCACGAGGCGTTGCTGAACGACTTCCCGCATTTCCAGACCACGATCGACGAGCACCGCGTGCGCTTCCTGCACGTCCGGTCGAAGCACGAGGGCGCGTTTCCGCTGGTGGTCACGCACGGCTGGCCCGGCTCGATCTTCGAGTTCCACAAGATCCTCGGGCCGCTGACCGACCCGACACAGCACGGCGGCAGCGCCAGCGACGCGTTCCACGTCGTGTGCCCGAGCATTCCCGGCTACGGCTTCTCCGAACCGCCGCGCTCGCCCGGCTGGGATTCGCGGCGCATGGCCGAGGTCAACGCGAAGCTGATGGCCCGCCTCGGCTACGCGCGCTACGGCGCGCAAGGGGGTGACTGGGGCGCCATCATCTCGACGCAGAACGCGCTCGTCGATCGCGAACACTGCGCCGGGATCCACCTGAACATGGTGGTGGCCTTTCCGCCCGCGGACGGCAGCGATCCGATGGCGGGCCTCGACGACGTCGAGAAGGCCGCGCTCGGCGACCTCGGGCACTTCCAGAAGGAGGAGACCGGCTACCAGCAGATCCAGGGCACCAAGCCCCAGACGCTGGGCTACGGACTCAACGACTCGCCGGCCGGCCTGGCCGCGTGGATCGTCGAGAAGTTCCGCACGTGGAGCGACTGCGACGGCGACGTCGAGAAGCGCTTCACGAAGGACGAGCTGCTGACGAACATCATGATCTACTGGGTCACGCAGTCGATCACGTCGTCGACGCGGCTCTACTACGAGACGATGCACTCGGGCCGCTTCGGTCCCACCGGCGAACGTGTCGAGACCCCGACCGGCTGCGCGATCTTCCCGAAGGAGCTGTACCGCGCCCCGCGCGCGTGGGCCGAGCGCGCCTTCAACGTGCAGCACTGGACGCGGATGCCGCGTGGCGGACATTTCGCCGCGCTCGAAGAGCCGACGCTGCTCGCCGACGACGTGCGTGCGTTCTTTCGCCGGGTGCGCGGATGATGATCCCGGCGGCGCCGGCTGCAGGCCGTGACGCCACCGGCGTCGCCGTCGTCACCGGTGCGAGTCGCGGCATCGGACGGCAGCTTGCCGTCGATCTGGCGCGACAAGGATACGACGTCGTGTGCGCGGCGCGCTCCACGGCGGCGCAGCCGGGCGCCCTGCCGGGGACGCTCGACGAGACGGCCGCCGCCGTCGAAGCGGCGGGCCGGCGCGCGTGGGCGGTGCCGCTCGACGTGCGCGACGAGGCCGCCATCGCCGAGCTGGCGCGCCGTGTCTACGCAGATTGGGGTCGCTGCGACCTGCTGGTCAACAACGCCGCCGTCGCGCCCGCGAAGCCTGCCCTCGAGGACCCGCTGAAGCGCTGGCGGCTGGCCGTCGACGTGAACCTGAACGCGCCGTTCTCGCTGATCTGGCACCTCGGCCCGCGCATGGCCGAGGCCGGCGGCGGCCGCGTCATCAACATTTCGTCGGGCGTGGCGAAGCTGCCGCAGTTCGGCCGGCCGTCGTACACCGTGACGAAGCAGGCGCTCGAGTCCTTGACGGAGTGCCTCGGCTTCGAGCTCCGCGATCGCCGCGTCGCGGTGAACTGCCTGCGCCTCGAGGTGCCCGTCTGGACCGAAGGCTTCGCGGCGACGCTCGACGATCCGAGCGCGTACGGCTTCGAGGATCCCGTCATCATGTCCGACGCCGTGCTGTGGATGGCGAAGCAGCCGACCACGTGGACCGGCCAGATCGTCACGATCGGGGAGCTGCGGGCGCGCGGCGCCGTGCGCGAAGAGACGCGCGCCGCCGGCCGCTGACGGCGCCGGAGGGCCCGATCGCGAGGCCTCGTCCGGGTTGCTCGCGAGATTGAAACATGTTCTAATCCGACTCCATGGTCCGCCCCCGTCCGGCCGATCCCGGTCCCTCCGCTCCGAGCCCCAGCGCGTCCGCGCCTGCGCCGGCCACCGCCGATGGGAGCGCGCCGGAGCCCGTCGCCGGGATGCCGGCGCCCCCCGTCGCCCGGCTCGCCGCGAATCAGCTGCGCAGGATGCGCAGGATCGTCGACGCCGCCGTGGAGCTCGCCGAGCAGGGCGGCTTCGAGGCGGTCCGGCTGCGTGACGTCGCCGAGCGCTCGGACGTCGCGCTCGGGACGCTCTACAAGTACTTCCGGTCGAAGGAGGACATCCTCCTGTTCGCGCTGAACGAGGAGGTGACGCGCCTCGAGCAGGCGCTGGCCGCGCGCCCCCCCGCCGGAGCCACGCCCTATCGACGCGTCGTCGAGTTCTTCCGCCGCAGCAGCCGAGCGCTGATCGGCCGCGCGCCGTTCGCCCGCGCGCTGATCCGTTCGCTCACCGGTTCCGAGGATCTCGCCGTCCAGGTGGCAGCGTTCCAGCTCCGGATGGCGCGGCTGGTGGCGGCGGCGCTGCGCGGCGAGCCGCCGGACCTGTCGGCGCCGCTCGACGCGGGCGCGGCGGCTGGCCGAACGCGCGATCGCCGCGACGCGAGCGCTGGCGATCGCCTCGAGCAGCGCGAGCGCGACATCGCGCAGACGCTCATGCACACGTGGTTCTCGGCGCTGGTCGGCTGGGCGGCCGGTCTGCACAACGAGCGCGCCGTGGTCGAGCAGGTCCGCGTCGGCGCGGACCTGATCCTCGGTCCCGAGGAGCGCTGAGCCGGTCTCGCTGCCAGGGAAGACGGCGAAGGGTTCGCGTCTTCCGGTCCGCCATTCCAGCGGAGGGTTGAATGAGTCGACAGTCGGAAGCCCAGGAGATCCTCTCGGCGCCGCACGTGCTCGAGTACCCCTACCGGCGCTCGGTGGGTCCGGTGCTCTCACGCTTCTTCACCGCGCTGCGCGATCGCAGAATCGTCGGCGTCGAGACGAAGAGCGGACGCGTGCTGTGTCCGCCGGCGGAAGCCGATCCCGAGACCGGCGCCACCGTCAGCGATCGCTACGTCGAGGTCGGGCCCGGCGGCGTCGTCGAGTCCTGGACCTGGGTGACGCGGCCGCGGGAGAAGCAGCCGCTCTCCAAACCGTTCGCCTACGCGCTGATCCGCCTCGACGGCGCCGACACCGCGCTGCTCCACGCCGTGGACGCCGATCCAACGCGGCTGCGTACGGGAGCCCGCGTCCGGCCGCGCTGGCGCGCCGAGACGATCGGCGAGATCGGTGACATCGAATGCTTCGAGCTGGAGACCTCCCGATGAGCGACACCGAACGCGAGCCGGTGCGGTCGATCAAGACGCCCATGCGGCTCACGTACGACTACACGGCAGGAACCGCGACCTCGCGCTTCCTGCATGGCATCGCCGAAGGCAGGATCCTCGGCCAGCGCTGCCCCGTCTGCACCAAGGTCTACGTGCCGCCGCGCGGCTCGTGCCCGCGCTGTGCGGTCGCGACGGAAGAAGAAGTGCAGGTGTCGGATCGGGGCACGATCCTCACGTTCGCGATCGTCCGCGTCCCGTCGGAGAATCTCGACGTGCCGCTCCCGTTCGCCTGCGTGCACGTGTTGCTCGACGGCGCCGACGTGCCGTTCTTCAGCGTCGTGCAGGGCTGCGCGCTCGACGAGGTCCGGATCGGCATGCGCGTCGGCGCGGCGTGGGTCGAAAAGGAGCAGCTCGCACCGACGCTGCAGAGTATTCGCTGGTTCGAACCGACCGGGGAACCGGACGTCCCGTTCGACCAGCTCCGGGAGCACCTGTGATGCGCGATGTAGCGATCGTCTCCTTCGCGCAGTCGAAGCACCTGCGGCGCGACCTGCGCAACGAAGTCGAGATCCTGATGCCGGTGGTGCAGGAGGCGGTGCGGAGCAGCGGCATCGAGCGGCCGTTCGACTTCACGTGCTCGGGCTCGACGGACTTCCTGCAGGGCCAGCCGTTCGCGTTCGTGCTGGCGCTCGATGCGGCGGGCGCGTGGCCGCCGATCCCCGAGTCGCACGTCGAGATGGACGGCGCGTGGGCGCTCTACGAGGCCTGGGTGAAGATCCAGACCGGGCAGGCGGAGACCGCGCTGGTGTACAGCTTCGGGAAGTCGTCGCCGGGTGATCTGCCCGAGGTGCTGTCGCGGCAGCTCGATCCGTACGTGCTGGCGCCGCTATGGCCCGACTCGGTGTCGCTCGCGGCGCTGCAGGCGCGCGCGTGGCTCGAGAAGACCGGCCGCAGCGAGCGCGATCTCGCGGCGGTCGCCGCCCGCAGCCGGCGCGACGCCAAGGGCAACCCCAATGCGACCGTCGCCGGCGACTTCGCGATCGATGACCTGCTCGACGCGCCGTACGTCGCGTCGCCGCTGCGCAAGCACGATTGCCCGCCGATCTCCGACGGAGCGGCGGCATTGGTCCTCGTGGCGGGCGATCGTGCGCGCGAGGTCTGCCAGCGACCGGCGTGGATCCGCGGCATCGATCACCGCACGGAGCCGCACGCGCTCGGCGCGCGCGACCTCACGGTGTCGAAGTCGACTCGGACCGCCGGCGAGAAGGCAGGCGTCGGTCGCGGTCCGGTGGACGTCGCCGAGCTGCACGCGCCGTTCACGCATCAGGAGTGGATCGTGCGCGACGCGCTGGGCCTCGGCGAGGACACGGCGATCAACCCGTCCGGCGGCGCGCTCTCCGCGAACCCGATGATGGTCGCGGGCCTGATCCGGATCGGCGAGGCGGCGCGCCGCATCCACGGCGGCTCGGCGCGGCGCGCGCTGGCGCACGCGACGTCGGGTCCCTGCTTGCAGCAGAACCTGGTCTGCGTGCTGGAGGGCGAGTGATGGCGGAACGCTGCGCGGTCATCGGCATCGGACAGACCCACCACACGGCGCGTCGCGACGACGTGTCGATCGCCGGCCTCGTGCGCGAGGCGGCGGAGCGCGCGCTGGCGGATGCCGGCCTCGACTGGAGCGACATCGAGGCGGTCGTGCTCGGCAAGGCACCGGACATGTTCGAGGGCGTGATGATGCCCGAGCTGTATCTCGCCGACGCGCTCGGCGCCGCCGGCAAGCCGCTGTTGCGGGTACACACGGCGGGATCGGTCGGCGGCTCGACGGCGATCGTCGCGGCGAGCCTGATCCAGGCCGGTATCCACGAGCGCGTGCTCACGGTCGCCTTCGAGAAGCAGAGCGAGAGCAACGCGATGTGGGCGCTCACCGTCAAGACGCCGCTGCAGTCCGCGGTCGTCGCCGGTGCGGGCGGCTACTTCGCGCCACTGATCCGCTCGTACATGCAGCGCAGCGGGGCGCCCGAAGACACCGGGATCCGGGTTGCGCTGAAGGACCGGAGCAATGCCAACAAGAACCCCTACGCGCATCTGCGCGAGCCCGGCCTCGCGTT
This sequence comes from Myxococcota bacterium, assembly GCA_039794265.1. GTDB lineage: Bacteria > Myxococcota_A > UBA9160 > UBA9160 > PR03 > CAADGG01. The sequence goes on from JBDIVR010000035.1 coordinate 11,470, forward strand.
CGAGACGGTCGCGAACTCGCCGATGTTGTGGGATCCGATCCGCTTCCACGAGACCTGCCCGTCGTCCGACGGCGCGTGCGCGCTGGTGCTGTCGAGTGAGCGCGCGGCGACGGCCGGCGCGCACCCGCCCGCCTGGATCCACGCGACGGCCATGCGCAGCGAGCCGACGCAGTTCGCCGGCCAGGAGAAAGTCAATCCGCTCGCCGGCCAGCAGTGCGCCAAGGACGTCTACGCCAAGGCCGGGATCACGGACCCACGGCGCGAAATCGACTGCGCGGAGATCTACGTGCCGTTCTCGTGGTTCGAGCCGATGTGGATGGAGAACCTCGGCTTCGCACCCGTGGGCAGCGGCTGGAAGATGACCTACGAGGGCGCGACGGCGCTCGATGGAGACCTGCCGGTCAACATGTCCGGCGGCGTGCTCTCGTCGAATCCGATCGGCGCCTCCGGCATGCTGCGCTTCGCCGAGGCCGCGATGCAGGTGCGCGGCCAGGCCGGCGAGCACCAGGTCGACGGCGCGCGCACCGCGCTCGGTCACGCCTACGGCGGCGGCTCGCAGTTCTTCGCGATGTGGATCGTGCGCAGCGAGCGTCCCTGAGATCGCGAGCGGGAAGAGAAGGAGCGCACCATGGACTACAACCTGGCAGATCTCTTCGAAGCGATCGCCGACCGCGTGCCGGAGCGCACGGCGCTGGTCTGCGGCCCGCAGCGCCGCACCTATGCCGAGCTCGAGGAGCGCGGGAACCGGCTCGCGCACGGCCTCCAGCAACGGGGGATCGGCGCCGGCGATCACGTCGCGCTGTATCTCGGCAATTGCGTCGAGTACATCGAGGCGATGATCGCGTGTTTCAAGATCCGCGCGGTCCCGATCAACGTGAACTTCCGCTATGTCGAGGAGGAGCTGCGCTACCTCGTCGACGATTCCGAGTCCTTCGCGCTGCTGCACCACCGCGAGCTGGCGCCGCGCGTGGCGGCGATTCGCGAGCGTTGCCCCCATCTCCGCACCGTGATCGTCGTCGAGGACGGCTCGGCCGGTGCCCCAGCGCCCGAGCGCGCGGAGTCCTACGACGAGATCATCGCGGCCGGATCCCCTGCGCGGGATTTCGGTCCGCGCTCGCCGGACGATCTCTACGTCATCTACACCGGCGGCACCACCGGCATGCCGAAGGGCGTACTGTGGCGGCAAGAGGACTTCTTCTTCGCCGGCATGATGGGCGGCAACCCGATGGGAGCGCCGCCCGAGCGGCCCGAGGACGTCGCCGAGCGCGCCGCCGAGAAGCAGCCGCAGGCCGTCGCGTCGGCGGCGCCGCTGATCCACGGCGCCGGGCAGCTCGGCACGTGGATCGCGATGCTGCAGGGCTTCGAGGCGGTGCTGGTGCCGCGCTTCGACGCGCACGCGATCTGGCAGACCGTCCAGGACGAGCGCGCGATCTCGCTGTCGATCGTCGGCGACGCGATGGGCCGGCCGCTCGCCGAAGCGCTCGACGAGCCGGGCGCGTCGTACGACCTGTCGTCGCTGTTCGTGCTGTCGTCGGCGGGCGCGATCCTGTCGCCGCCGGTGAAGGCGCAGCTGCGCGCGCACTTTCCGAACCTCGTGATCCTCGACAACTTCGGCTCGTCGGAAACCGGCTCCCACGGCTACGACGCCGGCGGCGCCCAGCCGGATGGCGGCATCAAATTCAAGATGGACGCCAACACCGTCGTCATCGACGACGACGGCAACGAGCTGGCGCCGGGTTCGGGCGAGATCGGCAAGGTGGCGCTGCGCGGGCGTGTGCCGCTGGGCTACTGGAAGGACCCCGAGAAGAGCGCGCGCACCTTTGTCGAATACGGCGGCGTCCGCCACGTCCTGATCGGAGACTTCGCGCGGCGCGAGGCCGATGGCACCGTCACCGTCTTCGGTCGCGGTTCGCAGTGCATCAATTCCGGCGGCGAGAAGATCTTCCCCGAGGAGGTCGAGGGCGCGCTGAAGTCGCATCCCGACGTCTTCGACACGCTGGTCGTCGGCGTTCCCGACGCGCGCTGGGGCGAGAAGGTCGCAGCGGTCGTGCAACTGCGGCCCGGACGCCGGCCCGCGCCGGAGGACGTGCTGGCGCACTGCCGCAAGCAGCTCGCCGGCTACAAGGTCCCGCGTCTGCTCCACGTCGTGGACCAGGTGGTGCGCTCGCCCAGCGGCAAGGCCGACTATCCCTGGGCCAAACGCGTCGCGACCGAAGCCGCGCGCGACTGATCCGTCCCGTCTCTCGAGCAGCGCAGGAGTCGACCCATGGCCGAGCACGGATTCTGGAACCACGCGCAGCGCGAACCCGAGGCGCTCGCGCTCGTGCTGCCGGACGGCAGCACGCGGACGCGCGGGGAGCTGCTGGCATCGTGCAACCGCATCGTCCACGGCTTGCGCGCGCTCGGTCTCGGCAAGGGCGACTGCGTCGCCGCCGTGCTGCCGAACGACGCGGCGCTGCTCGAGCTCTACCTGGCGGTCACGCAGGCCGGCATGTACCTGGTGCCGATCAACTGGCACCTCGCCGCGCCGGAGATCGCGTACATCGTCGGCGACAGCGAGGCGAAGGTGCTGGTCGCGGATGCGCGCTTCGCGGAGACGGTGACCCGCGCGGCGGACGAGCTCGCGTTTCCGGCGGATCGGCGTTTCGCGGTCGGGAAGATCCCCGAATTCCGGCCGGTCGAGGAGTTGGGCGCCGGGCAGCCCGACACGCTGCCGGAGGATCGCAGCGCCGGCGCCGTGATGAACTACACGTCGGGCACGACCGGCCGCCCGAAGGGCGTGCGGCGCAGGCTGCCGCCGCTCGACCCCGACACCGCGGCGACGCTGCTCACCGGCTTCTTCGCGATGTTCGGCATCAAGCCGGACGACGGCAACGTCCACCTGTGCGGCTCCCCGCTCTACCACACCGCCGTACTGGTGTTCGCATCGACGTCGCTGCACTACGGCCACGCCGTCGTCGTGATGGAGAAGTGGACGCCCGAGTCCTGTCTCGAGGCGATCGAGCGCTGGCGCGTCACGACCAGCCACATGGTCCCGACGCAGTTCCACCGGCTGCTGGCGCTGCCCGAGAGCGTGCGCGGCCGCTACGACGTCTCGTCGGTGCGCTGCATGGTGCACGCGGCGGCGCCGTGCCCGCCGGACGTGAAGCGGCGCATGATCGAGTGGTGGGGCCCCGCGATCAGCGAGTACTACGCGGCGACCGAGGGCGGGGGCACGCTGGTCGGGGCCGAGGAGTGGCTCCAGAAGCCCGGCACCGTCGGCCGCGCATGGGCCGGCGCCGAGATCAAGATCTTCGACGACGACGGCAACGAGCTGCCGGCCGGCGAGGTCGGCACCGTCTACATGAAGCTCGGCATGGCGGACTTCGAGTACTACAAGGACGGCGACAAGACCCGGAAGAACCGCATCGGGCCGTACTTCACCGTCGGCGACATCGGCGTGCTCGACGAGGACGGCTACCTGTTCCTGCGCGACCGCAAGGCCGACATGATCATCTCGGGCGGCGCCAACATCTATCCCGCCGAGATCGAGTCCGTCTTCTTGACGCATCCGAAGGTCGGCGACGTCGCGGTGTTCGGCATTCCGCACGACGAGTGGGGCGAGCAGGTGAAGGCCGTCGTCGAGCCGGCCTCCGGGATCGCGGCGGGTTCCGAGCTCGAGGCGGAGCTGCTCGCGCACTGCGCCGACAAGCTGGCGAAGTTCAAGACGCCGAAGTCGATCGACTTCACGACCGAGATGCCGCGCGACCCGAACGGGAAGCTCTACAAGCGCAAGCTGCGGGATCCCTACTGGGCGGGGCGCGAACGCTCGATCTGACCCGCCCGGGATCCGGCCGGACGGCCGAGGAGTCGCGATGGATTTCGCGTTCAGCGAAGAGCAGGAGGAGTTCCGCGCCGTGGTGCGGCGCTTCGTCGAGGAGCGCTGGCCGACGGCCGAGGTGCGACGGCTCGCCGAGACGCCGTCGGGCTTCGATCCGGCGGTGTGGAAGCAGATGGCTGCGGAGCTGGGACTCCAAGGGCTCGCGATCCCGGAGGAGTACGGCGGCCAGGGCTTCGGCTTCGAGGAACTCGGCATCGCGCTCGAGGAACTGGGTCGACAGCTCGCCGGGGGTCCGTACCTCGCGAGCGCCGTGCTCGCGGCGCAGTCGATCCTCGCCGCTGGCGATCCGTCGCAGCGCGCCGAGTGGCTGCCGGCGATCGCCGCCGGCGAGTCGATTGCGACCCTCGCGGTGCTCGAGCCGAGCGGGTTCGTCGGTGCGGAGTCTGTCACGACTACGTGTCGGCAGCGCGGTAGCGACTGGCTCATCTCGGGCGCCAAGACCGCCGTTCTCGACGCGCAGAACGCCGACGTGATTCTCGTGGCCGCGCGGCTCGAGGGGTCGACGGGCAATGACGGCCTCACGCTGCTCGCGCTCCGGCCCGATGCGCCCGGCGTCGAACTCACGCCCGTCGACGGGCTCGATCTCGCCCGCAAGCACGCGGATCTCGTGTTGCGCGACGCCGTCGCCGTGCCGCTCGGGCAGCCGGGCGCGGCGGGGCCCGCATGCGCGCGCGTGCTCGACCTCGGCGCCATCGCGCTCGCCGCAGAATCCATCGGCGCCGCGGCGCGTTGCCTCGAAATGGCCGTGGCGTACGCCAAGGAACGGATCCAGTTCGGCCGGCCGATCGGGTCGTTCCAGGCGGTGCAGCACAAGTGCGCCGAGGTCCTGCTCGAACTCGAGTCTGCGCGCTCCGCCGCGTACTGGTCCTGGTGGGTCGCCGCGCAGCCCGGCGTCGATCCGGGGGAGCTGGCCGAAGCGGCGAGCGTCGCGAAGGCGATGTGCGGCGACGCGCTGGCGCGCGCCGCCGCGGAGAACGTGCAGATCCACGGCGGCGTCGGCTTCACCTGGGAGTTCGACTGCCACCTGTTCTTCCGGCGCGCCAAGGCCGTCGAGCAGCTGCTCGGGGATCCCGTCTGGCACCGCGCCCGGCTCGCCGACGGCCTGGGTTTCTGAACGCCGCGCCGAGTACGGCTCAAGCGACCGGCGCCATCGGTCGATGCCTCCCTCGCGGAGGGGCGCCCGGTATGCGCGGCTGGATCCAGAGCTATCAACTCGTCGCGACGCTGGTCTTCGTGCTGGCGTCCGCCGTCGTCGCGGGGCGGCTGCTGCTGCTGGCGCGCCGCACGCGCGAGCGTCCGGAGCTGCTGCTGGGACTCGGCATCCTCGGCACGGCGGTGCTCGGCTACGGTCTGCTGATCGCCGCGATGATCCTGCGCGGCGATCCGGCCGGCATGACGACGGATCCAGGCATCCGCACGCTGAGCGCGCTCGGCAACGGGCTCCACGATCTCGGCGTCTCGATGATCGTGCTGTTCGTGCTGACGGTGTTCCGAGCGGGCGATCGCTGGGCCCGCGGGTTCGCCGGCCTGCTGCTGCTGGCGCTGTGGGGCGGCCACCTGGGCTGGGAGCTCAGCAACGGCTACCGCAGCAGCGCCCCCGGCAACGGCTTCTGGTGGCTTCGCTACAGCGTGATCTGGACCTATCCGCTGTGGACGATGATCGAGTCCTACCGGTTCTACGGATTGATGCGCCGCCGTAGCGCGCTCGGTCTCGCGGATCCGCTCGTCACCAATCGGTTCTTCTTGTGGGGCAGCGCGTCGCTCGGCACCGCGCTCGCAACGTGGATCGCCAGCATCCCGTACTGGCTGATCCAGCGTCCCGATGCGGCCGTCGCCTGGAGCCCCGTGATCCAGGTCGCGACGGCCACCGTGGGCGTCGTCACCGTGACGCTCTACGCACTCACCTTCTTCGCACCCGCGTGGTACCGGAGCTGGCTGGCGGGCTCCGCTGGCGGACCGATCGGCGGAAAAGCGGCGGAGTCCCAGCGGGGCTGACGGGTTCCTTGCGCAAGCGCGTCGGTCCCGGCTCAGATCCGGATGCCCATCGACTCCAGCGCCCGCTCGGCCTGCTCCGCCCAGCCGCGGTTGGCCAGCGGACTCGCCGGACTCGGATGCGGGATGCGTCCGATCTCGATCCCGAGGTCCGCGAGCGCCGTTCGCGCGCGCGTCTGTGCGAAGTGCCCGACGCCGACGACGATGCGCGGCTGCAGCGCCTCGATCGTCTTCCGGAGCGCCGCGTCGCACGCGCGCAGCAGCGGCTCGCGCTCCGCGGCGTGCAGCTTGTCCGGCGTGACATTGCGCCCACTCGCTTCGAGGAACAGCAGCGGGCAGTAGTTGGCTACGAAGAAGCGCGCGAAGAAGCGCTCTGGCGTGCCGAAGCGATCGCGCGCGAAGCCCCACAGCCGCGCGCCCGAGACCTCGCGTCGCGGACATGCGAAGCCGAGCACGGGACGCTTCGGATGCTCGCGCGGCGGTCGCCCGACCGGCGCCTCGAGTCGCAGCCAGTCGCGCACGAGTGTCACCTCGCCGAACGGGACGCCGGTCTGCGCCATGCCGAACGGACCCGGGTTCATGCCGAGCAGAACGACTTCCTTCGGCGCCGACCCATAGCGGCGCACGTACTCTCGCCAAGGCGCCCGCGCATAGCCGAGCGGATCGTAGACGTGCGCAACCGGCGGCCCGAAGGACAGTTGCGCCAGCGCTCGGGAGAGGGTGTCGGCGATCCGGAGCAGCGCCGGCCCGGGGCGCGAAGTTCCGCTCGCGGCCGCGCGCTGTGAGGTCGACACGCGCGTCTGTGTCACACGGACTCGCTTGCTCCCGACGCGCACGGACTGCAGGGTCCGCGCGAAGCGCCCAGCTGCCAACGTCCGCGTCGCGAGGGCTTCGCGAGCGACGCCTCGAGAGCTGCGAGGAAACGGCCGCGCGGCCACTCCGTCGCGCCGAAGCGCGCGAGATGCTCGGTGTGCACCTGGCAGTCGACGAGATCGAATTGCCATGCCTCGAGCTGTCGCGTCAGCGTGACGAAGGCGACCTTCGATGCATCCGGGCGATCGGCAAACATCGACTCGCCGAAGAATACACCGCCGAGCGATACGCCGTAGAGTCCGCCCACGAGGACGCCGTCTTCCCAGGCCTCGGCCGAGTGCGCGAAGCCGAGCTCGTGCAAGCGGCCGTAGGCTTTCGTGAGCGCGGGGGTGATCCAGGTCCCCACTTCCCCGCGGCGCGGAACTTCGGCACAGCGGCGCATGACGTCGTCGAAGGCGCTGTCGAGTCGGACTTCGTAGCGCTGCTGGCGGAGCACCTTGCGCAGGCTGTGCGAGATGCGCAGCTGCCCGGGCACGAGCACCATGCGCGGGTCGGGCGAGAACCACAGCAACGGCTGCTCGACGAGCGGCCACGGGAAGATGCCGAGCGAGTAGGCGAGCAGCAGACGCTCGGGCGTCAGATCGCCACCGATCGCGAGTAGACCGGACGCCTCCGCCTCGTCGGGCGGCGGGAACGCGAGCTGCGCGCCGAGCCGGTAGACCGCCACGGGGCGGAAGCCTAGCAGCCTGCTAGCGGGGCTGTGCGGGCTCCGGCCGAGCGTCCGTTCGCAGGTTCGTGCGCCGGAAGAAGGCGAGCCAGAGACAGATGGCGGCGCCCAGGCCGAGCAGCGAGCTCAGTGTGAGCGCAGCCGGGTGGAGGCTCGTCGGGCGAACGAACCAGTTCGCCGCCGTGACGACATGGATTCCGACGGCGATCCCGGTCGCGGCTGCCCACAGGCCCATCCGGAGGGCGACGTCGGCATCCGCGAGCCCGAGTGCGGAGCGGCGCCGCAAGCGCGCGTACCAGAGCCCCGACTCGATGGCACTCCATCCATAGCAAGCCGCACCGGTCAGCGTCGATGTCCAGAACACGAAGGCCGGAACGGGAAGCGCGGTTGGATCGAGAAGCCGCTGCCAGAACGAGACCGCGAAGACGGTGGCGAGCAGAGCGACCGCCGCGCGCGCGCCCGGCTGGCCCGGCCGGAACATGCGGGCCGTGCCGACTGCCAGGGCCGTTCCGCCGATGTGGATGCAGAGGTTGCCGAGCAGCCGCATCGCCGGCGCCACGGTCTCCGGCACGATCTGGAGGCCGAACACCAGCAGCGCCCAACCGATCCCGCCGCCGAGGAACAGGGCGGTCCCGAGGGCGGCTTCCGGGGCCTGGCGAGTCCGTCGCGCGAGCAGCAGAAGCCGTCCACCGGCGACGAGGCTGGCGATCACGAAGGCACTGAACCCGACGAGCGAGATCCACTTCACGCGAAACGCATCGGAGGGCCAGTGCCCGGACTTGATCGCGATCAGGAGCGGCGCAGCGACTCGAACGGGACGTCGCGGTCGCCGCGACCTTCGCGCGGCAGCCCGAGCACGCGTTCGGCGACGAGATTCTTCTGGATCTCGTCGGTGCCGCCGGCGATGTGCAGCGACGGCGCCGTCAGGAACTGGTGTTGCCACGGGCCGTGCCGCCGCAGCGCGTCGGGACCAGCCACGCGCAGCCCGAGGTCGGCGCCGGCGGTCAGGATGCGGCCGAGCGCGAGCTTCATCACCGAGGATTCGGCATCGGGAATCACGCCTCGCCCGAGCTTCGTGACGACGCGCGCGTTCAGCAGCTCGAGCGCCTTGTCCCAGCAGTAGACCTGCGCGAGCCGATCTCGCGTGACGGCGTCGAGTCGCTCGGGGTGCGCGCGCGCGTGTTCGGCGAGCTCGGAGAACGAGAAGAAGCCGCCGGTACCGCCGAGCGCCATGCGCTCGTTCAGCAGCGTCGTCATCGCCGCCGACCAGCCGGCGTTCTCGGGACCGAGTCGGCACGCATCCGGGATCCGGACGTCGTTCAGGAACACCTCGTTGAAGTGCGCGCCGCCGGACATCTGGCGCAGCGGGCGCGTCTCGATCCCCGGCGCGTGCATGTCGAGCAGGAAGTACGAGATGCCCTTGTGCTTCGGCAGCGTCGCATCGGTGCGCGCCAGCAGGATCCCGTAGTCCGAGTAGTGCGCGCCGGAGCACCAGGTCTTCTGGCCCGACACGATCCAGTCGGAATCGCCCGGCGCAGCATCCGCCGCGCCGTCGCGGACGGCGCGCGTCGCGACGGCCGCGAGGTCCGAGCCGGCGCCCGGCTCGCTGAACAGCTGACACCAGATCTCGTCGCCGCGCAGCAGCGGCGGCAGGAAGCGCGCCTTCTGCTCCGGCGTTCCGTGCGCGATGATCGTCGGCCCCGCCATCGCGATGCCGACGACGAACAAGGTCTCGCCGAGGCCCGCCCGCGCCAGCTCCTGGTTCCAGACGATCTGCTCGATCGGGCCGAGGCCGCGCCCGCCGAACTCGCGCGGCCACAGGATCGCCGCCCAGCCGTGCTCGAACAGCGTCCGCTGCCAGGCCTTCTGGGCGCCGACGAGCTCGTGCTCGTCGACGCCGTCGTCGAACGGGTGGCGCCAGCGCTTCGGCGCGTGCTCCGCGAGGAACGCGCGCGCCTCGACGCGGAAGGCGGCTTCACGGGGAGAGTCGCGGAAGTCCATCGGGACGGAAATGAAACACGTTTCGATTTCGGGGGCAAGGTCGAGGGCTGCGCGGGATCTCCGACCGCGGCTCTGCGCGACGATGCGCGCTGACGCGGCGCCGACGCGCGTCGCGGAAATCGGGTCAGCGCGCCGGTCTGCCGGCGACGCGGGCGCCGTTCGGGATCGCGACCAGCCGGAGGAAGGTGCGGACGTCGAGAGCCGCGGAATCGAGCGCGAGCAGCAGCGCGGGGCGGGTGGCCCATGGAACTCCAGCGATGCACGAGAGGCAATCGTTTCTACCACGACTCCTCTGCGCCGCAAAGCGGAAATCCACGTCTCACCGGTCCGGCTCGGATCCGTCGGGAGCCCGCCACCGGTGCTCGTCGTGATGGCGATCCGGGAGTTCGGCCGCGAACGACGCGACGAGCGCGTCGATCAGCGCGCGCACCTTCGGCGAGAGATGTCGGCTCTCCGGGTAGACCGCGAAGGCGCCGCCGCCGGCGTCGATGTCTCGCGCGAGGATCGAGACGAGCCGGCCCGCCCGCAGGTCGTCGGCGACCAGGAAGGTCGGGAGATACACGATCCCGTGTCCTGCGAGCGCGACCCGTCGCAACGCATCACCGTTGTCGATCGTCAGCGCACCGGAGACCTCGATGCGCCGGCCGCGGGAGAAGCTCCACGTCGTCGTGGTCGGCCCGTAGCTGAGACATTCGTGGTCTCGCAGCTCCTCGGGCGCGCGCGGCGTCCCACGCCGGTCGAGGTACGACGGCGCCGCGCACACCGTGAGCGCGAGCGGACACAGGCGCCGCTGCACCAGGCTCGACTCCACGAGCCGTCCGCTGACGCGGATCGCGAGGTCGAACTTCTCGCGCACGAGATCGACGAAGCGATCGGTGAGATCGAGATGGACCCGGAGCTTCGGGTGGCGCGCGAGGAACGCCGGCAGCCGCGACGCCACCTCGCGGTGGCCGAACGACATCGGCGCGGCGAGCCGGATGGTTCCACGCGGCTCGGACTGCAGCTCGCCAACCGACTGCTCCGCCTCCTCGACGTCCTCGACGAGGCGCTGGCAGCGTGCCAGGAAGAAGGACCCACTATGCAAAATCTATCATTGTCTCCATCGAAGGCAGGGTCGATGCTCCCCGATGCCTGCGCGCCCTTTGGAGACCCACGATGTTCCTCGACCCTGCCCAGCTCTCGTTGCCGCAAGCTTCGTTGCCGCGATCGGCCGGGCTGGCATCTGCCGTGTGCGGAGGCGCCCTGTTCGCCGCGTCGTGGCTCGTGCCCCCGCCGGCCGCTGCGGAGGGACGCGAACCGGGTGACGCCATCGCCGCTACGCGCGTCGCGCTCTCGGACCCTGGGCGAGACGTCGAGACGGGAGCGGCCGTCGTACTCGAGAACCGTTCGAGCGCGACGGCGCGGGTGATCCTCGACCGGAGTTCGGCCGCATCCGTGACCTGCCAGACCAACGGCGGGACCACCTCGCGCTCGCGCCCGGGCCAGTACATGCTGGCGCCCGGCGCCGCGCTCGCGTGCTCGGCGCGCCGCGGGCGCCATTCGTTCCGGGTGGTCACGGCCACCCGCGACGGCATCGACGAGGTGCGGAGCCGTCTCGTCGTCCGGTGATCCTCCGACCGGGCCGCGAACGCCTACGGTTCGGCCGATGCAGCCCATCTTCGCCGGGACGTTCCAATCCCGGTTCGACTTCGAGCACGCGCGCGAGCCGCACGCGGCGCCGGCTGTGCTCGTCGCGGTCGAACCCCGCGTGCGGCTCACGCGCTCGGAGGGACTCGTGCGCAGCCGGAATCTCGCCGCGGACTCCCGTGCAGCGCGCCACCGTTCGCCCGTGTGCCCTCGACGTACGCTTCGAGCCACGGCGCTCGGAAAAAGCAGCGCGCGAGGCGCAGGAGATCGTCGACCGTGTCCTCGAGGGCTTGCTGCCCAGCCACGGCATCGAGGCGCCGCGCAGCGACGACGTCTCGGACGTGCTGCTCGCCGAGCAGGAGCGGCCGCCGGCTTCCCTGCGCGCGGCCCCGGAACAGGTCCCGGGCCAAGAGATCAGCGGGTCCGCTCGAGGCGTGCGTGCCGCGCCGCCAGGCCTGCGAGCGCGACCACGGCAAGTACGCTCGCGTCGGGCTCGGGAACGCGACTCGCGACACGAAACCCGACGATTTCGCCCTCGCCTGCCGGGGGAAGGATGCTCCGGCCCGATGCAGCGGCGAGGCTGCTGGCTTCGTTGAACCAGGCCCCGCCCCGGATGCCGCGGAACGAGCCGCTCTCCACGAGCTGCTCGTTCCACTCCCAGACGTTCCCGCCCTGGTCGAACGTCCCGTTCGGACTCGCCGACCCGGTGAACGCGCCTACGTCCGTCACCATGCCGACGCCGCCGAAGCAGTTCGCCGTGTTGGGTGTCGCCCCCGGCGCCGCGCACACCGTCCGATCGTTCGAGCTCGCCGGGAAGTCGAGGAAGCTCTGCGTTGCCGGATCCCAGTACGCCGCTTTGTACCACTCGTTCTCGCTCGGCAGGAAGAAGTTCGCGCCGGGATCGGCCGCGACCGTGGTGCCGTTGCTCGGGATCGCCGTCCCGCCGAGCAACGTGTACGCCCCCCTCTCCGTGTCGGCGCCCCCCTGGCCGTTGTTCAGCCAGTTCGTGAAGCGCAGGCTGTCGAAGAACGACACGAAGTTCACCGGCTTGTTCTCGAAGCCGGGCTTCACGCTGTACGTGAAGCTCCCGGAGCTGCCACTGCGCGTGATCCCGCCCTGCGGACCGCTGTCCATCCCGGTGTTGTAGAGCCCGAGCGGGTCGCTCGCGGCCTTGGCGTTCAGGAACTCCGCGTACTGCGCGTTCGTTACCTCGAACTTCGCGATTCGGAACGTCTCCGCCACCGAGCCGCAGTCCACCGCGAAGCAATTCGAGGCCGCATCCGCGCCGTTGCCCGGATCCCCCACCGTCACCCAGTCGATCACTACCGCCGAGGCCGGCGCCACGAGCAGTGCCAAGCCTAGGAGAAACAGCGGCAATTGCCTCCGAGACACACGAGCCCCCATCCGCTGATCCAGCCCCAGGAGCGGGGCTGAGCTTTGCGATCGTATCCCCGTCCCGCTCCTCTACAAGGGGAAAGTGGGACGGATGCATTCGCATTCGTCCCGAGAATCCTCGCCCGCTGGTCCGTACGCGCGTAGAACCGCGCGCCTGCGCTCTGGCGCACGGAAGTCCTGGCGTCAGGGGCTCGCGTCGAGGTTCAGGTTCAGCGCATCGCCGAAGCACTGCACGACGGCGACGGTGCCGCCCTGGGAGCGCGTGACGCGCGATGGGTGCCGCGCCCGGCGGCGCGTCGTGGGCGAGCCGGTAGCGAGAGCACCCACTGGCGGACGGGAACCTCGGGGAGCACACGGTCCACGAGGTGCGCGGCGGTGTCGGCCGTGCGCCGGCCGCCGCAGGACGGGCAGAAGCCGCTTCCCGGAAACCGAAGCGCTCCTGCGATCGGTCGCCTGCCGGATCGCAGCGGCCGCGCAGGCCGGCGCCTTGCGGCCTCGTCGTCGACTGCGTTGCTACAGGACCTGCACGTCGGTCGCCGTCTCGGTTCGCGTTCCGACTTCACCGATCACGGACGCGCCGAGACTTCCGCCTTCTAGGAGCTGCTCGAGCGCCGCGGCGCTGCGCTCCGGAGCGACACCGAACAGCAGGCCCCCGCTCGTCTGTGGATCGAAGAGGATGTCGCGCGCGGGATGGACGGCTGCATGCTTCGTGATCTGGAGCCCCGGCAGAGCGCGCGCGTTCTCCGCGTGCAAGGTGCTGCGCACGCCGTGTTCCAGGCACTCACGAGCGCCGGGCAGCAGCGGAATGCGGTCGAGCTCGATGCGGGCGCCGACGCCGCTCGCGCGCAGCAGCGCAGCGAGATGGCCGGCGAGCCCGAAGCCGGTGACGTCGGTGCCGGCGCTGGCGGCGACGGATCGGACGACGCGGCACGCAGCCGCATTCGATCGACACATCGACGCGACGGCCGCTTCGATCCAGTCGCCGCGCGCTTCGCCGAGCATGTCGGCGCGCCAGAGGACCCCCGTGCCGAGCGGCTTCGTGAGGATCAACTGATCGCCGGGCGCGAGGCCGGTCTGGCGCAGCAGCGCGTCGCGGCTCGGAGCGTCGCCCCAGACGGCGAAGCCGACGCCGAGCTCGGCGCCGGTCACGGTATGGCCGCCGACGAGCGTGACGCCGTCGACAGCGAACGCGGCCCGCGCGCCGGCGAGAACCTGGAACAGTGTCTCCTCGCTGCGATCGGCCGCGGAATCGGGAACGGTGACCACCGCGAGCGCGAAGCGCGGCGCGACGGCCTTCGCCCAGAGATCGCTCGCGGCGTTGACGGCGGCGACGCGGCCGACGAGCCACGGGTCGTCGGTGAACGCGCGAATCGCGTCGATGCTCGCCACGACGACGGTGCCATCCGCCGTCGAGACGGCGGCCACGTCATCGGCTTCGGCGAGGCCGAGGACGACGGCATCGTCGCGCGGGATGCCGAGCCGCGCGAGCGCGCGCGCGAGCGGCGTCGCGCCGACCTTCGCGGCGCAGCCGCCGCACGGCACGTCCGCCATCCCGGTCATCGCCGGGAACGCGGCTGTCCGCGCGCCGTCCGGCGCCAGCACCTGGAACCGCTGCACGAAGCGGCGGTCGATCCAGTCCTTCAGGGCGAACACCGGCCGGCCCTCGGCAGCGACGCCCCACTTGGCGCCGATCGCGGTGCCGTCGCCGACGTTCAGCAGCGCGAGGAAGTCTCGCTGCGGCCGGTACGGACGCAGCGTCGGCGACCCGGCGATCCACGCGCGCAGGTTGCGCGCCAGCACGGGACCCTGACGCACGGCGTAGACACCGGCCTTCGGCAGCGGCGGGTCGAACGCGGCGCAGTCCCCGACCGCGAAGAGATCGTCGTGTCCCGCGACCTGCAGCGTCGGACGGATGCGGACGAACCCCGCATCGTCGTGGGGCAGGGGCGTGGCGGCGAGCCAGGCGGGCGCCGTGGCGCCGGCGACCCAGACGACTTCGTCGCAAACGAATCCCGAGCCGTCGTCCGCCGCGACCAGGCACTTCTCGGCGTCGCGACCGTCGGACTCGATGCGCGCGATCCGCGCGCCCGACCGGACCGCGATGCCGCGCGCGGCGAGCCGTCGCGCTACGCGTTCGGCCACGCGCGCCGACGCTTCCGGCAGCACGCGCGTGCCGCTGTCGACCAGCGTGATCTCGGCGTCGGGCTGGCCGGCGGCGGCGAGTCGGGCGCGAAAGGCGAACGCGAGCTCGATGCCCCCGGCACCGGCGCCGACGACGGCGATCCGCGCGCGCCGGCGCTGCAGCGCGCGCGCCAGCAGCGCGTCGACCTGCTGGACGAAGCGCCCGATTGGCCGCGTCGCGAGGGCATGCTCGACGACGCCGGGCAGGCCCAGCCCGACGACGGTCGAGCCGACATCGAGCGACGCGACGTCGAAACGCAGCGGCGGGCGCCCGGCGAGCTCGATCCGCTTGGCGATGGGATCGAGTCCGGTCGCCGCAGCGACGACGACCGCGGCGCCGGCCCGGCGCGCGAGCGGGCGCACGTCGATCGTCAGCTCGCCGGCGCGGTACTGGCCGGCGACGAAGCCGGGTACCATGCCGGAGTACACCGCATCGGTGCGGTCGACGACGAGGGTCGCCCGGACGTCCGGCAGCGGCTCCATCGCGAGCCGTGCAAGCACCTGGACGTGCGCATGCCCGCCGCCGACGAGGACCAGGTCTCGCATCGATGCGGAGCCTACCAGCCCCGCTTCGGGTGCGCGCTCGCGACGATCGCTGGCTACCGTTCTGCGATGCGCGCCGTCCGAGCTCTCGTGTCGTTCCTGCTCCTCGCGACCCTCGCCTGCGTTCCCACCGGCGGCACCCGGCAGGCGGCGCAACGGGTCGCACCGGGCGATCTCGAAGGCGCTCGTATCGCTCTGGAACAGCGCCGGCACGAGCGGCCGCGCGACGTCGATGCCCGGATCGCGCTCGGCGAGGTCTACTACCGGATCGCGCGCGCCGCCCTCGATGGCGAGCACGACGAGCGCCGCTACCTCGAGTACCTCGAGCGCTCGGTCTCCGAGTTCGTGACCGCGATGGAGCTCTCGCCGCGCGACGATCGCCCGCATCTCTATCTGGCCGTGATGGACACCTACCGCGGCGACCTCGACCGCGCGCTGCGCGGCCTCCAGAACACCCGGCGCCTCAGTCGCTCGCCCATCGCCTATACGAACATCGCAGAGATCTACGTCTACCGCGGCGATCTCGCGGGGGCGCGCCGCTGGAACGATCGCGGTGTGCGAGCCGGCGCCCCGTACGGCGCGGTGCTGTTCAACGACATGCTGATCCGCTGGCACGAGGGAGATCTCGACGCCGCCCGCCGGATCTTTGCGCGCCTCAAGCGCAGCCACCCGGACATGATCCGGACGATCAACCTCGCGCGGCTGCCCGAAGAGCCCCGGCAGTTCGAGGACTTCGCGGGCTACTGTTGCGCGAGCCCCGCCTGCGGGCCGTACCTGGCGCACGCCTGCAGCCTGCTGTCGATCGCGACCGAGCAGCGCCAGCTGTCGAAGGAAGCCACGCTCGAAGAACTCCGGATCGAGATGGAGCGGGTGCGCCGGATGCGGCGCGTCTACGACAAGGACCGGACCGTCGACATCGAAATCGAGTAGCGGCGCAGCCTCGCTCCGGCCCGTTCGACGGCGATCCTCGAAAATGATACACGTTTCAAAAAGCCCCCCCGCGCTGGCGACGACCGGTCCGCGCCGGGCGGCCGGAGGCCCGTGATGCACGTCGAGCTGACCCCCGAGCAGCGAGAGCTCCAGGAGTATCTGCGCGGCTACTTCGGCGAGATCATGACGCCGGAGCTGCAGGCCGAGATCCAGGGCAGCGAGGGCGGCGGGCCGCTGTACCGGGTCGCGCTCCAGAAAATGGGCGCCGACGGTTGGCTGGGCATCGGCTGGCCGAAGGAGTACGGCGGCCAGGGCCGCACGCCGATCGAGCAGATGATCTTCGCCGACGAGGTCCAGAGCGCGGGCTTTCCGCTGCCGTTCCTGACGCTGAACACGGTCGGCCCGACGCTCGCGAAGTTCGGCTCCGACGAGCTGCGCCAGGAGTTCCTGCCGCGCATCCTGCGCGGCGAGTGCCAGTTCTCGATCGGCTACTCGGAGCCGGAGGCCGGCACCGATCTCGGGGCGCTGAGGACCCGCGCGGTTCGCGACGGCGACGACTGGGTCATCGACGGCCAGAAGGTCTTCACGAGCCTCGCCGACTTCGCGGACTACGTCTGGCTGGCGGCCCGCACCGATCCGGCTGCGCCGAAGCATCGCGGCATCTCGATGTTCATCGTGCCGACCAGTGCGCCGGGCTTCAAGATGACGCCCACCTGGACCGTCGGAGACGTCCGGACCAACACCACGTACTACGAACACGTACGCGTGCCGAACAAGTACCTGGTCGGCGGCGAGAACAACGGCTGGGGCCTGATCGTCTCGCAGCTCAATCACGAGCGCGTGTCGCTGACGCCCTACGGTCCGTCGAAGCGCATGCTCGAGCACGTCCGGCAGTGGGCGCTCGAGACCCGGCTCGCCGACGGCCGGCGCGTCATCGATCAGGGCTGGGTGCGCGACGCGCTCGCGTGGGTCCACGCCAAGCTCGAGGCGCTGCGGCTGATGCAGTGGAAGCTCGCGTGGAGCATGACGCAGGGCGCCCTGCACCCGGCGGACGCCTCGGCCGTGAAGGTCTACGCGACGGAGCTGTACGTGCAGGCCTACCGCAAGCTGATGGAGGTGCTCGGACCGGCGGGCACCATCAAGGACGGATCGCCCGGCGCCGTCGCCCGCGGCCGGCTCGAGCGCATGTACCGCGCCACGCTGATCCTGACCTTCGGCGGCGGCACCAACGAGGTGCAGCGCGACATCATCGCGATGGCCGGTCTCGGCCTGCCGCACTACAAGAGCTGAGGAGACTGCGCCGTGGACTTCGCATTCACCGACGAGCAGCAGGCGCTCCGCGAACTGGCGCGCAAGATCCTCGAGACCGAGGCGATGCCGGACCGGCTCCGCGAGATCGAGCGGAGCGACGAGCGGATCGATCTCGAGCTCTGGTCCACGCTGGCGGAGGCGAACCTGCTGGGTGTCGCGCTGCCCGAGGCGTACGGCGGCAGCGGCTATGGCTTCCTCGAGCTGTGCGTGTTGCTGGAGGAGATCGGTCGCACCGTCGCACCGGTGCCGGTCTGGGCGGCGCTCGCGTGCGCCGCGGCGCCGATCGCGCGCTTCGGCGGCGACGGCCTGCAGGCGCGCTGGCTGCCGCGGCTGATCGCCGGCGAGACGATCCTCAGCGCAGCGCTCGCCGAACCCGACAACGTCGATCCGCTGTCGCCGGCGACGAGGGCGACGCCGGACGGCACGAGTTGGCGACTCGACGGCGCGAAGTTCTGCGTGCCCGCCGCGCACGTGGCGGAGCGCGTATTGGTGCCGGCGACGCTGCCGGACCGTCGCGTCGGTCTGTTCCTGATCGACCCGCGCGGCGCCGGCGTCCAGCAGGAGCGACAGCTCGTGACGGACCGCTCGGTGCAGGCGTGGCTCACGCTCGACGGTGCGCGCGCCGCGGGCGAGGACGTCGTCGGCTCGCTCGACGGCGGCCGGATGGCGCTGCAATGGACGGTCGAACGCGCGATCGCCGGCTTGTGCGCGATGCAGGTGGGGGTCGCCGACAAGGCGCTGCGCATCACCGCCAGCTACGCCGCGCAGCGCCAGCAGTTCGAGCGCCCGATCGGCAGCTTCCAGGCCGTTCACACGCGCGCCGCGGATGCCTATTGCGATCTCGAGTCGATGCGACTCGTGGCGCTCCAGGCCGCGTACCTGCTGTCGCGGGGAACGTCGGCTTTGGCGCAGGACGCCGTGGCTAGCGACGAGTTGGCGACCGACGCGGTCCAGGTTGCGAAGTTCTTCGCCGGCGAGGCCGGACACTCGATTGCGTATGCCGCGATGCATCTGCACGGCGGCATCGGCGTCGACGTCGACTACCCGGTCCATCGCTACTACCTGTGGGCGCGGCAGATCGAGCTGACTCTGGGTTCCGGAGCGAGCGCGCTGGCGGCGATCGGGGAGCGGCTCGCGCAGGCGGATTGACGCGTAGATCGGCCGACTCGAGGGCCGTCGGCTCCACGCGGGCTCGTTACTCTCGACGGGCCGATGCGTCCGACGATGCTCCGCAGCCGATCTCGGGCTCCGCGCCGCCTCGCTGCGGCCCTGGCATTCGTGTGCCTCGCCGTCGCGCCGCTGTCGATCCGTGCGAGCGCCGAGGAGGCCGAGGCAGACGCGCCGTCCACCCCGCGGCTGCGCACGCTCCAATTCGACGGTGCGCGCGCGGCCGCGCGCGGGGATCTCACGACGCAGCTGACGACGCCGGTGCCGCCGCCGTGGTGGCAACCGTGGCTGCTCGATCCCCCCTTCAGCGAGGGAACGCTCGAGCCAGATGCCGAAAGGCTCGAACGCTTCTACCGCACGCTCGGATTCTTCGAGACGCGCGTCGAGGCGACCCTGCATCGGCGCGACGGCGACGAGCGAGCGGATCTGGTCTTCGCAATCGACGAGGGCGAGCCGGTGCGGCTCGTCGATCGCGGCATCGAGCTGCCGGAAGCGGTGCTCGAACTCCAGCCGCGCGAGCACTGGCTCGACGATCTTCCGCTCGTGGTCGGCGACGTGTTCTCGCTCGATCGCTACGAGGAGGCGAAGACGGAGCTGCTCGCGCGGCTTGCCGATGCCGGCCATCCGCTCGCGCGCGTCGAAGGCGGCGCCGACGTCGACGTGCGAGCCCGGGAAGCGCACCTCACGTGGCGCGTCGAGCCGGGCCCCGTCGTGCGCTTCGGAACCGTTCGCGTCGAGGGTCTCGAGCGCAGCGACGAAGCGCTGGTGCGCCGTGAGATCACGATTCGCGAGGGCGACGTCTACTCCCTCGACGCGCTGCGCGAGACACGCACCGGGATCCAGGAGCTGCGCATCTTCCGCTCGGTAGTCGTGCGCCCGCAGCCGGAAGAGGCGCAGCCGGGCGCCGCCGGCGAGGTCCTCTGGCCGGTCGAGATCCTCGCCTCCGAACGCCCGCCGCGCAGCGTGCGCGTCGGTGTCGGCTGGGGCACCGATGATCGGCTGCGCGCTCAGCTCGGCTACGCCCATCGCAACTGGCTCGGTGCTGCGCGTCACCTCGACGCGCGGCTGCGGTTCTCGAGACTCGAGCGCAGCTTCGCGTTCGGCGTCGAGCAGCCGCACTGGCTGGCGCGCCGCCAGACGCTGCGCTTCGAGAGCCGGCTCGGGCAGGATCTCACGCCGGCCTACGATGCCGAGCGGCTGGTGAGCGGCCTGCGCGTACTCCGCAGCTTCGGTCCCGACTGGAGCGCGCAGGCCGGCTACGAGTTCTCCTGGAGTTCGATCGGCGACGCCAGCTCCACGACGGCGCTGCTGCTCGACGATCCGGAGGGTCGCGTATTCCTGAGCGGCCTGCGCTTCGGCGTCCGCCGCACCACCGTCGCGAATCCGCTCGACGCGCGACAGGGAACGCAGATCGACCTCTCCCTCGCGCCGTTCCTCTCCGCTCTCGGCTCCGACGTCTCGTTCGTGTCGGCGGAGCTGCAGGCGCGGGCCTTCCAGGCGCTGGGCCCGACCGTCCTGGCTGGCCGCGTGCGGCTCGGGTCGCTGCAACCGCTGCTCGGCTCGTCGACGGACGAGATTCCGTTGCCGGAACGCTTCTACGCCGGTGGCGGCAGCTCCGTGCGCGGGTTCTCGTTCTGGCGGCTCGGCCCGCGCGAGGCCGACGGCCGCGCCGTCGGCGCCGCTTCGGTGTTCGAGGGCAGTCTCGAGCTGCGATTCCCGCTCGGCGGTCCCGTCGGAGGCGTCGTGTTCGCCGATGTGGGCCAGCTGGACCTCACGCCATGGCGCTGGAAACCGGCCGATCTCACGGTCTCGCTCGGTGGCGGGTTGCGCATCGGCACGCCGCTCGGTCCGATCCGTTTCGACCTCGCGTTTCCGCTGAATGCACCCGAGGAGGCGAAGACCACGTTCTTCCACTTCTCGATCGGTCAGGCGTTCTGATGCGCCGGACGCTCCGGATCGCACTGCGTGCGCTCTTTGCCTGCGCCGGGCTCACGCTCCTGCTGGCGCTCATCGGTGCGCTGATCGTGACGGCGCTCTCGCGCGGCTGGCAGCGCGAGCGGCTCGTGCACGTGCTCGAGGCGCAGCTCGGCGACGCGCTCGACGGCACGCTGCGGATCGGCGCCCTCGAGGGCTCGCTGCTCGACGGCTTCCGCGCTCGGGACGTCGAGTTGCGCGCCGACGGGCAGCCGCCCCTCGAGATCTCCGCTGTCTCCGTGCAGTTCGAGCTCGCGCCGCTGCTGCGCGCGCGGCGTCTGGAGGTCCCGTCGCTGATCATCGAGGGGCTGCGCATCGCCGTCGAGCAGCAGGCGGAGGTCTGGCGCGTGTCCGGCGTCGGCCGGCCGCTCGGCGGCGCTCATGACGACGACGATCCGGACGAGGCGCCGTTCCCGCTCGCGTCGATCCGCATCGGGCAGCTCGTCGTCCGCGACGCTCGCGGGCGGGTGTCGCTCCGCGGTGGCGACGCGGCCGTGGAAACACCGACTGCCGGCGAGACCCGTCTCGCATTGGCTCTCGACGGAACCGTGACTGGCTTCCGATGGCGACCCGACGAGCCGCTGCGGCTGCCCGAGTCGCTGGCGGCCGAGCTGGCGCTGGGGCCTTCGACGCTCGCCGGGCGTGCCATCGAACGCGCCACGTTGATCGCCACACTCGAGCACCAGGAGCTGCGCGTGTCGCGGGCGGCCGTCGTGAGCGACGCCGGATCGGTGTCGCTCGACGACGGCGTCGTCGAGCTGGCGGATGCCGCCTGGCCGCCGCGTCCGGTGGCGCTGCGGGCGCGCGCGCGCGTCGCTGCGCTCGACCTCGGCGCGCTGAGCGGTCGCTCCGATCTCACGACGCGCCTCGCCGGCCCCGTGACCCTCTCCTTCACGCCCGATCCGTCCGGCGCCACGACGGCGGGCTGGCTCGTGCTGGACGCCGACCTCGCCTCGAAGCGACTCGGGCCGCTTGCGATCGATCGCGTGCGGATCGCGGGCTCATTGCACACGGAGACGCTCGTTGCGGAGCTCGACCAGGTCCTGCTGCAGGGAGCCCTCGGTGAACTCCACGCGAGCGGCGCCGGCGATCCCGCGGGTCTCCAACGCGGCGAGCTGCGCGCCGAGCTTCGCCTCGACCGACTGCCGGCGGCGTGGCGTGGCGGGGAGGAGCTGGCAGGGCGGCTGCGCGTCGACGCGACGGCTCGCGGCGCCTGGGACGACCCGCGCGGCCAGCTCGAGCTGCGCATCGAGGAGCTGCAGCGCGGGCCGTCGCTCGGCCCCGGGACCTTCGTGCTGCGCGGCGAGGCGACGGGAACGCACAGGCTGCGGATCGACGAGCTGGCGCTCACGCTGCCGGAGGCGGAACTCCGCAGCGAAGGCGTGGCCGAGCTTCGCGTGCTGACGGACGGGGGAGTTCCTCTGGGCGTCGAGATCGAGCAGCTCGCGCTGCTCGGGCCGGGACTGCGCGCGCGTGTCACCGGGAGCGCGACGACGGAGGCGGCCCGCGCGCTGCGCGTCGAACTCGACGTGCCGGATCTCGCTGCGATCGACGACTCGCTGGCGGGCCGGGTTCGCGGCTGGATCGGAGCGAACGGCGCGTGGAGCGCGCCGGCGCTGCGCGGAGAGCTCGTGGCGGAACCCCTCGTCGTCGACGAGCTGACGCTCGAACGGGTCGACCTGGTGCTCGACACGGACGGCGCCCGGCAGCTCGCGGTCGCGCGACTGCGCGACGGCGGCATCGAACGCGTCCGGCTCGAGGTGACGGCAGCCCGGGAAGCCCTGGTTCGCGCCCCGACGACGCTGTTCGAGCAGTCCGACACGGTTGCGAGTCTCCATGCGGAGGGCCTCGATGTCGCGTGGCTCGGCGGCCTGCTGGGCCGCGATCCGGAGGGCCTCGCCGGCACGCTCGACGCCGACGTGCGTTTCACCGGTGCGAGCGGAGCGCCGCGGGCGTCCGGTGGCGTTCGTCTCACCGGCGGCGAGCTGTACGTCGAAGCCCTGGCAGGCCCTGTCGGCCCCATCGAGGCAGACCTGCGCTTCGAGGGCTCGGCATTGCGCGTCGAGCGGCTGCGCATCGCGGGCGCGCAGTCGGAGGGAGAGATCCGGGGCAGCGGCCAGGTCCACTGGGATGCCGGCGCGGAGCGGGCCGACACCGACCTGCGTGTCGAGTTCGCCGACTTCGCGCTCCCTCTCGGTGGCCTGATCTCCGGGCGGCTCGCCGGCGCGCTCGCGTTGCAGGGCACCTGGCCGGATCTCGTGCTCGGCGGCCGCGTCGAGATGCGCCCGGGCCAGTTCCGGCTGCCCGAGGCGGGCGAGCCCACCTGGGACGAGATCCGCATCCACGGTCTCGAGGAGGACGAGACGCCGGCGCGCCGGGGTCTGCAGCCGCCGCGCACGCCGCGCGAGTGGCCCGAGGTGCTCGATCGCGCCCGCGTCGACGTGGCGCTGGCCCTCGCCGGCGACTCGCGTGTACTCGGCCAGGGCGCGGACCTGCGTGTCGAGGGAGAGGTTCGGCTGCTGAAGGAACCCGGCGATGCCCCCCTCTACGTCGGCTCGATCCGCACGACGGAAGGCCACTACCGCTTCCGCAGCCGGCGCTTCGAGATCGAGCGCGGATCAGCCACGCTGGCCGGCACGCGGCAGCTGGACCCCGAACTCGACATCGTCGCGGTGCAGGCCGCCTCCGACGTGACGCTGCGGATCGTCGTCAGTGGCCGCGCCTCGGCGCCGGTGGTGACACTGGAGAGCGACCCCCCGCTCGACCCGACGGACCAGCTCTCGTATCTGGCGTTCGGCCGGCCCGCAGCGGCGCTGGGATCGAGCGACGCCGCGCAGCTCGAGTCGGCGGCGACGCAGGTCGTCGGGCAGATCCTGCTCGGCTCCGGCGTCGGCTCCGGTCTGTTCGAGAGCCTGCCGCTCGATCGCTTCGCGTTCGAGGCCGGCCGCGGCGCGAGCGGCACGGAGGTCAGCGTCGGGGCCGAGGTCGTGAAGGGCATCCGGATCTTCTACGACCGCGACCTCGGCACCGGCACGGAGGGCGCGCGGATCGAATGGCGCTTCCACCGCAACTGGCTGATCCAGAGCGAGCTCGACGAGGAGGGAGGAACAGGCGGCGATGTGATCTGGACCTTCGAGTTCTGACGCACGCGTCAGTCAGCGCGCCGCCAGCAGCGCTGGCAGCTCGGCCACCGAGGCGAGGAATGCGCGCACGGTCCGGTCGGCGAAGTCCGCGCGCGGCGACGGTCCCGAGAGCACCGCGACGAACTCGATGCCCGCATGCGACGCGGCTTCCGCGTCCACGCGGTGATCGCCGACGTAGAGCGCGCGTCCCGGCTCGACGCCCAGCCGCGCGAGCGCGAGCAGCAGCGCGTCGGGCGCCGGTTTGTGCCGCGGCACGTCTTCGCCGCCGACGATCGCGTCGAAGTGATCGGAGAGCGCATGGCGGGCGAGGATCCGCTCGATCTGGTCGCGTCGCTTCGTCGAGCAGATCGCCGTCGCGAGGCCGGCGTCGCGCAGCCCGGCGATCACGTCGGCGACGGGCGCGAAGACCCGCGTGCGCTCGTGCATGATGCGCTCGGCCAGCGCGTGGAAGCCCGCGCGGAAGCGTTCGGCGAGGGCGCTGTCCTCGATGCCGTGCAGCGCGCGCAATGCCTCGGGAAGCGGCAGTCCGATCGTCCGCCGGATCGCGTCGGGCGCCGCCGCGGGCAGCCCGAGCGCGGCGAGGCCCGCCCCGAAGCATTCGATGATGGCGTCCGAGGAGTCCGCCAGCGTGTAGTCGAAGTCGAAGAGCACGGCGCGCACCGCCGCAGGGTGGCGGCTCCGGTGACGGCTGGCCAGCCGGGGGGTCCGGCGCCTACAACCGGCCGGTTCACCCGAGCCGGAACGAGTTCACGCGCTCGCGCAGGAAGTCCTCGAGCAGGCGCAGCTCCGACTCCGCGGGAAGCTGATACTGGATCCCGATGCCCGGTTCCGTCTCGGCGCGGCCGCGGGCTGCTGCGGGGAGGCGGTGTCGGACCCGCGCCGCGAGATGCACGGGATGTTCCCCGAGCGACGTGTCCAGGAGGATCTGCGTTCCCTCCGCCGGGGGATCGGCCAGCGAGACGTAGGCGCCGCCGAGCGAAAGGTTCCGGATCTGGCCGTGGCGCCGCTCGCCGGCGGTCACGACGGTCGCGTCGAGACGGACGGGGACGCGCAGACCCCCGCGCGGATCGAGATCGTCCTCGCTGCACAGCGTTGCGGCAACCGCGAAGCGCAACTCCGCCGGCTCGTAGGGCGCGAACAGCACCCAGCGGATGCCGCGATCGCGCAGCGCCCGCAGCAGCGCGCGATCGCGCGGTGGAGCGACGACCAGGATCGCGGCGGCGCCGGCCCACAGCAGCGGCGTGGCTCGTTCGAGCGCGTCTTCGAGCATCGCCGGCGGGAGCGTGCCGGGGAGCACGAAAGCTCCGACGCGCTCCTCCTCCTGGTCCGCGAGCGCGAGGGCCTCGTCGAGATCCTTCGCGTACAGGGGATCGATGCCGCGCTCGATCAGGCCCAGCGCCTCGACCCCGAGACCCGTCCCTTCCGGATCGAAGATCACGGCGAAGCGCTCGTAGCGGCTCATCGGCTTCCAGGCGTTCGGGCAAGCATCCCGGGGTGGATCGTCCGTCCGCGGGTGCCGGTTGAGCTGGATCTCGCCTGGCGTTCGCCATCAGCGGATCGGAAAGGCGTCGACGATCGCGCGCAGCCCGTGGACGACGGCCGCCCGCTGCGCCGGCGTCGAGACCCCGAGCCGCACCAGCACGAGATCCCGCTCCGGATCGACGACGATGTACTGGCCCTGGAAGCCGTTCGCCGTGAAGATCCGCGTTCCGTCGAGCGCGAGCCACCAGTGGGCGCCGTACTGGCCGAACGAGGCCGGGGTCGGCGTCCGCGCGTGATCGACCCAGCCGGCTGGCAGCACGCGCTTGCCGTCCCAGATGCCATCCCGCAGGTACAGCAGGCCGAAGCGCGCGAAGTCGCGGGCCGTCGCGAACACGAACGACGAGCCGATGAAGGTGCCGGCTGGATCGAAGCGCGGCTGTGCGCTGCGCATGCCGATCGGGTCGAACAGCGCGCGGCGCAGGAATGCCTCCATGCCGTCGCGCCCGCCGCCGACGGCTGCGCCGGCGATCGCCGCAACGATGTTGCTCGTGCCGCTCGAGTAGTTCCAGTACGTCCCTGGCGGGCGCGCGAGCGGACGCGCGATCGTGTAGCCCGCAACGTCTTCCTTGCCGGCGCCGAACAGCATCTCGATGACGTCGGAGCGGCCGGTCGCCTCGTAGACCTCGACGAAGTCGAGCCCGTCGACCATGCGCAGCAGATGCTCGAGCGTGATGGCACCGCGCGGATCGCCGTCGCTGCGCCACGCCGCGATCGGCGCCGGCGCGTCCAGATCGAGCCGACCCTCGCCGAACAGGATGCCGACGGCTGCGTGGGTCATGCTCTTTGCCATCGACCAGGACGGAAGCGTGTCGGCGGCACTCTTGCCGGGCGCGTAGCGTTCGAAGACGAGCCGGCCGCGGTGGACTGCCAGCAGCGCCAGCGTCTCGCCGTGGGTCGCCGGCGGCGGGTCCTCGAATGCGACGTCGGCGGCGGCTTCGATCCTGGCGATGTCGACGTCTGCGTCCGGCGCAGCTTCGGGCCACTCGGAGGTCGGCCACGGTACGCCATCGGGCTGCGGGGGGAGCGGGTAGAGGGTCTGCATAACGGCAGCGTACCGAAGTGACGCTGTGCGCGGAACGGCGCGGGGTCGAGGTCCGGAACGATGCCACGCGCAGTGAGTCCGCTACGCCGGGGACACCTTCGTCATCAGTGCTCAGCCGCACCGCGTGCGCGCGGATCCCGAGGCGAGGCTGCCGAGTCCGAAGGCCAGCAGCAGTGCCGTAGACGGCTCGGGTACGACATTGAGGAATCCGGTCGCGGGCGCCGCGAAATTGCGGATCCGCACCTCGTCCATCGTACCGTTGAACGCGGAAGCGAAGTCCATCTGCACGCCGATCTGCACCGGGGCGGGTGCGCCCCAGAACAAGGCGCGCCCGTCTGGTCCGTCGTTCGTTCGCACCGCCGCGCCGTCGACGTAGAACGTTCCGGTCCCACTGGCCGAGTCATACGTGAAGGCATAGTGCCGCCACGTCGCGTCCATGTTGTCGAGGCTGGCGAGCGTGACGGCGGTTCCGCCGCCGAGCCCGTCGGACACGTAGTAGGTGATCGAGAGCGCATTCGGATTCTGGATCACGATGCCGTCGGCGCCATTCGAGCGCCGGAACAGGATGGCCTGGCTCTCGCCGGTGCGCGCCCAGAACTCGAGCGTGATGTCGGTGACGTCGAGCGCGGAGTACCAGGCCGCGCTGGCATTGATGCCGTTGGGACCGCCCTGGCGGCTCGCGCCGAGGCTGCCGAGGTTCGTCGATCCCGTGTTGGGTACGGTGCCGGTCGGATTCGCGGCGAGATCGACGAACGCCTCGGCCGAGACGAGATCCGAGCCGCCGGCCACCTCGTTGGCGACGCGCAGACCATGCGTCGTCGGATCGAGGTCTGCCTCCATCCGCCAATAGGCCACCGTGAGGGCGGAGGCCGGTGCGGGCGGCAGCCACGCCGAGAGCACCACGGCTGCCCAGCAGAGTGAAAGAGTCGAGGTTCGCTGCGGACGCATCGCTGCCTTCTCCGGTCGCGAGCGCCTCCACACTCGGCAGGGGGATACGAGCAGGCCATCGACGGGCCAGGATGGAGACTTGAGTGCGGGACGCGCGGATCGCCTCCGCAGCCGCCCCTGGGCCGGCTCTGATCCAGGCGCTTTCCGAGTCTTCCGGGAGGGTTGGAGGTCGCGGCTGCACCCGGGCGGACCCGGAGCCGACCCCTGCGTCCCCCTTTTCGGAAGACCGTCGAACCATCGCCCGATGCTCCGATCGTCTTCGGGGTCACTAGCGGTAAGGCCGTGGAAATAAATAACGGTTGCAGATGGCAGCGGAGGCCTGTACCGTTGCTGTGTGACTTCTCGCAGGCGCTCGACGAAGTTCGCTGACGTTTGGCCTCTTCTGGACGAGCGCAGCCGTCG
>JBDIVR010000036.1:0-38340 GCA_039794265.1 Myxococcota bacterium
GTGCCGGACCGGCGAGACGAATGCGGCGGAGTCGAGAACTGCATCGGATCCCCCAGGGAAATCTCCGTTGGAGTCGTGCCCGGCTTGCGAGTGGCTTGCTTCGACGCCGGCGAGCGGGCTCCTCTTCGCGATCGGGTCGGATACACTCCGGCCTCGGCCCCGTCAATCGGATCGATCCGAGACTGCCGTAGCAAGCGTCGCACCGGGTGGCGTCCGGCCCGGCCTCGGTCTGTCTCGGGTTATCACTGCCGGCCACGGGGCCGAGCGCCACGGCGCGCGGGTCCGGGCGCGTTTCGTGCTGCACCCAACGTGGGTGAATCGGCACTCATGATAGGTGACGGTAGGCAGGTCCGGGGCCTTCGGGCGACGATCCCCGCGACCCGAGGAAAGCCGTCCGGGATCTGTCGGGGAGGAACCAAGATGGGCAGGGACCGCGCCGTCGGGCTCCGACTCGCTCGGACCCTGTGTGTGCTCGCCAGTCTCGTGCTGGCACGTGCTGCGCCGGGTTTGGACACGGGATCGGTCCTCGTCGTCGATCAGTTCTCGCGTAGCCTCGTGCGGGTCGACCTCGCGACCGGGAACCAGACGGTTCTCGCCCGGGAGGGGAGCATCCTCGGGCCCCGTGGCCTCGAGTGGATGTCCGACGGCACGATCCTCGTCGCCAACGAGGACGCCCGCTCGATCGTGCGGATCGACCCCGCCACCGGCGACCGGACTTTCGTCTGGGCACCGACGGAGCTCGGTCCCCCGCGCTCGCTGGTCGCGGCGGACGCCGAGACGCTGTTCGTCGCGACGGCCCGGATCGTCGCGAGCGGAGCCGTGGCGCCGCCCGCCGTCGTCCGTGTGGATCTGGTCACCGGCGCGACCGTGCTGATCACCCAGGACTTGCCGCTCCGGGATCCGGCGGACCTGGCGCTCGGCCCGGACGGCAGACTCTACCTCGCCGACCCGACGGCGCGCGTGATCTTCCGGATCGATCCGGACACCGGCGAGCAGGTCGTGATCTCTCCGCCCGCCGGCCTTCCGGCCGACGAGAACCTCCTCGGCGCGCCGCAGGGCCTCGACTTCGACGCCGCGGGGCAGCTCGTCGTCGCGGCGGAAGACCGCGTGCTGCGCGTCGACCCGGTGACGGGCGCGCAGGAACTCGTGACGTTCAGCTCGCTGCTGCCGAGTCCGCGCGCGCTGCGGGTCGCAGCCGACGGCACGTACTTCGTCGTCGATCGGCTGAACAGCAGGCTCGTGCGGATCTTCCCGGCAACCGGCACGCAGGCGGTGATCGGCGAACGGTTGAACGGGCTGATCAACGGACCGATCGGCGTCGCGATCGGAGACGACGGCCGGATCTTCGTCTCGAACTTCACCGCGAACTCGCTGGTCCGATTCAACCTGTCGAACAACAACGTCACCCGCATCGCCGAGGGCGGCTCGCTCTCGCTCCCGTACGCGGCCGTGATCGACGGCGAGGGCTACGCGATCGTCGCCGACAGCGACCCGCAATCGCTCGGCGGTCAAAGCGGCGTCGTGGTGCGCGCGGACCTCGAGACGGGGGCCCAACGGGTCCTTTCCCGTGGCAACCTGCTGCGCTTGCCGCAGGGGATCGCCTTGCGCAGCGACGGAATGCTCCTGCTGCCGGATCTGACCAACCGCGCGGTGATCGCAGTCAACCCGGAGACGGGCGCGCAGAGTTCGCTCCTGGTGTTCCCGCCGGGCGCCGGGCCCGCCGGGATCGCGATCGCGCCGGACGGGGCCATCTGGATCGGAGATCGCTTCCGCAACGCCATCATCCGGGCGGTACCGGGCGAGGGGCAGGCGCTCGTCTCCCAGGGGGGGCTCCTCGACGAGCCGAACGCGCTGGCGTTCGAGAGTGACGGCAAGCTGCTGGTCAGTGACAAGCGGCGCGTCATCCGGATCGATCCGAGCCTGCCCGGTCCGACGGGCAACCAGTCGCTCGCCTTCGAGGGCTTGCAGGAGCAGCGCCTGTTCGGATTGCTGGTGCGCGCCGGCGGCCAGATCCTCACCAGCGATGCGCAAGGCGCCGCCGTGCTGGCGCTCGAGAGTGAAAGCGTGGCGAATCCGATCACGAGCGAAGGCGCACTCGAGTTTCCGACCGGCCTCACGCCGGTCCCCGAGCCGGGAGCGCTCGCGGCCTCGCTGGCGGCGCTCGGCGCACTGGCTGCGCAGGGCCTGGCGCGGCGTCGCAAGCGGGCGCTCGGAGCGCCGTCCGATCAGCGATCGATATAGCCGAGCGAGCGCAGCCGTTCGAGCTCTTCTTCCGAAAGTTCCGCGCTTCCTGCCCGATCGAATTGGCTCGCGAGTTCGCGGGCCTCCGCCAGCCACGCATCGAGTTCCGCCGCGAACGCCGTCACTTGTTCGGGCCGCGCCGCGGCGAGATCTTCGCGCTCGCGAGGATCGTTCGCGACATCGAAGAGTTCCGTCAGGTCGGACTCGGGATTGCGCACCAGCTTGTAGTTTCCCCGGCGAATGCCCTGCCAGGTGTTGTTGCGCTTGATCGTTTCCTTCGAGCCTGGCGTACGGTGATACCAGACCGACTCGAGCTCGAAGAAGATCGGACGCTCGGCCCCCGGCGGCGGCCCGAGCAGCGAATGTCCGCCCAGATCCGGAGCCGCCCCGCCGGCCAGTTCGACGATCGTCGGCAGGACGTCGACGAGACTCGCGAGCCGAGGGTCGCGCCCGACCTTCTGGGAACCCGGGTACTTCACGATCAGCGGAACATGGATGGTTTCCGCATAGATGTTGTTGAAGTGGCCCTTCTTGCCGTGGTCGAAGAACTCCTCGCCGTGATCGGCGGTGATGAGGATCGCGGTGTTCTCCCACAACCCCGCGTCCTTCAGCAGCTGGAAGAACTCCTTCAGGTGTCCATCGGTCCAGCGGATCTCCCCGGCGTACTGCGACATCACGTAGGCCAGCTGGCCGGGCCGCGAGTTCCGGTTGACCGTGTTCGTCGATCCGAATCCGGTGACATCGATCGGCTCGCACTCCGGCGAGAGGAACATCTTGCTGTAGGGCTTCGGCGGGATGAAGTCGTAGTGCGGATCCCAGACGTACGAGAACAGGAAGAACGGTCGCTGTTCGTCGCGCTGCTCTTCGAGGAAGCGCCGGAGCCCGGCGAACAGGAGTTCGTTCGTCACATCCCCGTGGGCCTGGACGTGTCCCGGTGCGGCGATCTCATCGTCCCACAGCTCGAATCCCTGGTTCAGGTTGTGGGCACGCCGCAGATAGGGCCCCGAAATCACCCCTGCCGTCTGGTAGCCGAGCTCGGCGACGCGCTCGGCGATCGTCACGTACGAGTCGTGCAGCACCGAGTGCGCCGTATTGGTCTTGTGAACGCTGGGATAGAGCCCGGTGAAGAGACTGGCATGCGACGCGAGCGTCCAACTCGTCACGGAATGCGCGTCCTCGTAGACGACCGCTTCCTCCGCCAGCGCATCGAGCGTCGGCGTCAGCGGCACTTCGGGCCGCGTCGTGCTGACGCCCCCGTACGCCCCGACGTGGTCGGTGCGCAGCGATTCGAGCGTGAAGAGGATGATGTTCGGTCGATCCAGCGCAGGCGGCGCCTCTTGCTGGCAGCCGGAAGCCCCCAGGGCGCACACGAACAGCATCGCCGTCGCGGTCCGAGTCGAGTTGCCGAAACGGGGCCTCATCGGATCCTCCTCGATCACGAGCCGGCCGGCGGATCGAGCCACACGGGGCTCGTCCACCCGATGTGACCATCCGATTGGCGGGCCCGGAGGTAGTAGTAGCGGGGGCCGGCGCCGGGCTCCTCGTCCGCCCAGTCGAACTCGGCACGGTAGCCGTCGAAGGAGAAGGGGGCGAGTTCGACGCCGTCTCGCACCAGCGTCAGGACGAGCCCCGGCGCGGTGCCCTCGACGGTTGCGCGGATCCGCACCGGACCGGCGGAGCGCAAGATCTCGCTCCCCTGCGGCGCTTCGTTCACCGTGAGGAACAGGTGCATCTTCGGCCCGGTCGTGCCGAAGGTGCGACGCGCGTGCAGCGCCTCGAAGATCGACTCACGCGAGAGCGTGTCGGCCCAGACTCCCGCCAGACCCAGACCCCCGCCGTGATCCGGACTCGCGATGATGCCGAGTCGGTGCCCCATCGAGAGCGCGTCTCGCACGCTGTGACCGGGGATCAGCTCGGCCTGGATATCCGCAACGGGGGCTCCGTCGTACTCGTAGCTTCCTCGCTTCTGGAAGATCTCGACGAGCCGCTGCAGCTCGTCGTTGCGAAAACGCCAATCCACCGGCTTCGCGAAGCCGTGGGACGGATGATGTGGAATGACGAGCGCGGCCTTCCGGCCCAGATGGGCGAAGAGATCCTCCGGGGTCCGACCGGGCGCCTCGAACCGGGCGGGCTGATCACCGACCGTAGAATCCCGAAAGAAAACATTGCGATGGCCATAGACGAGCGACGTCCACTCGTACCCCGGCAGCGTGACGAACGTACCGCCCTGGTTCCACAGGTCCACCAGCTTGCGCGTCGCCCACCAGTCGACCTCGCGCAACGTCTCCGCGTGATCCGAGAGCGCTGCGAAGTCGAGACGCGCGAGATCCCGCAGCACCTGGAAGTTGTCCTCCGGGCGTCCTTCGAAGCCACGGCGATCGCCGGAGTAGTCGGAGTGGACGTGCAGGTTCCCGAAGTAGGCGCGCAGCGTCCGGTCTCCCACGTTCGCCGTCGGGCGCGCACGGGGCGCGCCGTCGAGCGCAAG
Organism: Myxococcota bacterium; assembly: GCA_039794265.1. Taxonomy (GTDB): domain Bacteria; phylum Myxococcota_A; class UBA9160; order UBA9160; family PR03; genus CAADGG01. The sequence continues at coordinate 4,727 of JBDIVR010000036.1, forward strand.
GGACGCATCGACGGGCACGCGCTCGCGGCGGGGGAAGCTCGCGAGCGGTCGCGACTCCGGCAGGCGATCCGGCTCGAGGTGCCGCACGCGGAGCGCACTTCGCGCCGATACGTCTTGCGTTCCCTGCGCGTCGATCTCGTCGACGACCCAGAGCTGGTCGCCGCTCCACGCGGCGGCGTAGCGAGACACGGGGCTCGCAATCCCGGCCGAGAGATCGATCGGCTGACTGGCCGCGTCCCCGTCGACCCGCGACAGCGCGAGCCGGAACGGACGCTCGAAACCCGAGAGGACGACGCGGTCTCCGAACAGGATCCACAGCGAATCGCCGACTCCTCGCACGGCCAGCGGCTGCACGGAGGCGACCGAGCCTCTGGCCTCTTCCGGACTCAATCGCAGTGTGATCGGTGGTCCGAAGCGTCCCGCGACGGCCCGCGAGACCTGATAGGTCTTGTCCGTCCACTCGTCGTACGCGACGGCATGCATGTCGCCGACGCGGATCGGTTCGAATGAGGCTTCGGTCCACACGAGGGCGAGGCCGTCGGGCAGCGCGACGAAGCTCGGGATCATGTCGGCGCCAGGAGACGTGGAGACCCGCATGGGTTCCCCGATCTCGTCGAGGCGCCGAACATACACTTCGTAGTTTCCATCGGCGTAGTGGCCGTCGCGCCAGGAACTGAAGGCGGCGTAGACGCTGCCGTCGGAGCCGATTCCGAGCGCCGGCTGGACGTCGGACGCGGGATGATCGGAGACCGGGATCTCCGGACCGAAGCCGCTGCGATCCGCGCGCCGCGCGAGGATGTCGAAGCCACCGGCGCGGCGGGCCTGCCACAGCACCCAGGTCGTCCCGTCGGCAGAGACACCGATCCTCGGATCGGTGTCCGCGCCGGGATCCTCCGTCAGCCGAACCGGAGCTTCGATCGCGCCGGGGGCGAGCCGTGTGGTGAACACGTCGGCCTGTTGGCCGTCCCAGGCAGACCAGGCTGCGACGAAGCCACCGCGCGGATCGGCCGCCACCCGAGGTGAGAAGTGGCGCGGGTGCTGCTCGGCGACGACAGCCGGCGCGGTCCAGGCAGTGCCGCTGCGAAACGAAACCATCACGCGATCCCGCCCGCCGTCGAACGCGAGCCAGACGAGCGCCAGTTCTCCGTCGGGCGTCGCCGCCAGATCCGGCTCGGTGAAGTCCAGCGCGTCGTCGCGGAGCACGAGGTCGGACGTCAGCAGCGATGCGCCACGATCCGGGACGTTGCCCGGCGCCGATCGATCGCTCTCTCCACAGGCCGCGACCAATCCGAGCGCGGCCAGCCCTGCAACGACGCATCCGGCTCGCCGGACCGCGGTAGCCTCCCGACCCGCGGCGCTCATGGCTCCTCCTGTGTGTCCGACTCGGGGCTCGGCTCGGCATACCCGAGCGCCTCCAGCATCTTTCGGTGCTCTTCCGAAACGGCTGGTGCCGTCTGCTGCGGCTGCCTCGGCGTCGCGCCTAGTTTCTCCTCGAGCCGCTCCTCGAGCCGCACCACCTCGTCCGAGCGGCTCGCGGAGAGATCGGCGGACTCTTCGGGATCGCGCTCCCTGTCGTAGAGCTCGTGCCGCCCGTCGGAGCCCCAGATCAGCTTCCAGGGATCCTCGTGGATCGCGCGCAGCGCTCGTTTCCAGGGCGTGGGGTCCCAATCCGGGAAGGCGCGAAGCACCGCAGGAAATGCATCGCGGAACGCCGACGGATACTCCGCGATCCGCACGCGCTCGGCTGGCAGTGCGAGGAGGCTATGCGCATGCGCCCGCGCCGGCGGCTCGAGACCGGCGAGTTCGAGCAGGGTCGGGAACAGGTCGAGGCTCATGGCCGGAGCGGACTCGCGCCCGGGTGCGATCCGGCGGGGATAGCGGATCACGAGCGGCACCTGCAGCAGCGGCCGGTAGAGCGCGTACTGGTGGTCGAGCATGTGGTGCTCGCCGAGCATCTCCCCGTGATCGCTGACGAGGACGACCACGGTGTCGTCGAGCAGCCCGCGCGTGCGCAGCGCACCGAGAACTCCGTCCAGCAGCTCGTCGAGTTCTGCGATCGCGGCGTCGTAGGTACCGCTCATCACGGCGAGTTCTTCGTCGCTGAAGTCCCGCAGTCCGAAGCTGTAGCTCCAGATCGCGAGCCACGAGCGGTCGACTTCGTACGAGCGCGCGACGCGCTCGGGCGTCATCACCCGCTCGCGGAAGCGCCGCGGTGGCACCAGCGGCCGATGGGCCTCCATGTAGTTCAGGAATGCGAAGAACGGCCGCTCGGTCTCGCGCGCGTCGATCCAGTTCTCGAGCCGCTCCTGCGCGAGTTCGCCGGCCGCCTTGATCGCCCATTCGCCGGCCTGCCCGCGGTTGACGACGCCACCGAGCTCGCTGCTGCGGTCACCGACCAGCTTCTGGCGGACGATCGCGAGCGCCCTCTCGCGCTGGTCCGCGTCCCACGGGTGCTCGGCTACGTCGAAGCCCTGCGTGAAATTCTCTACCGCCGAGACGTGCGGATTCGCCGACCAGAGAAACGTCTGGTAGCCCGCCGCACGAAGCTGCTCGGCAAGGGTGTCATGCTGATCATCGAGCCACGCGTGCTCGAAGCCAGCCCCGTGATCACTCGGCAGCAGTCCGGTGAAGATCGAAGCATGCGACGGAACCGTCCACGGCGATGGGCTTACGCAATCCTCGAACACGCGTGCCTCGCCGATCCAGCGGTCGAGCCGGGGGGTCGTCTCGTTCCGGTAGCCGTAGGGCCCCAACCGGTCGGCGCGCACGGTGTCCCAGACGACGAGCAGGATGTTCGGTTGTCGCGATGCGGGCGGCCGCTCCCCGCAGCCCGACAGGAGCAGCGCCCCGAGCATCGCAACGGCGGCGACACACGCGGTGATGTCTCGCAGCGGCACGGGCACCGTCAGGGTGCTGCCTCGGGCTCGTCGACGAGATACCCGAGCGCGCGGAGCTGCTCGAGTACTTCTGGCGAAGCCTCGACAGTCGTCGGCGGACGTCCGCTCCGCAACGCCTCGCCGCGCGCACGCAGCTCGTCGAGGCGCGCTTCGAGCTGCCGGCGCAGCATCGCGGTCTCCTGCGGCTTCGAATCGGCGAGGTCGCTGAGTTCGAAGGGATCCTGCCTCAGATCGAAGAGCTGATCTCGCGCCGGCGCCCCGTCCTGCTCGACGCGAAAATACTTCCAGGTGTCACTCGTCAGCGCGTAGCGATACGCCTCGGTCCCGCGCTCGCGGCCGGTGTCCTGACTCAGCACCAGCGGCGCCGGTGCGGTCCCGAGGGCGAGCACGTCCCTGCCCGAGGCATCTCGCACGAACGCGCCGAGCTCCGGAACGCCGAGCTGGCCGAGCCAGGTCGGCAAGGCATCGACGACCGAGATCGTCTCGCGGATGCGCCGGGGCTCGACGCCGGGGACACGGATCAGCATCGGAACGTGCAGTTGCTCGTCCCAGGTTCCGCCGTGCCCGGCCTCGCCGTGCTGACCGAGTCCCTCGCCGTGATCTCCGATCACCAACACGGAAGTATGTTCCCACACACCGCGCTCGCGAACGGCGTCGAGCAGGCGAGCGAGCTGATCGTCCTGAAACAGGATCTCCGCGTCGTAGGCGTCGATCGCCTCCCGCGATCGCTCGATGATGCCGGCCAGCGGACGCGGTGCGGTCTCCGCGATCTGTCGCTCGCGGATATAGGCATCGAGTCCGTCGTCGGCCCGAAACCGTCCAGCATGCGACGGAGGCGGCGTGAACGGCCAGTGGGCATCGAAGTAGTGCACCCACAGCAGGAACGGCTCGGAACCGCCGTCCGCGAGCCATGCGATCGCGCGGTCCGTCGTGGCGTCACCGGCGCGCTCGTGGCCTGCCGGCTGGTCGAAGGATTCGAAGCCCACTTCGATCCCGGTCCCGCGCTTGAGCGGCGCCGCGCTGACGAATGCTCCGGTCCGATAGCCGAGCCCCTGCGCATGGCTGGCAAACGACCGGAGCGCGTCGTTGGGCACGAACAGGCGCCCGCCATGAGTGGTGTTCGCGAGCACTCCATGTTCCAGCGGGTACGACGCTGTGAAGATCGACAGATGCGTCGGCAGCGTCGTGGCCATCGGCGCGATCGCACGCTCGAAGAACAGCGACTCGCGCGCCAGTTCGTCGAAGCGAGGGGAGGTGTCCCGAAAATAGCCGTACGCGCCGAGGTGATCGGCTCGGGTCGTGTCGAGCGTGACGACGAGAAGATTCGGGAGCCGGGGGGCTGCCGCCTCGCGCTGGCATCCCATGGGTGCGATCGCGATCGCCAGGACGACGATCAGCCACGCGAAGCTCGGCAGCCGGGGCCTGGTCGCGTAGCCCGGCACTGCAGCATCGATCTGATCCAATTTCGCCCTCGGAGCTTCGCCCTCGGAACTCGTCGCGGATCGTCGCCGGAGCGACGCGCGAGGCTATCGCACGCCCGACAGGCCATCAAATGCGACGAGATCGCGGAAATGTCTTGCCGGTTCGTTGCCGGTCCGTGGTCCCGACCGGGCTGCGCGCGTCGGACGACGCGAAAACGGGACGCGGTCTCGGGTCATCCTCCCCTTGGAATCTCTGATATAAATCCGATGGATTCTGCTCGTCGACTCGAGGCGCAGAGCGCCGCCTACGCGAGGGACATCATCTCCATGTCTGCGTTCCTGGAGGCACCCCGCGCGCCGGCCGGCGATCCGCCCATCGGCCGCCGCGGCCTCGTCGCCGCACTCGGCCTCGTGCTCCTGCTCGGGTCCACCTGTCTGGCCTATGCGCCGCTGTTGCGACTCGGGATTCTCGGGTGGGACTCCTACCCGATGATCCTGTCGAGCCGAGCCGAGACGGTGGGCGAACTCGTCGAGAGCTTCTCCGAGGAGCTGATGGGCGGCCTCTACCCGCATGCCCGCTATTTCCGTCCCGTCGCGAATCTCAGCCTCGCGATCGACTACGCCGTCTGGGGCCTCGAGCCGTTCGGATATCACCTGACCGATCTGCTGCTGCTGCTCGCATCGCTCGGCTGCGTCTTTGCGCTCGGCCGGTCGCTGTTCGGTTCGGGGCTGGCACCGCTGCTCGCCGTCGCATTCGTGGCGCACCATCCGCTGCAGATCGAAGCGCTGCCGGTGACGGCGAGGCGCCCGGATACGCTGGCGGTTCTGTTCACGCTGCTCGCGCTGATGGCGATCCCGGAACCGGGTTGCCGAGGGGCGCGACTGCGATCCTTCCTGGCCGCGCTGCTGCCGGCGCTCGCGGTCTCGGCGAAGGAGGCGGGCATCGTCGCTCTGCCGCTGGTTTTTCTCTTCCGCGTGTTCGCATCGCGAGAAGCCGAGCCCGCGAGCCGCATGGCACGCGCGGCACGCGCGGCACGCGGCAGCGTACCGGCCGCGCTGGCGGTGGCGCTCGCGCTGGCGTTCCGCGTGGCGGTGCTCGGCGGTCTCGGCGGCCCTTCCGATGCCCCGCTCGCCGCCGGCAAAGGCGTGGGGCCGTGGCTCGCGACGTTGGGGCTCCTGCCGAAAGTCCTGCTGGTCCCGCGCCCGATCTTCGCGGCCGCGCTGGCCGATCGCGTGCTCGCCTTGGCGGCCTGGATGCTGCTCGCCGGCTCGTTGCTCTGGGTGTGGCGAACGACGCCGGCAGCGACCGTGTCGGCGCGTTGGAGCGACGGAAGACGGATCGGCTTCCTCGTCTGCTGGTTGCTCGTGGTCCTCGCGCTGCCGGGCCTCTCCGGCGGCTTCCAGTGGTGGTATGGCATTCCCGCCGTCGTCCCGCTGGCGCTGCTACTCACCGCACTCGCACGCGCCGCCGCAGCGCGGCTCGGCGGCGCGAGGCGACTCGAAGCCGCGGCCCTGGCGGCTGCCTCGGTGGCGCTCGTGGCGTTGCCGCTGCGCTTCGCGCCGCTGATCCACGACTATCCGGAGTGGCGCGCGCTCGACGCCTGGCAATCCCGCTTCCTCGCGCAGTTCCGCTCGGCCGTCGAGGCTGCCGAGCCCGGCGCGTCGCTGCGAATCCGCGGACTTCCGGTCCGACAGATGCCGCTCGGCAGGACCGGCGTGCAGAGCGCCTGGGGGCTCTCGGACTACAGCGTGCAGGCGTTCTCGGCACTGGCGTTGCCGGACGCACCCGTACGCGTCGCCCTCAGCGCGCAGTTCCTGCCCTCGGACCCCGCAGAGATCCGCGTCGCGCTGACCCCGCCGGCGTCGAAGCGCCGGCCGAGGCGTCCCATCCGCTGACAGGGCTGAAGGCTTACGGATCGATCGCAGCGGGACCCGGCGCGCCGATCGCCAGGCCGCCGAGCAGGAGTCCGTAGTCTTGCGACGTAATCTGTCCGTCGCTGTCGAGGTCGGTTCCGCTGCCGCCGTCCGCTCCGAGCGAGAAGTCGGATCGCCACAGCGAGAAGTCCGCCAGCGTGCACAGACCGTCCCCGTCGAAGTCGCAGCTACAGGCGTCTCCCGTCCCGTCGCCGTCGCGGTCCTGCTGCAGGGGATTAGACGCGAAGATGCAGTTGTCGCAGGCGTCCGCAATCCCGTCGCCGTCGAGGTCGATCTGCGAAGCGCACTGGCAGGCCGCCAGGACGGGATCTGCAATCAGCGTCGGCGTCGGGGTTGCGATGGCGCCGCTCAGATCCGGGACCGGAGCGACCGAGCGATAGCGGACCGTGATGTTCTCGGTCGTGTTCAGCGTGCCCGCCAGGATGCCGACCGCCTGCGTCGTAACATCGATGCGTCCGGTGGTTCCGGTTGCCCGCAAGGCCGTCGCCGGACTGGTGCGCACATCGCACCCGGAGAGCGACAGGAGGCCCCCGAAGCTCGGACCCGAGAGTGCGTTGGCCGTGACCGTTCCGGCCACGTGCAGCGCCCCATCGGCCGCCAGCGTTACAGTCCCGGCGTCGCCGCCCCCGGTCCCGCCGCCGTTGGCATTGATCGTACCCTCCAGGCGGAGTTCGCCGCCGGACGAGAGGCTCACTGCACCGGAACCGGCGTTGCCCGCCTGGACGTTGATGGCCCCCTGCATTAGCAGCGAATCGATCGCGACGAGGTCGACGATGCCACCACACGCGCTCGTCGCATCGATCGGCACACCAGGTTCGACATGGACCCGGCGCGAAAACAGCGAGACGTCTCCGCCGCACGCCTCGATCCCGCGCCCGTTCAGCAGGATCTGCCCCGCGACGACCAGCTCCCCGCCCGGGCTCGGCAGGCCGGCCGTCGCATCCACGCTCCCGCCGTCGCCACCGCCGAGGAGCGCGCAGCAGCCGCGGGCATCGATCGGTCCGTCGATGCGCAGCGAGCCGAGCGCATCGAACGTCAGCACGCCGCCGCCGCCGAACGCACTCTGCGCAGTCGCGCGGACGCTCGCGATCGTCGTGTCGCGCCCAGAGAAGGTCGTCAGTGTGCCGGCGCCGAAGTCGCCGCCATCGACGTCGACGTCGGCGATCCGAAGATCCCGGCCCGCCACGATGTCGATGTCCCCCCCGAGGCCTCCTCCGCTCCCCCCTTCGGCATTGAGGCGCCCGTCCAGCAGCGCGTCGAGCGCGGCGTCGATGATGAGGATGCCGCCGTCGCCAGAGGCCGCCGTCGCGGCGATCCAGATCCCGCCGACCCCGGCGATCGAGCCCTCCGTGGAGATCAGACTGAGGCTGCCCCCCGAAACCCCGCCGCGCAGATCGATCGCATCGGTGACCGGATTGTCGAGCCGAAGCTCGCGGGTCACCTCGATGTCGACCGACCCCCCGGACTGCGCGACCGTCCCGCGGCCGGTCAGTTTCCCGGTCGGAGCCACCCGGAAGCTCCCGGCGAGGATCGAGACGGTCCCTATCCCGACGTCGAGCGTGCCTTGGAGGACGACGTCGCGACTCCCGAAATCAAGCGTGGATCCGTCGTCGATCGCATGCGTCCCCTGGATGATGCAGGGATCGCCGCTGCAGAGTTCGTCGGCAATCGATGCACAACTCGATGCGCCGAGCGTCCCGAAGGGGAGAGTGCACAGGAGCAGGGCGGACAGGCGGACCTGCGCGGGAGGTTGGAACCGCTGGAACTGGGGGGGCATCGAAGGGTCCTCTGGTTGCTGGCCACGGTATCCGCCTATAGGTGGCCGAGCAAGTTGAGAAGGGTCTCCCCAGTCGCCACGGTCTCGATCGTTTCCCTCGGGGATTCTGAACTCGATTTCGATGGACAACCACCGAAGTCATGGAGCAAGATCCGTGCGTCGGCGGCTTGGCCGCGCAGTTTGGACCTTGGAGCACGGGAGCTGATCGGAATGCTGCCCCCCGACAGTGCTGCCGCGGAGCCGCTGGTGCTCCCGCGGCATCCGCACGCTCGCCAGATCCGCGGTGACCGCTGTAGCGATCGCCCTCGGATCCACACGGCTCCGCTGATCGACCCGTCCGGTCCGATGGCGCCCGTCGTCGATCTCGCGCGCCGCGTCGCCAGCTCGGACCTTCCGGTCCTGTTGCAAGGCGAGACGGGCGTCGGCAAGGACGTCATCGCGCGCGAGATCCACGCGTCTTCGACGCGCGCCGGAGCACCGTTCATCAAGGTGCATTGTGCAGCGCTCCCGCGGAGCCTGCTCGAGAGCGAACTCTTCGGCCACGAGCAGGGCGCGTTCACCGGCGCCGTGCGGCGGAAGTTCGGGCGCTTCGAGTTGGCGAACGGCGGGACGATCTTCCTCGACGAGATCGCCGAGATGGATCCGGCGCTGCAGGCGAAGCTCCTGCAGGTTCTGCAGGATTCGAGCTTCTCGCGCATCGGAGGAAACGAGGAGATCCACGTCGACGTACGCGTGCTCTGCGCGTCGAATCAGCCGCTGCACGAGATGATCGCGAGCGGAACGTTCCGCGAGGACCTCTTCTTCCGGATCCAAGCGGTAACCATCCAGATCCCGCCGCTGCGCGAGCGTCGCTCCGAGATCCTGCTGCTGTTCCGTCGCTTCCTCGGCCTCCACGCCGAAGCTCTCGGTCGTTCGGCCCCGGAGCCGAGCTCGCGGTTGCTGTCGTGCCTCATGCGGCATTCCTTCCCGGGCAACGTCCGGGAGTTGGAGAACCTGGCGCGACGGCTCGCCGTGCTGCGCAACGAGGACTGCGTCATCGACGAGCTTCTGCGCTGCTCGTCGCAGGTCGCGCAGGGCCGCGCCGCACCGCTCGACGAGCTGATGCGCGAGTTCGAGAGCACGGCGGGCGATGTCCCGCTGCTCGAAGTTCGCCGCCGCGCGATCCAGCAGGTCGAACGCGAAGTGATCGAGAAGACCCTGATCGCGACGCGCTGCAACCGCCGCAAGGCCGCCCGCTTGCTCGGCGTCAGCTATTCCACGCTGCTGCAGAAGATCCGAGTGTGCGGACTCGAGCCACTCGCGAGCGCCGTCTCGATCCCCTGATCCGGATCGGGCCGGCGCCGGTACGAGCATCCTCTCGATCCCGGGCGCAGCGTGTCGCCAGGAGGAGTTCGCGTCGGCGGCCTCCGATCAGGGAAACGAACCGCCGCGCTGTACCTGCCCGAGCAGCTCTTCCAGCTCGCGCGTCTCGTCCTCCCAATACCGGTCCGTCCCGAAGTGCGGGAACGTCGAGCGGAACTGCGGCTCGTCCCAGCGGCGCGCGATCCAGCTCGACAGCTTGAGGAAGCGCGCGGCGCGCAGCGGCTCGACGAGCGCGAGCCAGCGCGGCTCGAAGTCGCGGAACTGGCGGTAGCCGGCGAGCAGGGCTTCGCGTTGACGCCGCCCCTCGGCGTCTCGGCCCGGCGCCAGCACCCACAGATCGTGCACCGCCGGGCCGACGACGAAGTCGTCGAAGTCGAGGAAACACCAGCCGTCGCGGCCCTGGAGCAGGTTGCCGAGGTGGCAGTCGCCGTGGATGCGCAGCAACGGGACGCCCTCCCCGTGCGCATCGTAGACGTCGGCGAGGGCTTCGACCGCGCTGGCGTAGCGGTCCTCGCAGTGGCGAGGCATCCGCGCGCGGTCGAGCAGCTCGTCCAGCGGATCGAGCAGCGCCGTCCCGGCGTCGAGCGTCGGCCGGTCCGCAGGGTGCCGCTGTGCGCCGACGCTGTGGATCCGCGCGAGCAGGCGGCCGAGCATCGCGAGCTGCGCGTCGCTCGGCTCCTCCGGTTCGCGGCCCCCGGTCCGGGGCCAGATGCCGAAGCGGATGCCGCTGCGCTCGCCGACGGTGTTCTTCCCGTTCTCGTCGCCCGCTGCCGCCGGCAGCGCGAGCGGCGCGCAGACGGGGATCTCCGCGTCGCGCAGGTCGAGCAGGAAGCGGTGCTCGTCCTCGATGGCGGCGCGGCTCCAGCGCCCCGGCCGGTAGAACTTCACGACCACGTGCGCGCCGTCCTCGAGCCGCACGTCGTAGACCCGATTCTCGAGCGCGCGCAGCACCGCGCAGTGGCCGGTGGGCCGCAGCCCGGCCGACTCGACGGCGTCCAGAGCCGCGTCGGGCCCGAGCTCGTCGAAGCGCGCCTGTGCCACGCCGGCGCAGGGTACCGCCGCTCGAGAAAGGGGCCGGGTTGGATTCGTCAACTTTTCCAAGGGAAAAGTTGACGAATCCAACCCGGCCCCTTTCTTGACGCTTTGCCCCTCGGGGCGCGTTTCGGTAGGCTGCCCGGGTAGTTACGACCGCGAGGCCGCCTTTTCATGCGCAGCTCACGACGGGATCGACCGTGGGTCTTCCGGACCTACTCGGGCCACACCTCCGCCGCTGCCAGCAACGCGCTGTACCGCACGAACCTCGCGCGTGGACAGACGGGGCTGTCGGTCGCGTTCGACCTGCCGACGCAGACGGGCTACGACGCGGATCATCCGCTCGCGCGCGGCGAGGTCGGCAAGGTCGGTGTGCCGATCGGACACATCGCGGACATGCAGACGCTGTTCGACGAGATCCCGCTCGACCGCATGAACACGTCGATGACGATCAACGCGACGGCGGCCTGGCTGCTGTCGCTGTACGTCGCCGCCGCCGAACGCCAGGGCGTGGATCCCCGCCAGCTCTCCGGCACGACGCAGAACGACATCATCAAGGAGTACCTGTCGCGCGGGACCTACGCGTTCCCGCCCGAACCGTCGATGCGGCTGATCAGCGACATGATCGCCTACACCGTCGACGCGATTCCCAAGTGGAATCCGATCAACATCTGCTCGTATCATTTGCAGGAGGCCGGCGCGACGCCGGAGCAGGAGATCGCCTTCGCGATGGCCAACGCGATCGCCGTGCTCGACGCCGTGCGCGCGCGCGACGACCTGCCGGCCGACGCCCTGCCCCGCGTCGTCGGCCGCATCTCGTTCTTCCTGAACGCCGGCATCCGCTTCCTCGAAGAGACCTGCAAGTGCCGCGCGATGACGGAGCTGTGGGACGAGATCACCCGCGAGCGCTATGGCGTGCAGGACGCCTCGTTGCGCCGCTTCCGCTACGGCGTGCAGGTGAACAGCCTCGGGCTCACCGAGGCGCAGCCCGAGAACAACGTGATCCGGATCGTGCTCGAGGCGCTCGGCGTCACGCTGTCGAAGAACGCGCGCTGCCGGGCGCTGCAGCTGCCGGCCTGGAACGAAGCGCTGGGCCTGCCGCGCCCGTGGGACCAGCAGTGGTCGCTGCGCATCCAGCAGATCCTCGCCTACGAGACGGACCTGCTCGAATACGCGGATATCTTCGACGGCTCGCCGGTGATCGAGCGCAAGGTGCAGGCGATGAAGACCGCGGCCCGCGAGGAGCTCGATCGCGTGCTGGCGATGGGCGGCGCCGTCGCGGCGGTCGAGAACGCGTACATGAAGCGGCGCCTCGTGGAATCGCACACGGCGCGACTGCGCGCGATCGAAAAGCACGAGCTCTCGGTGGTCGGCGTCAACTGCTACGAGGAGCACGAGCGCTCGCCGCTCGTCGACGGCGCCCAGGCGATCCTGACCGTCGACGAGTCCGCCGAGCGCGAGCAGATCGAGCGGCTCGAGGCGTTCCGCCGCCAGCGCAACGCCGCCGACGTCGATGCCGCGCTGAAGGCGCTGCGCGACGCCGTCGGCGCCGGCCAGAACGTGATGCCACCGTCGATCCGCGCCGCCCACGCCGGCGTGACGACCGGCGAGTGGGCCGACGTGTTCCGTTCCCTCTTCGGCGACTATCGCGCGCCGACAGGAGTCTCCGTGTCGACCGTCGCCGATTCGGACGAGGCGCTCGAAGCGGTGCGCAGCCAGGTCCGGGCGCTCGGTGAACAACTCGGCCGACCGCCGAAGCTGCTGGTCGGCAAGCCCGGCCTCGACGGCCACAGCAACGGCGCCGAGCAGATCGCCGTGCGCGCCCGCGACGTCGGCATGGAGGTGGTCTACGACGGCATCCGGCTGACCCCGGAAGAGATCGTGCAGTCCGCCCGGGACGAAGGCGTCCACGTCATCGGGCTCTCGATCCTGTCGGGGTCGCACGGCGTGCTGGTCCTGGACGTCCTCGAGGGGCTGCGCCGCGCGGGCTTGTCGGTGCCGGTGGTGGTCGGCGGGATCATTCCCGACGACGACGCGGAGACGCTGCGCAAGGCCGGCGTACAGCGCGTGTACACGCCGAAGGACTGGGACCTGAACCGCATCATGAGCGAAATTGCGCAGCTCGTCGCCGAGGCGGCGGCCCCTGCCTGAGCCGCGCGCGCACGAGACCGCGCTGGCCGAGCGGCTGCTGGCGCGCGAGCGCGACGCCGTTCCGGAGGCGTTGAACCTCATCGACGACCGGCGGCCGGACCGGCGCGAGGCGGCGCTGGTGCTGCTCGACGCGCTCGCATCCGGCGCGCGCGTGCGGGCGGCTGCGGGCGGCGTCTCTCCGACGTGCGTCGGTGTCACAGGGGCCCCGGGCTCCGGGAAGTCCACGCTGCTCGACGCGCTGGTGCGCAAGCTCCGCCGCGGCGGCGAGACCGTCGGCATCGTCGCCGTCGATCCGTCGAGCCGGCGCAGCGGCGGCGCGCTGCTCGGCGATCGCGCGCGCGTGCGCTCGGGCGCCCACGACGCCGGCGTCTTCCTGCGCTCGATGGCGGCTCGCGAGCGCCTCGGCGGGCTCGCCGACGCCACCTGGGCGAGCGTCACGGTGCTGGCGGCGGTCTTCGATCACGTCTTCGTCGAGACCGTGGGCGTCGGGCAATCCGAGGCGGAGATCGCCGACCTCGCCGACACGCTGCTGTTCGTCGCACAGCCCGGCGCCGGCGACGTCCTGCAGTTCATGAAGGCCGGCGTGCTCGAGCACCCGGACGTGTTCGCCGTCAACAAGGCAGACCAGGGGCCGGCGGCGGAGCGCACCGCCAGCGAGCTCGAGACGGGGCTCGCGCTGGCGAGCCGCGACCGCTGCGGCTGGACCGCGCCGGTGCTGCTGGTCTCCGCACAGGACGGCCGCGGCATCGACGCGCTGATGGCGACGCTGCGCGCGCATCGCGAACACCTCGTCGCGTCGGGTGAAGGGGCGCAGCGGCGCGCGCGGGGCCGGCAGGCTCTGGTGAGCGACGCGCTCGAGCGCCGCTACGGCAGCTACGGCATCGAGCGAATCGGCGGCCGAGAAGCGCTGCTCGCTCGCGTGCGCCAGGCCGAGCACGTGTCCGGGTTCGCGCTGGTGCTCGCGCTCGGCCTCGAGATCGAAGCAGCGCTGCGGCGCGAGACCGGCGGCAGCCACCGCGGCGGGGCCCCCACGTGAGCCGCGCGTCCGCGGCGCCGGCGGCGCGAGCGAAGCGCACGCGTTCGGCGATCCGGCCCGCGCGCGTCCTCGCACTGGCCGAGCGGACGCTGTCGCGGCCCGCCGCGCCGTATCGCGAGGGTGCGGTCATCGCGTGGATCGAGGCCTTCGCGACCGCGCGGCCGGAGCTCGTGCTGCGCGCGGACCCGGATGGCAACCTCGAGCTGCGCCGGCGCGGCGTGCGGGCCTCGCGCGCGCCGCTGGTGCTGGCGGCGCACATGGACCACCCGGGCTTTCGCGCGCAGCGCTGCACGCGATCTCGCGACGGGTATCGCATCGACGCGCTGTTCCTCGGCGGTGTGCGGCCGGAATACTTCCCCGGCGCACGCGCTCGGTTCTTCGCAGCGCGGGAGGACGGCGACGTCGGCAACACACGCGCGCGGGTCGTCTCGGTGCGGCCGGATCGGCGCAGCGGCGAGCTCCGGGTCGTCCTGTCGGCGCGCGCGCCGGTCCCTCCGGGCGCGTTCGGCACCTGGGACCTGCCGCCGTTCCGGCGCGACGCGCGGCGGCCGGACGTGCTGGTGACCCGCGCCGCCGACGATCTCGCCGGCGTCACGGCAATCCTGGCGCTCTTCGACGCGGTCGACCGCATCGATCCGCGGCGTCGCGTCGACGTGCGCGGCTGCTTCACGCGCGCCGAAGAGGTCGGCTTCGTCGGCGCTCTCGCCGTGGCGCGCGGCCGGCGACTGCCGCGCGAGGCTCGCCTCGTCGCGATCGAGGCCAGCAAGGCATTGCCGCACGCGCCGCAGGGGGGAGGGCCGATCCTGCGCGTCGGCGACCGCACCAGCATCTTCGACGATGGCCTCACGCGCTGGATCGCGCGCGTCGGGGTCGAACTCGCGGGACCGAAGGGTACGCGCTTCGCGTGGCAGCGCCGGCTGATGGACGGCGGGACCTGCGAATCGACGGCGTACCAGCTCTACGGCTACCGCTGCGCCGCGATGTGCCTGCCACTCGGCCACTACCACAACATGCGCGACGGCCGCGGCGCGCCGCGAATCGCCGCCGAGACGATCCGGCTGTCGGACCTCGTCGGTCTCGTGCGCTTCTTCGAGGGCATGGTCCGGCGAGACGACGACTGCCCGCGCCGCGGCGCGACGGACCCGCTGCGCGCGCGCCTCGACCGCCGCTTCCGCGCCGCGGCCCGCGAGCTTCGCCGGGATCCGTTCGCGTGAGCGCGGCGCGCCGCGTCCTGCGCACGGTGGCGCTCGCGCTGCTGCTGTCGTTCGCCGTCGGCATCGGGATCGGCACGTGGCTGCGCTGCGAGCTGGAGCGCCCGCCGGTCCACATCGGGTGAGCGAGAACAGCGGGCGGAACAGCGGGGACGTTCCTTGCAAAGTTGCATTGCGGGCATCCCGCAAGAATATCCGTTGGTTGTGGCTCCTCGGGGTGCCCGCAATGCAACTTTGCAAGGAACGTCCCCTTCAGCTCCCTTCAGCTCCCTTCAGCCTGAGCGGCCCTCCCACTCGACGTCGGGGACGGCGGCGCGGCGGTTTTCGATGCGGGCGAGCACGAACAGGAGGTCGGACAAGCGGTTCAGGTAGCGGACCGTCGTCGGCGCCAGGGGTTCGAGGCGATCGAGCGCGACGACGCAGCGTTCGACGCGCCGGCACACCGTGCGCGCGACGTGGAACGCGGCGGCGCCTGCCGTCCCGCCCGGCAGCACGAAGCGGACGAGCGGCGAAAGCTCGCCCTCGAAGGTGTCGATCCGGGCTTCGAGTGCCGCCACCTCGACTTCGCTGGGCGCGCGAATGCCGGCCGCTGCGCGGTGACGCTCTTCCGGTGTCGCCAGGTACGCGCCGAGCGAGAAGAGTTCTCGCTGGATGATCTCGACGAGCACGCGCAGATCGTCCTGCGCGCTCGCCGCGCCGGCCACGCCGAGGGCGGCGTTCAGCTCGTCGACCGCACCGTAGGCATCGACACGGGGATGGTCCTTCGGCACCCGCCCCGCGCCGATCAGATCCGTCTCGCCGGCGTCGCCGCGGCGCGTGTAGAGTTTCACGTGCGCAGCTCGTCGTCGATCCGGCGCTCGATCTCCGGATCGAGGACTGCGGGGCCCTGGCGCAGCGCGGACTCGCCGGTCGTCGCGCCGGCGGCGACCTGTCGGCGCAGGAAGACCCACACGATCCCGCCGCCGGCGCACAGCGCGAGGATCGGCAGAAGATATGCAGCAATGCCGAAACCCTGCATCTTCGGCGCCTGCAGGATCACGTCGCCGAACTGCGCGTACAGCTCGTCTTCGACCTCCTGCCTGCTGCGTCCGGCTTGCTCCTGCTCGGCGATCCAGTCGCGCAGCTCGGTCGCCTGACCGCTCGGGCAGTCCATCAGCGTCCGGCCCGGGCAGTACGGGCTCATCAGCCCGTTCCACAGCTGCATCGAGTACGGGGCCTCGTCGGCCGGGGCGGCCGGGGCCAGCGCCAGCGCTGCGCCCACGACGGCCAAGAGCCCGAGGATCCTCGCCGCACGCTGCCTCCGCACGATCAGCACGATTCCTCCGTCGGCTTCCCGGACATCAGATGTCCCAGTGCATCTGTTCGGACTTTTCCTGGCAGTCCTTGTCCTGCTGGAGCTGGAGGCGCGCGTCGATCTGGACCTTGGAGCAGGGCGGCACGGAGTGCGTCAGCCAGGTGTTGCCGCCGATCACGCTGCCGCGTCCGATCACCGTCTCGCCTCCGAGGATCGTCGCGCCGGCGTACAACGTCACATCGTCCTCGATCGTCGGGTGACGCTTCACGCCCCGCAACCGCTGGCCGGCGCGCGGCGCCAAGGCACCGAGCGTCACGCCCTGGTAGATCACGACGCGGTCGCCGATCTCCGCAGTCTCGCCGATCACGACGCCGGTGCCGTGATCGATGAAGAAGCGCCGGCCGATCGCCGCGCCCGGATGGATGTCGATGCCGGTGCGCGTGTGGGCATGCTCGCCGAGGATGCGCGGGACGAGCGGCACGCCGAGCCCGTGCAGCTCGTGGGCGACGCGGTACGTTGCGACCGCCCAGATCGACGGGTACGCCGCGACGATCTCGGCATAGCCCTTGGCGGCCGGATCCCCGTCGAAGGCCGCCTCGACGTCCTCCGCAAGCAGGGACCGGACGGCCGGAAGGCGCCGGACGAAGCCGGTCAGGATCGTCTCCGGGTCGACGCCCGCCGGCAGTGTCAGCGAGCGCAGGATCCGCCGGAGCCACTCGACCAGTTCGGGAAGCTCCGACTCGAGCCGCACGCGTTCCCGTCGATGGAGGACCACGCGCAGCATCCGATCGCCCCACGCGACGACGTCCTCTCGCTCCGGAAACCCTTCGGCAGCCGCCTTCGACAGCGCATCACCGCCCTCGGCCGACAGGGCGGCGATCGCAGCATCGACCTGCTCTGCGGTGGCGCGCACCCGCGCCTCGTCATCCGGCCGGAGCGCGGGAGCGGACGGGGCAGCCGAGGACTGGGGATTCGAACGGATCCGGTGCGGACTCATCGCGAGGCTCCTGCTGGGGCGCGCCGTGCCAGGGCCGCAAAAGCGTAGCGCGTGCGGCCGCTTCCGGCTGCGCGGGCGGTCGCTCGGAGGCACTGCGCTATCGTGCGCGCCGGCGCGCCGCCCCGGCGTGCCATGAACGCGCAGCCTCCCGGCGCCTCGCCCCCGCGGCGCGAGCAGACCGCAAGGAAGCCGTTGACGACCGTCTACAGCCATTCGCGCCTGTCGAGCTTCGAGAACTGCCCCCGGCAATTCCACTATCGCTACATCGAGAAGCGCCCGGTCGACACCGAGTCGATCGAGGCGTTCGTCGGCAAGCGCGTGCACGAAGTCCTCGAGCGCCTGCACCACTTCGTCGATCGCGGCCAGATCCCGTCGCTCGGCAAGGTGACGGCGCGCTTTCGCGCCGAGTGGGAGCAGCAGTTCGACCCCGAGCGCGTGCGGACCGTGCGCGCCGAGAACCCGGCCGCCACGTACCGCGAGCTCGGCGAGCGGTGCCTGTCCAACTACTACCGCCGTCACTACCCGTTCGATCGCGGCGAGACGATCAGCATCGAGGCCCACGTGGCGTTTCCGCTCGATGCGGCCGGCCGCTATCGGGTCCAGGGCTTCGTCGACCGGATCGTCCGCGCGCCGGATGGCGCGGTGGAGATCCACGACTACAAGACCGGCCGCTGGGTTCCGTCGCAGGAGAAGCTCGATACCGACCGGCAGCTCGCGCTGTACCAGCTCGGCTACGAGGCGAAGCACGGCCGCGATGCGCCGGTGCGGCTCGTCTGGCACTACCTGCAACGCGATCAGCTGCGCGTCTCGACGCGGACGCGCGAGCAGCTCGACGCGCTGTGTGGCGAGACCGTCGCGCTGATCGACCGGATCGAGAGCGAGCGGGACTTCGCGCCGAAGCCGAGCGCGCTGTGCAGCTGGTGCGAGCACAACGACGTCTGCCCGGCCGTGGCGACGACGCGGCCCGCGGCGGTCGCCACCGACGTGGCGCGTCCCCGCGCCGCCGCCGCCGGCATCGCGAGCGATCCCCAGCTCCGCCTGCTCTGATCCGCCCTTCAGCGCGGCGCCGCCGCGACCGATCCACTGCGCATGGCGAACGGCGAAGCGCGGCCGCGTCTCCTCTGCCGTTGCCTCGGCATCGCGAGCCCGCGCGTGTACGCGGCGGTGCGCGCCGAGGGGCTCCGCGACGTCGCCGCCATCACCAAATCCGTGCGCGCGGGCGGCGGCTGCGGGATGTGCCATCCGGAGCTCGAAGAGGTGCTCGCCGAGGTCGCCGGCGAGCCGATCGATCCGGCGCTCGCGCTCGAGAACCGGCTGATCTGCCGCGAGGAGACGCGCGGTCGCGTCGGGGGATCGATCGAGAGCGTCGTGCGCCCGCGGCTCGCCGCCGCCGGTATCGAGCTCGCGGCCTACGAGGTGGAAGGGCTCTGCGTGCGCGTCCGGCTCGCCGGTGCCGACGACGACGCGGCACTGGCCCTCGTTCGCGCGAGGCTCCGTCACTACGTGTGCGAGGACCTCGAGGTCGAGCGGCTGGAGTGCCCTGCCGCCTCGGAGCCGCTTCGCTAGGCTGCTGTCATGGCGCTGCGCATCGAACGCATTCCGACGCTCTCGGACAACTACACGTATCTGTTGCTGTGCGAGGAGACCGGCGAGGCGGCCGTCGTCGACGCGCCCGAAGCCGAGCCGGTCTACCGCTGCGCCCAGCGCACCGGCGCTCGCGTCACGAAGATCCTCTCGACGCACCACCACCCCGACCACGCGATGGCGAACCCCGAGCTGGCGAAACGCTATGGCGTTCCGGTGTACGGGCATGCGTCGGATCGCGAGCGCCTGGCCGGCTTCACGAGCGGACTCGAAGAAGGTGACACGGTCTCCGTCGGGCGGCACGTCGCACGCGTGCTGTTCATTCCCGCGCACACGCGCGGACACATCGCCTACGCGTTCGAGGACGATCGCGCCGTGTTCTGTGGGGATACGATGTTCGCCGCCGGCTGCGGGCGTCTGTTCGAGGGCACCCCGCAGATGATGTACGCGGCGTTCCAGAAGCTCGCGGCGCTGCCGGCCGACACGCGCGTGTTCTGCGGACACGAATACACCGAGTCGAATCTCGTGTTCGCTGCGCACGTCGAGCCCGACAATGCGGCGGTCCGCGACAAGCTCGCAAAGGTCCGCGCGATCCGCGCCCGGCGCGCCGCGGATTGGCACGACGCCGCGCCCGAAGAGATGACGGTACCGTCGACGCTGGCCGAGGAGCGCGCGACGAACCCGTTTCTGCGCGCTGCCGACGCGGCCGAGCTCGGCGAGCGGCGCGCGCAGAAGGACAGCTTCCGGGGCTGATCGCGTGGCACGCCCCGCCCCGACCCGACCGGCGATCGATCCCGGCAACGCCGCGTGCAGCACGCATCGGCACCGCGTCGCGTTCTACGAAACGGACGCCATGGGCATCGTCCATCACTCGAACTACGTGCGGTATTTCGAGCTGGCCCGGGTCGTCTGGATGGACGAACACGACCGCCCGTACCGCGAGTACGCCGCCGAAGGCCTGCACTTCGCCACGACTTCGATCGAGCTGCACTACCGCCGCAGCGCGAGCTTCGACGACGTCCTCGCCATCACGACGTGGATGGCGTGGGTACGACGCGCGTCGCTGCGCATGGCCTACGAGATCCACCGCGGCGACGAGCTCGTCGCGTCCGGCGCGAGCGAGCACGCGATGGTGGACCTCGACGGCCGTCCGCGCGGCATTCCGCCCGCGCGTCGCGCGGTGCTGCGCTCGAGAGTCGTGGCCCCGGCCTGAGCGCCCTCGGATCCGCGAGCGCAGTCAGCTCCGCGGCCGCAGCGCTCTCGGCACGAGCCGGCGCAGCACACCGCGCACGCGCTGTTCGGCCCAGCCGGTGGCGCGCTGGATCGCGTCGAGCGCGTCGCCCTGCCCGGACCAGTGCGAGCGCACGACGTCGGGGTGGACGTAGTTGAGCAGCCGCGACAGCGTGGCCCCCACGATGAACAGGTCGTCGACGAGACCGATCGGGCCGAGCAGGGCTTCGGGCAGCAGGTCGATCGGCGAGAGCACGTAGCCGATGCCGAGCAGTGCGATCGCCTTGGCGCCCGGCGGCACCCGGGGATCGCGCAACAGCCGGAACAGCAGCGCCGTCAGGTCCGGCAGGAGCAGCAGTCCGTCGCGGAGGCCCGAACGCGCACCCGCGCGCGGCGCCACGACGGCGGCGCGCAGGCGGTCGTACAGACGCCGCTCGCGCGGACTCAGGTCGATCGTCACGGTGCCGTCGGTCATCCGGCGATCGCCTCCCCGCCATCCACGCGGATCACGTTGCCGGTGAGCCAACCACAGCCCGGCGCCGACAGCGCCACCAGCGCGCCGGCGACGTCCTCTGGCTGCGTGAGCCGGCCGTGCGGATTGCGCAGTCGCGTCTGCTCGAGCATGCGCTCGTGGCCGGGAATCTTGCGCACCGCCGGCGTGTCGGTGACACCGGCCTGGATCGCGTTGGCGGTGACCTCGGACGGTGCCAGTTCGAGGGCGAGCTGGCGGATTGCCGCCTCGAGCGCGGCCTTCGCCACGCTGACCGGCCCGTACGACGGCATCGCGCGGCTGCTGCCTTCGCTGGTCATCGCGAAGATGCGCCCGCCGCGCTCGAGCCGGCCGGCGCCGACGAGCGCCTGCACCCATGCGACGAGGCTCGTCGCCATCACCTCGAGCGTCATCGCCATCTGGCTCGCGCTGACGACGTCGTCGGCGTCGTTCGCCGCAACGAACGGCCGCAGCGTGCCGAATGCCAGCGAGTGCAGCAGCACGCGCACGCCCGGCCCGCCACGGCTCTCGTCGGCGAGGGCGGCGACGACGGCCGCGCGCTTGTCGGCGTCGGCGGCGTTGACGTTGAAGAAGCGCGCGCGGCGCCCGGCCGCCTCGACGTCCTTGGCGACCCTCTCGGCGAGCGGCAACGTCGCGCGCCGATCGAGATGCACACCGGCCACGTCGAGACCCGCACGCGCGAATGCGCGCGCCGCCGCCGCGCCGAAGCCGCTCGACGCGCCGAGGATCAGGGCCCAGCCTGGCTCGAGACAGGGGGACGCGGGTTCCGGGCGGGTGGACACGGCGGGTTCTCCGTCAGGGCGCGAGCACGCCGAAGAGGGCTTGCCCGTCGGCGTCGCGCAGTGCGACTCCGAGCAGATTCGCGAGTGTGGGAGCCACGTCGATCTGCCGCATCTCCGGCACGCGCACGTTCGGGCGCAGGCCCGCTCCGAAAGCGACCAGTCCCGTGGCCATGCGCGGCTCCCCCGGAGCGTACCCGCCCGCAGCTCGTTGCGAAGCGGGCCCGATCAGCGTGCCGGCGAAGCCGTCGTCGAAGACCCATCCGGGCGCAGCGTCGAGGCCGAACCAGGCTTCCGGATCGGCGTCGCGCGCCAGCAGCTCCTGCGCCGACACGACGCGATACGCGCCGGTCGCGCGCGCCGACTCCTCGAGCGCGCGGCGCGCCAGCAGGGCATCGTCGGCGTCGCGGGCATAGACGAAAGCGGTGCCGCCGTTCGAGCGCGCCATTGCCCGCCAGCTGACGACCCGGCGACCCCGCTCGAGCGTGACGAGACCGACCTCGGCGAGCCGCGCATTCGGCAGGATCGCGCTGTGGACCGGCAGCGTTCCGTGATCGCCGGTGACGATGAGCGCGCTGCTCGCGAGACGGCCGGCGCCGCGCAAACACCCGACCACGCGCGCAATCTCTGCGTCGGCGCCGGCGATCGCGCGCAGCGCGGCATTCGAACCGGGCGGCGCCGTGCCTCGCGCGACTTCCGCCTGGGACAGCCGCAGCAACAGCAGCTGCGGGGGATTCGGGCTGGTCAGCAGGGCGCACGCAGCGGAAGCGAGCGCCGCGTCCCGAGCTGGACCCGGGGCGAGTACGTCGGCGCTGGCGACGTCGGCCGGCAGCGACTGCGCGATCGTCGTAGCCGCGGTCGCGGGCCAGTCGAACGCCGCCACGGCGCCGCCGCTCGCCCCGACGGCCTGCCACAGCGTCTCGGTGCGAATCGCGCTGGCCGGCACCGGACGCAGCGGCTCGACGCCCTTCGGTCCGAGCTCGCCGGCCCCCAGCACGCCGTGGGCGGCCGGACCTCGGCCCGTCACGAGGGACACCAGCGCCGGCAGCGTCGCAGCCGGAAATACCGGCTGCACCGCCTCGACGGCGACACCGGCCTCGGCGAGCGCGGCGAGCTGGGGCGCTGCGGCCCGCGTCCCGGGCGCCGGGAGGAAGTGCTCGGGTCCGAGCCCCGGAACGGCGATCAGCACCAGCTGCTCGGGCCGCCGCGCGAGCGCGTCCGCCACCGGCAGGCCGCGCGCGTCGGTAGCCGGCTCGGGCGCGCCGGGCCCGCGACCGCCCACGCACGCCGCGAGCAACGCGGCGAGAACGACGAGGGAGCGCAGGACGCCGCGCCGCCACGACGTCACGAGGGGATCAGCGGAAGACGCCACGCCGCTCCTGCAAGCCGTATGTGCACAGCCCGGAGATCGCTTCTCGGACGCGGTCCACCTTCTCCTCGATCACGGCGTCCTCGTCGCCCGGCGCACCTTCGAAGTGCATCGGATCGCCGAAATGGATCCGGTACTTCACCGGCAGCGGCAGCAGGCCGAGCGGGCCGAGCCACGGGAACGTCGGCGTCACCGGGAAGGCCGGCATGCCGAGCGCGCTCGCGAGCCCGCGCAGGTTCGCGAGCCCGGGCTGCTGCTCCTCGGAGCCGACGATGCCGATCGGCACGATCGGAACGCGTGCTTCGAGTGCGAGGCGAAGGAACCCGAGCCCGAAGCGCTGGAGCTGATAGCGTTCCCGATAGAGCTTGTTCATCCCGCGGACGCCCTCCGGAAAGACCATGACGGCCTCGCCGGCCTCGAGCATCTCGCGGCACGTCTCGGGCGTTCCGGCGACGGCGCCGCCGCGCGAAGCCATTTCGCTGACGAACGGCAGCTGCGGCACCCAGTACTCGGCCATGCCGCGCAGGATCCGCGGCGGGTCGGCCTCGAGCAACACGGACGCCGAGACCATCGTCGCATCGAACGGCAGCTGCCCGGCGTGGTTGCCGACGAGCAGGACGCCTCCCGGCGGAATCTTCTCGATGCCGTGCGTCTCGACGCGGAACCAGTACCGATACAGCAGCAGCACCGGCAGCATGTTCTTGCGCACCGTCTCCGGGTGCAGGCCCCAGGGGTCGTAGCCGAACTCGTTGAGCCGGGTCGGGATCTTGCGGATGCGGTCGTCGAGTTCGCGCAGCAGATCGCGCGTCGAGAGCGGGAGCAGCGCACCGGCGAGGTCGGCGAGCGCGCGCTGCCAGCCGGGTCTGCGATCGGGTCTTCCGTCGGGCCTGCCGTTCATCGCCATCCCCACGATCCCTCGATCGATGCCCTCAACGACGCACGCTGTGGAAGATCTCTTCGAGGCCGAAGAGCGGCCGGAATCCGGTGGCGTCGACGAAACGCTTGCCGGAGAGCGTGACCGGAAACTTCACGTAGTCCAGTGCGCCCGACGGGTACGGCACGAGGCCCCACGCGAAGAGCCGATCGAGCAGCGGCCGCAGCAGCGGCTCGGGGACCGGCCAGGCGCTGCTGCCGCTCTCGCGGATCGCCACCGACAACGGCGCTGCCCCGGGCCCGACGACGTTGAACACCCCTTGCAATCCGTGCTCGAGCGCCAGCGCGATCGCCTCCGAGACGTCCTCTTCGTGGATGAACTGCATCATCGGATCGAAGCCCATGACGGTCGGCACGCGCCGCTGGCGCAGATACTCGCCGATCATCGAGTGGACGTAGTAGCCGAGCACGTTCACCGGCCGGAGGACCGCGGTCCGGATCTGCGGGTACTTCCAGATGAACGCCGACGCGAGCGTATCGACCTCGACGAGGTCGCGGATCTCGGGATACGAGCGGCTCGCGCCGAGCGGCGCGTCTTCGTCCATGTAGAAGGGATTCTCCGGAAACGCCCCGTAGACGTAGCTGCTCGACATCACGACGAGCTTTTGGACCCCGTAGTGGACGCAGTGGTCGAGCAGCTGCTTGGTCCCGCGGACGTTCACCTCGTGGCGGACCCGGTCCGGCAGCCGGAAGTGCCGGACGAAGCCCATGTGGACGACCGCGGTCGGCTGCTCGGTCCGGAAGACATCTTCGAATTTGCGCTTGCGAAGATCGACGTCGTGAACGACGACGCCCTTGGGCCGACCCTCCCAAGGCACCCGATCCGCCCCGCAGACCTCCCAGGTCTCGAGCAGACGCCGGGCCACGAGCCGTCCCTGGCCACCCGAGATGCCCGTAACGAGGACCTTTTCCATTGCTTCTCCGGGGAGTTGCGACGAGACGCTAACCCGCGAGGGGGAGCCGGGCCAGCGCACGTGCCCGCGAGCATGCCACGGCGGGCGTGGTATAACATGGGGTGCCCCGGAGGGATTGCGCTCGTGGAGCCGACCGTACGGTACGAAGACGTCGAGATCCCGCTCGAGGAGCCGCAGCACGGCCTCGCGGCGGTCTCGGGCGTACTCGGCGTTCCGGAGTGGTGGCCGACCGGCTCGAGGATCGGCGTCGTGCTGGCCCACGGGGGCAGCCGCGACATGAACGACCCGGTCGTCGCGGGGCTGCACCGCGGGCTGACCGAACGCAAGGTCCTCGCGCTGCGGTTCAACTTTCCGTTCGCCCAGCTGAAGCGGCCGCGACCCGACCCGGCGATCGTGCTCGAGCGGACGTTTCGCGATGCGGTCGCGGTCCTCGGCCGGGACCCGACGGCCACGCCGGCCCATCTTTTCATCGGCGGCGTCGGGCTCGGTGCGCAGGTGGCGGCACAGGCCGGGGCGCGGCTGCGCGCGAGCGGCATCTTCCTGATCGGCTATCCGCTCCACACGCGCGACCGGCCGACACAGAACGTCCAGGCGGAACCGCTCTATCGCCTCGTGTCCCCCCTGCTGTTCCTCCAGGGTTCGCGCGACCGCTACTGCAACCTCGACGCGCTGCGAGGAACGCTCACTCGTGTCGGGACCGTGAAGAGCCTGCACGTCGTCGAGCACGCCGACGGTCACATGGCCGCCCCGAAGAAGTCCGGTCGCACGCAGGAGGAAATCACGCACGAGCTCCTCGAAGCCCTCGACTCCTGGTTCCACCAGGTCGTCCAGCCGTGACCGTCAAGAAAGGGGCCGGGTTCGATCCGTCAACTTTTCCAACGGAAAAGTTGACGGATCGAACCCGGCCCCTTTCTTGACGGAGGAGCAGGGATGGCCGGCGATCTCTACTTCGAACAGGTCGCGGTCGGCGAGATGGCGAATCTCGCGTATCTGATCGGCAGCCGGTCGACGCGCGAGGCGCTGTTGGTGGATCCGGCGTGGAGTGTCGATGCGCTGCTCGACCGCGCCGAAGCGGACGACATGCGCGTCACCGGCGCGCTCGTCACGCACTATCACCAGGATCACGTCGGCGGCTCGATCTTCGGCCTGTCGATCGAGGGACTCGATCGCCTGCTGGCCCGCCATCCGGTGCCGATCCACGTGCAGGCTCGCGAGGCCGAGGGCGTGCGGCGGGTCACCGGCGTCTCGGCCGCGGATCTCGTCTCGCACGAAGGCGGCGACGTGCTCGAGCTCGGGCAGGTCCGCGTGCGCTTGCTGCACACACCCGGCCATACGCCGGGCTCGCAGTGCTTCCTCGTCGAGACGGCCGACGAGCCCGGCCGGCTCGTGTCCGGCGACACGCTGTTCCTGAACGCGTGCGGGCGCGTCGACCTGCCAGGCGGCGACCCCGAGGCGCTGTTCCGCAGTCTGCACGGGGTGCTGAAGCAGCTCCCCGACGAGACCGTGCTGTACCCCGGCCATCGCTACGCGGCCGAACCGCATGCGATGCTCGGCGAGCAGAAGCGGACGAACCCGTACCTGCGCGCGGCGAACGCGCAGCAGTTCCTGTCGCTGCTGGGCTACTGACGACCCTTCCGACAACCGCCAAAGCCGCGATTCGAGGCGGTTTTTCGCTCGTGAGCGGCTTGCCACCGCGAGGGCCGTCCGTTAGCGTTCGCGCTCCTTCGGAGGGGCCGGAGACGCTCTGTTTCGGCCCTTCTCGTCCGTGCCGTTCGTTCGTCCCACTCGTTCCCTTGGAGGCCCCCGGCCCATGAAGATCATGGTCTGCATCAAGCAAGTGCCGCATCAGGACGCCCGGCTCGACATCAAGGGCGACGGCACCTGGATCCAGGAAGAAGGCATCAAGTTCGAGATCAACCAGTACGACCAGCACGCGCTCGAAGCGGCGCTGCAGCTCAAGGACGCCAGCAGCGGCGAAGTCGTGGTGGTCTCGGTCGGCCCGGAGCGCGTGACGCAGTCGCTGCGCACCGCCCTCGGCATGGGCGCGGACCGAGCGGTACACGTGAAGGACGCCGAAGCCGACGGATCCGATCCGCTCGGCATCGCGAAGATCCTGGCGGCGATCGCGAAGGCCGAGAGCCCGGATCTGATCTTCACGGGCTTCATGTCCGATGACGGCAACATCGCTGCCGTCGGGCCGATGCTGGCCGGGCTCCTGGACGTGCCGCACACGACGACCGCGGTCTCGCTGACGAAGGAGAACGGCGCGATCCGGGTCGAGAGAGAGCTCGAAGGGGGCGCCCTCGAGGTCGTCGAGCTGAAGACGCCGTGCCTCGTGACGACGCAGACCGGCATGAACCAGGTCCGCTACGCGTCGCTGAAGGGCATCATGGCCGCCAAGAAGAAGACGATCGACGTGAAGACCGTCGCGGACCTCGGCGTGGCCGGACAGGTCGGCGCCGGCGCGGCGAAGGTCAAGATCGAGAAGCTGTACCTGCCGCCGAAGGGCCAGGGCGCCGAGATCCTGGCCGGATCCGTGGACGAAGTCGTCGGCAAGCTGGTCGGCAAGATCAAGGAGCTGGGGCTGCTCTAGCCCCGCTCGCGCACACAGGAAGCGAGGAAAGTCATGGGTTCGATCCTGCTGGTGGCGGAGATCCAAAAAGGCAAGGTGCGAGAGGCCAGCTACGAGTTGGTCACGTTCGCGCGCAAGGTCGGCGAGGCGACCGGCCGCGAGGTCAAGAGCCTCGTGATCGGCCAGGGCGTGTCGGCCCACGCCGAGGAACTGGCGAAGAAGGGCGGCGGCGAGGTGTTCGTCGCCGACGACGCCGCGCTGGCCAACTACACGTCCAGCGGCCACCACGCGGCCGTGAAGGCGGCGATCGACGCGGCCTCGCCGGACCTGATCCTGCTGTCGAACACGCCCTCCGGCTGGGACGTGGCGCCGCGCATCGCCGCGGCCCTCGACGCGGCGTTCGTTTCGGACTGCTTCGACGTCGAGATCGACGGCAGCGAGCTGGTCTTCCTGCGCCGCTTCTTCAACGGCAAGCTCGATGCGCGACTGCGCCCCGCCGGGATGCCGATCGTCGCGACGATGCAGCCCGGCGCGACGGCGGCCTTCGCCGACGCGAGCGAGGGCAAGGTGACGCCGCTGTCCGTGACGGTCGGCGAAGGCGGAGCGAAGTTCATCGAAGTGAAGGCCGCGTCCGCCAAGGGCGTGGACCTCACGAAGGCCGAGATCATCGTGTCCGGCGGACGCTCGCTGGGCGGCCCGGAGAAGTTCCAGGAGGTCATCAAGCCGCTCGCCGACGCGCTCGGCGGCGCGATGGGCGCCTCCCGGCCGGTCGTCGATGCCGGCTGGCTGCCGCACGAGTACCAGGTCGGTTCGTCGGGCCAGGTCGTATCGCCGAAGCTCTACGTCGCGTGCGGCATCTCCGGCGCCATCCAGCACCTGGTCGGCATGAAGTCGTCGAACTTCATCATCGCGATCAACAAGGATCCTGATGCGCCGATCTTCGAGGTCGCGAACCTCGGCGTCGTCGGGGACCTGTTCGAGGTCGTCCCGAAGCTGACGGAGGCGGTGAAGACCGCCAAGGGCTGAGCCCCCCCCCGATCCCCGCGCTCGCGCTTTTCTTCGTTGACAGCCGAGATCCCGAAGAGTACCAAGAGAGAGTCGGCGGCGTCTGCGTCGGCTCCCCCCTGTGCTCTGTGCTGAGCTTGTCTTCCTTCGCGGGCCTGGCTTCTCGTCGAACCGGCTGACCGTGTGGATCCGTCACCTTTTGGTGACGCCTGGATTCCACCTCGGACCCGAGTAGTCGGTCCAACAGGAAACTCCGGGGCGACGTCCGGCGTACCACCGACTCGAGGGGGGT
This sequence comes from Myxococcota bacterium, assembly GCA_039794265.1. Taxonomy (GTDB): domain Bacteria; phylum Myxococcota_A; class UBA9160; order UBA9160; family PR03; genus CAADGG01. The sequence goes on from JBDIVR010000036.1 coordinate 33,029, forward strand.
CTCCATTCCGCGGCGGGTCGCATTCCTGAACGAGAAGGGCGGGAGCGCCAAGACGACGCTCGTCGCCAGTGTCGCCGCCCACTTCGCGCTGCGCCGCGGACTGCGAGTGCTCGCGATCGACATGGATCCGCAGGGACAGCTCGGCAAGGTGCTCGGCGTCGAAGTGCGGCGCGCGCGGCGCTCGGCGATCGAGCTGCTCGTCGACACCGTGCTCGGCGACGACAACGCGCTGGACCGGCTGCCGACCGACGCCAGCAGCGCCTCGTCCCGCGCGCCCGACCTCCCCTGGGTCCCGACCCGCATCCCGCACCTCGATGTCGTCGTCGCCAACAAGTCTCTGGGACTCGCGCCGTCGTTGGAGAGCGAAGATCCGGACCCGACGGGGCGGATGGCGCGCCACCTCGACGCAGCGCACGGCCTCGACGCCTACGAGTACGTGCTCGTCGATGCGCCGCCGTCGTTCGGCATGCTGACGCTCAATGTGCTGCGGGCCGTCGACGAAGTGGTGATCCCGGTCCCCCTCACGTTCCTCGCACTCGACGGCTGCGCGGAGCTCGTGCACACGATCGAGACCGTCCGCACGCGGTATCGCCACCCGAAGCTGCGGATCACGATGGTCGTGCCGGTCTTCTACCGCCGCACGCGGCTCGCGCAGGAAGTTCTCGAGGCGCTGCATCGAAAGTTTCCGAAGGAAATCGCTCAGACCGTCGTCGGATACCACGTGAAGATCGACGAGGCGCAGTCCCGCGGCCTCTCGATCTTCGAGTACGCGCCGAGGGACCGCGGGGCGGCCGTTCTCGCGGCCGTTGCGCAGGAACTCGAGGCGCGCGCGCCCGTGGGGAGTTCCGGATGAGCAGCGACGAACAGCTTCCTGATCCCACATCGCGGCCGGGCGATGGCGACTCCGCGCTCGGATCGGATCCGTTCGCCGACTGGGGCGGTCCGGATCCCCTCGCCCCGTGGCTCGATGCGCTCGATCGGATCGCCGCCGGCGAGATCCTGGCGGTGGCAGCGGAATCCGGGCCGGTCACGCCGCCGCGAGAGCCCGCGGCGATCGACGAGATCGACGAGGGTCCGGCAGCGCTCGCCGCGCCGAGCGCGGGCGCGAGAACGAGGCGGCGCGGCGTATCGCTCGTGGGCAAGCCGGCGCGCACACCTCGGAGAAAGCGGGAGGCGGCGGAGACCGCGCCGCGCGCTCCGGAACGAGACCTGCTGCCGGAACTGCGCACGCTCGCGAGGATCGTCGGGGAGGATCCGGCGCGGCGGCTCGCGGCGATCGGCTCGCACATCGACGGCTGGGACCGGTTCGGATTGTCGCCCCGTGCGCTCCAGCAAGCCTTCCCGTTGTTCTACGCGCTGTACCGGCACTACTTCCGCGTGCGCAGCGAGGGCCATGCGAACGTCCCGGTGACGGGCCCCGTGGTGCTCGCCGCGAACCACGGCGGGCTGCTGCCGTTCGATGGCGCGATGGCCGTCGTGGACCTGCTGCTGCACAGCGAGCCGCCGCGCCTCGCGCGGGCGATCCTCGATCGCTTCGCCGGCGCGTTGCCCTGGATCAACGTGTTCATGGCCCGCGTCGGCCAGGTGGTCGGGACGCACGAGAACTTCTCGCGCCTGCTCGACGATGGGGAGGCGGTGCTCGTGTTCCCGGAGGGGATCGACGGCATCCGCAAGACGATCACGCAGCGCTACCGGCTGCAGCGCTTCCACGTCGGCTTCGTCGAGCACGCCCTGCGCGCGCGCGCGCCGATCGTGCCGATGGCGATCCTCGGCAGCGACGACCAGGCGCCGATCCTCTTCGACGTGAAGCCGCTGGCGCGTTGGCTCGGGTTGCCGACCGCACCGATCACGCCGACGTTCCCGTGGTTCGGGCCCGTCGGCCTGCTGCCCTACCCCGTCCGCTATCGGATCGTGTACGGCGAGCCGCTGTGCTTCCACGAGCGCTTCAGCGCCAGCTCTGCGGAGGATCCCGCCATCGTCCGCGCGCTGGCCGGACAGGTGCGGCGCGCCGTGCAGCGCCTGATCGACGGACACCGCTGATGGCCGGCGTCCTCGTCACCCACGCCGATCAGCCGCTCGGGCGCCGCATCGTGAAGCTGCTGTGGCACGACGCGGACACGTCCCGGATCGTCGCGCTCGGCGAAGGACCGCCGCCCCGAGCTTTCGATCGCTTCCGCATCGGCGCCGCGCCGCGACTCGTCTACGAGCAGCTCGATCACGCGCGCCAGCGCTCGGTGGCGGAGCTGTTCCGCTCGCGCCGCCTGCGCGACCTCGACATCCAGGCGGTCGTCTATGTCCCGCGCCACGGGACGAGCCCGGAGGGCCCTCCTGTCGTCGCCCGGGTGCCGGCGCGCACCGCCGAGGCGCGCCTCTTCCTGCACCAGGCGCTCGAGCACCGCAGTGTCCGCTCGCTCGTCGCGCTGGGCAGCGCGTTCGTGTACAAGCTCGCGCCGGGCAACGCCAACCACCTCGTCGAGGACAGCCCGCTGGATCTCGACCCCGCGGTCCCGGCCGCGCTGCGCACCTGGATCGACAGCGACATGCTGTTCCAGGCGGAGATGTCTGGACGCCGGCTTCGCGTCGCGCTGCTGCGCCTGCCGACGGTCGTCGCCTCGGGCGGCTACGTGTACCTGCATCCGCTGCTCGAGGGCACCGGCGGACCGAGGCTGTGCCCGCTCGGCTTCGACCCGCTGTGCCCAGTGGTCGCCGACAAGGACGTGGCCCACGCGGTGCTGGCGACGCTCGCGAGCCGCGCCACGGGCGTGTTCAACGTGGCGGGTCGCGAGCTGGTGCCGCTCTCGGTCCTCGGTCGCTGGACGGGCCGCGCGCTGCTCCCGATGCCCGGTCCGCTGTTGCGTCTGGCAGGACGCAGTGCGGCGCGCCTCGGCCTCGGGGAGGCCTTCGACGGACCGCTGCTGCGCTTCGGCATGAGTCTCGACACCCGTCGCGCCGCCGCCGAGCTCGGCTTCGCGCCGCGCTACCGGATCGGTCTCGCGCGCGCCGGCGATGGCGCGCTGCGCCTCGAGGCCGTCGCGGCCTGAGCGGCATGGGGCGGCCTGGGGCGGTCGCGAACTCCCCGTCCCTGTGGCGCCGGATCGAATCGCGGGGATCCGCGCGCTCCGCTACGTTCCGCCGCCGTTTTCGTCCGGGAGTCCCAGCGTGGAAGTCGATACCTCACAGTTCCGCAATGGCTTGAAGCTCATCCTCGACGGCCAGCCGTTCACGATGATCTACTTCCAGCACGTGAAGCCCGGCAAGGGCGGCGCCTTCGTGCGCACCAAGGTCAAGAACCTCCTGAACGGCAAGGTCCTGGAACGCAACTTCCGCTCCGGCGAGCGCGTGGAGATCGCCGACATCGAAGAGCGCCAGATGCAGTACCTGTACCTCGACGGCGAGAACCTGGTGTTCATGGACCAGGAGAGTTTCGACCAGCTGCCGTTCTCGGCCGAGATCGTCGGCGACGCCCGCAAGTTCCTGAAGGAGAACACGGAGGTCGAGGTGCTGTTCTGGAACAACCGCCCGATCAACGTGGAGCTGCCGTCCTTCGTCGAACTGCAGGTCACGCAGTGCGATCCCGGTGTGAAGGGCGACACGGCGTCCGGCGCGACGAAGCCGGCCACTCTCGAGACCGGCGCCGTGGTGAACGTCCCCCTGTTCATCAAAGAGGGGGATATGCTGCGGATCGACACCCGGATCGAGGAGTACGTCGACCGCGTGCGGTAGAGTGGGCGTCCGATGCGGGGCGACCAGCTCTCCAGGCAGTGGAAGCTCATCCAGCGGCTCGCGCGAAGCCGCGCCGGTGTGGGCCTCGACGATCTCGCGGACGAGCTCGAGTGCGTCCGGCGCACGGTCTATCGCGACCTCGAGGCGCTGATGTTCGCCGGCTTCCCGGTGACGTCCGAGAGGCGCGACGGGCGCGTCTACTACGCGTTCGTCGACACCTTCCGGCTCGGCGACGTCCCGTTCACCCCGGACGAGATCCTGTCGCTGGCGTTCGGCGAGGATCTGCTGCGGACGCTCGAGGGCACCGTCTTCCACGATTCGATCCAGTCGGCGCTCGGCAAGATCCGCAGCGCGCTCGGCCCCCAGGTCAGTGAGTTCCTCGCGCAGCTCGGCGAGTCCTTCCGGGTGCTGCCGGGCCCGCACGAGAACTACGCGGCGATGCGCGACACGATCCGCGTGCTGAACGAGGCCGTCCTCGGGCGCCGCACCGTTCGGATGCGCTACCGGACCGGCAGCACCGGTCGCGAGAAGGCCCGCGATCTCGATCCGTATCGGGTCTGGTATCGCGCCGGCGCGCTCTACGTGGTCGGGCACGATCACCTCTCCGGCGAAGTGCGGACGTTCTCCGTCGGACGGATTCGCGAGCTCGCGGCCACCGAGCAGCGCTTCCGCGTACCCGAGAGCTTCGATTTCGACGCGCGCGTCGGCGCGTCCTTCGGCGTCGTCAACGAGCCGCCGATGCACGTGCGGATCCGCTTCGACCGCCGCTGGGCGGACTGGGTCGCCGAGCGCACCTGGCACCCGACGCAGGCCCTCGCGCGGCGGCGCGGGGGCGTGCTCGAGCTGACGATGGAAGTGGGCGGCGCCGCCGAGGTGCGCAGCTGGGTCTTGTCGTTCGGCTCCGGCGCCGAGGTCCTGGAGCCGGCCTCCCTGCGCGACGACGTCCGTCAGGAGCTGGAAAGGGCGGCGGCGCGCTATCAATGAGCGGGGGAAGAAGGGTCCGGCCATGAAGAGCATCCGGCATCTGCTCGCCCGCAAGGGCAACGCGGTCCACACCATCGGGCCCGACGCCACCGTCTTCGAGGCCCTCGAGGTCATGGCGCGCCACGACGTCGGCGCGCTGGTCGTCGTCGACGCGGAGGGCGAGGTGATCGGCATGCTGTCGGAACGGGACTACGCCCGCAAGATCATCCTCCACGGGAGGATCTCCCGGGACACCCCGATTCGCGACATCATGAGCACGGGCGTTCTCTGCGTGACGTCGCGGCAGACCGTGGACGCCTGCATGGCGCTGATGACGCGCCACCGCATCCGGCACATCCCCGTCGTCGAGAACGGCCAGCTGTCCGGGATCGTCTCGATCGGCGACGTGGTGTCGGCGATCATCGAGGACCAGCAGTTCACCATCGAGCAGCTGGAGCACTACATCACCGGCAGCCGCTGACGGCGCCGCTCCGCTACGCGGCTAGGCCGAAGTTCCGGGACTGTGATCGAAGAAGTGGTTGCGATTGCGGGGAGTTGAGCGCAGACGGAGGGGAGCGTTCTGGCTACACGCGTCGGGTGATGCCGAGCCGCTCGAGTGCCTCGCG
>JBDIVR010000037.1:0-37590 GCA_039794265.1 Myxococcota bacterium
CTCGACAGATAGGTCGGGTCGATCGGGATGCAGTGCCCGCCGAGGCCCGGCCCGGGCAGGAACTTCATGAATCCGTAGGGCTTGGTGGCGGCCGCCTCGATGACCTCCCAGACGTCGAGGCCGAGCCGGTCGCACATCAGCGCGACCTCGTTGGCGAGGCCGATGTTGATGGCGCGGAACGTGTTCTCGAGCAGCTTCACCATCTCGGCCGCCTGCGACGAGGACACCGGCACGACGGCGTCGACGACCGGCCGGAACACCTTCACCGCCAGCTCGGTGCAGAGGGCCGTCTCGCCACCGACGACCTTCGGTACGTTGCGCACCTTGAACTGCTTGTTGGCCGGATCGATCCGCTCGGGCGCGAACGCCAGCGAGAAGTCCTCACCGACGCGCAGGCCCGACGCTTCGAGCAGCGGCAGGAACAGCTCGTGCGTGGTGCCCGGGTACGTCGTGCTGCCGAGGATCACCAGCTGCCCGCCGCGCAGGCGCTTGCGGATCTCCTCGACGGCGGCAGCCATGAACGAGAAGTCGGGGTCCTTGGTCTTCGTGAGAGGCGTCGGCACGCAGACGTTGATCACGTCGCAAGCGGCCAGCTCTCCCATGTCGGTGGTCGCGTGCAGGCGCCCGCTCTCGCGCATCGCCGCGATCTCGGCCTGCGGCACATCTTCGATGTACGAGCGGCCGTCGAGGACCGCGCGGACCTTCTCGCCGTCGAGATCGAAGCCGGTGACGGGAAAGCCCGCCTTCGCGAACTCCACGGCCAGCGGCAAGCCGACGTAACCGAGGCCCATGACGCCGATCCGTGTCTGCCGCGCATCGATCTTCGCAGCGAGGTCCCGAAGCCTGCTCATCGTTTCTTCTCCCGGCGGGCCCGCAGGCCGGCCTCCCCGAAGTAGCTCGCAAAGTATCCGTAGCCGGACCACAGCGTGAGGACCGTCGCTGCCACGAGAAAGGCGAGGCCGATCCGGTGCGCCGGGAGGCCCCATTGCGGAGTCGGAAACAACAGCGCGCCGATGGCGATGTTCTGGAGCAACGTCTTGGCCTTGCCGGACCATTCTGCCGCCATGATGTGTCCGTCGGCCTGCGCAAAGCCCCGCAGACCCGTGACAGCCAGCTCCCGTCCGATGATGATGACGACCATCGGCGTCCCCCAGCTCGGGATGCGGCCCCCGGCCAGCAGCACGATCAGCGCCGTGGCGACGAGCAGCTTGTCCGCCAGCGGATCGATCAGCTTCCCGATCTTCGTGACCTGCTGGCCGCGACGGGCGAGCCATCCATCCAGCAGATCCGTGACCGCCGCCAGAATGAAGAGTCCGGCGAGAAGCTGGGACCCGAGCCGATGTCCGGCGGCCCCGGGAAAGAGCAGCAACACCGGAACGACCGCCGCGCGCAGCATCGTGATGCTGTTCGGGAGGTTCCACAGACGTTCGGGATCGGGAAGTTCGGGATGAGGAGGTTTCGGCGCGGTCGCGGGCGCCGTGGACACGGTCTCATCGAGTGAAGTCGCCATCGTAGCGCTGATAGTAGTGAAGGACGCGCTCGACGTACTCCCGGGTCTCTCGGTAGGGCGGAATGCCGCCGTACTGATCGACGGCGCCGGGGCCCGCGTTGTAGGCAGCCAGCGCATGCTTCCAGTCCCCCTCGAAGCGGTCGATCATGGCGCGGAGGTATCGGGTGCCGCCGTGGATGTTCTCGTCGGGGCTGAAGGGATCCTGGACCCCGAGATCGGACGCCGTGCTCGGCATCAACTGCATCAGGCCCTGCGCACCGGCTCGCGAGACGGCGTGGCGCTGGAAGTTCGACTCGGTCTTCACGACGGCCTTCACGAGGGCCGGCGGGACGCCATAGCGACGAGCCGTCTTGCGGATCAGCGCGTCGTACGTGCGGGGCTCCGTCCGGTCGCCGGAGCGATGGAGACCGAGTGCCCCGAGGGAATAGTGCTGCTCGCGCCGCCCGAGGCCCAGCGTCGAGGAGCGCCGCGAGATCAAGCGGATGCCCTGGCCGCTGCCGCCGAGGGTCGGCTGATACTTGGCGAACCGCCGGTCGCTCGGCGAGTCCGTGAGATGGACGACGCCGTGTGCATCCACCCAGCGGTAGATCTCCGCACGCGCCTCCCCTGCCATCCCCGACGCGAAGACGGACAGCGCGAGGACGAGTCCCCAGGCCCGCGACCCCATCGGCAAGCTTCGCCTCCTCGAGTCCGGCGGTCTCCCCCTCCCTGTCCCTCCGGGGGGAGAACGCTCCGATCGGCAGCCGTTCTCTTCGGGCGCTCGGCCGCGCCGCCTGAGGCCGAAGTCCCGGCCCGCAGTGCCACGCGATACACTCCGCGATCCTCCTATGCCCGAACGTCACGACTTCGACTTCCTGGTCCTCGGCAGCGGCATGGCGGGCCTGTTCTACGCCCTGCGGGTCGCAGAACACGGCCGCGTCGGCATCGTCACCAAACGCGCCGCCGACGAGTCCGCCACCGCCTGGGCCCAGGGCGGGATCGCCGCGGTCCTCGGCGACGACGATTCCTTCGAGGCGCACCTGCAGGACACCCTGCGGGCAGGGGCCGGTCTGTGTCACGAGGACGTGGTGCAACACGTCGTAGAGCGCGCGCCGGCGATGATCGAGGCGCTTACGCGGCTCGGCGCGCGCTTCGACGAGGCCATGGCCGATGAACCGGCCGGCGGCGGCTTCGCGCTCGGCCGCGAGGGCGGCCACACGCGTCGCCGCATCCTGCACCACCGCGACGCGACCGGCCGCGAGCTCGAGCGCGCGTTGGTGGCGCGCGCGCGCGCCCACCCGAGAATCGCGTTCTTCGAGAGCCATCTGGCCGTGGACCTGATCACAGCCCGTCGCTCCGGAGTGGCGGGGCCGGAGCGCTGCCTCGGCGCCTACGTGCTCGACGCCAGCAGCGCGCTGGTGCACCGCTTCCTGGCGCCGATCACGTTGCTCGCGACCGGCGGCGCCGGCAAGGTCTACCTCTACACGTCCAATCCGGATGTCGCATCGGGCGACGGCGTCGCGATGGCGTACCGCGCCGGCGCCACCGTAGCGAACATGGAGTTCATGCAGTTCCACCCGACGTGCCTCTTCCACCCGCACGCGAAGTCGTTCCTGATCACCGAGGCCGTCCGCGGGGAAGGCGGAATCCTGCGGACACGCGACGGCGTCGCGTTCATGGCGCAGGTTCACGAAATGGCGGACCTCGCGCCTCGCGACGTCGTCGCCCGCGCCATCGACGCCGAGCTGAAGCGTTCTGGGGCCGAGCACGTGCTGCTCGACATCACCCATCGCGATCCGGCGTTCGTGCGCGAGCGCTTCCCGAACATCTACGAGACGTGTCTCCGGTACGGCATCGACATCACCCGGCAACCCATTCCGGTGGTTCCCGCCGCCCACTACACCTGCGGCGGCGTGCGAACCGATCTGCGCGGGGAAACGGACCTGGCGAACCTGTTCGCCGCCGGCGAGGTCGCCTGCACGGGACTCCACGGCGCCAACCGCCTCGCCTCGAACTCCCTGCTCGAGTGCGTCGTGTTCGCCGAGGCGGCGGCCGGCGAGAGCGTGAAGCGCGTCGGCGGGGCGGCGGCCCCGTCGGGCGTCCCGGCCTGGCAGGCGCACTGGGTCCGCGACAGCGACGAGGCGGTGATGGTGACCCAGAACTGGGAGGAAGTGCGACGCTTCATGTGGAACTACGTCGGCATCGTGCGCAGCGACAAGCGCCTTGCCCGCGCGCGCCATCGGCTGCGGCTGCTGCAGGGCGAGATCGACGAGTACTACTGGAACTTCCGGGTCACCCCGGATCTGCTCGAGCTGCGCAATCTCGCGCGCGTCGCGTCGCTGGTCATCGAGTGCGCGGCGTGGCGCAAGGAGAGCCGCGGCCTGCACTACAACCTGGACCACCGCGAGATCGACGATGCGTGCTACCGCGTCGACACGCTGATCCGCAAGCCCGTCGGCGCGGGGCCGCGCGTCGAGTAGGCGCATTCACTCCGGCGTCACGTACGCCGCCGTGATCCCGCCGTCGACGAGGAACGTCGCGCCGTTCACGTATGACGACTCGTCCGACGCGAGGAAGAGCGCCGCACGCGCGATCTCGATCGCCTCGGCGAGCCGACCCATCGGCACGTGCACCAACCGGCGTTGGCGCGCGGCCGGCGAGGCGAGCAGCTCGGCGAGCAGGGGCGTGTTGACCGGACCGGGGCACAGCGCATTGGCGCGGATGCCGCGTCGCGCGTACTCGATGGCGATCTCGCGCGTCATCGCCAGCACGGCGCCCTTGCTCGCCGTGTACGCCACCTGCGACGTCGCGGCGCCGAGGACCGCAACGAACGAAGCCGTATTGACGATCGAGCCTCCGCCAGCGCGTAGCAGCGCCGGGATGCCGTGCTTGCAGCCGAGGAACACGCCCTTCGTGTTGACGGCGAGCACCCGGTCGAAGACGTCCTCCGGCGTGTCCACCGGCGAGCCGTCCTCGGCCGGAAAGATCCCGGCGTTGTTGAAGAGCACGTGCAGCGCGCCGAAGCGCCGCTCGGCGGTGTCGACGGCGCTGCGCACGTCGTCGCTGCACGCGACGTCGCAGGCGATCGCCTGCGCCGCCCCCCCGAGACGGCGCACCTCCGCCGCGGCGCGTTCGGCCGCGTCGCCGTCGACGTCGGCAATCACGAGCTGCGCGCCCTCGGACGCGAACAGCAGGCTCGCCTCGCGGCCGATGCCGCTCGCACCCCCGGTGATCAACGCCACCTTCCCCACCAGCCGCTCTGCCACGCGATTCATTCCTCCGTCTCGAAATAGATCGACGTCGTTTCCGTGTACCCTTCGAGCGCCTCGATGCCGAGCTCACGCCCCATGCCGCTGCGCTTCCAGCCCCCGAACGGAGCCTCGAGGAACACGCTGCGACTCGCGTTCACCGAGATCGCGCCGGTTTCGAGCTGGCGCGCAACCCGCAGCGCGCGCCGCGCGTCGCCGGTCCAAAGCGAGCCCGAGAGCCCGTACTCCGAGTCGTTCGCGAGCGCCACCGCCTCGCGCTCGTCGCGGAACGGCAGGATCGCGACGACCGGGCCGAAGATCTCCTCGCGGGCGATGCGCATGCCCGGAGTCACGCGGTCGAAGACGGCGGGCATGAGGAACGCGCCGCGCGCCAGCGGCCCCGCTCCCGGCAGCGCGCCGCCGCACACGAGCCGGGCGCCCTCGGCGCGTCCGGCCTCGACGTAGCCGAGCACGCGCTCGCGATGCGCGCGCGAAATCAACGAGCCCATCTGGGTCTCGGGATCGAGCGGATCGCCGACCCGCAGCCGCTGCGTCGCAGCCGCGAACCGTTCGACCAGCGCGTCGTGCACGGTCGCCTCGACGAGGATCCGGCTGCGCGCGCAGCAGTCCTGGCCGGCATTGCCGAACACCGACAGCAGCGACTTCTCGACGCAGGCGTCGAGGTCGGCGTCGGCGAACACGATGTTCGCCGATTTTCCGCCCAGCTCGAGCGAGACGCGTTTGATGTCGGGAGCGGCGAGCCGCAGGATCTCGGTCCCGTTCATCGAGTCTCCGGTGAACGAGATCTTGCGGATCGCGGGGTGCCGCACCAGCGCGGCCCCGGCGCTCGCGCCCGGGCCGGCGAGGACATTGAGCACGCCGTCGGGCACGCCCGCCTGCTGCGCGAGCGGGCCGAGCTGCAGCGCCGTCAGCGGCGTCGCGCTGGCGGGCTTGAGCACGACCGTGTTGCCCGCCGCGAGCGCCGGTGCGAGCTTCCACGCGGCGATCAGGAACGGGAAGTTCCACGGGACGATCAGCGCGCACGGTCCCACTGGCTTGCGCAACACCACGGCGAGACCCCGGCCATCCACCGGGGGGACGCGTCCCGAAAGCACCGTCGCCGCGCCCGCGAAGAACTCGAAACACTGCGCTGCGGCCCCGACCTCCCAGCGCGCGTCGGCGATCGGCTTGCCGGCGTTGCGCGCTTCGAGCTGCGCCAGTTCCTCGACCTGCGCGCGGATCCGCGCTGCAAACCCGAGCAGCACGCGCTGCCGCTCGGCGGCGGTCGCGCGCGGCCACGGCCCCTGCCGGAAGGCGCGAGCGGCCGCGTCGGACGCGCGGCCGGCATCGTCGACGTCGGCCACGGAGACCCGGGCCAGAGGCTCGCCGGTCGCCGGCTCGGACAGCGCGGACGTGGCGCCGCTCGCCGCCGGCGCGCTCCGCCCGTCGATCCACAGTCCGACCGCGTCCACCCGCTCCCCCACCCGACCGAGAGCGGACAGGATATCGCCACGGCGCGCCGCCCGCTGCGGCGGCGTGGGCTGCTGGGTCCTCGGCTCCGCCCCGCGCGATCCTTCTCGCAGGCCGTCGCTGGGGGTCGGGGAAGACCGGCGCCATAGAATCTCGTTGACACCGTTGCTCCCAAGCGTCCGCTCTCCTCATGACTGGGAATCTCGCGACGCCGCTTGGCACCGAGGACCGCAAAGGGAGGGATCCCATGGCGAGCCCGATCGCGCGGAGTCGACTCCTCAGGCCGGAGGCAGCGCGGATTCGGGGCTCGCGGTGGGCGACCGCGTAGGCGCGGGATGTCGTCGGCGATGGACGTGGAGGAGCGATCATGAACGCGTGTCGAACGCCCTTGTCGGTCTGGCTTCTCATGGCACTGCTGGCGGCGCACCCCGTTGGTGCCTCTTCCTTTGCTGACGATGTCGCTGTGTCGCCGGAACAGCCCGACATCGATACGCCAGTGAGTTTGCTCGTGACGTTCGTCACCAGTACCACTCCGCCCTTCCTCTTCGCGCCGACGGTCGTCGAGATCGATGGCTTTTCGATCGAAGTCGAGCTCTTCATCGACTCCGGGGTGCTGCAGGCGATCGCTTCTCGGACGGAGGAGGTCGAGCTCGGCATCTTGCCCGCGGGGGTCTTCGACTTCAGCGTGCGACTAACGCCTCGATCCGATCCGCCGCGGGTCCTCACCGGCAGCTTCCAAGTGGTCCCGGAGCCCGCTCCGCTCGCGCTCGCGCTGGTCGCCCTGCTCGTGCTCGCAGGCGCGCGGCGACGACGGGCGGAGGAGCACACGTCAAGAAAGGGGCCGGGTTCGTTCGTCAACTTTTCCGGACGGAAAAGTTGACGAACGAACCCGGCCCCTTTCTTGACGGCTCGCGACTTCAGCGTTCGATTCGCCCTCTCGCATGCTCGGCAACCTGGTCAGCGCGGCGTGAGCAGCCCGCGCTCGAGCAGATGCGCGATCGCCGTCCGGATCGAGACGTCGCTCTCCGGAATCACGTCGAGGATCCGGCGGACCGTGAAGCCGGCGGCCGCGAGTTCGAGGACGGCCTGTTGCGTGGTATCGAGGGAGCCTTTCGTCGCCTCGAGCTCCGTCCGGTCCACGCTGAAACGCGCCGCTGGCGCGAGATCCGGGCCGGCCTGCCGGTTGGCCTCGTCGAGCAGGCGGAGCGCCTCGAGGATCGAGGCCTCCATGGGACTCGGATCTCCCGAGGACGGCTCCTCGTCGACGCTCGCCCGGAACTCGAAGAAGCCGTCGCGCCAGCCGAAGATCCGGGCCAGCGCCTTCATTCCGACGACGGAACCGACGTGTGCGCGGATCAGCTGACCATCCGCGAACGACACGATGCCTTCCTCGACGCCCGACGTCACGGTGAGCGTCCCCCGGCGAGCCAACGCCGCGAACATCTGGAGGAGACCCACGGCTCCGAGTTCTTCGAGCGGCCCGCGGATCCCGGAGCGCTGCTGCTCTTCGTCGAGCCGCCGGACGTCTTCGACGAAGCGCTCGACGGCATCGCGCTGGACACCCGCGTGGATCTTGACGGCGACGGCAGGCACGACGCCCTCGCCGGTCAGGTGCCGCATGACCCGGCCCGTCACGGCGAGCGACTCGCGCGTGGTCGGATGCACGAGTTCGAGCTCGACCTCACGTCCGACCGGCAGCTCTTCGCCCTCGATCGAGAGCAGCACACCGGACTTCGAAAGGTCTCGCGTGCGCCCGCGCAACGACTTGCCGGTGGGACCCTTCACGAGCACCGGGACACGGGTCGGCGCGCGGTCGGCGCGATCGCGGAAGGTCCGCTCGTTCGGGTCGGGATCCGCCGACGGCGGCGCGGTCTCGGCGCCTTCCTCGTCGAGCGAGATGGCTTCGAGGTCGGAGTCCGAGAGCAGGATCTCGCCGCTGCTCGACTTCGCTCGATCCGGAGACGACGCCTCGGTCTCGGCCTGCTCGACGAACGGGACGAAGCGCGCGCGCAGCTCGGGCGTCGGCTCGAGGAACTCCACGGCCACGCCCCCCGGACCGCTGTGCACGACCTCGGCGGACAGGTCCAGCTTGGCATCGGCGAACGACAGCTCGACCCGCACCGAGACGATCTCGCGCGCCTCGAAGCTCTCGTCGCTCGCGACGAAGGCGCCGCCCTTCACGAGGTTCTGTCGATACTCACGCAGGAACGCGCCCGCGTCCGCGAACACGAGGTGCAGCGAGCGCGCAACTGCCGGATCGGCAGCGAGGTCGTCCAACGGATCTGCCACCGGGGCCTCCACGAGGCCTATCGGCGGGTCCGGCTGGCAGCCTTACGGAATCCGGCGGCGCCGGCGATCGGCGCCCGCGCGGGCGCGCGCGCGCTCCGCGAGCTCCCGGAACAGCCGCCGATGCGGGGAGCCCTCCTCGGCGACCTGCAGCTCCGGATGCCACTGGACCGCCAGCACCTCGGCGCGCCCCTCCAGCTCGATCGCCTCGATGGTCTCGTCCTCCGCCCAGGCGACCGCCCGCAACCCGGCGCCCAGCCGATCCACGGCCTGGTGGTGCCAGGACGCCACCTCGACCGACGCGGAGCCCAGCACCGCGGCCAGTCGGCTCTCGGAATCGACCCGGACGGGATGCAGCGTATGGCGATCCTGCGAGAGCCGATGCGGCACCTGTTCGCCGACGACATCGGCCAGATGCACGTGGAGAGTGCCCCCGCGCGAGACGTTCAGCACCTGCAAGCCGCGACAGATCGCCAGCAGCGGCAGGCCGCGCTCGAGCGACGCGCGGACGAGTGCGAACTCGAAGTCGTCGCGCTCGGCGCACGTGGCGTACTGGGAGGTGTGGCCACTGCGCCCACCGAAGCGGGCCGGATCGATGTCGCCGCCCCCGCACAGCACCAACCCATCGATCGCATCGAGGAGTTCGTGCGGGCTCGCCTCGCCCGGCGGCAGCAGCACCGGCAACGCGCCCGAGAGCCGCACGGCATCGACGTACGCCGCCGGCACCTGGTAGCGATGGCGCTCGCCGCGATCGCGGTGATAGGTCGTGACGCCGATCAGCGGGCGGCGGGCGGTCATCGCTCGGCTCGACCCTAGATCCGCTCGAAGTAGCGCACGCGTTCGAAGTCGGTGACGGCGGTCTCGTACGCGGCGAGCTCCGTGCGCGCGAAGTGCAGCAGATGCTCGAAGACGGCGTCGCCGAACGCGCTGCGCGCGAACGCGCTGGCCTCCAGCTCCGCGATCGCCTGCGGCAACGACGTCGGCACCGACGGAAGTTCGTGGGCGCCGTAGGCGTCGCCCTCGAACGGGAGACCCGGTTCGACGCGGCGCTCGATGCCGTCGAGGCCGGCAGCGAGCAGTGCGGCGTAGACCAGGTACGGGTTGGCATCGGCGCCGGGAATCCGGCACTCGACGCGCAGGGAAGGCCCCGTGCCCACGACCCGGAATCCGCAGGTCCGATTGTCGACGCTCCACGCGATGCGGGTCGGCGCGAAGCTGCCGACCTTGTAGCGCTTGTACGAGTTCGGCGTCGGCGCAAAGAACCAGCCGAGTTCGCGCGCATGTTCGAGCAGCCCGCCGAGGAACCAGCGGAAGCTCGGCGCGGCCTCGAGATGCGTGCCCGGCAGCGGCTCGGGGTGTTCCGCGAACGCGGCTCGGTCATCGGGCGTCCACAGGCTCACATGGACGTGCAGGCTGCTGCCGGCCATGCCTTCGTGCCATTTCGCCATGAACGTGATCGAGCAGCCGTGCTGCGCGGCGATCTCCTTGGCGGCGGTCTTGTAGAGCACGTGGCGATCGGCCATCTCGACGGCCGGCGCATAGCGCAGGTTGATCTCGTGCTGGCCCGGACCCCACTCGCCCTTCGAGAACTCGACGGGGATCCCCGATGCTCCGACGCCACGCCGGATCGCGCCGAGCACCGGCTCCGCGAACGTGCTCGACAGCACGTGGTAGTCCTCGCTGTAGCCGCCGTAGGGCCGCAGCTCGTGGTAGCGCTTGGCGCGGGCGTCGTCGTAGCCGTCGCGGAACAGATAGAGCTCGAGCTCGCTGCCCATTTTGGGCGCGAAGCCGAGCGCGGCGGCGCGCGCCACCTGGCGCTGCAGGATCGAGCGCGGCGCCACCGGCACCGGTTCGCCGGTCGCGTCGTCGACGGCGTCGCACAGCACGATCGCGCTCTGCTCGAGCCACGCGGCGTGGCGCAGCGTCGCGAGATCCGGCACCGCGTGCAGATCCGCGTAGCCCTTCGCCCAGTTCGTATACGCATAGCCGGGCGTCGGATCCATCTCCATGTCGCACGCGAGCAGATAGTCGCAGCAATGCATGCCGCCGCGCGCGATCTCCTCGACGAAGAACTCGCCGGTGATGCGCTTGCCGACGAGCCGCCCGTAGAGATCCGGCAGCGCCGTGACGATCGTCTCGAGGCGACCCGCCTCGACCTCGCGGATCAGCTCGGCAAGTTCGAGGCGGCCGCGCACGCGACCCCGCGCCGGGTTGCTCACGTGTCCGAGTCCTCCACGTCGACTTCCACCGGCGGGCGGAACAACGACAGCTGCGGCAGCTCGGGATCGTCTTCCGCGAGCACCGGATACTCGTCCGAGAAGCACGCGTCGCAGATCCCGTGCTTGAGCTGCTCCGACGCCTTCCGCAACCCCGGCAGGCTCAGGTAGCCGAGGGAATCCGCGCCGAGCGTGCGCCGGATCTCCTCGACGGAAAGGCGGTGGGCGATCAGCTCCTCCCGGGTCGGCGTATCGATCCCGTAGTGACAGGGACCGGTGTTGGGAGGGGACGAGACCCGCACGTGCACCTCCGTCGCGCCGGCATGGCGGATCAGCCCGACCAGCTTCAGCAGCGTCGTCCCGCGCACGATCGAGTCCTCGACCAGCACGACGCGGCGCCCGGCGATCATGCCGCGGTTGGCGTTGTGCTTGATCCGCACCCGGAAGTCGCGGATCGACTGCGACGGCTCGATGAACGTGCGCTTCACGTACTGGTTGCGCACCAGCGCGGCCTCGTACGGGATCCCGGACTCCTCGGCGAAACCGAGCGCTGCCGCGTTCCCGGAATCGAGGACCGGAACCACCATGTCCGCCGCCACCGGATGCTCGCGCGCCAGGATCCGGCCGAGCTCCTTGCGGAACGCGTAGACGTTCTGCCCGGCCACGTTGGAGTCCGGCCGGGCGAAGTAGATGTGCTCGAACACGCAGAAGGCCTGGCGCGGCGCCGCCGCCCAGGGGCGAAGCGTGCGCAGGCGCCCGCGGCGGATCACCACCATCTCGCCGGGCTCGAGGTCGCGTTCGTATTCGGCGCCGATCAGGTCGAGCGCGCAGGTCTCGCTCGCTGCGACCCACGCGGCTCCGAGTCGCCCGAGGACCAGCGGCCGGAAGCCCCACGGGTCGCGCGCCAGCACCAGTGCGTCGTCCGTCTGCATGACCAGGCTGAAGGCGCCCTTCACGCGCGACAACGCGTCGATGAGCCGATCCTCGGGCGTCCCCTCCCGCGAACGCGCCAGCAGATGGACGATGACCTCGCTGTCCGACGTCGACGTGAGGATGGAGCCGCGGCCCTCGAGTTCGCGGCGGATCGCCGCCGCGTTGACCAGGTTGCCGTTGTGCGCGATCGCCACGGGACCGCCGTCCGTCGTCGCGCAGAACGGCTGGGCATTGCGCAGCGTCGAGGCGCCCGATGTCGAGTAGCGGACGTGGCCGATCGCATGGCGACCGGGCAGTTGACGCAGATGCTTGTCCTTGATCCCGTCGGCCACCAGGCCCATCGCCCGGTGCACGTGGTGTTCGCGTCCGTTCGACGAAACGATGCCCGCGCTCTCCTGGCCGCGATGCTGGAGTGCGTAGAGACCGAGGTAGGTGAGGTGCGCTGCCTCCGGATGACCGTGGACGCCGAAGATGCCGCACATCAGGAAGCCTCCTCGTCGAGGGCGACGCCCTCGGGTCGATCGAGCCGGCGCGGAATGCCCTGCTCCCAGATCGCTGCCAGCCGCGCCAGATCCCCGTCGATCCAGGGGGGGGCGCCGTCACGCGCGGCGATCCGCAGGCGATCGCCGCCGGTCTCGCCGATCCGCTGCGCCGGGACGCTGGCGGCGGCCGCGCGCGCGAGCAGCGCGTCCGCGGCGGCCGTCGCGACGAGCACGCGGCCGGTCGACTCGCCGAACAGCAGCGCCTCGATCCGCACGGCGGCATCGAGCGTCACCCGCGCGCCGATCCGCAGGGGCCCCGTCCAGCAACACTCCGCGAGCGCCAGGGCGAGGCCCCCCTCGGCGACATCGTGCGCCGTCTGGATCTCGCCGGCCGCGACGCCGTCCGCCAGCAAGCCGTGGAGCCTCTGCTCGTGCGCGAGATCGACCCGCGGCGGGAGGCCCGCCTCGAGACCACGGCGCAGCGCCAGCCACTCGCTGCCCCCGATCTCCTCGCGCGTCTCGCCGAGCAGGACGATCACGAGAGCCGGCGCGGTCCAGTGCGACACCGCGTGCCGACGAACATCGTCGAGCAGACCGACCACCGCGATCGTCGGTGTCGGGAAGATCGCCTGCCCGCGCGTCTCGTTGTAGAACGAGACGTTCCCGGAGATCACCGGCGTTCCGAGCGCGCGCGCCGCCTCGCCGAGCCCGCGCACGGACTCGGCGAACTCCCACATGATCTCCGGCTTCTCGGGGCTACCGAAGTTCAGGCAGTTCGTCAGCGCCAGCGGCCGCGCGCCGGTGCACGCCACGTTGCGGGCGGACGCCGCCACCGCCGCGATCGTGCCCTCGCGCGGATCGAGCCAACACCAGCGCGGGTTGCAGTCCACGGACATCGCCAGCGCCGTTCCGGTGGGCGTCCCGTCCTCGCGCTTCACGCGCACCAGCGCGGCGTCACCGCCGGGCCCCAGGACGGTGTTGCCCTGCACCATCGAATCGTACTGGCGCCAGATCCATGCCTTCGACGCGAGGTTCGGCGTGTCGAGCAGCGCCTCGAGGGCGCCCTGCGGGTCCGTCTCCGGCTCGATCGACGCCAGGTCCAGCTTCTGGCGCTCGCCGAGTTCCGGCGGCACCTGCGTCGGTCGTTCGTAGCACGGCGCGTTCTCGGCGACGGGATCGACGGGAATGTCGACGACGGTCTCGCCGTGCCAGCGGACCTTCATCCGGCCGTCGTCGGTGACGCGGCCCACGACGACCGCTTCGAGGTCCCAGCGTGCGAAGCGATCGCAGACCCGCTGCTCGGCGCCCTGGCGCGTGACCAGCAGCATGCGCTCCTGGCTCTCCGAGAGCAGCAGCTCGTATGGCGTCATGTTCGCAGCGCGCTGTGGGACACGATCGAGATCCATCTCGATCCCGGTCCCGGCGCGGCTCGCCATCTCGAACGACGAGCACGTGAGACCGGCTGCTCCCATGTCCTGGATGCCGACGATGTCCCCGCTGCGCATGGCGTCGAGACACGCCTCGATCAGACACTTCTCGGTGAATGGATCGCCCACCTGCACGGTAGGACGCTTGGCGTCGGTCTCGTCGTCGAACTCGGCCGACGCGAGCAGGCTGGCTCCGTGGATACCGTCGCGTCCGGTCTTCGAGCCGACGTAGACGACGGGATTGCCCACGCCGGCGGCCTGGCCCAGGAAGATTCCGTCCTGTTCGACGAGCCCGAGGTTGAACGCGTTCACCAGGATGTTGCCGCGATAGCATTCGTGGAAGCTGGTCTCGCCGCCCACGGTCGCCACGCCGACCGAGTTGCCATAGCCGCCGATCCCGTGCACGACGCCACGCAGCAGCATCCGGTGCTTCGGATCGTCGAGTGGCCCGAAGCGGATCGAGTCGAGCGACGCGATCGGCCGGGCACCCATGCTGAAGATGTCGCGCAGGATCCCGCCGACGCCGGTCGCCGCGCCCTGCGTCGGCTCGATGAAGCTCGGGTGGTTGTGGCTCTCGATCTTGAAGATCACCGCCAGGCCATCGCCGATCGCGACGGCGCCGGCTCCCTCGCCGGGCCCCACCAGCACCGTGCCGACGGGTGCCGACGCGCCGTCGACCGGGCCAGCGCCCTGCCCCGGCGCCGTCGTCGGCAGTGTGCGCAGGTAGATGCGGCTCGATTTGTACGAACAGTGCTCGGACCACATCACCGAGAAGATCCCGAGCTCCGAGAACGTCGGCGTGCGTCCGAGCAGTTCGAGGATGCGCTCCCATTCGGAATCGCTGAGGCCGTGTTCGCGGGCCAGCAACAGATCGACGGCCGGTTCGCGGCGGTTGCTCATCGCGAGCGCTCCGCGCCGGCGACGGCGTCGGCGAGCGAGCCGAGGATCTGCAGGCCATCGGTGCCGCCGGTCAACGCCTCGACGGCGTGCTCCGGATGCGGCATCAGGCCCATGACGTTGCCGGCGGTATTGCGCACGCCCGCGACGTTCGCGATCGAGCCGTTCGGGTTGACGGCATCGCGGACCTCGCCGTCGGGAGCGCAGTAGCGCAGCAACACCTGGCCGCCGGCCTCGAGTCGGGCGAGTCCGTCACGATCGATCGCGTAGCGCCCTTCGCCGTGCTTGATCGGGAGCCGCAAGACGTCGCCTACCCGGGTGCGCGAGAGGAATGGCGCATCGGCTCGTTCGACACGGACGTGCACCCACTCGCACAGGAAGTCGAGATCCCGGTTGCGCAGGAGCGCGCCGGGCAGCAGGCCCGCCTCGCACAGCACCTGGAAGCCGTTGCAGGTGCCGAGCACCGGCCCGCCGGCGTCGGCGAAGCGCCGGACGGCCGCCATCACCGGCGAGAAGCGCGCCATCGCGCCGCAGCGCAGATAGTCCCCGTACGAGAAGCCTCCCGGCAGCAGCACGCCGCGCGTCCCCGCCGGCAGCTCTGCCTCCTGGTGCCAGACGAGCTCCGCCGCGACGCCGAGCGCGCTCTTCAGCGCGAAGCGCATGTCGCGATCATCGTTGGAGCCCGGAAACTGGATCACGGACAACACGGGCGTACCACTCCTGTGTAGACTCAGATTCCCAGATGGCGACGGATGCGTTCGAGCGGCGGCTCGATGTCCGGCTCGAACACCGTCCCGGTGATGCGCTCGAAAGTCTCGATGTACCGGCGCGCGGCCTCGCAGCGCACGTCGTCGGGAAGCGGCGGCGGCGCGCCGGCGCCCTTGTAGCCGCGCTCCGCGAGCCAGCGCCGCACGTACTCCTTGTCCATCGCCTTGGGATCGCTGCCGGCGGACAGCGCGGGTTCGTAGCTGTCCAGGTACCAGTACCGCGACGAATCAGGCGTATGGATCTCGTCGATGACGACGAGTCGGCCGTCCTCCGGGTGGAGTCCCAGCTCGTACTTCGTGTCGACGAGGAGGAGGCCCTGCTTCTCGGCCCACTGCTGCCCCTCCGCGAACAGCCGCAACACCATCGCCTCGGCGCGGTCGTAGAACTCGACGGTGACGACAGCGCCGGCGATCAGCGCCTCGCGTGACGTCAGCTCGTCGTGCGCGCCGGCCTGCGCCTTGGTCGTCGGCGTCAGCAGCGGCGCCGGCAGCCGCTCGTGCTTGCGCAACCCGTCCGGCAGGCGATGGCCGCAGTAGACCCGCTCGCCCCGCGCGTAGGCGGTCCAGATCGACGTGTTGGTGACGCCGGTGAGATAGCCGCGGACGACGAACTCGATCGGCACCAGGCCGCATTCCGCGCCGACGGTGACGTTCGGATCGGGCACGTCGAGCACGTGGTTCGGCGCCACGCCGCGCGTGCGCTCGAACCAGAACGCGGCGATCTGGTTCAGCACCTGCCCCTTGAACGGGATCGTGCCGAGCACGACGTCGAACGCCGAGATCCGGTCCGTGACGACGATGGTGCGCCGGCCGTCGCGAACGTACGAGTCGCGGACCTTGCCCTCGTGCTTGACGCCGAGCGCCGGGAAATCCGTGCGCTCGAGGGTCCGCGAGCACTGCTCGCGAAGCAGATCGGGATCGATCGACATCGGGGGGGACCTCCGTCGCGGTTCCTGGGTCGGTTCGTCCGTGAATCGGTCAGTCTTCGAAACGGTCGATGCGCCAGTCCTCGATCACGGCATTGGCGAGCAGCTTCTCGCACAGCTCGCGCACCAGCCGTTCGGCCGTCGCGCGATCGTCCGTGCCCAGCGCGATCTCGAAGAGCTTGCCCTGCCGGACATCGGAGACGGCATCGTAACCGAGCGTCGCGCACGCGCGCTGGATCGCGCGGCCCTGAGGGTCGAGCACGTCGGGTTTCAGCAGTACGCTAACGATCGCCTTCAATCCACCCTCCCGCGGCTCAGTCCGCCAGCGCTCTCTCGAAGATCGCGGCGACGTTGCGCAGCGCCGCTTCCAGATCGAAGGCGCGCTCGACGGTTTCCTTGTCGAGCACGCGCGCGATCTCCGGATCCGCGAGCACGCGGTCCTTGAACTGGCCGCCCTTCTCCCAGGTGTCCATCGCGTGACCCTGCACCAGTCGGTAGGCATCCTCACGCGAGAGGCCCTGTTCGGCGAGCGCGAGCAGCAGCGTGCCGCTGAACACCAGCCCGCGCGAAGACTCGAGGTTCTCGCGCATCCGCTCGGGCAGCACGCGCAACGTCTCCACCAGACCGGCGAAGCGCTGCAACATGAAGTCGACGGCGATGCAGGCATCGGGCAGCACGATGCGCTCGACGGACGAGTTCGAGATGTCGCGCTCGTGCCAGAGCGCCAGGTTCTCGAGCGCCGCGCCGGCATAGCCGCGCACGACCCTTGCCAGCCCCGAGAGGTTCTCGAAGCGCCACGGATTGCGCTTGTGCGGCATCGCCGACGAGCCCTTCTGGCCCTTGCCGAACTCCTCTTCGACCTCGCGCACCTCCGTGCGCGCGAGATGCCGGAACTCCACGGCCGCCTGGTCGATGACCGAGGCGACGAGCGCGAGCGCCTGCACGAACGCCGCGTGCCGGTCGCGCTGCACCACCTGGGTCGAGGCCGGCTCGAAGCCGATGCCGAGCTTCGCGCAGACGGCCTCTTCCACGGCCGGATCGAGATGCGCGAAGGTACCGACCGCGCCGGAAATCTTGCCCACCGCGGCCTCTCCCAGCGCGCGCGCCAGCCGCTCGCGACTCCGCTGTAGCGCGCCGTGCAACACCAGCAGCTTCAGCCCGAACGTCGTCGGCTCGGCATGGATGCCGTGGGTACGCCCGACCATCGGCGTGTGCTGGTGTTCGAGCGCCCGCCTGCGCAGCGCCGCGAGCGCTCGGTCGCAGCCGGCCAGCAGGAGCGCGCCGGCCTCGCGGATCTGGAGCGCCAGGGCGGTGTCGATGACGTCGCTCGAGGTCATGCCGTAGTGGATCCAGCGCGCATCCGCCCCCACGTGCTCGGCGACATTGGTCAGGAACGCGATCACATCGTGGCGCACTTCGCGCTCGATCTCGGCGATTCGGCCCACGTCGAAGCCCGCGCGCGCGCGGATCGCAGCGAGCGCGTCGGCGGGGATCGTGCCCCGCTCGGCGAGCACCTCACAGACGGCCAGCTCGACCCGGAGCCACGCGCGGTAGCGCGCCTCCTCGGTCCAGACGGCGCCCATCTCGGGTCGCGTGTAGCGCTCGATCATCGGAAGCCCGCACTGAGGTAGGTGAAGCCCAGCAGAAGGTAGTACATGACCGGGATCGCGAGCAGCGCCGAGTCGATCCGGTCGAGCACACCGCCCATGCCCGGCAACAAGGCGCCGGCATCCTTCAGCGCCGCGTCTCGCTTGAGCAGCGATTCGACGAGATCGCCGATCATGCCGGCCACCGAGAGGATCGCGCCGAACGCCGCGGCCATCGGCCACGAAAAGGCCGCCGACAGCTCCGGCCAGAAGAAGTCGTAGAGCCCCTTGCAGACGAGGGCCGCGAGGGTGCCGATGACGATCCCGCCGAGGGAGCCCTCCACGGTCTTGCCAGGGCTCACCTGCGGCGCCAATTTGCGGCGGCCCCAGGCGCGGCCGACGAAGTACGCGCCGGCGTCGCACAACACGACCGCGGTGAGACAGAACGTGAGAAAGAAGGCGCCGGCATTCGGGTCGAACAGCGCCGCGGCGTCGCTGCCCCACTTGGCGCCGACGACGCTCTGGAAGTTCCGCAGCGTCACCGTGTGCGCGAGCAGCCAGCCGACGTAGAAGACCCCGAAAAAGGTGCCCGAGATCGATGCCATGGCCTGGCTGATCTCCGCCTTGCCGACCTGGATCACCATGAACGCCAGCAGCGACGCCGTCATCAGGATCGTCGCGTGATACTCGTTGCCGAAGTAGCCGACCACGGGCAGCAGCCCACCTGCCGTCAGGCCGAAGCCCCAGAGCGGGCGAGCGCCCTTGGCCTCGAGCAACTGGTACAGCTCGCGGATGCCGAGCAGTGTGATCACAACGACGGTCCCGAGGACCCAGAACCCCCCCTGGACGATCAACCACAGGACGCCCGGCACCAGTACCGCGGCCGTCAGCAGGCGCAGCACAAGCTCGCGATGCTTCGACGGCGGCGCCGGGGCGCGCGTCGGCGACGGCGGCTGCGGATGCAGCGGCTCGCGGCTCCTGGGCTCATCGCGGCTCCCGGTCTCGCGGCTTCCAGTCTCGCGGCTCGGAATGGCGGGGGTCTGCGTCACGAATCGGCCTCCACGCGGGGCGCGTGGCGGCCAGTATGCCCGAAGCCGCCGGCCCCCCGCTCGGTGTCGTCGAGCGTCGCGCACTCTTCCCACTGCGCGCGCGCCACCGGCGCCACGACGAGCTGGGCGATGCGATCGCCGCGCCGCACCTCGAACGGCTCGGCCCCCGCGTTCCACAGGAGTACCTTGATCTCACCCCGGTAGTCGGCGTCGATGGTGCCCGGCGCGTTCGGGAGCACGACGCCGTAGCGGAGCGCGAGCCCGCTGCGCGGACGCACCTGCGCCTCGTAGCCCTCGGGCAGCGCGATGCGCATGCCCGTCGGCACCAGTGCGCGCGCACCGGGCTCGATGCGCAGCACCGCGGAGACGGCGGCGCAAAGGTCCGCGCCGGCTGCGCCGCTGCTGGCGTAGTGCGGCAGCGGCAGATTCTCAGCGCCCGCCACACGCGCGATCGGGACGCGAACGACAGCGTTCGCGTCCCGATGACTACGCGGCGAGCTGGTCGTGCGAGACGAGCCGCCTCCGGCCACGTCCCCCCTTTTCAGCCCTCGGAGGGCGGCGCGGCCTCCGCGGCGAGGTCCGCTAGCGCTTCCTTGCGCGACAGCCGGATCCGTCCGCTCGGGTCGATGTCGATGCACTTGGCGAGGACTTCGTCGCCCTCCTGGATCACGTCGGTGACGCGCTCGACGCGGCCTTCCGCGAGCTGGCTGATGTGGATCATCCCATCGGTGCCCGGGAAGATCTCGACGAAGGCGCCGAAATCCGTGATCCGCTTGACCTTGCCCGCGTAGATCCGCCCGAGTTCAGCCTCCTGCGTGAGCTCTTCCACCATGGACCGCGCGCGATCGAGGTTCGGACCGTCCGGCGAGAAGATCCGCACCTGACCGGTGTCCTCGACGTCGATCTTGACGCCGGTGGCCTCCTGGATCGCGCGGATCACGCGGCCGCCGGGGCCGATGATGTCGCGGATCCGGTCGGGCTTGATCCACATCTGTGCCATCCGCGGCGCATGATCGGCGAGTTCCGTGCGGTGGCTGAACTGCCCGCCGAGCACGTCTGCGGTCTCCGCTTCCATGCGATCGAGGATGTGCAGCCGGCCCTGGCGCGCCTGATCGAGCGCGCGTTCCATGACGGACCAGTCGACGGAGCGGACCTTGATGTCCATCTGGACCGCGGTGATACCCGCGCGCGTCCCGGCGACCTTGAAGTCCATGTCGCCCAGGTGGTCCTCGTCGCCGAGGATGTCCGACAGGATCGCGACCCGGTCGCCTTCTTCGATCAGGCCCATCGCGATGCCGGCCACCGGCGCGGTGATCGGCACGCCGCCATCCATCAGCGCCAGCGTGGCGCCGCAGATCGCCGCCATCGACGACGAGCCGTTCGACTCGAGCGTTTCGGCGACGATGCGCAGCGTGTACGGGAACTCCTCGCGCGGCGGCAGCACGGCCTGGATCGCGCGCTCGGCCAGCGTTCCGTGTCCGACCTCCCGGCGTCCCGGACCGCGCAGCATGCGCGCCTCCCCGACGGAGAACGGCGGGAAGTTGTAGTGGAACATGAACGACTTTTCGTAGCGCTCGGTGAGGCCGTCGATCATCTGGGTGTCGAAGGCGCTGCCGAGCGTGGCCGACACCAGCGACTGCGTCTCACCGCGCGTGAACAGCGCGACGCCGTGGACTCGCGGCACCACCCGCAGCTCACAGGCGATCGGGCGGATGTCCGCCGTCCCGCGGCCGTCGATGCGCTTCGCCTCGCTGAGGATGCGCTCGCGAATCAGCTCCGACCGCAGATCGTGCAGGATCGACTTCGTCTGCGAGACGAGCGCCTGCAATCCGGCGCGGCGCTCCTCCACGTCGGCGAGGCTCTCGAGCTTCGCCGGCGCCCGGCGGTACTCCTCGGACAGCGCGTCGATCGCGCGCTTCTCGGCCTCGCCGATCGCCTTGTAGCGAGCGAGCTTCTCTTCGATCCGGACGGCATCGCGCAGGTCGTTGCCGATCATCTCGCGGATGCGCGCCTGCAGCGCGCTCGTGTCCGGCGGCGGGGCCGGGTCGCGCTTCGGCTTGCCGTACACGCGGCGCAGCTCTTCCTGCGGCTCGAGCTGACCGAGCAGCTCGGCGTGACCGAAGCGGAGCCCTTCGAGGATCTCGGCTTCCGGCACCTGCTTCGCGCCGCCCTCGACCATCACCACGGCGTTCCGGCTGCCAGCGACGACGATCTCGACGTCGGCCTCCGGGAGCTGCGAGCGCAGCGGGTTGATGACCCACTTGCCGTCGATGCGGCCGACCCGGACCGCGCCGATCGGACCGAGGAACGGAGCATCCGAGAGATGCAGAGCCGCGGACGCGCCGACGAAGGCCGGCAGGTCCGGAGTGTTTTCGCGGTCCGCGGACAGCACCGTCGCGACGATGTGGGTCTCGTCGCGCCAGCCCTCGGCGAACAGCGGCCGCACCGAGCGGTCGATGAAGCGCGACACCAGGACCTCGCGGTCCGAGAGCCGGCCCTCGCGCTTGAAGAAGCCGCCCGGAATCTTGCCGGCCGCGGAGGTCTTCTCGACGAAGTCCACGGTCAGCGGCAGGAAGTCGAGGCCCTCGCGCGCCTTGGCCGTCGTGGCCGTGACGAGCACGACGGTCTCACCGTAGGTGACGACGACCGCGCCGGACGCCTGCTTCGCCATGCGGCCCGTCTCGAGCGTCATGGGGCGACCGCCCACGTCGAACGTCACGGTATGCGGTTGGAACCAATAGGATTTGGAAGCCATACGTTGCGATTCTCCTCCCCGGCCACCGGATGGACGTCTGCCATCTCGGCCAGGCCGGAGCGTTGCGGGATCTGCAGCGGAGGAATCGCGGGAGGGCGGGATGCGGGATCAGGGATGGGCGAAGGACCAGCCCGATGGCCGCCCGGCTTCGCCGGTCCGGCCCGATGGCCGCCCGGCTTCGCCGGGCTCTTCGCCCACGACTGACTCCCACACCCCAGCCTTTGGCACGATCTTCAGCTGGCCCGTCTGGGGTCTGTTGCTCGGCGTCGAATGGAATCGGCCGCCCGCGAGTTTCGGGACGGCCGCAGCGCCTCGACTAACGCCGAAGGCCGAGTCGCTGGATCAACTCCTGGTAGCGCGCCGGCGCCGTGCGGCGCAGATAGTCGAGCAGCCGCCGGCGCTGGCTCACGATCTTGAGCAGGCCACGGCGGGAGTGGTGGTCCTTCAGGTGGACCTTGAAGTGCTCGGAGAGCTCGTTGATGCGCTCGGTCAGGATGGCGACCTGGACCTCGGTCGATCCGGTGTCGGTCTCGTGACGACGATTGCCGTCGATGACGCTCTGCTTGCGTTCCGCTGCGATCAAGTGACTGCCTCGATTTCTTCTTCGCTCGGGCGAGAGGGGTACCAAAGTCAGCGATGCGCAGCAAGCTGACCCAACACGCGAAGGGGTTGGAGACTGCGATCCGGCGCAACTTCGAGGATCGCGATCAGTGTCCCCGTGGGATCGAGAGCCGCGATCCGCTCTCCCGGAGCCCGCGCGGGCCCTCCCTGGGGCAGTGGCCCCCCGTGCAACACGCGACGCGCGTCCTCCGGACCGAGCTTCAACGCGGATAGGCCGAGCGCCGCCACCGGCCGAACCAGCCGGGCATCCAGCTCGCCGCGCTCCGCCTCCGCGGCCAGCACCTCCACCGGCGCCGCCTGCGCCAGCTCGAACGGTCCGCTTCGCAACCGACACAACGACAGCAGATACGCACCGCAGCCGAGCCGCTGGCCGATTTCGGCGGCGAGCACGCGGACGTAGGTCCCCGGCGAGCACTGCACCTCCACCTCGAGGTCGGGCGGGACGTACGAGACGAGGCGGAACGAGTCGATCCGCACCTTGCGGGCGGTGCGCTCGACCTCTTCGCCGCGACGGGCGAGCCGATAGAGCGGCACGCCGCCCTGCTTGACCGCGCTGAACATCGGCGGCACCTGCTCGTGCTCGCCGACGAGGCTCTCGAGCACCGGCAGCAGCGCCGCGGCCTCCGGCAGCGGCGCGTCGCTACGTGAGAGGATCTTGCCGTCGCCGTCGAGCGTGTCGGTCTCGGCGCCGAGTCGCACGACGCCGCGATAGACCTTGGGATCCGCGGACACGAACGAGACGAGCTTGGTGGCGTCGCGCACGGCCAGCGGCAGCACGCCGGTGGCCTGGGGATCGAGTGTCCCGAGATGCCCGATCCTGCGCGTCCCGAACCAGCGCCGGGCGGCGTCCACGACGTCGTGGGAGGTCCAGCCGGCGGGCTTGTCGACGACCAGGAAGCCGCTCGGCCCGGGCCGCTCGGGGGTCCGGCGCTGCTTTCTAGGACTCATCGCGCAGCTCCCGCAACAGCGACAACGTCTGATCGCCGAGTTCGATCCCGGGATCGTGACGGAAGCGCAGCTCCGGCATCCGCTTCAGCGGGAGAGCGTGCGCGAGTCGCCGTCGCAGGAACGGCGCCGCCGAGTCGAGCCCGGCCGCCACGGTTTCGAGCGCGGGGCCGTCCTCGGTCGCGAGCCGGCTCCAGAACACCAGCGCGTTGCGCAGGTCGGGCGACGCATCGACGCGGAGGATCGTCACGAGCCGCACGCGCGGATCGGCGACCTCTTCGCGCAGCGCGCGCGCGATCTCCTCTCGCAGCTGTTCGCCTACGCGCTCGAGCCGACGCGACGCCATCAGTCCTCGTCCTCACGATCGTGCTGGGCGCCGAAGTCCGCGGGGCTGAGCGCATCGCTCTCGTCGCGTTCGGCACCTTCGTAACACATTTCGAGCAGCTCGAAATCGCTGCCGGTCACCTCGGCCAGATGCAACTCCTCGAGGAAGACGAGCGCGCGCTGGAGTTGGCTCCGGACCTGCGTGCGGTCGCTTCCCGTCATGACGACGCCGAGCACCGCGACCTGCCAGGTGCCCTGTCCGCCGATCTCGGCAACCGAGACGTTGAAGCGATTGCGGACGCGCTGGACGATCGAGCGCACCACCCCGCGCTTCTGCTTCAGCGACTGGGAGCCGTGCACATGCAGCTCGACCACGGCCGCCGCGACGATCATGACAGCGTCGCGGGCGTCTCCTCGATCTCGTACGGCTCGATCACGTCGCCGATCTTGACGTCGTTGTAGCCCTCGAGGCCGATGCCGCACTCGTAGCCCGTCTGCACCTCGCGGACGTCGTCCTTGAAGCGCTTGAGCGACGCGAAGGTGCCCTCCCAGATCTGCACGCCATCGCGCAGCAACCGGCCCCGCGCGTTGCGCCGGACCAGCCCTTCGGTGACGTAGCAACCGGCCACGGTGCCGAGCCGGGGCACGCTGAAGGTCTTTCGCACTTCCGCCCGACCGAGGACCTTCTCCTCGCGCTTCGGCGGCAGCAGCCCGGCCATCGCGCGGCGCACCTCGTCGGTGGCCTCGTAGATGATCTGATAGCTGCGGATGTCGACGCCCTGTCCTTCGGAGGCGCGGCGCGCCGACGAATCCGGTCGCACATGGAAGCCCACGACGATCGCGTCGCTGGCCTTGGCCAGCATGACGTCGCTCTCCGAGATCCCGCCGACACCCGCGAGGATCACATTCACCTTGACCTCGTCGGTCGACTGCTTCGTCAGCGCGTCGCGCACCGCTTCGAGCGAGCCGTGTACGTCGGCCTTCAGCACGATCCGGAGCTCCTTCGGGCCCGAATCGTCGCCGCGGGCGAACAGCTCCTCCAGCGAGACGCGACGCGGGGCGGGGCCCGGCTTCGCCTTCTCCTGGCCAGCGCGGTGATCGGCCACTTCGCGGGCCGCGCGCTCGTTCTCGACGGCGTGCAATGCCGAGCCGGCGTCGGGAACTTCGGAGAGCCCGATCACCTGCACTGGCGTCGAAGGCCCGGCCTCTTCGATCCGCTGGCCACGCTCGTTCTCCAGCGCCCGCACGCGGCCGTAGGCGGTGCCGACGACGACAGTGTCGCCTTGGCGAAGCGTGCCCTCCTGTACCAGTACGGTCGCCACGGGTCCGCGGCCCTTGTCGAGACGCGACTCGAGCACGATGCCGCGGGCGCGCCGGGTCGGATCGGCGCGCAGCTCGAGGACATCCGACTGCAGCGCGAGCATCTCGAGCAGCGTATCGAGCCCGGTGCGCTTGATCGCCGAGACATCGACGCAGATCGTGTCGCCGCCGAAGTCCTCGGGCACGAGTCCGTGCTCCATCAAGCGCTGGCGCACGAGCTGCGGATTGGCGTCCGGGAGATCGCATTTGTTCACCGCGACGACGATCGGCACGCCCGCCGCCTTGGCGTGCTCGATCGCCTCGACGGTCTGCGGCATGATGCCTTCGCTGGCGGCGACGACGAGGATGACGATGTCGGTCGCCTGCGCGCCGCGGGCGCGCATCATCGTGAACGCCTCGTGACCGGGGGTGTCGATGAAGGTGAGCCGACGCCCTCCCCGCACGACCTGGTACGCACCGATGTGCTGGGTGATGCCGCCGGCCTCGCCGGCGACGACGTTGGCTTCGCGCAGCGCGTCGAGCAGCGACGTCTTGCCGTGATCGACGTGACCCATCACGGTGACGACCGGCGGGCGCGTTTCGAGCGCGCCCTCCTGCACCGGGGCGCTGTCGAGCAGGACCTCGTCCTCCTGGAACCCGACGTCCTGGACCTCGAAGCCGTAGTGGGTCGCGATCTTGCGGGCCGTCTCCAGATCGAGCTGCTGGTTCACCGACGCCATCGTGCCGAAGGCCATGAGGCGCCCCTGCACTTCCGCTGCCTTCGCGCCGAGCTGCCGCGCGAGTTCGGCGACGCTGATCAATCCCTCGGCGCGGACCAGGCGCTTCGCCGTCTTCTGGACCGCTGCCGCCGCGGCAGGCCGCGCAGGCGCGGCCAGCTTGTCGCGCCGGCGGCGGCGCGGAGACTGCATCACCCGCGGATCGATCACGGTCGGCCGGCGCATCAGCCGCGAGGTGGCCTGTTGCGCGAGCTGTTCCTGCTCGCGCAGGTTCACGACCTCGCGGACACGCTTGCGCTCCTTGCCCTTGCCCGCCGCCGCGGCCGCGGCGGCGCCGAGCGGACCGAAGTCCGGGCCGCCCTTTTCTGCGACCCCCTCGCGCGCGGCTTCGCGGCCGATGACCACACGCGGCGCCGGCGCAGACGCCGGTTCTTCCGGCTCGTCGAAAGCAGGTTCGGCTTCCGCAGTGATCGGTTCCGGAATCGGAGACGGCGCAGGGGGCTCGAGCTCCTCCGGCTCGGGCGGTTCCCGGTCCGCGGCAATCGGCGGCTCGACGGCGACCGGCGCGACGGGAGCGGGCGCCGGCGCCCGCCTTCGTCGACGAATCACGGCTCCGCCGCCCTCGGCCTCGACCCGCCGCTCGACGACCTGCGCGCCCGGCACGTGGCCGCCGAGCTTCAAGCGCAGCTCACCGGCGACGTCCTCGTCGACCGAGGCCATCGGGCTCGCGAGATCGACGCCGACCGACTTCGCCTTCTCGACGAAGTCGTTGCGGTCGATGCCGAGCTCTTCGGCGATCTTGTAGGCGCGAATCTTGGCCATCTACCTCGACATCCAAACCATCTTCGGGTCGCTGTCTGCGGGTTGCTATCTGCGGGTCGTCCCGTTCGGGACGGGCGTGGACGCTAGCTCTCCTCGACCTGTGGAGCCCGCCCGGGCGTCGCCTCGGCCACAGCCTCGGTCGCCGGCTCCGCCGCGGCTTCGACCGGAACCGGAGCAACCGGCGGAGCCGCAGCCGCCGCCATCTCCGCGAGCTCGGCGGCGTGCGCGGCAGCGGCCGCTTCGGCCTCGAGCTGGCGCTGTTCGTCGGCGAGTTCGGCGGCCCTCTGCTTCACCGCGCCGGCGCCGGCCTCGTCGATGCCCGGCAGCTGCAGCAGCAGTTCGGGCGACACGCGGGACAAGTCCTGCAACGAGGTGATCCCTTGATTCAACAGGATCTCGGCCTCGGGCTCTCCCCAGCCCTCGACCACGGAGACGGCCTTCGCCAGCCATCCCGCCACCTCGCGCAGTTTCGACTCGCTCTTGATGTCGATGCGCCAACCGGTGAGCTGCACCGCGAGCCGCACGTTCTGGCCTTTGCGGCCGATCGCCAGCGAGAGCTGGTCGTCGGGTACGATGACGTCCATGGACTTCGCCGCCTCGTCGATGATCACCTTCGACACCTGCGCCGGCGACAACGCGCTGCACACGTAGCGCGCCGGATCCGGGCTCCACGGCACGATGTCGATGCGCTCTCCGCGCAGTTCCTGCACGACGGCCTGCACGCGGCTGCCCTTCATCCCGACGCAGGCGCCGACGGGATCGACATCACTGTCGCGAGAAGCCACGGCGATCTTCGAGCGCACGCCGGGCTCTCGCGCCGACGACTCGATCGTCACGATGCCCTCGTAGATTTCGGGCACCTCCTGCGCAAAGAGCTTCGCCAGGAAGTCGATCGA
Organism: Myxococcota bacterium; assembly: GCA_039794265.1. GTDB lineage: Bacteria > Myxococcota_A > UBA9160 > UBA9160 > PR03 > CAADGG01. The sequence continues at coordinate 27,176 of JBDIVR010000037.1, forward strand.
CGCGCGCGACAGGATGATCTGCGGGCCCTTCGCTTCCTTGTTGACGTCGATGACGTAGGCGCGGATGCGGTCGCCGACCCGGTAGTTCTCGCGGGGCACCTGCTCCTTGGCCGGAAGCAGCGCCTCGGCCCGACCGAGGTCGACGATCAGCGACCCCTTCTCGAAGCGGCGCACGATGCCATTCACGACCTCGCCCTTGCGATCCTTGTACTCGTCGAACACGATGCCGCGTTCGGCCTCGCGAACCCGCTGGATGATCACCTGCTTGGCGGTCTGGGCGAGGATCCGGCCGAAACCCTCGGTGTTCAGCTTCACGCCGATCTCGTCGCCGACCTCGCACTCCTGGTCGAGTTCCCGGGCCTTGGCGACGAGCACCTGCGTCTCGGCGTCGGTGATGTGTTCGACGACGGTGCGGAACTCGAACAGCTCCACCTCGCCGGTTTCGTCGTTGAAGCGCGCCTCGATCTCCTTCTCGTTGCCGTAGCGGCGGCGCGCGGCTTGCAGCATCGCCTCCTCGACGGCGCCGATGACGATCTTGCGATCGATGCCCTTGTCCTTGGCGATCTGGTCGATCTCGCGCTTGAGCAGGATCATGACGCTTCTCCGGCCTCACGAGCCACCTTGGGCGGCTTGTTGAAATCCGCAGGCGTGAACTGGTAGACCTGTCGCGCGCGCGCGACCTCTTCGAATGGCACCCCGTGCTCTCGCCCGTCGATCGAGACGCGCGCGATCCCGTCTTCGAAGGCGACCAGCTCGCCGCGGAAGTGGCGGCGCCCGTCGAGCGGCCGACGGGTCTCGATCTTGACCTCGGCGCCGAGGACGGCGACGAAATCCTTCTCGCGGGCCAGTACGCGGTCGAGCCCGGGGGAGGCGACTTCCAGGCGGTAGCCGCGCGCGAACGAGGCATCGGCGTCGAGACCGGTCCCGATCTCGCGCGCCACGTCGGCGCAGCGCCCCACCGGCACGCGCCCGTCCCCCAGCGGCGTATCGACGACGACGCGGATCAACGGACCGCCGGGGCCGCTCAGGACCTCGGTATCCACCAGCTCCAGCCCGTGGCTGGCCAGGATCGGCTCGACGACCTCGCGCAGACGCGGCGGGATGTCTCGAAACATCGCGTTCACCTCGGAACCTCGACCTCGGAGAAACTCGGACCCCAGAAACAAAACAGCGGACTCGGGGTCCGCCTTCCGCACACCACCTCTGCCATGAACCCCGAGCCAAGAACCAAGCCAAGATGGAATCGATCCGAGTCCTAGACCACACCCGCAGACCACACCCAGACTACAGCCAGGACCAAACCCAGAGTAAACCGCGCAACCGGGGCCTCGGCCGACCGGCTCCTCGAAGGGGACGATCGCTCTGGTCACGGGCGTGCAAGTGCCGGCACCGTATCTGAATTCGCGTGTGAAGGCAAGCTGGCTGCACACGGGGGATCCATCTCCCCGCGGGCAGAATCAGCGGCCGGACGGGAACGGGCGCAACGTGCCCACCAGGTCGGCCACACGTCCGAAGCCCTGCTCGGCGGCGTAGCGTTCGATGCCCTCGGCAACTTCGACGGCGGCCATCGGATTCAGGTAGTTGGCCGTCCCGACCTGGACGGCCGTCGCGCCGCAGACAAGGAATTTGACGGCGTCCTCGCCGCTCAGGATCCCGCCGATTCCGCAGATCGGGATCTTCACGGCCTGCGACGCCTGCCAGACCATGCGCAGCGCGACCGGCCGGATCGCGGGCCCCGAGAGCCCGCCGAGCCCATTGCGCAAGACCGGCCGGCGCGTCGCCAGATCCACGTCGAGCGCCTGCAACGTGTTGATCAGCGAGATCCCGTCGGCTCCCTCGCCCTCGCAGACGCGCGCCATCTCGCGGATGTCCGTGACGTTGGGCGAGAGCTTGACGAGCAGCGGCATCGGAGTCGTTCGGCGGACCTCACGCACCAGCCGCGCGAGCAGCTCGGGCCGTTGACCGAACTCGATGCCGCCGCTCTTCACGTGCGGACACGACGCGTTGATCTCGAGCCCGGAGATCCTCGGAACGCCGGCGAGGCGCTTGCAGACCTCGGCGTAGCGCTCGATCTCGGTCTCGAACACGCTCGCCACGACCGGCAGCCCGGCGGGCAGCAGCGGCAGCTTCTCGGCGACGAACGCATCGACGCCGACGTTCTCGAGCCCGATCGCGTTGAGCATGCCGGCGGGCGTCTCCGCGATGCGCGGGGGCAGGTTTCCCGCGCGCGGCTCGAGTGTGAGGCTCTTCGCGACGATGCCGCCGATCCGCTCGAGGTCGAAGAACGGAGCGAACTCGTTTCCGTAGCCGAAGGTCCCCGACGCCGTCAGTACCGGGTTGCGCAGCGCGATGCCGCCGAGGTTCACCGCGCAGTCGACGGCCGCTGTCACGGGGTCTCCTCCCAGCGCACCGCGGCGGCGTCGAGGACCGGACCGTCGCGGCAGACCAGCGCGAAGCCACCCTCCGGCCGCGGCACCGCGCAGCCCAGGCACACGCCGAAGCCACACGCCATCCGGTTCTCGAGCGACACGATACAGCGTCGGCCAAGCGCCACGGCAACCTCTGCAGCGCGGCGCATCATCGGCGTCGGCCCGCACGCATACACGAGATCGCCATCGGCACCCGGCTCCGCGAGGGCGTGTTCGAGCAGCTCGGTGACCCGCCCGCTCCAGCCCTCGCTGCCGTCCTCGGTGGCGATCCGCAGCTCGATCCCGAGCGCGACGAAGTCCTCGCGGCCCATCAGGTCCCCGGCCGCGCGCGCGCCGAGCAGCACCACGACGGGCCCGCGCGAGCGCGCCGCCGCTGCCAACTCGTAGAGCGAGGCGATGCCGGTCCCGCCGCCGACGAGCAGCGCGCGCTGCCCGGCCTCCGGCAGCGGGAAGCCGACTCCGAGCGGGCCGACCACGCGCACCTTCTCCCCCGCCTGCGTACCGGCGAGGAGCCGCGTCCCGCGACCGCTTACCTTGTACAGGATCTCGAGCTCCGCACCGCCCGCCTCGGGTCGCGCGCGGTACACCGCCATGGGTCGGGGCAGCAGCGGATCGAAGCGCTCGGCCGCGCCGAGCGGACCGGGCGAGAGCATCGCGAACTGCCCGGGCGCGGAGCCGGGCCAGTCCGGAACGCCCAGCCGGAGCCGGCGGTTCGCGCCGCCTTCGTCGACATTGGCGCGGACCTCCGCATCGACGCGGATGGCGGTGGCTCTCGGAGCTGCACTCAAGCGGCGGATCCCCCAGCGAGGGCCAGGCTCATCAACACGGCATCCTCGCAGCTCTCGTAGTAGCGGGGGCGCAGGCCGACCGCGAGGAACCCGTGCCGTCGATACAGCGCGAGCGCCGCACCGTTGGACGCGCGGACCTCGAGATGCACGACAGCCAGCGCATCCCTCCGAGCCCGGTCGAGCGCCGCTCGGACCAGCGCCGAGCCGCCTCCGCGCCGCCGCAGCGCCGGATCGACGGCGACCAGCAGGAGATTCAGCTCGTCGAGCACGCGACGTGCGAGCAACAGGCCCTGCAATCGGGCCGGATCGGCCGTCTCCCGGAGCGTCCACGCCCACGCGTCCGGGTGCTCGATCTCGCTTGCGATCGACGCCGCTGACCAGCCGCGCGCGAGCGCCTGCCCGCCGAATGCGGCGCACGCGGCGCTGTCCTCTGGTGCGGCCGGCGAGACGAGCCACGCCGGCGCGGTTGCCGCGGGAACCTCAGCGGCTCCCACGCGACGTCTCGATCTTCAGGGCGCGGATCTTCCGCGAGAGGCTCTCGCGCGCGAGGCCCACGGCCTCTGCCGTCCGGGAGACGTTGCCTCCGTGCTCGCGGAGCTTCGCCAACAGGAACTCGCGCTCGAACGCGCGACGCGCGTCCTCGAGCGTGGCGCTCGGTCCACTCTCGTCTCGCGCGGTCGCGCCGCGCATGCCGTCCGGCAGATGGTCGGGCTGGATGCGCGTGCCCGGTGTCATCAGCACGAGCCGTTCCATCAGGTTCCGCAGTTCGCGAACGTTGCCGGGCCACGAATAGCCTTGCAGGATCTCCAACGTGCGCGGCGCCAGCACCTTGGTCTTGACGCCCGCCTCGCTACAGAACTCGGCAACGAACGCGCGTGCCAGGGCGGGAATGTCCTCGCTTCGCTCGCGCAGCGCCGGAACGTGGAACGGAATCACCGCGAGCCGGTAGTACAGGTCCTCGCGGAAAGTCCCGGCGGCAATCTCCTTCTCGAGGTCCTTGTTGGTCGCCGCGATCACGCGCACGTCCACTTCGATCGGCTCGTTGCCGCCCACCCGCTCGAATTTGGACTCCTGCAGCACACGCAGCACTTTCGCCTGCGTCTTGAGCGACATGTCGGCGATCTCGTCGAGGAACAGGGTGCCACGGTGGGACAGCTCGAACTTGCCGAGCTTCCGGGCGATCGCGCCCGTGAATGCGCCCTTCTCGTGCCCGAAGAGTTCGGATTCGATCAGCTCCTCCGGAATCGCGGCGCAGTTCACCTCGACGAAGGGCTCGGCGACGCGCCGGCTCTGCAGGTGGATCTGGCGCGCCACGAGTTCCTTGCCGGTGCCGTTCTCGCCGGTGATCAGGACCCAGCCGTTGGTCGGAGCGGCCTGCGCGATCTGCTGTTTCAGCCGGACGATCCGCTCCGAGTCCCCGAGGATCTCGTGCGCCCGCAGCGCCTCGGCCCGCAGGCGCCGGTTCTCGAGCGCGAGCCGGCGCTGGTCTACGGCATGCTGGAGCGTCAGTAGAAGCTTCTCCGCCGAAAGCGGCTTCTCGATGAAATCGAATGCGCCCAGCCGCGTCGAGCGCACGGCCGTCTCGATGTTGCCGTGTCCGCTCATCATGACGACGGGCAGGTCGGGGAATCCCTCGCGCAGCTCCTCGAGGACTGCGATCCCGTCGCGGCCCGGCATCGCGATGTCCAGCAACACGACGTCGAAGTGGCCCGCCTCGCCGCGCACGGCGGCGAGCGCCGCATCTCCGTCCGCCGCATCGGCGACGTCCCAGCCCTCGTCGTCGAGCAGTCCCGCCAGCGAGCGGCGGATGCTGGCTTCGTCGTCGACGATCAGGATGCGACTCACGCGGCGTACTCGCCCTGCGCGGGCCTCGCCACGCGACCCTCCGCGGGAACGGGAAGCTCGACGATGAAGCGAACGCCGGACGGCGAGATGTCGTGCACGCGCACGTAGCCTCGATGATCGGCCACGATCCGCGAGACGATCGCGAGCCCGAGGCCCGTGCCTTGCGCCTTCGTCGAAAAGTACGGCTCGAAGATGCGCCGGCGATCCTCGGGACGGATTCCGATCCCGTCGTCCACGACCTCCAGCCGGACCGCATGCAGGGGCGCGTCGTGCATCGTCCGCAGCAGGATGTGTCCGTATGCGGTGTCGGCCCTGCCGGCGACGCCGGATTCCCCGGCCCGGCGCTCGCGAATGGCCGCGATCGCGTTGTCGACGAGATTCGTGAGCAGCCGGCCGATCTGCTCGCGATCCAGCTCGACCGGAGGGAGCTCCGCGTCGAGATCGGTCTCGAGGACGATGCCGTCGGTGCCGTGGTAGCGGGCGACGGCCTCGCGCACCAGTCGATTCAGATCATCGGGGACCGGGTTCGCGGCCGGCAGCCGCGCGAAGTTCGAGAACTCGTTGACCAGCAGCTTCAGGCTCTCCACCTGTCCGGTGATCGTCTCCACGCACTCGTCGAAGATCCGCGCATCCTCGGCGTCGCGCAGACGCGGACCGAAGCGACGCCGGATCCGCTGCGCCGAGACCTGGATCGGTGTCAGCGGGTTCTTGATCTCGTGGGCAATCCGTCGCGCCACCTCCTGCCACGCCTCCATGCGCTGCACCTTCACCAGCTGGGTGTAGTCATCGAACACGACGACGGTGCCGAGCCCCTTCCCCTCCTCGTCCTGGAGCAACGTCACCGTCACGAGCAGCGTCAACACCTCGTCGCCCGAAGGCATCTGCACCTGACGCCGGATGCTCTCCCGCATCCCGACCCGCAGCCGCGCCGCGAGCTCTTGAACCGTCTGGAGCTGCTCCGGAAACGCCACCACGTCAGCGAGGACGCGGCCGGCCAGCCCGACGCCGGGGGGGATCCCGAGCAGACGCTGCGCCGACGGGTTGATGGTGTGGATGCGTCCTTCCGCATCGAGCGACACCACGCCGGCGCCGACGTTCCGCAGCACGATTTCCATGTAGCTGCGGCGCTGCTCGAGCTTGGCGTTGGTCCGTTCGAGTCCGTCGCGGGCGTCGCGGAGGTCGCGAATCATGCGGTTGAAGGAGCGGACGAGGAAGCCGATCTCGTCGTCGGCCTGCTCCTCCACGACGACGTCGAGGTTTCCCCGAGCCACGTCGGCGGTGCCCTCGACGAGCGCGCGGATCGGCGTCGTCACGCCTTTCGCCATCCGGAATCCCCACCAGATCGCGAACAGCAGGACCACGAGGGAGAAGAGCAGGAGCTGGAGCTGATAGCTTCGCTCGATGTGGCCGGCGTAGGGCTGCAGGCGGCGGTACTCGTCGTGCGCCCGGCGGATCTCGTCGATCTTCTGCACCAACGCGAACGGAACGAAGTGGTTCACCACGACGACGCCTGCCGACGCGCCGGTCGCCTCCTTCGCGACGATCGGGACGGCCGCGCGGATCACGCTCCCGCCGAGAGTCTCCTCGACCCGTGAGTTGGCGACGCCCGCGAGCGCCGAGCGCACGAGGTCGCTGTCGCGGCGGGAGAAGCTGGCCGTCGGGATCTCGGGATTCACGGCGACGATGAGTTCCTCGCCCGCCGCCCCGAACACTTCGACGACCCCCAGGCCGTAGTCGTACTGTCGGTGCTGAACGAAGTCCGCGAGGGCTTCGGGCGTTTCGCCGTCGAGCAGCCGGCGTTCCATCACCTGGTCGGCGATCCGCCGGCCGAAGCGCAGGGCGTCGTCGGCCTCGGATTGGTAGTAGAACTCCGCCACCTGGCGGCTCTCGTCGAGGGTCCGGTCGATCTGCAAGCTGAACCAGCGATCGATCGATTCGCCGACGATCGACGACGCGACCAGGAACAACACGGACGTCGGGATGATCGTGACGAGCGCGAACGAGAGCACGAACTTGAGATTCAGATGCGATCCGAGCGCCCCGCGGCGCCGCTCGAAGACGAGCTTCACGAGATTGCGGGCGACCAGATAGACGAGCAGGAAGATCAGGAAGACGTTGGCGGCGTTGAGCAACAGGAACAACGCCGAGGTCGCTGCCGGCGGCGCTTCGCGTGGCGCCGACGCCCACTGCTGGCCGAGCACGAGCCCGCCGAGGAGCAGGACCAGCAACGCGGACAAGCGGATCTCGCGACGCCGCCGACGGCGCTCGGCCTCGAACGCCTCCGCGGCCGGGACGACCGAGGCCTGGGCGGATTCGGAGTCCGCGAGACGCGGCGAGGAGTCCGGAAGGGAGTCGGAAGCCATCGGAAGGGAGCCTCGCGGTCGGAGGCGGAACGAGACGAGCGCAAAGCTATCAGAGCCCCTCCGGGCAGCAATGGGAACTGCGCCCGCGGGGACCGAACGGGGCTCTGTCACCCCATTTCGACCGATCGGCCGGCTCCGGCGGATCGCCATCAAGCCAAGCCGCCCCCCGGTCGATCAGGAGCCTACTTGTGCGCACTTCCTGCGCACCGATGAGGGGGTGGGTGGCGTGGCGACGCGGACCGAGCTCCTGCGCGAACGCTTCGAGGCCGACCCGAGCGATCGCGCGGGTTTCGAGGCCCTCGAGGAACACCACTTCCTGCAGGGCGAATGGGCAGCGCTCGTCCCGATCTACGAGCGCTTCCTCGCGGCCACCGACGGCACGATGTCTCCGCTCGAAACCGCTCGCCTGCTGTACCGGCTCGGTCACGCGCTCGACGAGGCTCGCGTCGAGCCGGAGCGCGCCGAGGACTGTCACCGGCGCGCGCTCGAGATCGATCCGAGCTTCGCACCCGCACTGCGTCGCCTGCGCGGGAGCTGCGCGGCGGCAGGACGCTGGGACGAAGTCCTGGCCCTCGCGATCCGCGAAGCCGACGGCGCCTCCCGACCGACGGAGCGCGCGGCGCTGCTCGCCGAGACGGGCGCCGCGTGTCTGCGCGCCGGCGAACCGATGCTGGCGGTGCAGGCCTTCGAGAAGGCCCGGGAGGCCGACGCCTCCTCGGCGCGCGCGTGGCTCGGTCTCGGCGAGGCGCTCGAGCGAGCCGGTCGGCTCGAGGACGCGGTCGAGTGTTGGGAGCAGGCGCTTGCATCGGGGGTCCCGAAGGGAACCGAGCGAGCCGCCGCACAACGAGCCCTCGGCCGCCTGCTACTGGATGCCGTGGGGGACCCAGCCCGTGCGCTCGCCGTCTACGAAGCCGCCCACGAGGCAGCCCCCGATCAGTCCGAGTGGCTCCACGCGATGGCCGACGCGCTGCGCGCGCTGGGCCGTCACGACGCGCTCGTCGGGCTCGCGGAACGCCGAATGGAACGAGCCCGCGATCCGCAGGCGCGCGCCGCGATCGCCCTCGAAGCCGGAAGACTGCTCCTCGGTGCCACCGACCAGCTCGCAGCGGCGCGCGCGTGGTTGCAGCGCGCCGCGGAGATCTGCGACAGCGACGGCGACATCCACCTGGCGCTCGCCGAAGCGGCGGGGCGTCTGGGCGACGCCGCCGGCCGCACGTGGCATCTCGAGCGCGCGATGGAACTCGGCGCGGAGATTCCGAGCTGGTCCGACCTCGGTCTCGGCGGCGCCCCGCCGGAGGCGCCCGACGCCGCCCGGCTCGAGCGGCTCCGGCGCGACGCCGGTGAACGACCCGGCGATCCCGAGGCCGTCGCCGCGCTCGCCGATGCGCTCGCCGGCGGCCCGTACGACCAGGAACGAGCCGAGCTGCTGGAACGGCTGGCGGCGTTCGCGAGTGACCCTCTCGAACGCCAGGAACATCTGCTCGCCCTCGGCGAGCTCTACGAAACGCGGCTCGACGATGTCGCAGCAGCCGCCGCCACGTACCAGATGGCCTTCGATCTCGATCCCGCACAGCCGATCGCGCTCGAAGCGCTGGAGCGGACGCTGCGCAAACTCGACCGGGCCCGCGAACTCGGCCCCGCCCTCGTCCGAGCCGCGGCGGTCGCGACGCCGACGCGGCGGGCCGAGCTGCTGTGCGCAGCCGGTGACCTCGAGCTCGTGGTTGCCGACAACCCGAGCGCCGCGCTCGATCACTACCGCGCCGCGCTCGACGCCGAGGCCGCGCATGCGCCGGCCCACGCCGGCGCGGCTCGCGCGGCGGCGGCGACCGGCGACGACGACGCGCTGCTCGGCGTTCTGCTCCGCGAGGCCGAGCACGCCGATGCCGAGCGACTCGCCGTGCTGGCTCCCGAACTCATACGCCGACTCGAGCTCGTGGGGCGGGTCGAGGAGGCGCTACCCGCGCTGCGGCGCCACGTCGCGCTGACCGCGCGCTCGCGCGCCGCACTCGAACTGCTGGCCGGGACGCTCGAGGAACTCGGCCACACCGAGGAGCTGTCGGAGGTGCTCGGTCGTCTCGACGCCCTGCTGAACGGCGCCGAGCGCGGTGCGAACCAGCGCCGGCTCGCATGGCTGCACGCCGTCGAAGGTCAGCTCGAAGCGGCCATCGCCGCCTGGCGCGCCGCCCTCCGCCACGAGCCCGGCGATGTCGCCTCGCTCGAGGCGCTGCTCGACGCATTCGCGGAAGCCGACCGCACGGAGGATGCCCTCGCGCTGCTCGACGATCTCGCCGCGCGCGGCATCGATGCAACGGCCGGCTCGCGGACCCTGTCGCTGCATCGCGCACGCGCGCTCGAGCGCGGCGGACGGCTCGCCGAGGCCAGCGCGGCGTGGCGCGCCCTGCACGCCGATGGCGAACGCGGAGACGAGCTGTTCACCGCGTGGGAGCGCTGCGCGCGCGGCGCCGGCGATCCGGAGGCGCTCGTCGAAGCACTTGCCCAGCGGGCGGCGGCGGCCGTCGATCCCGCCGCGCGTCGACGCCTGGATGCCGAGCGCGCAGCGCTCCTGGAGGAACCGCTCGGCCGGCTCGACGAGGCTCGCGCGCTGTGGGAGCAGATCGCCGACGCCGGCGCCGACCCGCAGATCGGCGAGCAGGCCGCACAGCACCTCGAAGCTCTTCTCGAGCGCGGCGGCGCCTGGGCGGCGCTGTGCGATCGACTGGCGATGCGCTGCGAGCGCGCCGCTGCGCCCGCGGCGTGGCAGCTTCACGTCCGCATCGCCGAGCTCTCGGAGACCCGGCTCGACGATATCGGGCGCGCGCGCCGACACCTCGAAATGGCCGTCGCGCTGGTGCCGTCGCGGGCCCGCGCCTGGCAGCAGCTCGCGTCCCTCTACGACGAGCAGAGCCAGCCCGCCGAGTGGATCCATGCGCTCGAGGGCGAGCTCGCGGCGCTGGCGGACGCTTCCGACGAGGAGCTCCGCGAGCGTCGTC
>JBDIVR010000038.1:0-34601 GCA_039794265.1 Myxococcota bacterium
CACGCCGCTCTCGACGAGTGCCGCTTCGACGGGGCGGCGCATGCGCTCTACCGCTTCGTGTGGGGCGATCTGTGCGACTGGGACATCGAGCTGGCGAGGCTGGCGCTCGCGCCGCCGGCCGCCGGGGCGGATCCCGGTGCCAGCGCGGCGGCAAGGCGCGCCACGCAGGCCACGCTCGTCGACGTGCTGCGGGGCGCGCTGACGGCACTGCATCCGTTCATGCCGTTCGTGACCGACGAGATCGCCGCCTCGTTGCCGGATGCCGATGGCCGGTTCCTCATGGAGGGCCGCTATCCGCCGCCCGGGCCCGCGCTCGGCGCCGACGAGGCCCGGGAGATGGATCGCTTCGCCGAGATCGTCGGGAAGATCCGGCAGGTGCGCGGCGAGCTGGATCTGCCGCCGGCGACGATCGTTCGCGTCGTGTTCCCGAGTGCCGCCGAGCCGATGGTGCGCCGTCACGAGGCGGCGCTGCGCGCGCTGCTGCGCGCCGGCGAGCCGCTCTTCTCCGATGCCCCGCCGCCCGAGACAGCCTCGGTTCTCTGGGTCGGCGAATGGCAAGTCCGGGTAGAGCTCGACGATCCGAAAATGCTGCAGGACGAGCTGCGACGGCTCGAGAAGTCGCTCGCCAAGCTCGACAAGGACCTCGCCTTCGTCGCGAAGAAGCTCGGGAACCCGGACTTCGCCGAGAAGGCCAAGCCCGAGGTCGTCGCCGCCGAGCGCGAGAAGCACGAGCGCTTCGCGAGCGAGCGCGAGACGCTGCGCACGCGGCTCGAGCGGCTGCAGCGCGCCGCCGGGGCAACCGGATGAAGCGGCCTCCGCTCCCGCCTCGCGCGAGCTGGGAGCCTCTCCTCGAGCGCGCGCTCGAGGAGGACCTCGGCCCCGGCGATGCGACCTCGGAAGCCCTCGTCCCCGCCGACGCCGAGGGCGCTGCGGTGATCGACGCCCGCGAGCCGCTCGTCGTCTGCGGCCTGGCGATCGCCGAAGCCGTGTTCGCCGCGGTGGACCAGGACCTCGTCTTCGAGCGCGCGTGGGGAGAAGGCGAGGCTCGCGAGCGCGACCTGCCGCTGCTCCAGATCCGCGGTCGCCTGCGCTCCATCCTCGCCGCCGAGCGCACGGCGTTGAACTTCCTCCAGCGCATGTCCGGCGTCGCCACCTGGACCCGGCGTTTCGTCCACGCCGTCGAGGGCACGGGCTGCCGCGTGCTCGACACGCGCAAGACGCTGCCCGGCTGGCGCGTGCTCGACAAGTACGCGGCCGCGGTGGGAGGAGCCGCGAACCATCGAATGGGCCTCTACGACGCGGTGCTGATCAAGGACAACCACGTGGCCGCCGCCGGTGGCGTCGGTCCCGCGGTGCGGGCCGCCCGTGAGGCAGCGCGTCCCGCGTTGCGCATCCAGGTCGAGGTGGAGTCGGCCGACCAGGCCGAGGAGGCGCTCGCCGCGGGCGCCGAGTGGCTGTTGCTCGACAACCGCGGCGTCGACGAGCTGCGCGCGCTCGCGAGGCGCTTTCGGGAGCGCGCGGTGCTCGAGGCCTCCGGCGGCGTCACGCTCGGAAACGTGCGCGCGATCGCCGAGACCGGTGTCCACTACGTGTCGGTCGGCGCGCTGACCCATTCGGCGCCGTCCGTCGACATCGCGCTCGAACTCACCGGGGTGGGTGCATGAAAGCAGGGCCGGCGCGCGTGCTCGAGGCGCTGCGCAGCGCCGGCGACGACGCTCTCTCCGGCGAGCAGCTATCGACGCGGCTCGGCGTCTCGCGGGCCCAGGTCTGGAAGGACGTCGAGGCTCTGCGCGGGCTCGGCTACGCGATCGACGGCGCCGCGGGCGACGGCTACCGGATCGTCGCCGCGCCCGACCGCCTGTACCCCGAGGAGGTGCAACCGCGCCTGCACACGCGCTGGCTCGCGCGCAACCTCGAATGGCTCGAGACGACGGATTCGACGAACCGCGTCGCCAGCGAACTCGCCCGGGACGGCGCTCCGCACGGCACGACGGTCGTCGCCGAGGGACAGACGGCGGGCCGTGGCCGCCTCGGCCGGAGCTTCTTCTCGCCGCCGGGGCTGAACCTGTACAGCTCGACGGTGTTGCGCCCCGCACTCGACACGGCGCGCGCGCCGACGGCGATCCTCGCCGCTGCGGTCGCCGTCGCCGACACCGTCGCGCACACCGTCGGCGACGATGCGGCCGTGGCCATCAAGTGGCCCAACGACGTGCTGCTCGGCGGTCTGAAGACGAGCGGCATCCTGATGGAGATGGGCGCAGAGGCGACCCGGGTCCGCTTCCTGGTACTCGGCATCGGAGTCAACTTGAACGTGTCGCGCGAGGCGTTCCCGGAGGAATTCCGCGCCCTCGCGACCAGTCTCTCGAGCCATCTCGGCCGGCCGATCGACCGGGTGGCCTTCGCCGCGCGGCTCTACGATACCCTCGAAGCCGTGCTCGACCTCCATGCCAACGGCGGGTTTGCCGCGGTCCGGCCGCGGTTCGAGGCGCGCTTCCCCATGCGCGGGAGCCGGGTCCGCGTGCTCGACGGCATCGGCGACGGGCGCGCGACGGTCGTGGAAGGGCGCGCGGCCGGCATCGACGACGACGGTGCGCTGTGGATCGAGCGCGACGACGGCGGCCGCGAGCGCGTCGTCGCCGGCGACGTGACGATCGCGAAGTCGGAGGATCCGTGACGGGGGCGAACGCGCCGGTGCTGCTGGCGATCGACATCGGCAACACGAACGTGACACTCGGCACCTTCGTCTATGGCGACGGCGAGCCTACGCTCGGCGAGCACTGGCGGCTCGCGACGCACCGCGGCCAGACCTCGGACGAGGTGGGCGTCGTGTTGCGGGCGCTCTTCGAGCAGGCGGCGATCGACGCGAAACGCGTCACCGACGTCATCGTCTCGAGCGTGGTCCCGCCGCTGCTGCCGATCTGGGAGCGGGTGTCGACGAAGCTCTTCGATCGCGAGCCGTTGGTCGTGGGGCCGGGGATCCGCACCGGCGTACCGGTCCGCATCGAGAACCCCCACGAAGTCGGTGCCGATCGGATCGTCAACTCCGTCGCCGCCTTCGAATGGATGGGCGGGCCGGTGATCGCCGTCGACTTCGGCACCGCGACGACCTTCGACTGCGTGTCGGCGACCGGCGAGTACCTGGGCGGCGCGATCTTCCCCGGCATGCTGATCGCGATGGAAGCGCTGTTCGAGCGCGCCGCGATGCTGCGGCGGATCGAGCTCGCGCCTCCGCGCGCGGTGATCGGCCGGACCACGGCCCAGGCCGTGCAGTCGGGCATGCTGTACGGCTACGCCGGCATGGTCGACGCGATGGTCGAGCGGATCCGCGGTGAGCTGGGCGACGAGGCCCGCGTCATCGCGACCGGCGGACTGGCGGGCCGCATCGCAGGCGAGAGTCGCACCATCGAGCGGGTGGAGCCCTTCCTCACGCTCGAGGGCCTGCGCATGATCTTCGAACGCAATCGCAGCCCGCGCGGTGAGCTCCCGCGCAGAGAGAGGGAGTAGGCATGAAGGACGTTCCCGTTGCCGCGACCCGGAACTTCGCGCTGATCGGACACTCGGCCGATGGCAAGACCTCGCTCGGAGAAGCGATCCTGTTCCAGGCCGGCGCCATCCCGAGCCTCGCCAATGTACCGGCGGGAGCGTCGGTGCTGACGACGTTGCCCGAGGAGAAGGAACGGCAGGGCTCGACGATCAGTACGTCGGTGTATGCATTCGACCACGAGGGGCGCCACCTCACGCTGCTCGACACCCCCGGCGACCCGAACTTCCAGAGCGACGGGTTGCTGGCGCTGCACGCACTCGACGGCGCCGTCCTCGTGGTGTCGGCGGCGGACGGCGCGAAGGTCGGAACCGAACGCATGTTCCGCAGCGCCCGCGAGCTCGGTCTCGCGGTGCTGGCATTCGTGAACGGCATGGATCGGGAGCGTGCGGACTTCGACGCCGCCGTCCTGTCGCTGGTCGACATCGGCGCCCGGCCGGTCCCCTTGGTGCTGCCGATCGGTGCCGGCGCGGGGCTCACCGGCGTCGTCGACCTGCTGACGATGCAGGCCCACGGTCCCGACGGCGTCGGCGAGATCCCCGCCGTACTCGCCGGCGAAGCCGCCAGCGCGCGCGCGCAACTCGTCGAGGCGGTGGCCGAGTGCGACGACGAGCTGATCGAGCACTATCTGGAATCCGGCGAGCTCTCCGACGACGAAATGCGACGCGGCCTCGTAGCCGGCGCGCGCGCCGGCAAGCTCCTGCCGGTGTTCGCGGGCTCGGCGATCCAGCCGCTCGGACTCGAGCTACTGCTGCGGGCGCTGGAGGAGCTGCTGCCCTCGCCGTCCGAAGCGCGCCGCTGGGTCGGCGAGGAGATCGGCACCGGCGCTGAGCGCGCCGTCGCCGCGAGCCCGGACGATCCGTTCGCGGCGCTGGTATTCAAGACCGTCATCGATCGCTACGCGGGATTGCTCTCGCTGTTCCGCGTCGTCTCGGGCACGGCGCATCCGGACCTCGGCATCGTGAACGCCACCAATGGCACGAAGCAGAAGCTCGGCAAGCTGCTCGTGCTCCGCGGACACGAACACGTCGAGGTGCCGGAGGCAGGACCCGGCGACGTCGTCGCGGTCGCCAAGCTCAAGGACGTACACACCGGGCACGCGCTGGCGGCCGACAAGGGGGGCGTGCAACTGGCGCCGATCCCGATCCCGAAGGGCGTGCTCTCGTACGCGATCGTCGCGAAGTCGAAGGGCGACGAGGACAAGCTGTTCACTTCGCTCGCACGCCTCGTCGAGGAAGATCCGACACTCCACGTCGATCGCGATCCCCACACCGGGCAGTTCCTGCTCACCGGCATGGGTGAGCTCCACATCCGGATCGCCGCCGAGCGGCTCCAGCGCATGTTCGGACTCGAGATCGACCTGCAACGCCCGAAGGTCCCGTACCGGGAGACGATCACGAGGTCGGTCGAGAAGGTCGAGGGCAAGCTGAAGAAGCAGACCGGCGGCAAGGGCATGTACGGCGTCTGCTACCTCAGCGTCGAGCCGGCGCCCCGTGGGGCCGGATTCGAGTTCGTCGACGAGATCGTCGGCGGTTCGATTCCCCGCAACCTGATCCCGGCCGTCGAGAAGGGCGTCCACGAAGCGCTCGCGCACGGGCCGCTCGCGGGCTTCCCGGTCGTGGACGTCCGGGTCCGCTGCATCGACGGCAAGTACCATCCAGTAGATTCGAATGAAATGGCCTTCAAGTTGGCGGGTTCATTCGGGTTCAAGGCCGCGGCCGAGCAGGCCCATCCGACCGTTCTCGAGCCGCTGATGAGCGTCGAGGTCGCGGCACCGGACGCCCACATGGGCGACGTCATCGGCGACCTCAACAGCCGGCGCGGGCGCGTCCAGTCGACCGATCAACGGGGCAGCACCTCGGTGATCAAGGCCCAGGTACCCATGGCCGAAATGCTGGAGTACGCCAGCGTGCTCACCAGCCTCACCGGAGGCCAGGGCGCGTTCCAGATGGCGTTCTCGCACTACGAGGAGCTTCCGGCTCAGCTCCGGGACCGGATCATCGAAGAAGCCAAGGCGGCGGGCGCGCACGCCTAGTGGGACCACCCGCCGACCACCGAGGGAGGGACGCCGGCCGTGAGCGAGAAGCGGAAGATCCGGCTCACGCTCTCTCCGGAGGCCGAACGCTATGTCCGTCGCGATGCGCCCGTCGAGGTGCGGGCGATGGCCGCAGCGGGCGCCCTGCCCCTCCCGCCCGTCGAGTTGCTCACGGTGCTGTTCGTGCTGGGTCACGACCCGGACGCACAGGTCAAGGACCGCGCGCGGCAGAGTCTCGAGCGGCTGCCCGAGAGCCTGCTCGGCGCGGCGCTCGCGGGTCCCGCGCATGCCGCCGTGCTCTCGTACTGCGCGCAGGCGTTCCGCGATCACCCGGAGCGGAGCGAGCGAATCGCCCTCAACCCCGCGGCCGACGACGCGACGATCGCGTTCCTGGCCTCGCTTCCGCACAAACGCGTCGTCGAGATCATCTCGAACAACCAGCAGCGGATGCTGCGCTGTCCGGAGATCGTCGAAGCCCTCGGACAGAACCCATTCACCGGGCGGGCCGTCATCGACCGCATTCTCGGCTTCCTCGGGCTCGAGAGGAACGCCCAGGAAGCGCCGGACGAAGACTCCGAGCAGGACATCCTGTTCGCGCCGGAACCCGTCACCGACGAGGATGCGCGCGCCGTCCTGGCCGCAGTGCTCGGCGACGATGTCTCCGAGTTCGCCCGCGAGCTCATCGATGACGGCGTCCGGCTCGACGAGGACACGACCCGAAGCCTGCATGCGCTGATGCAGAAGATGTCGGTATTCGACAAGGTGAAGCTGGCGCGTGTCGGCAACGGAGAGGCGCGAGCCCTGCTGGTCCGGGACCGCAACAAGCTGGTGGCGGCGGCCGCGATCCGCAGCCCGAAGGTGCAGGAGCAGGAGATCCTCGCCTTCGCCAAGGCGCGCAACCTCAGTGACGAGGTCCTGCGGATCATCGCGAGCAGCCGGGAGTGGACCCGGAGCTACGCGGTGAAGCTCGCGCTCGCCTCGAACCCGAAGTGCCCCCCCCAGTGGTCGATGCGCTTCCTCGGCCACCTGCACGAACGCGATCTGCGCGCCATCATGAGAAGTCGGGAGGTCCCGGCGGTGATCTCGACGCAGGCCCGGCGGATGCTCCAGAAGAAGGAGAAGTAGGCGATGGCGGAAGCGCGCACGAGCGGGGCCGGAAGCCCGGGGCCTGCGGATCCTCGGGTCGTCGATGCCCGGATCGTCTACTGGGGCATCGAGGGCGCGGGCACGTCGACGAACCTGCGCGTGATCCACGCCAAGCTACGCCCGGATCACCGCGGCAACCTCGAGCGGATTCCGACCCGCCTCGATCCGACCGTGGCCTACGACCGGCTGCCGATCGAGCTCGGGGAGATCGCCGGAGTCCGCACGCGGATCCAGATCGTCGCCGTGCCCGGCGAGAGCGAGCACGCGCCGACCCGCAAGAGCCTGCTCGACCGCGTCGACGGCATCGTCTTCGTCGTCGATGCGCGCCGCGAACGGATCGACGAGAACGTCGCAGCGCTCGCCGAGCTGCGCAGTGCGCTCGCGGCGTACGGCCGGAGTCTCGAGGACGTACCGCTCGTCGTCCAGTACAACAAACACGATCTGTCGGACCCGTACGTGCTCGAAGAGCTGCACCGGAAGCTCGACGTGCGCGGAGCCGCTGCGTTCGAAGCGGTGGCGGCCGAAGGCTCGGGGGTGCTCCAGACGCTGACGACGATCTCGAAGCGCGTCGTGCGAACGCTCCGGGAAGGCCGCGCGGCGGCAGCGGAAGCCCCGGCGCCGAGCGCCGCCCCGCCGCTCCGAAGCCCGCCCCGTCCGTCGCCGCCGGCTCGCGAGCCCGCGATCGTGCCACCGGAACCTCGCCCTCGTCCCCGGCTCCCGGACCTCGAGGCCGCGGCGCTCGCCGCCGGCGACGAGTTCGACGAGAGCGACGAGGCCGTGAGCCACGCGGCCGGCCTGCTCGACGCTTCGTGGCCGGATGTCGCGGCCGGATACGCGGAGGCGGAAAACGGCGGGCCGAGCTTCGACGACGCTCCGAGCGGCGGGCTCGGCTTCGAGACGACGACCCCGCATCGCGCAGGCGCCAGCACCTGGCGGCTGATTTCGGCAGGACAGGCCACGCTTCGGGGAGCCCGCAGCCTCGTCGTCCCGGTCGTGCTCACGGACGCGGACGGACGCGAACTCCGCCTGCGCGTCGCCATCGAGCTCGATCTGCTGCGCGACGATTGACCGGCCGCGCGGCGGAGCACTGCGCGGGATCCGACCCGTCGCGACGCAGCGAGAGCGGGGAGCGCAGGCGGGCACGCATCGCCGTGTATGGAGCGTCGGACGCAGCCCTGCAGCTCCTGCCGGCGCTGGCGCGACGCGGAGATCTGGAGCTGGCCGCCGTCTACGACCCCTTGGCGCGAGCCCTGCGGCGCCGTCTCGCGCTGATCGAGCCGGGCGCCGCGCGGCTGCTCCAGACATCGCTCAGCGACGATCTCGAGGCGTTCGCCAGGACCACGGAGATCGCCATCGCGATCGACGGCGGCCTCGAACCTGCCCTGCGCGAGCGAGTCCCTGCCTGGGCCGGCGTCCCCGGCCTCGAGCTGCTCTCTCCGCTGGCGGCGAGCCGACGGCTGGGCCTCGCGCCTTCGGCGTGGCGCGAACCGGCAGCGCCGACCGGCCGAACGGCGCCGGAGCCGGAGCCGTCGACCGACGCCGCGGCGCGGCTCGACGATGCGATCGACGCGGCGATCGGCGCCGGACGGCGCTTCGCGCTGCTGCGCTGCGTCGCGGAGGCTGCGCCCGGAGAGAGCGACGCCGACGCGGGCGATGCCGGGATCCGCGATCGCGTGCTCGAGTTCCTGCGCGCCTCCGGAATCGTTCGCAGCGCGCTCGTCGTCGCGGTCGATGGATCCGTTCTCGCGCTCTGGCTGCAACCGGCCAATGCCTCCGCCGAGCGCCGCGTCGAGCAGGCGCGAGCCGCCGCCGAGGCGGTCGCAGAGGCCCTTCGAGACGCATCGCCGCGGCCGTCGCTCTGCTTCGGCTATGCGCTGCATCCCGAGGACGGTGCGGATCGGCTCGCCCTCCTGGCGCGGGCCAGCGCGCCGCGGATCCGCATGCTCTGACCCAGGGCTGCCGGGAATCGGCCGATCAGCGCACGAGTACGTCTCCGAGCGCGCGATACGGCAGGTCGTGGGCCTCGGCCACGCCCTCGCAGGCCAGCGCCCCATCCCACGTGTTGACTCCCAGTGCGAGGCTCGGATCGGCGCGTACGGCGGCCTCGACGCCATGCTCCGCCATGCGCTCGAGGTACGGCAGCGTCGCATTGGTGAGCGCGAACGTCGAGGTGCGCGGTACGGCGGCCGGCATGTTGGCGACGCCGTAGTGGATCACCTCGTGCACCGAGTAGGTCGGGTCCGAGTGCGTCGTCGGGCGGATCGTCTCGATGCACCCTCCCTGGTCCACCGCCACGTCGGCGATGACCGAGCCCGGCTGCATCGACTCCACCATCTTCTCGGTGACGATCCGCGGCGCGCGCCGGCCGCGCAGGTACACCGCACCCACCAGCAGATCGCTCTCCACGACGGCGCGTTCGACGTTGCTGCGGTTCGAGAACAGCGTCGAGAGCTCGCCGTGGAAGAGATCGTAGAGGTAGGTGAGACGCCGCAGATCCACGTCCAGAACGGTGACCTCGGCCCCGAGCGCGTGCGCGACGCGCACGGCGTTGATGCCGACGATGCCGGCGCCGACCACCGTCACGCGACCTCGCGGAACGCCGGGCACGCCGCCGATCAGCAAGCCCTTGCCACCGCGATCCTTCTGGAGCAGCGTGACGCCGATCTGGATCGCCAGGCGGCCGGCGACCTCGCTCATCGGTGCGAGCACCGGAAACGTGCCGTCCGGCAGCTGGATGGTCTCGTAGGCGATGGCCCGGACCTCGGCGGCCAGCAAGCCCTCCGTGAGCGCGCGATCGGGTGCGAGGTGCAGATACGCGAACAGCGTCTGCCCGGGCCGCAGCCGCTCGACTTCGCGCGCGTTCGGCTCCTTCACCTTCACGACGAGGTCGGGAGCGCTCCAGGCGTCGTCGACGTCCACGAGGTTCGCCCCGGCGCGGGCGTAGTCCTCGTCGGCGAAGCCACTTCCAGTGCCAGCACCGGATTCGACGAGCACCGCATGCCCGTCGCCGACGAGCTGCCGCGCCCCGTCCGGCGTCAGTCCGACCCGGTACTCGTGGTCCTTGGTTTCCTTCGGAACGCCGATCTTCACGTCGAGGCTCACTCCTCGCCACGGCCCGGGGCCCGCGGCACCCGGGCGGCCGTCAGCTCCGGTACGCGGCGATCAGGATCTCCGCAATCTCCGGACGCAGGATGCGGGGATCCGGCTTCTCGCCCTTCACGAGCTGCTCGCGCACCTTGGTGCCGCTGATCGCGTACGGCTTCTCGCCCGGATGGTGATCGGTGAGATCGACGCGGCCGATCGACTCGTAGTAGGCGGCGAAACCGATCTTGCACGGGCGGATGTGGAGCTCTCCGCGCAGCTCCTCGAAGACTTCCTGCGCGTCGAAGTCGCCCCAGATCGGGGTGCCGTCGTCGAACGGCGCGTCGGCATGCTTGCGGCCGATCACCAGATCCGTGAAGCCGTGGTTCTGGCGATAGATCGCGTGCATGATCGCTTCGTTCGGACCGCCGTAGAACATCTTCATGTCGAGGGCGATGACTTCGAAGATCTCGTTCAGGTCGTAGCCGACCGACTTCCAGAGCGCCTCGTCCTTGTCTCCCTGACCGAGCAGCTGATCGTCGTGCAGCGTTCGGTAGCAGCGCATCCGGACGGCGGCCGGTACGTCGTCGCCCTTCAGCTCGCCGACCAGCGGCATCAGCACCACGCCCGCGAAGTGACCCTCTCGGGTCAGTCGCTCGATCCCCGCCACCAGTGCGTACTCGTGCGCTCGGTGCAGCGGATTGCGGGTCTGGAACGCCAGCGCGCGCTCCCACTTCTTCTCGCGCAGGAACGCACGCGAGAGACGCGGGGAGAACTGGTACTCCGCCCACTCCGGGTGGGCTTCCTGGGGCAGCGCACGCAGGCGCCCACCGGCGAGGCGGGTCCGCTCGTCGGAGCTCGTCATGCGGCCGCCGGGGTGATCCATCCGCTCGGTGCCGTAGACCTTGGCGACGTACTTCGGCTTGTCCCAGGCGAACAGCTCGACGTCGTCGAGGATCGCCACGATGCGGCCCGCCTCGTCGCGCAGCGCGGCCGAGCCTCCCTTCGCGAGCGACCGCGCTTCCGCCTCGCTGACCGGCAGCGAGAGCGGGATCCCCCACGCGTAGCGTCCGCCGCCGGACAGGACGACGCCCTCGTCGAGCACGCGGTGCCACGCCTCTTCGCCCTGGAATCCCTCGAGCGGAGAGAGCGTGCCGTCGGCAATCCGGTGCACCGTCGAGACGTCGGCCCGCTGGGTGAGGATCGCCGGCAGGCGCTCGGCCTCGGCGAGGAAGCGCGCGCGCTCCTTCAGCGAGACGATGCGGTCGACGGGCTCGGCGAGCCCTCCATGCACGGGAACCAGATCTGCCTTGCTCGTCATGCCAGCCTCCTCACGATCGTTGTCGACGACTCGCGCCGTCTTCACCACACCGGAACGGCGCCGTCGCCGTCGGTCATGAGCGGACGGTCGCCGGTGCCATCGATCCGCCGGATCCAGAGCCGCTCGCGCCGGTCGCGGTCCGTCACGACATAGGCGACGTAGCCGCCGTCCGGAGACACGGCCGGCGAGCCCTCGTCGTGGACCCCTGCGCCGAGCCGCGTGCGTCCCGTCCCGTCCGGGCGGATGCGGAACAGTCGAGGCCCCGCCGCAGTGACCCCCACGTAGACGATCCACTCGCCATCCGGCGTGAAGACGGGAGCCGCCCCGATGCCGATCTCGTGGGGTTCGCCGAGCGGCGCGAGATCCAGCACGAGGAGCTTCGGTCGGCCATCGTCGGCAGACACGCGGACGAACGCGACTTGCGCGCGTACGGGCGAACAGCCCATCGCGAAATGGAAGCCGCTCTCGGAGATCGGCTCGAGAGCACCCCCGCCGGCGCCCGAAGCGACCAGCCGGGACTCGGCCTGCGCCAGGGAGGCCGACGCGATCTGGACCGCCACGAGCCGATCGTCCGCGGCGATGCAGCCGTTCACGTGGTGGCGCTCCCCGCCCGTCACGATCTCCATCGTTCGAGACTCGCGATCCCAGGCGAAGAGCTGGCGGCGATCGCGCCAGTTGCCACTGAGCAGCAGTCGCCGGCGATCGGGAGACCAGGCGGCGGGCCGCGCTTGCGGCGGAGCGCCCGCGAGGCGCTCCGTCTTTCCACTGCGCGGATCGAGCAGCACGAGATGTCCGCGGCTCTGGAGCAGCCGCGGATCCACGTCTTCGGTCGCGCCGAACAGCGCCCGGACGCGATCGATACTCGCGACCCCTTCCTTGGCGCTGGTCTCTCCAGTCTGGGCCCGCTCGATCGCTGCGAGCGCCTCGAGTCGGCGCAGAGCATCGGCCTCGGGGCGCTGCAGCAGGGCGACCGGCGACTCCGGCAGGAGGCTGCGATCGACGCCACCCCCCACCGCGCAGCCGAACGCGAGCAGGAGGGTGACAACGCCGGCCGTGCGCCCCCCTACCATCGGCCGTGTACGACGGCGCGACCGACGAAGCCCGCTCCCTGGCGCGGATCCGCGCGTTCGAACAGTGCCTGATCGATCACCTTGCCGCCGACAACCGACACCACGAGGTGTGCGGCGTCCGGAAACGGGAAGTGCGGCTGCTCGGCGAATTGCTGATCGAGTTCGGAGAACCAGGCGCCGCAACCGACATGGGAGTGATAGACGCAGACCACCTGCTCGTGGCGCGCCTCGGCGGCGTCCGCTGCTCGCTGATAGTCCTGCTCGTTCATGAAGAACCCTTCGCGCCCATCGCGCGGATACGCAACCGGGTCGCGGCGATGGTGCAGCGTCATGTCGTTGCGGCAGCGCACGACATGGCGATAGCGTCGCGTCTCGTCTCCCGTGATCAGGCCGCAGCACTCCTCTGGGTCAGCCTCGCGTGCGTGTGCGAAGACGTCGTGGAGCACGCTGGCGGGAATCCGCTCCGGCTCGCGATCGGGATCCACGACGATCCGGTCGCGCATCACCGGCCGCACGATCACCAGCCGCACGTGTTGGACGGTGCGCCACGGCCGGCGACCTCGATGACCGCTCGGCGCGGACACCGGCGGTCAGTGGGGATCTGCGCCGTGACGTGCAAGCCTGTCGTCTCCGACCCGTGGGTTTCGGGGATTCTAGCGTCGCGCCCCGGGGGTGCGAAATCCGGAGGCCAGGATGCGCGACGACCTCGACGACGATCGGCTCGTGGCGCCCGACGGCCTGGCGATCCGCGGACGGCGCCATGCGCTCGGCTGGTCGCCGAGAGAGCTCCTCGAAGCGATCGCGAGCGCCCACGAGCGCGCCACCGGCGTGCGCGACACGATCCGGCCGACGGAGCTGGCCGCCGTCGAAGAGAGCGGCGCGCGGGTCTGCTACGCGAAGCTGCGGTTGATCGCAGCGGGACTCGACTGCAATCCGGTCGAGCTGATGGCCGACGGCGATCCGCTCTCGACCGATCAGATCACGTAGGTCAGCTCGACGTCCGCGCGCCGCACCGACGCCTGCGCCGCGTCCCGGCACAGATCCTCGACCGTGATGGCTCCGAGGACACCGGCGAGAGCGTCGGCCAGCCGCGGCCACAGGAACGACGGCCGATAGGGCACCGCGGGGGCCCCTTCGGCTTCCGCGGCGACCCAGCGCTCCGGCTCGCCCTCGACCGCCACGACGACGTCGAGCAGCGTGATCTCCGACGGCGGACGGGACAGCACGTAGCCCCCGCCCGGACCGCGCTTGCCGGTCACGAGGTCCGCGCGCCGCAGCCGCTGGAAGATCTGCTCGAGGTAGCGCGTCGGGATCGTCTGGCGCGCGCCGATCGCCTGCACCGCCACGGGTTCGCCGTGGCCGTTGAAGGCGAGGTCGAACACGCCGCAGACCGCGTATTGCGCCTGGAGGGAGAACCGCACCGCCCGAGAGTGCAAGAGCGGCCTCGCGCCCGTCAAGCAAGGTCGGTAGCATGCGAAGACTCCCGACCCCCCTCGGGCCCCCTGTCCGGATCTCGATCGCCGGCCGCGGCTCCTCCCCGCCCGTGCCGAAAGGTTTCGCGTGCCCCCTCGCACGCCGGTCGATTCCCTCGGTGCCCCGCTCGAAGAGGTGGCGACCGACGCGCGGCTCGCGGCGTTCCTCGCGGCATTCCGCCGCGAGGACGGACTGCGCGATGGCTTCCGTCACCACGAGGTGCTGCCCGCGCAGTCCGCCGTGCGGGCCGAAGCCTGGCCGCCCGCCTACGCGGCCCTGGCGCCGGCGCTGGCGCGACGCGGCATCGCGTCGCTGTTCTCGCACCAGGTGCGTGCGCTCGAGTCCCTCGACGCCGGCCGCGACGTGGTATTGGCGACGCCGACAGCCAGCGGCAAGACGCTCGTCTACGAGCTGCCGGTGCTGCGCGCGGCCCGCGCCAAGGATCCGGACCGGGCGCTGTTCCTGTTCCCGCTGAAAGCGCTGGCTCGCGACCAGCGCGATCGGCTGATCGCCGACGCCGCCGCCGCGGGCGTCCCGGCCGAGGACCTCGTCGAGGTCTACGACGGCGATACCAAGACGGCGCACCGCAAGCGCATCCGCGAACAGCCGCCGCGCGTGCTCGTGACGACGCCGGACATGCTGCACGTCGGCATCCTGCCGCGCCATGCGACGTGGCACACGTTCTTCGCCGGACTGCGCTGGATCGTCGTCGACGAGCTGCACGCATATCGAGGCGTCTTCGGCGCGCACGTCGCGCAGGTGCTGCGCCGACTGCTGCGCGTGGCGGCGCACCACGGCGCGCAGCCTCGGATCATCGCGGCCTCGGCGACGATCGCGAACCCAGGCGAGCTGGCCGGCGCGCTGGCGGGGCGTCCTTTCGACGTCATCGAGAGCGATGGTGCGCCCCGCCCGCAGCGCCACGTGATCCTGCTGAACCCGGTCGGCTCCCCGTACACCGCAGCCGCACGATTGTTCCGGCTCTCGATCGGTCTCGGGCTGCGCACGATCGCGTTCACGAAGGCGCGGCGCGTGACGGAGCTGATCCATCAGTGGGTCGTCGAGGCGGAGCCCGCGCTGCGCGGAAAGATCTCGTCGTACCGCGCTGGCTTCCTGCCCGAGGAACGCCGCGAGATCGAGCACGGGCTGTTCTCCGGCGAGCTGCTGGGCGTGATCTCGACGTCGGCGCTCGAGATGGGCATCGACGTCGGCGGCCTCGACGTGTGCCTGTTGGTCGGGTATCCGGGCAGCCAGATGGCGACGTGGCAGCGCGCCGGGCGGGTCGGGCGGGTGCAGGCCGGCGCCGTCGTGCTCGTCGCCCAGCCGGACGCGCTCGATCAGTACCTGATGGCGCACCCGCGCGCGCTGTTCGAGCGCAACGTCGAACACGCGATCGTCGATCCGCACAACGCCGACATCGCCGCCGCCCATCTGCCGTGCGCGGCGGATGAGCTGCCGCTGCGCGCTGGCGAGCCCTGGCTCGAAGAACCCGGCGCCGACGCCAACCTGTGCGCGCTCGAAGACGCCGGCAAGCTCTTGCGCAGCGAGGCCGGCGGCGAGTGGTTCGCGTCGCGGCGGATGCCCCAGCGCGACGTGGATCTGCGTCAGGCCGGCGCGAGCTACACGATCGAACTCGACCGGCCGGGCGCCCCGGCCGGCGCGAGCGACGCGCGCGCGGAGGTGATCGGTACGATCGGCGCCGGCCGGGTGTTCGCCGAGTGCCACGAAGGGGCCGTCTACCTGCATCGCGGCCGGCAGTTCCTGGTGACCGAGCTCGACGTCGACGCGCAACGGGTGCGGGTGCGCGCGGTCGACGTCGCCTTCTTCACGCGTTCGCTGTCCGAGAAGGAGACCGAGATCCTCTCGCGCGACGCCGCGCGACCGGCGGGGCACTTCCGGCTGGTGCGCGGCCGGCTGCGCGTCACGACGCGGATCACCGGTTTCGAGCGGCGGCGGATCCACGGACAGGATCTGCTCGGCAGCGAATCGCTGTCACTGCCGCCGACGGCGATCGAGACGAAGGGCATCTGGCTCGAGATCCCGGACGAGATCCCGGCGGTGCTGCGCAGCGCCGGGCTGCACCCGATGGGCGGCCTGCACGCCGTCGAGCACGCGACGCTCGCGCTGTTCCCATTGTTTGCGCTGTGCGATCGCCACGATGTCGGCGGGATCACGACACTGGCCCACGCGCAGGTCGGGCGCGCGGCGATCTTCCTGTACGACGGGCATGCCGGTGGTCTCGGGCTCGCGGCCAGCGTGTTCGGCCGGATCGAGACGCTGCTCGAGGCGACCCACGAGCGCATTCGCGACTGCCCGTGCGAGACCGGTTGCCCCGCCTGCGTGCACTCGCCGCGCTGCGGCAGCGGCAACCGGCCGATCGACAAGCCGGCGGCGGAGCGCGCGCTGCAGCTGCTGCTCGGCCGCGAGCCGTTGCCGCGGATCGCGCCGGCGCCCGCCGAAGCGGCGACGCCCGCGCCGGCGCCCCCCGCGGTCGTGGCGCCCGCGCCGGCGCCGCGTGTGCTGTTCTTCGACATCGAGACGCAGCGCAGCGCCGAGGAAGTCGGCGGCTGGCACAACGCCCACCTGATGCGCGTCGCGCTCGCCGTCACGTGGGACGCCACTGCCGAGCGTTTCGAAACCTTCGCGGAACACGACGTCGATGCGCTGCTGCGCCGGCTCGCCGAGGCGGACCTGGTCGTGGGCTTCAACGTGCTCGCATTTGACTACCAGGTGCTGCGCGGCTACACCGATCAGGAGTTCCGGCGCCTGCCGACCTTCGACCTGCTCGACGCGCTGCGCGAGCGGATCGGCTTCCGGCTCCCGCTCGGTCACCTCGCCGAGGAGAATCTCGGCGCGCGCAAGGGCGGCGACGGCCTGCAGTCGCTCCAGTGGTGGAGGGAGGGGCGCGTCGATCTCATCGAGGAGTATTGCCGCGGAGACGTCGCGCTGCTGCGCGACCTCCTGGACCGCGCACTGGCGCAGGGCCACCTCATGTTCCGCACGCGGACCGGAGAGCGCGTCCGGGTCCCGACGCCGTGGAGCCTGCCGGACCTCGTCGAGCACGCCCGGGCCCGAGCCGAGGCTCCCCTCAGTGCCGGGTCTGCCCGGGGCCGACGAGGCGACGACCGAGCAGCTCGAAGTACAGCACGACGAGGACGTGCTGGAGCTCCCCCGGCAGCACCGCGATGAAACGCCGCGCCTGATCGGCGCGATCGAGAGCCAGCACCTCGGCCAGAACCGCTTGCAGCTCGGCCCGGCGGCGCTCGACGGTCGCCCGCAGGCGCTCGGGATCCTGCTCGAACGCCGCCGCGATGGTGGCGTCCTCGAAGAGCAGGTGCAGGCCGGCCTCGCCGGCCCGGAAGATCTGTTCCGCGTCCAATGCAGCGTGCCTCCGCGCAACCGGATCCGTTTCTCTCCGCGTCTCATCGGTTCGAGCCGCAGCGAGATTGACTGTTGCTACGTTGCGGGGCGTCCATCTGCTCGAGGGAGGGGGTCGGCTGCGCATGCGAGTCGCCTTGATCCACGACTGGCTCACGGGCCTGCGCGGCGGCGAACGCGTCCTCGACGAACTGCTGGGGGTCTGGCCCGACGCGGACGTCTTCACCCTCGTGCACGTACCGGGCGCGACGACAGCGCGCATCGACGCGCGCGTGCAGGCGACCAGCTTCCTGCAACATCTTCCCGGCGCGGGCCGGCACTGGCGGAAGCTGCTTCCATTGTACCCGTCCGCTGCGCGTCGGTTGCGCGTCCGTGACTACGATCTCGCGGTCTCGGTCCATCACGCCGTCGCCAAGGCCGCGCGCATCGACGCCGCCACACCGCACCTCTGCTACTGCCTGACGCCGATGCGCTACATCTGGGACCAGGCGCCTGCCTATCTCGGCCGAGGCCCGCGCCGACTCGCCGCGACCCCGCTGGTCGCCGCGCTGCGCCGCTTCGATCGATCGACCGCCGCCCCGGCGCAGGTGACGCGTTTCGTCGCGATCTCGCACGCGGTCGCCGACCGCGTGCGCCGTCACTACGGCCGGCGCGCCGGAGTGCTGGCGCCGCCGGTCGACGTCGAACGCTTCCGGCCCGACGACCGGCCGCCCGACGACTACTATCTGCTGGTCACCGCGTTCGTCCCGTACAAACGGGACGAGCTCGCGATCGAGGCGTTCGCGCAACTCGGCCGGCGACTCGTCGTGGTGGGCGACGGACCCGGGCGGGCGGCCCTCGCGCGCCGCGCGCCGCGTCATGTCGAGTTCACAGGCCGACTTCCCGACGCGGAGCTGCCGGCGCTGTTTGCGCGCTGCCGCGCGCTCGTGCAGCCCCAGGAGGAAGACTTCGGGCTGACGGCGGTCGAGGTGCAGGCCGCCGGACGGCCGGTCGTCGCGTTCGGTCGCGGCGGCGCCGTCGACAGCGTGCTGCCGTTGGTCGGCCCGCCCGACGCGGCCCATCGGGCCACCGGAGTGTTCTTCGACGAGCAGACGCCCGTCGCGCTGTTGCGAGCATTGCATCGCTTCGAAGCCGCCGAGCCCTACTTCGACGCCAAGGCGATCCGCAGCCACGCGGAGCGCTTCTCGGCGCCCCGCTTCCGCAGCGAGATCGAGCGCGAAGCCACGCGGCTGCTCGAGGCGCGCGGCGCACCGGGTGACGCCCCGTGAGCGCCGTGCGGGTTCCGTTCCTCGATCTCGGCGCCCAGTACGCAGCGCTCCGCGACGAGCTGCGCGCCGCCGTCGATCGCGTTTTCGAGCAGCAGGCGTTCGTCCTCGGCGAGCCGGTCGCCGCCTTCGAACGCGAGATGGCCGCGTTCTGCGAGGCCCGTCATGCCGTCGGTTGCGGATCGGGATCCGACGCCTTGCTGCTGTCGCTGCACGCGCTCGGCGTCGGACCGGGCGACGAGGTCATCTGCCCCTCGTTCACGTTCTTCGCGACCGCAGGCGCCGTGGCGCGGCTCGGCGCGCGGCCGGTCTTCGCCGACATCGACCCCGTCACGTACTGCCTCGACCCGGAGTCGGCGCGGGCGGCGGCGAACGGCTGCACGCGCCTGCGCGCGATCCTCGCCGTCCATCTGTACGGCCGCGCAGCCGACACCGACGCGCTGCTGGCGCTGGCGGCCGAGTTCGGCGTCCCGCTCGTCGAGGACGCTGCGCAGGCGATCGGCGCTCGCGACGACAGCGGCCGGCGCGTCGGCGGCCGCGGCCGCGCGGCCTGCTTCAGCTTCTACCCCACCAAGAACCTCGGCGGCGCCGGCGATGGCGGTCTCGTCACGACCGACGACGAGGCGCTGGCGCTGCGTCTCGCGAGCCTGCGCGTGCACGGCTCGCCGCGCCGCTACCACCACGACGAGGTCGGCATGAACTCGCGCCTCGATGCCATCCAGGCGGCCGTGCTGCGCGTGAAGCTTCCCCACATCGAGGCGTGGAACGCCGCGCGCGCCGCTCACGCGCGCGCCTACGACGAGGCCTTCGCGAAGGCGGGGGCGCGGCCCGCGTCGACGCCGCTCTCGGCGGGCGGTCTCCCGCTGCGCACGCCCGAACCCTGCGTGCGGCCGGCCGAGAGTGCGCATCACATCTACGCGATCCGGGTCCCGGCCGAACGCCGCGACGCGCTGCGCGCCGCACTGAGCGCACGCGGCGTCGGCAACGACGTCTACTACCCGCTCGGTCTGCACCAGCAGCCGTGTTTCGCGGCGCTTCCGCCGGTCGCGTTGCCGGAGACGGAAGCCGCCGCCCGCGAACTCGTCGCGCTGCCGCTCTACCCGGAGCTACGCGACGAGCAGCGCGAGTACGTGGTGGAATCCGTGCTGGCCGGACTCGCCGAGTAGACGCATCCCTCAACCGGCGTCGCTGGCCCTCTCGCGATGGACGCGCGCCCGCGCAGCGACGGCGCCGAAGTCCGGCAGATCCCCCGCGTGCCGAAACTCGTGCGTCCACACGATGCGATCGCTGCGAACCAGGAATACTCCGGGAAGTCGCCAGATGTCGCCGCTGCGCTCGCCCTGCGAGAAACCCTTGGCCTTCGCCCGGCGCTCGGCCCGCCAGAGTGCCGGTTGCAGCAAGTCGAGCCAGCCCATCCGCTCGACGCCGAAGGCCTCATAGAAGCGCAGTCCGGGATCGGCGACCGCACGCGCCGTCGGCCAGTCCCGACGCAGGAACGCGCGACCCTCGGTCGTGTTGCCCTGAAAGAAGAACAACAGCGGCGGAAAGTCCGGGGACGCCTCGCTTTCGCGCCGCAGCTCGGCCACGGTTTCGCGGCAGAACGTGCAACCGAAATGGCGCAGGAACACGAGCAGCGTCAGCTCGGATCCTCCGAGCTGATCGCGCAGCGTCCCCGGCATCAGGTGGACGCCGGTCACCGGCGCATCGAGCACCTCGTCGGGGATCCGTCGCGCCGGCGCCGGACGACTGCTCATGCGGGGCGCTCGAGACGTCGGATCAGCTCGAAGTCGATCCAGCCCCGCAGCAGTTCCACCCGCTTCAGGGCCACCTCCACCCGGTCGCCGAGCTGGAGTCGGTCGCGCCTGCCACGAGCGATCCAGGCGAAGTGCGCCTCGTCGAAGTCCCAGTACCCGGGTACGGTGCGGATCGGCACCAGACCCTCGATGAAGAACGGATCGAGCGTGACGTGGAGTCCGTGGCGCGAGACGCGCGTCACCGTGGATCCGAACCGCTCGCCGACGCGCCCCTGGAGGAACACGCACTTCTTCAGCCCGACGGCATCGCGCTCGGCCTCCATCGCCGCGCGCTCGCACCACGAGAGCGCGGCGCCCCAGCCGGCGAGCCGTTCGCCCCGTCGCTGCAGCCGCGCGCGGGCGGCGGGGCTGCCGTCGAGCAGATCGCGGAGCTGCCGGTGGACGACGAGATCCGCGTAGCGACGGATCGGAGACGTGAAGTGCAGGTAGGCGTCGAACGCCAGCGCGAAGTGGCCGCGGTTCGCGGCGTCGTAGCGCGCCTGCCGCAGCGAGCGCAGCGCGACGGAGTTCACGAGCCTCTCCTCGGGCCGGCCGGCGGCGCGCTGCACCGCGCGCTGGATCGCAGGCGCGTCGAGTTCCCCGCTCGCCCCCCGGCGATCGAGCAGGCCCAACGATTCGAGCAGCTCGCGCAGCGCCGCGAGCGCTTCCGGCAGCGGGGGCTCGTGGATGCGGAACAACGTGGGCACCTCGCGCGCCAGCAGATGCTCGGCCACCGCGCGGTTCGCCGCGAGCATCGCCTCCTCGATCGACCGATGCGCGAGCGTGCGCGGCGATTCGACGATATCCGTCGGGTGGCCCTCGTCGCCGAGCACGATCTCGGCACTCGGCAGATCGAAGTCGATGGCGCCGGCGGCGAAGCGACGCGCCGTGAGTCGCTTGCCGACCGCGGCGAGGCGCACGAGCTGCTCGCGCACCGCGGCATCCGGGATCGCGGGCGTCGCGCCCCCCTCCATGACGATCGCGGCGTCGTCGTAGACGAGCCGTGCGCGGCTCCGGATCACGGCCTCGTGGAACTCCGCGTGGCGGATGACACCGTCGCGAGACACATCCATCGCCACCACGAGCACGAGCCGATCCGTGTCTGGACGCAGCGAGCACAGCTCTCCCGAGAGCCGCTCGGGCAGCATCGGAATGGCTCGATCCGGGAAGTAGACGCTGTTGCCGCGCCGGCGCGCCTCCTCGTCGAGCGCCGAGCCCTCGGGTACGAAGCGCGCGACGTCGGCGATCGCGACCCACAGCCGCACGCCGTCGGCGCCCGCCGAGCGAGCCGGCGCGGGCTCGACGAAGACCGCGTCGTCGTGATCGCGCGCGGTCGCGGGGTCGATCGTGACGAATGGCTTGTCGCGCAGGTCGAGACGACGGGAGAGCGCGTCGGCCGGAAGCGCCGCCTCGTGCGCCTCGGCCTCCGCCTCGGCCTCCGGGGGAAACTCGAGCGGCAGGCGATGGCGCCAGACGATCGCGCGGAAATCCGCCTCGGGCGTACCGAGGGGACCCAGCACCTCGACGACGCGGCCCTCGGACACCGCCGGCGGCGTGGGACGCCGGCCGCGGCGCCGCGCGGGCTCCTTCCCGGGACGCTCCCTGCCCCGCCCGCGTTTGCCGGGCGCCGCCGCGAGCTGCGCGCTGATGACATCCCCGGGCCGCGCGCCGCTCCACGCCGCGCGCGGGATCCGCAACGCGCCGCTGGCGCGCGGGTCGTCGCGCCAGGGCACGGCCCAGCCATCCGGCAGCAGCACCCCGACGAAGTCGCCGCGCGGACCGCCGATCGCCCGTACGAGATCCGCGCGACCGGGCGCGCCGGCTCGGGGCTCGATCAGCACGCGCGCGCCGGTTGGGGCGTCGGCGTGCTCGAGCTGCCAGACCGACCCGTCGTCCGCGACGACCTGGGCGGCTCCGTCGCGCACGCTGTCGAGCCGACCCTCGATCAGCACGTCGGCTCGGGCGACCCGATAGCGGGCGCCGAGCCGCTCGATGCGGCCCTCGTCCACCAGGCGCCGCAGAACGGCGGTGAGCGCCCGAGCATCCTCGCGTTCCGCGCCGAGCGCGCGCAGCAATGCTCGGGACGTCAGGAGCGGACGCTGGCGGCGGTCGAGCGCGTGCAGCACGCGCTCCGGCGAGATGGTCATGTCTGCGCAGGGTAGCGGTCTCGCGCGCGAATCCGCGCGCCTCGCGACCGTTCGCGCGTTGACGCACGGGGGGCCCCGCCCTAGCTTCGCCGGTCGCTCTGCACCCACGCCCGGGTGGCGGAATTGGTAGACGCGCCAGCCTCAGGAGCTGGTGAGGGCAACCTCGTGCTGGTTCGAATCCAGTCCCGGGCACCAGCGCAGCGATCCCCCGGCGGGTCTGCCCGTGGCCTGGGCATGCTCGGAGCATGCTAGGATCCTCCCATGGCGAACCTCCAGGTCAAGGACATCCCGGAAGACCTCCATCGGAAGCTCCGCCGCTGCGCCAAACGCCGGCGCACGACCCTGCGCGAGATCGTCATCGAGGCCGTGCGGCGCGAAACCTCCCAGGAGGAGTTCGTGGCGCGCCTGCGGCGCCGCCAGCCAGTGGAACTCGGGCGCTCGGCGGCGGAGTTCCTCCGCGAGGCGCGTCGCGCGGGCGCGTGAGCCGCGATGCCTCTGGTGGTCGACGCTTCTGTTGCCGTCGAGTATCTGCTGCGGACAGCGCTGGGGCGGAGCATCGCGGAGCGCATCGAGCGCGACGACCTGATCGCACCGGCACTCCTGGACGCGGAGGTGCTCGCCGTCGTCCGCCGCGCATGGCTCGCGAAGAAGCTCTCGGAAGCGCGTGCCGCGCAAGCGCTCGATGATCTCGTTGCCTGGAACGTACGACGAATCTCCCTGCCGCTCCTGGTAGCGGAGGCGTGGAGCTTCCGGAGGAACGCGAGCGGCTACGACGCCTTCTACCTGGCCGCGGCCCGGCTCGGGAACGCACCGCTCCTCACCGCGGACGGCCCGCTCGCCCGAACTCCCAAGACAGGAGTGGTGATCGAGAACGTGCGGATCTGAGTCTGATCCTCGGACCACGGGCCTTGTTTCCCGTTGACCGCCCTGCCGTGGCGCTTAGGGTTCGGCAGTTGTTTCAGAGAACAGGGGGGCGTGTGCCTCAGATCCAGCGCAGGACCGTGGTGGGCGTCGGCGGCGAAGCCCTCGAGATCCCGGAAGTGTTGCCGCTCCTCCCGGTCCGCGACGCCGTCGTTTTCCCCGGGGTGACGCGGCCGCTGGCGATCGGACGGGCCAAATCGCTGGCCGCGTTGACGGAGGCCGGCCAGGGGGGCTTTCTGGTCATCGCGAGCCAACGCGAGGCCGAGCTCGAGGATCCCGGCATCGACGAGCTGTGGCCGGTCGCCTGCATCGTCCGCGTGGCGCGCATCATCGACGCGCGCGGGGACGGCAAGCAGGCGATCGTCGTCGGCGTCGCGCGGACCCGCCTCGGTCACGCGGAGCAGAGCGATCCCCACCTGCGCGTCCGGATCGATCCCCTGACGGAACTCGACACGGCGTCGCCGGAGCGCGATGCCTCGTGGAAGGACGTCATCGAGAAGGCGCAGCGCATCATCGAGCTGCGCGACGACCTCCCGGACGAGTGGAAGGCCTTCGTCGCCGGCCTGCCGAGCCCCGGCCTGCTGGCGGACCTCGTGGCGTCGACGCTGCCGCTCGCACCCGAAGAGCAGATGGCGCTGCTCGCCGAGACCGACGTCGCCGCCCGGCTCCAGCGCGTGCAGGCGCATCTCGATCGCGAGATCACGATCGCCGAGCACCAGCGGCAGCTCGCCGCGCAGGCCGAGGAGACGGAGATGGATCCGCGGCGCCGCGAACGGCTGCTGCGCCGCCGGCTCCGCGACATCCAGTCGGAGGTCGGCGAGGGCGACTCCGGCTCGCAGGAAGCCGACGAGCTCCGCGAACGGATCGAAGCCGCGCAGCTTCCGCCGGAGGCCGCCGCGCAGGCCGAGCGCGAGCTGAAGCGGCTCGCGGCGCTGCCGGCGCACGCGCCGGATCGTCACATGGTCCGGACCTATCTCGAGTGGATGGCCGACCTTCCGTGGTCGCGCGAGACCGAGGACAAGCTCGACCTCCACGAAGCGCGCCGGATCCTCGACGAGGACCACTACGACCTCGAGAAGGTGAAGGACCGGATCCTCGAGTACCTGGCCGTGCGCAAGCTCGCGCCGGAAGCCAAGGGCCCCATCCTGTGCTTCGTCGGGCCGCCCGGCGTCGGCAAGACGTCGCTCGGTCGCTCGATCGCCCGCGCGATGGGGCGCCAGTTCGCGCGCGCGTCGCTCGGCGGCGTCCGCGACGAGGCGGAGATCCGCGGCCACCGGCGCACCTACGTCGGCGCGATGCCGGGGCGCATCCTGCAGAGCCTGCGGCGGGCAGGCTCCCACAATCCGGTGTTCCTGCTCGACGAGGTCGACAAGCTCGGCGCCGACTTCCGCGGCGATCCGTCGTCGGCGCTGCTCGAAGTCCTCGATCCGGAGCAGAATTACACCTTCAGCGACCACTACCTGGAGGTGCCGTTCGATCTCTCGCGCGTGTTCTTCATCGCGACGGCCAACACGCTGTCGACGGTTCCGCCGGCGCTGCTCGACCGCATGGAGGTGATCGAGCTCCCCGGTTACACCGATCGCGAGAAGCTGCTGATCGCGCGCACGCACCTGGTGCCGAAGCAGCGCGAGGCGCACGGGCTTCGCGAGGACCAGATCACGCTCGACGACGCCGCGATCGACAAGGTCGTGCACGAGTACACCCGCGAGGCGGGCGTGCGCAACCTCGACCGGTTCATGGCCAACCTGATGCGCAAGGCGGCACGCCGTGTCGCCGAGCAGAAACCGGACGGGCCCGTGGCGCTCGACGCCGCGTTCGTGTCGGACGCGCTGGGCGCGCCGCCGCACCTGCCGGAGACCGCGGAGCGCACGACGATGCCCGGCGTGGTCGTCGGGCTCGCCCGCACCAACGCCGGCGGCGACATCCTGTTCATCGAGGCGACGGCGATGCCCGGCGGCAAGGACGTGCGGCTGCGGC
This sequence comes from Myxococcota bacterium, assembly GCA_039794265.1. Taxonomy (GTDB): domain Bacteria; phylum Myxococcota_A; class UBA9160; order UBA9160; family PR03; genus CAADGG01. The sequence continues at coordinate 25,146 of JBDIVR010000038.1, forward strand.
TCACCGGTCAACTCGGCGACGTGATGAAGGAATCCGCCGAGACGGCGCTGTCGTGGGTGCGCGCCAACGCCGGATCGCTGGGTCTGACGTCGAAGGCGCTCGAGGCCGGCGAGATCCACCTGCACGTCCCCGCCGGCGCCGTCCCGAAGGACGGCCCGTCGGCCGGCGTCGCGCTCGCGACGGCGCTGGTCTCGGTGCTCTCGGGGCGCTGCGCTCGCGGCGACGTCGCGATGACCGGCGAGATCTCGCTGCGCGGCCGCGTCCTCCCGGTCGGCGGCATCAAGGACAAGGTCCTCGCGGCGGCGCGCGCCGGGATCCAGACGGTGATCTTGCCTAAGCGCAACGAGAAGGACCTGGTGGACGTGCCGGAGGAGGTGCAGCGGGAGCTGCAGATCCGGTTCGCGGAGTCCGTGGAGGATGTGCTGGCGGTCGCGCTGGAGCCGGCAGTCCGCTGATGGGCCGCGGAGGGGCTCCCGGCGACGAAGGGGGTCAGAACGGAGCTTGTTCTCCTGATTGGGCCGTCGGGATCGTTCATCACGATGCCTTCGACGACCTGGCGCGCTGTCTAGAGAAGATCTCTCTGCAGACGCGCCCCCCCGGTCGAGTGATGGTCTTCGACACCGGCCGGGACGAGGACCGGCTTGCGATCGTCCGCCGCGCCTTTCCGGACGCGCACTTCGAATCGGGGCCCAACCTCGGTTACGCAGGAGGAGCGAATCGAATCCTGGCGCAGCTCGCTACGACGCATCCAGCGCCAAGCTTCGTGCTGCTCCTGAATCCCGACGTCGAGCTAGATGCCCACTTCGCCGAGATACTGCTGGACGCGATGGTGGAAACACCGAAGGTTGCCATCGCGTCGGGCAAGCTAGTTCGACCCGACGGAACGATCGACAGCGCTGGAGTTCGGCTCCCGCTCCATCGCCGGCCTAGAGACCGCGGCAGCGAGGAACCCGACCGAGGGCAATATGACGAAATCGAGTTGGTGTTCGCGGTCACCGGCGCGGCCATGATGCTACGTCGGACGGCAATCGATGACATCGCTCTCGGGAAGGAAGTCTTCGACGAAGATTTCTTTCTGTATCACGAGGACACCGACCTATGTTGGCGCGCGAATCGGCTCGGATGGTGCGTGCTGTACCATCCGGCTGCTCGGGCGCTCCACCGCCGCCGGTGGCGTCGGGACCGAAGAAATGAAATCGAGCCCTGGGTGCGTTGCCACTCCTTCAAGAATCACTACCTGCAGATCCTGAAGAACGAGTCGCTGCCGGGATTCCTCGGTGTCTTTCCCGTGCTGTTGGGCTGGGAACTCATGCGGTTCGGATTTGCGCTGCTGAGAGATCCGTCGATCCTCAGGGGATACGGGGCTGCACTCCGACTCGCGCCCCGCACCTGGCGGAAGCGCCGACTACTCGAACGCAAGATTCGAGCCCGCAAGGCGGGTGCATTCTAAAGCTCGGATCCCGCCGGCCGGGGAGATGCATCCGCGACGTCGAAGAGTGCTCCTAGCTGGACTTCGGCTGCCGAGAGAAACGCATCGATTCGACCGTCCGCCTCTTCGAGCCCGCCGGCGCGGTTCTCGATGGGGGTACTCAGCCGCACGACCAAGGCATGTCCGGGACGGCGCCAGGGCCCGCGATCGAGCGCAAGAGCAACGCGCAGAAGTTCAGTGCTCACGCCTTCCATTCCGATCCGAACGTAGCGGACCAGATGCCGCTCCCTGGCGTTCGAAACGACGAGTCTCGACCCGTCGCGACCCAGCAGGTCTGCATTCGCGCGATCGACCACGGAGAACCAGGGCCCGGGCCGTTCGGTCTTGGGCGAAACCAGGCTTCGCGACGGATCGAGTCGGAGATCTCGTGCGAGAAACAGATCGACGTGTTCTTCCCCGCGCCAGTAGCGCCGGCCCAGCCCCTCGTCGTAGCGGGTCGAACCGAGGAACTGCTTGTCGACGGGAAGCCCCCGGGCATTCCACTCCCCGATCGAGCCGGGAAGGTTGGCCGAGAGCCCGCTGGGCGGCGGCGGCGGCTCCCAGTTCGGCAACCACGCGCTCGCCGCGGCCAGCCCGAGTGCGATCACTACGAGCCGACCGAGCATCGCGAAGGACACCGGTTCGGTCCTTCTTCGTACCCGCCAAACGCGGGCACTTCCCGGTTGCTCGCCAAGCAGCCGAGCAGCGACTCCATCGACGACAGCGAGGAGTAGGACGCCGACCACGATCATCACCAGCCCCTGCGCTGTATGAACGGCAGCGAAGCTGGAGTAGGGATTCAGCACGATCGAGATCACGCGAATTTGATTGCACAGCACACTCAGGACGGGCACGGAACCGATCAGAATCGCCGTCCGACGCCAGGTCGTCCGGAACAGCTCGCTGTACAGGATGGCGCTCATGAACATCGTCTCGATCATCCGCAAGCCAGCACAGGACTCGATGACCTGAAAGAGATTGCTCTCGCGGATGATGAACTCCGCGTGGGTTGCCGTCTCGATTCCGACGAGATTGAGGATCCAGGTCGACCCCAGCGCGGTCGCCCGCTGCAACGGGTCGATGATTTCGTTTACGAGCACGCTCGGGATCGGCACGGCGAGCAGCAGGAAAAGAGACGGAAGGAGAATCGAATTGGCGGAGGCGATGCCGCCGAACAGCAAGGCGAGCCCTAGCAGCAGCAGCGAAAGAGATGGCACGAGGAGAACAGGGACGGAAACGTAGTAGGACCAGACGAACAGAAGCGCGCTTCCCGCGAGCACACCTGCTCCCGGCCACGGTCTGGGCGCCACTCCGATCGCAGACCGAAAACGCCGCCACCGGGTGCTCAGCATCCACACGGCGGCGAGGAAGATCAGCGCTGGAGAGCCGCCAGAAGGAGAGAAGAAGAACCCCTCTACTTCGGGAAGTTCGGACGCTGGCGGAGGCGGAGAAAGATGGAGGAGAGGACGGAATGCGAACAGGAGGAGGAGCGCTGAGGAAGTGACAGCGATCCCCGCCGGCCAGCTATTCGCGACGCCGACCCTAGATGCGAGCCCTGCAGGAGCACGTGCGGCTTCAGTCGCTGAAGTTGCTCCCAACTGCATATCGGATAGAGAACCCGTATTGTGGAAATGGGGGACTCCGGTTTGTGGAAGTCCCCCCCCCGCAGGAGCGCCGCGCGACCTGCGCGCGGTCCCGGTCGCTTCCTTGCGTCGAGGGAGCGACCGGGAACCGCGGCCCATGATTCGGCTAGTCGGTCGCCGTGTTCTGCGTGTTCTGGACGACCCAATTCGAAACGATCGATCCGATCGAGTCTCCGGCCTTGAAGGCGGCTTCGCCCTCGAAAAGCCATGCAGCGACGGAACCGGCATCTCGGAAGAGGACATCGGCGACGCCATTCCCATCGATGTCGCCGAGCCCGGAGACCGAGAAGCTTCCCGGGTTGCCGAGCGGGGGCGCCGAAGCGATCGTGAGGTTCGAATTCATCAACCAGGCAATCAGATCTCCTGAAGTATCGTCGCGCCAAACGACGTCCGCACGGGCGTCCGCTGCGTTGATCGTGGCGAATCCGCGGATCGAGAAGTTGGCCCCGGGATCCGGGACGCCTGCTCCATTCGTGATCACCGGAGTGCCGGCCCCGTCGAGCGTCCACCAGCCGACGAAGCCATCGGTCAGGTTCCGGAACAGAATGTCATCGCCCCCGGCGCCGTCTACGTCGGCGACCGCGACGACTTCCCAGTTGGAGTCGATCGTACCGACCGAAATCCCAGTGAGAACGTTGACACCGTTGGTCATGTCAGGCTCGAGCAGCCAAGCGGCGATACTGGAGCCGGGGCCCGTGCCGTCGCGGAAGAGAATGTCGGAGCTGCCGTTGTTGTCGATGTCTCCGACACCCGCCACGGTCAGGCCGCCGGCCGGGAACCCGAGGTTCACGGACTGGCGGATCGCGAGGTTCTGCATGAGCCAAAGGATGATGTTTCCGGTCGCGGTCTCGCGCCAGAGCACGTCGGCGAACTGATCGTTGTCGAAATCTCCAGCCCCGAGGAGCTCGAATCCCGGACCCGGATCCGGGACACCGAATCCATTCAGGATCTTCGGACTCGCCGTTCCGATCTGCACCCCGTCCAAGTACCACCACCCGACGAATCCGTCGGACGTGTTTCGGAACAGCAGGTCATCCTTGCCGTCGCCGTTGAAGTCCGCGATGACGAGACCGCCGCCGCCGCCGGGCCCTGCTTGCGCCGGACCGCCTGCAACCGAGAGGAGCAGGGCCGTCAGTACGCCCAGAACGAACCGCCACTGGGTCATGTCTAAACTCTCCATTGATTCCCGGATGACTCCTGGTCGAGACGCCTCGTCTGATGGGAGTATCCGCTCACGGCTGTCTTCTGGTCCGACGCTAGGGCGCGCGCCCTTCCCGCGGACGACTGTTCGGGAGCGTAGCCTAAGCGCAGACAGGGCAGCAAGCCCTGAATCTCTCGGGCTTACCTCTCGCGGCTTGGATCTCGTGCGTCTTCGACTCCGTCAGCGAACATCGCTGCGCACGTCCGTGACTGGCACGCGAGGCCGGGTGATCGATCGGAACGTGGAGAGCCTCGAGGCGACTCGGCCGGCCAGGTCGGCGGTAATCACATCCGGAACCTCTGGCGGATCTCGATGAGAAGAAAAGTTGTGCCGAATGGTGGTATTGGCGCGCGGCTTACGAGCAGGTGATAGCGATCCGAGGCCCCACCCCCGGGGAGGACGGATCTGGGAGCGGGCGGATCGGAGATTGACTAGAACACTCGCGCGGAACGGGCGTTCGGAACGTTCAGGCACAGACCACCCCATCGGGGCCTGGACAACTCAAGGGACCGTGCCTGGAGAAGAGCCCTGTCTGACGCCATGAGAGCAGAAACCGTGTCGATCGTAGTGCCTTCCCATCGAATGGGAGAGACGCTGCGTGTCGCGCTCGACAGCTTGCTGGCGCAGACCCATCGGGCGATCGAAATCCTGGTTCTCGACAACAACTCGGACGACGCGACACCAGAAATCCTGCGTGCCTATCGCGACCGGTTGGGCCACGTGAGTACCGAGCCCGACCGGGGCCAGGCTGATGCGTTGCGCAGGGGCTTCGCACGGGCACGAGGGGAGATCCTCGGCTGGCTGAATGCCGACGACCTCTTGATGCCGGACGCGATCGCTCGGGTCGTCGCGGCCTTCGACGGACCCGATCGACCTGACGTCGTGTATGGGCACTGCGCACTGCTCGATCGCGAGGGCCAGTTCCTGCGTTACTTCCACGAGATCGAGCCGTTCTCCGCGGACCGACTTCGGAGCGTGATCGATTTCGTCGCGCAGCCGAGTACCTTTTTCCGACGCGACGTATACGAGGCAAGTGGCGGTATCGACGACTCCCTGGACTTCGCGATGGACTGGGACCTGTGGTGTCGAATGGCCTCACGGGGGGGCCGCTTCTACTTCCTCGACGACGTGCTCTCCGGCGCACGGCACTACCCGACCACCAAGACCGCGAGCGGGGGGCTGCGACGCTGGCGCGAGATCTTACGAGTCAACCGAAACTACGGGACCACCCGCATCCCGATCGCGGCGCTCGTGCACCTCTACGGCGATCTGCTCCGGCCGCACCTGCGGTGGGCGCATGGACCGATCCGACACTGCGGGCGCCGCTGGCTCGGCGAGCGGCTGCGTCCAGGGCGGGAGATTCTCGGCCTCCGTCCAGATCGCACGATCTCGTCGACCGGGCTCTCGCTTCGGTTCCCCGTCCACCGCGACGTGATCGGCGGGAGGATGCGAGTCGAATCCGATTCTGCGATACGAGTCGAGGGACGCCTCGACGGCCAGAGCCTCACGGCGCATCCAGTGCCGGAATCTTCCACGCCTTGCTGGGAGCTCCGCTGGCGGTGGCCGGATCCTCGACGGATCGGCGCGGTTTCCCTCGACCTCATGATCGAAGCGGCATCGGCCGCGCCGCCTCCGACGACGCGGCTGATCGACGTTCAGCTCGACTTCGCGCAGGCGCCCGGCGGGCGCGGGCCACTCGCCCCCTCCAACCCGCGCGGATCGGACTAGGGAGAACCGGTTGCTCCGCTACCGCGAATACATCGTGCGCAACGCCGTCACGTCGCTGCGACACCGCTACGCCGGTTCCTCCCTGGGATTCACCTGGCACGTCCTGTACCCGCTCGCCCAGATCATCCTCTACTCAGTGGTCTTTTCGGGGATCATGCAAGCCCGTCTGGGTATCAGGCCCGATCTGCCGATGGCGTTCACCGTGTATATCTGTGTCGGCCTCATCCCCTGGCATGGTTTCACGGATATCGTCACGCGAGGCACGGATGCGCTTCTGAACAACGCGAACATCGTTCTCCGGACACCCCTGCCCGAATCGGTCTTCTTCGCGCTGGATGCCTTCGCCGGGCTGCTGACGATGTGCGTCGGCACATTCCTGGTGCTCCTGTTCGCGTGGGCTTGCGGCGTCCCGCCCGCGTGGAGCTGGCTCGCTCTGCCGATGGTCCTGGCGGCGCTATGCGGGCTAGGGTTCGGACTCGGGATGAGTTTCGGCGTAATGAACGTCTTCACCCGCGACATCGCGCCGCTGGTTGGCATCGGCCTCCAGTTGGCCTTCTGGACCGTCCCGATCGTGTACGTCGAGGCGATCCTTCCCGACTCGATTCGCGCCCTGCTCCGCTACAACCCGCTATTTCCTTTCGTTTCGGCACTTCACCAACTGGTCCTGCAGGGCCAGCTCCCGCCCACGCGCGATTGGATCGGGATGTACGGCGCAGCTTTCATCGCCACCGGAATCGGCTGGCTGCTGCTGCACCGACTGCGTGGAGAGCTGCGCGACGCGCTTTGACGGAGATCCGAGAATGACCCTGCGCAGCTCGACAATCGAATCCTCTCGCGGCAACGCGGCTCCGTTCGACCGAGGGCTACCCCGGGTGCGCGTTCGCGGCCTGACGAAGGTATTCCGGCTTCACGACTCCGCGGCGAGCCGACTCTTCGGCGCGTTGACCGGTCTCCGCAGGGGCGGCAGAGAGGTGTGCGTGCTCCAGGACATCGATCTCGAGGTTGGATCAGGGGAGTGTCTCGGCATCATGGGCCCCAATGGCGCCGGGAAGAGCACCTTGCTCCGAATCCTCACCGGGTCGCTGCATCCGACCCACGGCAGCGTCGAGATCCAAGGCCGCGTCACCCTCCTCGATCTCGGAAGCGGCCTCCATCGAGAGCTTTCGGGGCTCGACAATCTATGGAGCCTGGGAACCGCGCTCGGTGTGGGCACGCGTGATCTCCGGCTGCGCATGGACGAGATCATCGAGTTCAGCGAGCTGGGAGATGCAATCCGTGCGCCGGTCAAGACCTACTCCACCGGCATGGCCATGCGCCTCGCTTTCAGTCTCTACGCCCATACGGACCCCGACGTTCTGGTCGTCGACGAGGCATTTGCAGTTGGGGACGCTCGCTTCGTCCTCAAGTGCACGCGGCGTCTCGAGGAGCTGCGAAGTCGCGGCACGGCGATCCTGCTCGCGTCTCATGACGGCAAGGCCATCACCCAACTGTGCAGCCACGCCATCGTGATCGAGAGTGGCCGGATCTGCTTCGCAGGACACCCGATCCAAGCGGTCGACGCCTACCACCAAGCACTTGGATTGCGACCCGCGCAGAAGCGTAGCCGAGAGACTGCGCAGGCGGCCCTGCCTTCCGACGTCGACGCATTCCTTGCTTCTGCGATCGTACGACCCGACCGCGACACCATGGGGCCAGTCGCCATCCTCGGCCTCCGCGTTCTGCGGGATGGCAAGCCATCGTCCGGCGTGTTCTCCTACGAGGATGAGTGCCGCGTGGAGTGGCTGGTTCGGGCGAACGAGCCGCTGGCCTCGTTCACGACCGGAGTGCACCTGCACGAGGAGCTGGGGACCTACGTTTTCGGAACCAGCTATATCCATCTCGGGCGTCCCCTGTCGCTGCCGGAACCGGGCCACTACCTGTTCTCGATTTCTTTCCCCTTGCGTATCGCCCCTGGGCGCTATGTCCTCTCGCTCGGGGCGGCGGACCCGGATCTCGCGATTCACGCCATCGGCGGCCGGCAGCTGGATCGGTTCCGCGATGCATTCGCGCTGGAGATCCTGCCATTCGACCTTTCGCCAGCAGCGCCGGTGCCTTTCTTCGGGCTCGTGCACCTGCCGGCTCTCGCGAGCGAGCCGGTCCGTCTGGACGAGGGCGGGAAATGATCTCGAAGGGCGGGCGCGGGCTGGTCTTCCTGATCGGAGCACCCCGATCCGGCACGACCTTGCTCAGCCTGATCCTGGGCAAGGCGCCGGGCGTTCTCGCGCCGCCGGAGCCGTGGATCGGTCTCCCGATTGCCCGCCTGCTCAGCTCCCAACCAGCTCTCCACCAGGAAGCGAGCGACATCGCACTCGCGTCGCAGGCGGTGCGAGAGACCTTCGGTACGCCGACTCTGCGACAGATCGGATCTACAGCCCTGGTCGGGGCCTACAATTCATTGCTGTCGCGCACGCCTGGAGCACAGCGGCTGATCGACAAGACTCCTCGCTACTACAAGATCGCCCCGCTCCTGGCCGAGTTGCTCCCGCGCGCGCGCTTCGTGCTGATCTCACGCGATCCTCTCGACATCGCGTCGTCTCACAAGGACCGCTGGCAGATCGATCTGCTTTCGCTCGCCTCACCCGCCGGCCTTTGCGACACGAGCTTCGATGTGTTGCTGGCCGCCAATCGGATCGCGCGGCTTCGCGATCAGCTCGGCACGCGCGCGCACTGGATCCGCTACGAAGATCTCGTACAGAGCCCGGCACGAGAAGTCGCGGCGCTCTGCGGCTTCCTCGACATCACCTTCGGGCCCGAACTGCTCGACTACCGGCGGGACAACGCAAGTGCGTCAGACCAGGAGCGCTCGGCCTTCGGTGATCGCGAGGTCTGGCGACGCGACAGGGTCGACCAGAGTGCAGTCGGACGCTGGGCCTCGGTCCTCTCGGATCCCGAGGTGGCGCTGGTCTGCGCAGCACTCGGGCCCGAGTGCTTCGAGAATCTCGGGTACCCGAATCCGAAACCTCACCTGGACGACGCGATCCTGCGAGAGCGGCTCGAGGCCGCGCTCGACGCATCCCTGGCGAGCCCCGGCGGGACGCCCGAGCAGCTCGGTAGCGGCGAGACGTCCGCTCTTCTTGGCAGGCTATTCCGCTCCGAGCAGGCTCGAGAAGCCGCGGAGGCGGGCCGTCGGATCTGGGAGGCGTCCTGCCGCGAGGCCGAGCAAGAACGAGGGGAAGAACGCAAGGCTCGCGAACGAGAGGAAGTTGCGAAGGAAAAGTGGGAGTCCGTCTGCCGCGAGGCCGAGCAGCAGCGCGAGGAATGGCAGCGGCTGTGCGCCGAAGCCGAGGCCGGACGCGACGCCGAGCGAGCTGCCCGCCAGTCCGAAGCCGACGCCCGGGCCCGCTGGGAGCGCCTCTGCCGCGACGCCGAGCAGCAAC
>JBDIVR010000039.1:0-34303 GCA_039794265.1 Myxococcota bacterium
GTCGCGGGTCCCGGCGGGCTGCGCACGGCGATCACCTCGACCAGCGACCTCGCGCCCGACACCATCGATCGGATGGCGGCGGAGACGGTCGCGCTGGCGCGCGCGACGGCGCCGGACCCGACCGCCGGCCTGCCCGAGCAGGGGTTCGCCAGCGAGCTGCCCGATCTCGGGCTGCTCGCGCCCGAGGACCGCAGCGTGTCGGTGGAGGCGCGCATCGAGGACGCGCGGCGTGCCGAGGCCGCCGCGCGCGCGCTCGATCGGCGCATCACGAACTCCGAGGGCAGCCAGATCGACACGGGATTCCGGCGCTCGACGTACGCGAACAGCGCGGGCTTCACCGGCAGCTACGAGTCGGCGAGTCACTCGCTGTTCTGCGAGCCGCTGGCGCAGCAGAACGGCGCCATGCAGCGCGACTACTGGATGACGGCCGCGCGTCGCCTCGACGGACTCGAGGAGCCGGCCGCCGTGGGCCGGCACGCGGCCGAGCGCGCGCTGCGCCGACTCGACGCGCGACCGGTTCCCACGTGCGAGGTGCCGGTGCTGTTCGAGCCGATGGTCGCGCGCAGCCTGCTCGGGCAGCTCGCAGGCTGTCTCTCGGGCGGCGCGATCTACCGGCAGGCGTCGTTCCTGCAGGATCGCATGGGCGACGCGATCGCCAGCGAGCTCGTCACCGTCATCGACGACGGGCGACTGCCCGGCGGCCTCGGCTCGCGCCCGTTCGACGGCGAAGGGCTCCCGACGCGCCGCAACGTGCTCGTCGCGGGCGGCCGGCTCCAGAGCTGGCTGCTCGACAGCTACTCGGGCCGCAAGCTCGGGCTGCCGAGCACCGGCAATGCGTCGCGGGGCGCCGCCGGGGCGCCGGCGCCGGGCCCGACGAACCTGTGGCTCGAGCCGGGCGCCGAGTCGCCGGAGGCGATCCTGCGCAGGACCGAACGCGGCCTGCTCGTCACCGAACTCATCGGGATGGGCTTCCATCCGGTGACCGGCGACTACTCTCGCGGCGCTGCCGGGCTTTGGATCGAGAACGGCCGCCCGGTCCACGCGGTGGAAGAGATCACGATCGCCGGGAATCTCGGTGACATGCTGGCCGCCGTCGACGCCGTCGGCAACGATCTCGTCTGGCTCGGTGCGATTGCCGCCCCGACACTGCGCGTCGCGCGCATGACGGTGGCCGGCCGCTGAGGGCGCCATGACCACGGGCTCGACGACCGTCCCGACGACGAAGGCCGCGACCATGATCGGCCTGGCGATGCCCGAGTGGGATCGCTGGTCGGAGCGCGTCGTCGTCGCCCTCGGGCTGAACCCGAGCCTGTTCACGGGACCCGGCACCAACACCTACCTGATCGGAACGGGAAGCGCGCGGATCCTGCTCGATCCGGGCCAGGGCGCCGCCGGCTACCTCGACGTCCTGGAGCGCGCGATGGCGCGCTCCGGCTGCGAGTCGATCCAGGAGATCGTGCTGACCCACGGCCATGTCGACCACCTCGGCGGCGTCGGACAGGTGCTCGAGCGCTTCGGACGGCTGCGGGTCTCGAAGCTGCCGTGGGCGGACTTCGATGCCCCCTGCCCGGCCCCGCTGACCGCGATCGCGGATGGCTCGGTTCTCCGCACGGAGGGCGCCACGCTGCGAGCCGTGCACACGCCGGGCCATGCGCCCGACCATCTGTGCTTCGTCCTCGAGGAGGAGCAGGCGCTGTTCTCCGGCGACAACGTGCTCGGTCTCGGCACGACGGTGATCCCCGACGGCAGCGGGGACCTGCTCGATTACCTGCGTTCGCTCGAGCGACTGCTCGCGGAGACACCGCGCCGGATCTATCCCGCCCATGGCCCGGTGATCGAGAACGGCGTGGCGAAGCTTCGCGAATACATCGCCCATCGCGCCGATCGCGAGCGGCAGATCCTCGCCGCGCTCGCGCAGGGCGCCGCGCCGATCGCCGTCCTCGTGCAGCGCGTCTACACCGATGTGCCCGAGGTGTTGCACGCGGCCGCCGCCCATTCCGTCGCGGCGCACCTGCGCAAGCTCGAGCGCGAGGGACGCGCGCAGCGCGGCGACGATCGCCCGGCGCGCGATGCCGTCTGGAGTCTCGCGCGGGACACGACGTGAGTGCCGGCGTCTCCGCGGGAACCGGCCAGTGAGTCACCCCCTGGTCGCGACGCTAAACGGCGACGATCCCGCCGCGCGCGCCGCTGCGTGCCGCGCGATCGCCGAGGACCCCGCCGGCGCGCTGCTCGTCGAGCCGCTGGTGCTCGCGCTCGCCGATCCGGACCGCGCGGTCGCGCGCGCTGCACGCGAGGCGCTGATCGCGCTGGCCCGGCGCTCGGACGGCGTCGTGCCGTTGCTCCGCGGCGCGCTGCGCGGCACGGGCGCGGGCGATGCGGCTCGCCGCGCCCGAGACCAACGCGTCCAGGCGGCGCTGACGCTGGCTCGTCTCGAACCACCCGGCCCGGGCCTGCTGCCCGCCCTCGTCGATGGCCTCGGCGCGCGCGACGGCGACGTTCGCTGGGCGGCGGCGCGCGTGCTGGTCGACATCGGCCGACTGCACCCCGAGATCGTCGGCGTGCTGATCGGGCTGGTGCGCAGCGCCGGCGATCCGAGCGCGCGACGGATGGCCGGCTTCGCGCTGCGCGAGCTGGCGCCGGACCTCCCGGCCGCCGCGCAGGCGCTGCTGGCCGCCACCCACGACGACGACCGCGACGTCCGCCGCGCCGCGGTGACCGCACTGGCCGGGTTGCTCGATCCACCGGCGACCGTCGCCGAGCGACTCGCGGCGCTGTGCAGCGATCCCGACGAAATCCTCGCGCGACTCGCGACGCTCGCCCGCGAGCGGATCGCCGCGAACCACGCAGCGGAGGCGAAACGGTGAGCGAGCGACGCGGGGTCCTCGTGACCGGCGGCACCGGCGGGCTCGGTCAGGCCGTCGTCGCCGCGTTCCTGGACCTCGGGGACCGGGTCACCGTCCCGTGGATCGCCGGAGCCGAGGCGCAGCGCCTGCGCGAGCGCTTCGCGACGCCGTTCGGCGACGGGCGCCTCAAGGTCGTGGAGGCGGACATCGCCGAAGCGGCCGGCGCCGCGGCGCTGGTCGCGCACGCCGGCGAGATCCATGTGGTCGTCAACGGCGCGGGCGGATTCGCAGCGGGCGCCCACGAGGAAACGGAACTCGAGGTGTGGGATCGTCTCTACCGGTTGAACGTTCGCACGGCCGCCGCGGTCTGTCGCGCGGCGCTGCCCGGTCTGCGCGCGCGCGGTCAGGGAGCGATCGTCAATGTCGCCGCGACCGCGGCGCTCGATCCGCCCGGCGGCATGGGTGCCTACGTCGCCTCGAAAGCGGCGGTCCTCGCGTTCACGCGCAGCCTCGCGCGCGAGACGCCGCCGGGGATCCGAGTGAACGCGGTGCTGCCCACCACCATCGACACGCCGGCCAACCGCGAGGCGATGCCCGACGCCGACTTCGCTCGCTGGACCCGCCCCGAGCAGATCGCCGACACGATCGTGTGGCTTGCGAGCGACGCCGCGTCCGCCGTGCGCGGCGCGCTGGTGCCGGTTTGATCCGGCGCTGCACCGCGCTGCTCGCCGCGGCGTGCGTCTTCGCGCCGCTGCTCTACCGCGCTCTGTCCGCCCACGCGCAGGACGACGTGCTGCTCGCGCCGCAGCTCGACATCGTCGTCCTTCCGCGCGAACTGCTGGCGGTCGATGCGCGAAGCGGCGGTCAGCTCGCCGCGCGGCTCGAGCTCGGCGAGCGCGTCCTGTACGCCAAACAGCGCGGGCGCGTCGGCGTCGCGGTCACGGATCGGCGCATGCTCGCGGTGGCGGCCGGCTCCGGCGCCTGGCAGGAAACGCGCTATCGGAGCGGTGAGACTCCTCCGCCCGACGTCGTGCTGGGCGATCGCGTTGCCTTGTTCCTGACGCCGGTGCGCGCGATCGGCTTCGACGGCAGGAGCGGCAACCTCGTCGAGAGCGGAATCGGGCCGCAGGAGTCGCTGGTGGACAGCGTTGTCGGGCAGAACCTCGCGGTGGTCGTGACGACGCGGCGTGCGCTCGGGGTCTCGGCTGCGCGCGGCGGGTTCTTCGAGGTGAAGCTCCGCGTCGGTGAGCGCCTCGAAGACCTCTCCGCGCTCGCGAACCTCGTGACGCTGCGTACGTCCAGGCGGCTGCTGCTGTTCCGCGGCCCTACGGGCACGTGGGAGGAACGGCGCCTGCCGCTCCGATGACGTCCGGCGTTCCGCTCGCTCAGACGCCGTGCGCACGCCGGCCCGTCTGGGCCCGCGCGTCGAGGAGCGCTTCCAACTCCTCGCGCGGCAGCAGTTCGTGCTCGAGACACAAGGCGCGCACGGTGCGGCCCGTCAGCGCGGCCTCCTCGGCAAGCTCGGCCGCGCGGTCGTAGCCGATGCGCGGCGCCAGCACCGTCACCATCGCGAGGCTCTGCTCGACGAGATCGGCGGCGCGCTCGCGGTTCGGCTCGATTCCCTGCACACAGCGCGCAGCGAAGACATCGCTGACCTTCGCGAGCAGTCGAATCGACTCGAGCAGGTTGCGCGCGATCAGTGGGATCATCGCGTTCAGCTCGAGCTGTCCCGTCATCCCGCCGAGAGCGACGGCCGCGTCGTTGCCGACCACCTGCGCCGCCACCTGCAGGACGGACTCGCACAGGACCGGGTTCACCTTGCCGGGCATGATCGACGAGCCGGGCTGGATCGCCGGGAGCCGCAGCTCGCCGAGTCCGCAACGCGGCCCCGATGCGAGCAGCCGCAGGTCGTTCGCGATCTTGAACAGCGCGACGGCTACGCCGCGCAGGGACGCGCTCGCCGCCACCGCCGCATCGCGCGCGCCCTGCGCCTCGAAGTGATCCGCGGCTTCGCGAAAGACGAGCCCGGTGTCCGCCGAGATCCGCTCGATCGCGCGCGCCGCGAAGCCCGGCGGGCAGTTGAGTCCGGTGCCGACGGCAGTGCCGCCGAGCGCCAGCTCCGCGAGGCCGTCGGCTGCGATCGCGACCCGCTCGATCGCCAGCTCGAGCTGGCGCGCCCAGCCGCCGAACTCCTGGCCGAGCCGAACCGGCGTCGCGTCCATCAGATGCGTGCGCCCGATCTTGACGACATCGTCGCACGCGCACGCCTGCGAGCGCAGCGCGTCGCGCAGGCGACCGAGCGCCGGCAGCAGGTCCTCGTGGATCGCGCAGCGCGCCGCCACGTGGAGCCCACTCGGGATCACGTCGTTCGATGACTGACTCGCATTCACGTGGTCGTTGGGGTGGACGCGGGCCGCCTCGGTTCCGAGCAGCTGCTGCGCACGCGTCGCGATCACCTCGTTGGCGTTCATGTTCGTCGACGTGCCCGAGCCCGTCTGGAACACATCGACGACGAAGTGTTCGTCCCAGCGACCGTCGGCGACCTCGCGGGCGGCGCGCTCGATGCCCTCCGCGAGCGTGGGCTCGACGACGCCGAGCTCGGCATTGGTGGCGGCAGCGGCCCGCTTCACGAGCCCGAGGGCCCAGACGAAGCGGCGCGGGAAGCGCTGGCCGCTGATCGGGAAGTTCAGCGCTGCGCGCTGCGTCGAGGCGCCCCAGAGCGCCCCGGCCGGCACCTCCATCTCGCCCATGGAGTCGCGTTCCATGCGGGTCGCCGGGCTTCGCTCGGACATGTCGTCCCTCCTCGAATCCAGCGCTCCGGGACCGACCCGAGAGGGGACTTCGCGGCGGCTCGCTGCCCCTGCACCAGGGCCGTCAGCGGCGGCGCCGACCTCGCAGCGGCCGCGCCGGTGCGGGTGCGTCCTCACGCGGCTTCCGCTCGGGCAGTGCCGGGAAGAGCAGCGTGACGACGGTCCCGAGGCCCGGTCGGCTGTCGACGCTGAGCCCGCCGCCCTGCGCGCCGACGAGGCCCGTTACTTCCGCGAGTCCCAGGCCGCGGCCTTCGGACTTGGTGCTGAAGAACGGCTCGCAGACGCGCGCACTCGTGTCCTCGTCCATGCCGCAGCCGCGATCGCGCACGTCGAGCGCCACGTGCGGGCCCGGCCGCAGTGCGCCGGGCGGCTGCACGCGCGCGAGCAGCGACGCGTCGACATCGGCCCGGCGGGTGCGGATCAGCACGCTGCCGCCGGCAGCGCCGAGCGAGTCGACCGCGTTGCGGACCAGTCCGCGCACGACGCGACGCATCTGCACGCCATCCACGCGCACGCGCGGCAACTCGACCGGCAGGTCGTAGCTGAGGCTCGCGGAGGTTCCGAGCTCGGCATCGAGGACCTCCGAAAGTTCGAGTACGAGCGCGGAGAGGTTCATCGCGACGGGCGGCGCCCCGCTGCGCTTGCCGACGAAGCCGAGCAGCTGATCGGTCAGCGCCGCCATGCGCAGCCCGACGCGGCGGATCGGCGCGGGATCGATGCGTTCCCCGCCCCCGGTTCCGCGAACGAGGCTCTGATCCACCGCCTCGAGCAGCTCCCTCGACAGCTGGCGCAGGGAGTGCGCGACGCCCTCGGCCAGACGCAGCAGGCTCTCGCGCCGGCGCGCCTCGCGCACCTGCTCCTCGAGCTGTCGGCGCTCGGACTCGATCCGACGCCGTTCGGTGACATCTCGCCCGACCAGCTGGATCGCGAGCTCGCCCTGGTAGCAGATGGCGGCGCCGGCGATCTCGACGTCGATCACGCTGCCGTCCGGGCGCACGATCCGCTCCTCGAGCAGCAGCGCGGGACCGCCGGTCTCGAGCATCTTCTGCATCCGCTCGGCGACGATCGGGCGGTATTCGGGATGCACGAACTCCATGACCGGACGATCGATCACGTCCGCCGCCGTGGCGGCGCCGAGCATCGCGAGCGCCGCCGGGTTGACGAAGCGGATCCGGCCGCCGACGTGCACGACGATCGGCTCCGGGCACGATTCGACGAGCCGGCGATAGCGTTCCTCGCTCTCCGCCAGCGCGGCCACGGCAGGTTGCGACGACGCCGGCCGGAGCACGACGCACGGGCCGGCCCCGGAAGCATCGCCGCCCTGGATCGGCGTCGCTTCGACCACCAGTGTCGCCGTCGCGACACGGCACGGCGCGCCCGTCGCCAACGCCTCGCCGAGCGCTGCGCGCGCCGCCGGATCGAGCGTGTCGATGGCGTCGGCGAGCGGTTGCCCGAGCAACGTCTCCGGCGCGCGACCGCACAGCGCCTCGACAGCGCCTGCGCTCCAAGTGATCGCGCCGTCCGCATCGCAGCCGAGCAGCGCGAACGGATCGACGAACGGATCGGCCATCGGAGAGACTCCACGGCGCCGGACGCGCGCGATCGAGAGGGCTGGCGGGAGCAGCTCGATGCAGCGGGAGGAGGCTTGACGATACCACCGCCCACGCGTCGTCCGCTATCGTTCGACGACTTCGCATGAGGAAACCATGACAGCATTCGTCCATCAGCCCCTGTTCGAGCTCCCGCACGACGATGGAACGCCGTTTCGCAAGCTCAGCAGCGATTTCGTCGGCTCCGCCGCGCACGCTGGCCACGAGCTGTTGACGATCGCACCCGAGGGGCTGACGCTGCTGGCCGCCCAGGCGATCCGCGACGTCTCGCACCTGTTCCGCTCGGGACACCTCGCGCAGGTGCGCGCGATCCTCGACGATCCCGAGGCCAGCGCGAACGATCGCTTCGTCGCGCTCCAGATGCTGAAGAACGCCAACGTCGCAGCCGGCATGATCCTGCCCTCGTGCCAGGATACCGGCACGGCAATCGTCATGGGCAAGAAGGGCCAGCGCGTCTGGACCACCGGCGACGACGAAGAGGCGCTCGCCAAGGGCATCTACGAGACGTACACGACGACGAACCTGCGCTACTCGCAGATGGCGCCGACGTCGATGTACGAAGAGGTCAACACGCGCACCAACCTGCCCGCGCAGATCGAGCTCTACGCCACCGGCGGCGACGAGTATCACTTCCTGTTCGTCACGAAGGGGGGAGGATCCGCCAACAAGAGCCTGCTCTTCCAGGAAACGCGCGCGATCCTGAACCCGGCCGCGCTGCTGAAGTTCCTCGAAGAGAAGATCCGCAGTCTCGGCACCGCCGCCTGCCCGCCGTACCACCTGGCGATCGTGATCGGCGGCACCTCGGCGGAGCTGACGCTGAAGACCGTGAAGCTCGCGTCGTGTCGCTACTACGACGGACTGCCGACGACCGGCAATGCGCAGGGCCGCGCCTTCCGCGATCTCGAGCTCGAGCAGCAGGTGCTCGGGCTGTCGCGCCGCCTCGGCATCGGCGCCCAGTTCGGGGGCAAGTATTTCTGTCACGACGTGCGCGTGATCCGGCTGCCTCGCCACGGCGCGTCGCTGCCGGTCGGGATCGGCGTGTCGTGCTCGGCGGATCGTCAGGCACTCGCGAAGATCACCCGCGACGGAATCTTCCTCGAGCAGCTCGAAGCGAATCCTGCCCACTTCCTGCCGGACGCCCACGAGGGCGAGCTGTCCAACGACGTCGTACGGGTCGATCTGAACGAGCCGATGGCCGAGATCCGCCGCACGCTCTCGCGCTACCCGATCAAGACGCGGCTGGCGCTCTCCGGCACGATCGTCGTGGCCCGCGACATCGCGCACGCGAAGCTGAAGGAACGGCTGGATCGCGGGGAGGGTCTGCCGGCGTACTTCCGCGATCACGTCGTGTACTACGCGGGGCCCGCGAAGACTCCGAAGGGCTACGCGTCGGGCTCCTTCGGACCGACGACAGCCGGCCGGATGGACTCCTACGTCGATCTGTTCATGCAGAACGGCGGCAGCTTCGTGACGCTGGCCAAGGGCAATCGCTCGCGGCAGGTCACGGAGGCGTGTCAGAAGCACGGCGGCTTCTACCTCGGCTCGATCGGCGGCCCGGCCGCGGTGCTCGCCGTCGAATCGATCCGGAAGGTCGAGGTGCTTGACTACGAAGAGCTCGGCATGGAGGCGGTCTGGAAGATCGAGGTCCGGGACTTCCCGGCGTTCATCGTCGTCGACGACAAGGGCAACGACTTCTACGCGCCGCCGCCGACGGTCCAGATCTCCTAGTGTCCCCGAAAAGTTGACATTCCAACCCGGCCCCTTTCTTGACGGCCCCGTTCTTGACGGGGTTATTGGATGCGGGTGCGGCCGGCGAAGCCTTGTTCGGAGTTGTGGAACCATTCGAGTTGGCGCTCGGGCCAGCGCCAGCAGTACGAGCCGCTGCCGCTGTCGAAGTCGACGAGCCACGCGCCCTTGGCCTCGGCGCCGAGCGCCTCGATCTCGCGGGCCCAGCGGGACACGACGCGCTGGATGCACGCATCGATCGCCCGGCAGCGAGCGGGATCGGCGTCCTCGCGCTCGAGCAGCAACGCTTCGGCTTCGCGCACCGCGCGCTCGGTCCGCGCGCGGACATCGCCCAACACCGCGCGCGCGCCGGCCAGCGTCCAGCTCCGCTCCGCGGCCCTCGCTGCCATCGGCCGCGAGGCTACCACAACGACCCCCGCGTCCCGTCCGGGTTGACGCGGTTGCCGGCGGCGGTTTCCCTCCCGCGCCATGGAGACGCCCTGCCGTGCGAAGCCGACACCGGCGCAGACCGCTCCCCTGGTGCTCGGCAGCGGTTCGCCGCGCCGCCGCGAGCTGCTGAAGAGCGCCGGGGTCGGGTTCGAGGTGCTACCGGCGGACATCGACGAACAGGCGCGGCCCGGCGAAGAGCCGCGGGCGCTCGCGGAACGGCTCGCTCGCGAGAAGGCGCACGCGGTCGCGCGGAGACTCGGTCCGGCGCCGCCGCGCTGGGTGCTCGGCGCCGACACGATCGTCGTCGTCGATGGCGACGTACTCGGCAAGCCGGTCGACCACGACGATGCCGTGCGTCTGCTCGGCCGCCTGCTCGGCCGCACCCATCGCGTCCTCACCGGCGTGGCGGTCGTCGAGAGCGCGGGCTTCGCGACCTCGGCGGTCGTCGTCGAGAGCTTCGTGCGGATGCGCAACGCCGATCTCGACGAGATCCACCGCTACGTCGCCACCGGCGAGTCGTTCGACAAAGCCGGCGGCTATGCAGCGCAGGGCGAGGGCCGACGCTTCATCGAGGCCATCGACGGCAGCGAGAGCAACGTGATCGGACTCCCGCTCGACGAGACCCTTGCGTTGCTCCGCGAGGCCGGGTTCGATGGACGCGCCTGAGCCGGCGCTCGCGACCCGCATCGCGGCGCTGCGCGCGCGGATCGACGCGGCGGCGCGGCGCGCCGGACGCGACCCGGCCGGCGTGTACCTGCTCGGCGCGTCGAAGCGCCAACCGGCGGCGCAAGTCGCCGCGGCGGCGCGCGCGGGGCTCCGCGACTTCGGCGAGAATTACGTTCAGGAGGTAGGCGGCAAGATCCTGCAAGTCCAGGAGATTCTTGGTTCAGAAGCATCCTCGCTCCTGCGCTGGCACGGGATCGGGCGCCTGCAGCGCAACAAGGCCCGAGAGGCCGTCGCGAGCTTCTCGCGGATCCATACCGTCGACAGCGCTCGGCTCGCCGCCGAGCTCGCGCGTCACGCCGACGCGGCCGGCCGCCGGCTCCCGGTGCTGCTCCAGGTGAACCTGTCCGGGGAGCCGCAGAAGGCTGGCGTCGCCGCAGCCGACTTGCCGGAGCTGCTGCACGCCGTCGCCGCGCAGGCATCGCTCGAAGCCGTCGGCCTGATGACGATGCCCGCACCCGCCGAGGATCCCGAAGCGGCGCGGCCGGTCTTCGCCGCGCTGCGCGCACTGCGCGATGAGCTGCGCGCCACACCGGGCGGTGCGAAGCTGTCGGAGCTGTCGATGGGCATGTCGCACGACTTCGAGGTCGCCGTCGAAGAGGGCGCGACGTGGGTGCGGATCGGAACGGATCTCTTCGGCCCGCGGCCGGGCGATCGGGAGGATGCGTGATGGGGGCGCTCGAGGATCTGCGGATCGGCTTTCTCGGGGCCGGCGCGATGGGCGAGGCCCTCGCGGGGGGACTGCTCGCCGCGGGCGTACCGCTGGCGCGCGTGCGCGCCGCAGAGCCGGTCGCGGCGCGTCGCGAACAGGTATCGCGTTCGCTCGGCATCGCGGTCGGCGACGACAACGCCGCACTGGTGCGCGCGAGCGATGTCGTCGTGCTGGCCGTGAAGCCCGCCGTCGTGGCGCCCCTCCTGCGCGCCCTGCTCGGAGAACTCGGCGACGCCAGCGCCGAGCCGCTGTGGGTATCGATCGCGGCTGGCCTGTCGCTGACCCGGCTCGGCGCCGAGCTGCCCGCCGGGGCCCGCATCGTCCGGGCGATGCCCAATACGCCCGCGCTGGTGCGCGCCGGCGCGACGGCGTTCGCGGCGAACGCGGACGCGACGGCGGCGGACCGCGCCGTGGCGCTGGCGCTGTTCGAGAGCGTCGGCTTCGCGTGGGAAGCGCCGGACGAGCGGCTGCTCGATGCGGTGACGGGCCTCTCCGGCAGCGGACCCGCCTACGTGTTCGTGTTCCTCGAGGCACTGGCCGACGCCGGGGTGCGCGCCGGTCTGCCGCGCGACGTCGCCCACCGTCTGGCGTGCCAGACGACGTTCGGCGCGGCCAAGCTGGCGCTCGAGAGCGGGCTTCACCCGGGGCAGCTGAAGGATCGCGTCACGTCGCCGGGCGGCACCACGATTGCCGGTCTGGCGCGTCTCGAGGCCGGCGGCCTGCGCGCAGCGCTCCACGATGCCGTCGAAGCCGCGACGCGGCGCTCGCGGGAGTTGGGCTCCTGAGCGCGTCCCGAGGGGCGTACTCTGCTCAAGCGGACGGGCCTTTGCACCGATTTCCTGCTGCAGGCTGAACAGTTCGGAGGGCGCCTTGCACCTGACCCCGCTCGACATCCAGAATCATCCCTTCGCCCAGCGCCTGCGCGGCCTCGACGCGGAAGAAGTCCGCGCGTTCCACCGCATGGTCGCAGAGGACTTCGAGACGCTGATCCGCGAGTCCGAGCGACTTCGTGAGCGCATCCGCGAGCTCGAAGCGCGCGTCGAGGAGATGGGCTCGCGCGAGGAGCTGCTGCGCCACACACTCGTCACCGCGCAGGAAGTCAGCGAGGACCTGCGCCGCACGGCCGCCAAGGAGGCCGAGGTGATCCTCGCCGAGGCCGAGGTGCGCGCCGAGAAGGTGCTCGACGCCGCCCACCGCCGGGTCGCGAAGCTCGCCGAGGACATCCGCGAGATGCGCACGCTGCGCACGCGCCTCGGCGCGTCCGTGCGCTCGGCGATCGAGACGCACCTGGCGCTGCTCGAGGGCCTGACCGGCGAGCTGCCCGAGGATCCCGTGCTCGACGGCAAGGTCGCCTTCCTCGCCAAGGCGCCGGCGAAGGGGCCGCGACGCGCGGGCCCAGCCGGCGGTTCCGGTGACAGCGAGCTGCCTCCCGCGTCCGGGGTCGGCGCCGGTTGAGCAACGCCATGGCCGGTCTGGAGATCCAGCGGCTCGCCGGCGGCGTCGCGTTCTGGATCCACGTGACGCCCCGCGCGGCGCGCGAGCGCCTCGGGGGCATCCACGGCGGCGCGCTCCGAATCGCGGTGCGCGAGCCGCCGGTCGAGGGCGCCGCCAATGCCGGTTGCGTGCGGGCGCTGGCGAAGGCGCTCGCAACGTCGCGGGGCGCCATCGATCTCGACCCGGGCGCGAAGGGCCGGCGCAAGCGCGTGCGGGTCTCCGGCGACCCTGCCGTCCTCGAACGGGCGCTGCAGCGGCTCGCCGGGATGGCGGGGTCGCAAGCGGTGGGTTAGATCCCGAGCGCCCCGAGATCGCAGCGGAGAACGCCATGCCGACCTACGAATACCTGTGCGGGAAATGCGGCCACGAGTTCGAGCGCGAACAGCGCATCACGGAAGACCCCGTGAAGACCTGCCCCAAGTGCCGCGCCCGCAAGGTGCAGCGCCTGATCTCCCGCACCGGCTTCGTGCTGAAGGGCAGCGGCTGGTACTCGGACCTCTATTCCAGCGCCAAGCCCGCCAGCACCGCGGACGCTGCCGGCTCCTCCTCCTCGGACCAGAAGGCCGACGCCAAGACCGAAACCAAGCCGAAACCCGAGTCGAAAACCTCCGACACCAAGCCCGCCGGCAAGAAATCCTCGACCAAATCCACCAACGCCGCCTGACCCCTCCGTCAAGAAAGGGGCCGGGTTGGTTTCGTCAACTTTTCCCGCGCCGGTATACTGCGCCGCCGTGAGCGCCGCCCCCCGATCCACCGCCGTCGTCGACGGCATGGCCCTCGCGCGCGAGCTGCGCGCGGAGATCGCCGCCGAGGTCGCCGCACTCGGCGCCGCCGGCCGCCGGCCGCCGTGCCTCGCCGTCGTGCTGGTCGGTGACAACCCGGCGAGTCTCTCGTACATCAAGGGCAAGCGGCGCGCGTGTGCGCGGGCGGGCATGGATTCGCGCGAGCACACCCTCCCCGCCGACAGCCGCGAGAGTGACGTGCTCGAACTCGTCGACCGCCTCAACCGCGACGACGGCGTCGATGGCATCCTCGTCCAGCTTCCGCTGCCGAAAGGAATCCGCGCGAGCGCGATCACCGAGGCCACGGATCCCGCCAAGGACGTCGACGGGCTCCACACGCGCAACGCCGGCCGGCTCCTCGCGGGACTCCCGGGCCTGCGTCCCTGCACCCCTCTCGGCATCCTCGAGGTGCTCGATCGCCACCGCGTGCCGCTCGCGGGCGCCCGCGCGGTCGTCGTCGGGCGCAGCACGCTGGTCGGCAAGCCGGTCGCGATGCTGCTGCTCGAGCGCCACGCGACGGTGACGATCTGCCACTCCCGCACCCGCGATCTCGCCGCCGTCTGCCGCGAAGCGGATGTGCTCGTCGCCTGCGCCGGGAGCCCGCTCCTGGTGAAGGGCGACTGGATCCGGCCGGGCGCCGCGGTCGTCGACGTCGGCGTCAACGTCGTGGACGGCGTCCAGGTCGGCGACGTCGACTTCGACGCCGCATTCGGCATCGCGAGCCTGCTGACGCCGTCACGAGGCGGTGTCGGCCCGCTCACGATCACGATGCTGCTGCGCAACACGCTCGAGGCATACGAGGCCCGCTGCCGCGCCGGCCACGCGCATTGAGCGCGCTCCGGCGCACGCCGCTCTACGCACTCCATCGGCGTCTCGGCGCGCGGCTCGTCCCGTTCGCCGGCTTCGAGATGCCGGTCCAGTACCACTCGATCCTCGAAGAGCACGCGGCGGTGCGCCAGACCGCCGGATTGTTCGACGTCTCGCACATGGGACAGATCCATCTCCGCGGCGCCGCCGCGCTGCCGAGCGTCGAGCGCCTCGTCAGCTGCCCGGTCGCGTCGCTGCGGCCGGGCCGCGTCCGCTATGGCCTGCTGTGCAACGAGGACGGCGGCGTCGTCGACGACATCACCGTCTACCGCAGCGCCGAGGACGCCTTCCTGCTGTGCGTGAACGCCGCCAACATCGAGAAGGACTGGCGCTGGATCGCCCGCCACGCGGACGCCGATGCCGAACTCTCGAACCGCAGCGACGAGACCGCCCTGCTCGCGCTGCAGGGCCCCGCCGCGCTCGCCATCCTCGCCCCGCTGTGCGACTTCGACCCGGCCGGCTTGCGACGGTTCCAGTTCGCCGAGGGAAGCGTGGCCGGCGGCCCGGTGCTCGTCTCGCGAACCGGCTACACCGGCTCCGACGGATTCGAGCTGTACCTCGATGCGGGCGGCGCCGAGGTCTTGTTCGAGGCGTTGCTCGAGGCGGGCCGGCCGCAGGGTCTCGTGCCGGCCGGACTCGGCGCGCGTGACACGCTGCGTCTCGAGGCCGCCCTCCCGCTCTACGGCCACGAACTCGACGACACCACGTCGCCGCTCGAGGCGGGCCTCGGGCGATTCGTCAAGCGCGCCGCCGGCGGCTTCGTCGGCGCCGAGGCGATCGAGCGCCGCGCGGCGGCCGGCCACGAGCGCGTCCTCGTCGGCTTCGTCGTCGAGGGCCGCGGCGTCGCGCGCGGCGGCTACGCGATCGCCCGAGCGGGCCGCAGCATCGGCATCGTCACGTCCGGTGCGCCGTCTCCGACCCTCGGAAAACCGATCGGCCTCGGCTACGTTCCGCCGGCGTTTGCCGCTCCGGGAACCCCCGTCGACATCGTCGTTCGGGAGCGCCCCGTGCCGGCACGCATCGTTGCGACACCGTTCATCTCCAACTGAGGGGGGAGGCCCCGTGGCCGACTACGAGATCCCCGGCGATCTCAGCTACACGCGTGAGGACGAGTGGATCCGCGTCGAGGGCGACCGCGTCACCGTCGGCATCACCGACTACGCGCAGCAACAGCTCGGCGACATCGTCTTCGTCGAACTCCCCGCGGTCGGAGCGACCGTCGAACGCGGGGAGCCGTTCGGCGTGGTCGAGTCCGTGAAGGCCGTGAGCGACCTCTACGCTCCGGTGTCGGGCGAAGTCGTCGAAGCGAACCCGGATCTCGCCAACCATCCCGAGCACGTCAACGAAGACTGCTATGGCGACGGCTGGATGATCACGATCCAGATCAGCGACCCCGCGGATCTCGAGACACTGATCGACGCGGCGCACTACCAGCTGCACGTCGAGGACCGAAGGACCGAGTGACCGGCGATCTCCCGCGCTTCATCCCGCACACCGAGGACGACGTCCGGGAGATGACCGCCGCCATCGGGGTTCGCGACCTCGAGGCCCTGTTCGACTGTGTGCCCGAGAAGCTGCGCCTGACCCGCCTGCTCGATCTGCCCGCCGCCGCCAGCGAGCAGGAAGTGGTTCGCGAACTCTCGGCCCTCGCCGGACGCAATGCCCATGCGGAATCCCACCCGTGGTTCCTCGGCGGCGGGATCTATGCGCACTACGTTCCGGCTGCCGTCCATGCGCTGGCGTCGCGCGCGGAGTTCTACACCGCTTACACGCCGTACCAGCCCGAGATCAGCCAGGGCACGCTGCAGACGATCTTCGAGTGGCAGACGATGATCTGCGCACTGACGGGCCTCGAGGTCTCGAACGCATCGCTCTACGACGGCGCCTCGGCGGCCGCCGAGGCCGTGCTCCTGGCGATGCGCACGACCCGGCGCGAGCGGATCGTCGTCGCCCACGGCCTGCATCCGCACTACGGCGACGTGCTGCGCACGTACCTGCGCGCGCTGTCGGTCGACATCGACTGGCTGCCGCGCGCCGGCGACGGTCGCAGCGCGCCGGTCGCGCCGGCCGTCGACGACGCGACGGCCTGCGTCGTGGTGCAGAGTCCGAGCTTCCTCGGACCGGTGCAGGATCTGCGCGCGGCGGCCGAGGCCGCTCATGCGCACGGCGCGATGCTCGTCGTCGTGGTCACGGAGCCGCTGTCGCTTGCCCTCTTCCAGGCGCCCGGCGCGCTCGGCGCCGACGTGGTGTGCGGCGAAGCGCAGGGCTTCGGCGTTCCGATGAGCCTCGGCGGGCCGGCGCTCGGCTTTCTCGCGACGCGCGACCGCTTCGTCCGCCAGCTGCCCGGACGCCTGGTCGGCGAGACGGTCGACACGCGGGGGCGTCGCGGGTACGTGCTGACGCTGTCGACCCGCGAGCAGCACATCCGTCGCGAGAAGGCGACCTCCAACATCTGCACGAACCAGGGTCTGTGCCTGCTGTACGCGACGATCTACCTGGCGCTGCTGGGCCGCATCGGCCTGCGCAAGCTGGCGCGCCTCAACTACGCCAAGGCGGAGTACCTGAAGCGACGCGTGCGCGAGACGCCCGGGCTGTCCCTGCCGCTCGCGGCGCCGGGCTTCAACGAGTTCGTCGTCGGCGTGCCGGACAGCGGCGCAGCGGCGTTGGCGCGCGCGCTCGACGGCGGCATCGTCGGAGGTCTCGACCTCGCGCCCTACGAGCCCGAACTCGGTGCTTCCGTGCTGGTGTGCGCAACCGAGCTGGCGACTCGCGACGCGATCGACCAGCTCGTCGCCCGCCTGGCCGCGGCCGGCGCCGGCGCCGGAACCGCCCCGTGAGCGACCCGCGCGACGATTGCGGTCCCGAGGCCGTCGGGCACGCGACGCGTGGCATCACGTGGGAAGAGCCGCTGCTGTTCGAGCGCAGCGTCCGCGGCCGCGTCGGCTACTCGCTCCCGGATCTCGACGTTCCCGATGCCGACCCGGCGGATGCGTTCGGCGCCGAGCTCCTGCGCGACGACCTGCCGGGCCTTCCGGAACTGTCCGAGGTCGACGTGGTCCGCCACTTCACGCGGCTCTCGACGTGGAACGCGGCGGTCGACCTCGGACTGTACCCGCTCGGCTCGTGCACGATGAAGTACAACCCGAAGGTCAACGAGGCGCTGGCGCGTCTGCCCGGCTTCGCGGCGGCGCACCCGTTGCAGCCGGCCGCCCTGGCGCAGGGATTCCTCGAGCTCGCGTGGCGGCTCGAAACCGCGCTCGCCGAGATTTCGGGGATGGATCGCGTCACGCTGCAGCCGGCGGCCGGCGCGCAGGGCGAGCTCGCCGGCATCATGATGGTCCGCGCCTACCACGAGCACCGCGGCGAGCGACGCCGCGTCGTGTTGGTCCCCGATTCGGCGCACGGCACCAACCCCGCGAGCGCCGCGCTCAACGACTACCGCGTCGTCTCGATTCCCAGTGGCGCCGACGGGATCCTGCACCCCGAAGCCGTCGCCCACGCGATGACCGACGAAGTCGCCGCGCTGATGATCACGAACCCGAACACGCTCGGCCTGTTCGAGACGCACATCGCCGAGCTCTGCGAGATCGTCCACGCGCGCGGGGGCCTCGTCTACGGCGACGGCGCAAATCTCAATGCGCTGCTCGGCATCGCGCGGCCGGGCGACCTCGGCATCGACGTCATGCACTTCAACCTGCACAAGACGTTCTCGACGCCGCACGGCGGCGGGGGACCGGGCTCCGGGCCGGTCGGCGTGAAGAACATCCTCGCACCCTATCTGCCGGTGCCGGTGATCCACCGGCGCGAGGGCAGCGAGGGGGCGGGGTTCTCGCTCGACTACGAGTTCCCGCTCAGCATCGGGCGCCTGCACGCGAACTTCGGCAACGCCGGGATGTTCGTGCGCGCGTGGGCGTATCTGCGCTCGCTCGGACCGGACGGCTTGCGGCGCTGCGCCGAGATGGCGGTGCTGAACGCCAACTACGTGCTGGCGAAACTGCGCGACGAGTGGCACGTGCCGATCGATCGCCCGGTGATGCACGAGTGCGTCCTTTCCGACCAGGCGCTCGCCGCCACCGGCGTCACCACGCTGGACGTCGCCAAACGGCTGATCGACTACGGCTACCATCCGCCGACGGTGTACTTCCCGTTGATCGTACACGGCGCGCTGATGATCGAGCCGACCGAGAGCGAACCGCGCGAGGGCCTCGACCGCTTCATCGCGGCCCTCTCCGCCATCGCGGCCGAGGCACGGAGCGATTCGGAGCTCGTGCGCACGGCACCGCACCGGACCCGCCACGGCCGGCTCGATGAGACACGAGCCGCGCGCCGACCCGTCCTGCGATGGCAGCCCGACCCGCCCGCCTCGTAGCGACGACGCTGCTCGCGCTCGCCGCCGCGGCCACGGCCTGCGTCGGTCCGGACGGCGAGCGCCGCGTCCCGCTGCCGGGCCAGCTCGCCTCCGTCGAGAGCGACCGCGAGCGGGGCTACGCCTTCGACCAGGCGCTGCGAGAGCACCTGCCGCAGATCGAGGATCTGGTCGTCCTCGAGTTCGTCGGCGATCTCGGCCAGCGTCTCGTCGATGATCTCGGCGACCAACCCTTCGACTACCGCTTCCGGGTGATCCCGGCGTCGTCGCTGAACGCCTTCGCCGTGCCGGGCGGCTTCATCTACTTCCACAGCGGAACGATCCTGAACGCCAACAGCGTGGAGGAACTGGCGGGCGTGCTCGCACACGAGCTCGGCCACGTGAAGGGCCGCCATTCGGCGCGCATGGCGCAGGACGCGGCGATTCCCGGGTTGCTCACGACACTCGCAGGCGTCGCGGCTGCGGCAGCGACGGGAGAGGCCGCGCCGCTGATCGCCGCGCAGGCCGCCAATGTCGCGATCCAGCTCCAGTACTCGCGCCAGTACGAGGACGAGGCCGATCGCATGGCCGTCGATTTCCTGGCCCGCTCGGGCCTGCGCAGCGAGGGACTCGTGCGCTTCTTCGAACGGATCCAGATGGAGCAGCGGCGCTTGCCGCCCGGGCAGATCCCGCCCTATCTGTTTTCGCATCCGCAGGTGGAATCGCGCATCGCGGTCGTGCGCCGCGTCGCGGAGGAGTTCCCGGTCGGCGCGCCGCCCGCTCCCGAGCTGGAACAGCGCTTCCGCGAGGTCCAGGAGCGGCTCGCGTGGTTGATCCGCCACGGCCGCGCGACGGCACCCGCGGACCCGAACTTCGACCGCGCCGTGGCCGACCCGTTTCTCGCGACCGCGACGCGCCTGCTCGAGTCCGGCCGACCGGGCGACGCGCTCGCCGAACTCGACCGCGCGGAGCGCGCGAGCCCCGAGGATCCCCGCGTGGCGTTTCGTCGTGCCGAGATCCTCGAAGCGGAGGGACGCCTCGACGAGGCGATCTTCGCGTACCGGCGCGCCGTCCATCTCGACCCCCACCAGACCGCAACGCTGCTGGCGCTCGGCCGGGCGCATCGCGCCGCGGGAAACCGACGCGAGGCGCTGTTCTTCCTCGAGCAGGCGAGCTACCGGGCGGGTCCCAAGGGCCGGGCCCGCGTGCAGATCGACGGGGAGATCGAGCAGCTGAGCTTCCCGATCGTGCTCGACTCCGGCTTCGCCACCGGCGAGGCGACGCGGGACCGAGACGCGCTCGTCGAGAGCCGCGAGACCGCCTTGCCCGCCGGCGCCTCGCGACTCGCGTGGTGGGCACGACTCGGGCCGCATTGGCGTGATCGCTCCGCGCACTTCCGCGTTCGTTGGGTCGATGGCTCGGGCGAGCGCAGCGCGATCGAGTCGCTCGACCGGCCGCGCGGCCTGTTGATCGCGCACAAGCGCCTTCGCGCCCGTGACGACGCCGGTCCATGGACCCTCGAGCTGCTGTTCGGCGACGAAGTGGTCCACAGCGAGACGCTCGCGGCTTCGCTTTGATGGAAGAGACGACGCACGGAGGGCGCCGAGCGGACGCCTATGCGGATCTCTCGGGATCCTGTTCCGAGAGGCGCTTGCGAGCCGCTGCCGCCCACGCCCCGGAAGGTGCGATCTGGAGGTAGCGGCGCCAGTGCTCGCGGGCGCGACGCCGGAGCTTCAACCGGTCGTACAGAAGCGCCGCGGCGAGATGGGTCTCTGCGCGCACGGGATCCGCCCGCAGCGCGGCCCGGTAGTGCGCGAGCGCCGCCTCCGGACGCTCCTCCTCCTCGTCGAGGTTCGCCAGATTGAGGTGCGCCTCGACGTGCGATCCGTCGCAGGCGAGCGCGCGTTCGTAGCAGGCGCGCGCGTCGCTGCGGCGGTCCTGCTGGTGATAGACCGCCCCGAGGTTGCAATGCGCGTCCGTGAACTGCGGATCGACCTCGAGCGCGCGCCGATACGCATCGATCGCATCATCGAAGGTCTCCGCGCGCGAATCGAGCCGACATCCGTGCTCGAACCACTCGAGCGCCGTCTCGGGCTGTACCCCGACGTCGCCCTCTGCACACGGGATCGCCAGCGGAGCCACGTCATCGGGCCGCTCCGGCGACAGCGTGAAATCGATGACGCGCTGCCCATCCGGCTCGTACAGCGCATCGCCATGGCGCACGACGACGCGGTCCGACCCGTCGAGCCACACGCGAAGCTGCGCCACCGGCTCGTCGAGTTCGGGGATCGCCGTTCGCACCGCGGAGACCGTCCGCCGGATCCGTCGCAACGGGATTCCGTGGTCGAGCAGCACCAGGATCGTCTTGATGCAGACCAGATCTCGGAAGCCGTAGGCCGGCGGATCGGACTCGCGCGCGCTCGGGCGCACCAGCTCGTGGCGTTCCCACGAACGCAGCCGCGTCGGCGTGATCCCCGTGATGCGAGCGGCTTCCCGAAGCGAATAGACCGACACGACGCGCAGTGTACGTCGAGTTGCGCCGTCCGCCTCGCCTATTCCCAGACTCGAACCGGCGCGCAATGGCGGGAAGGACCGGTAGACTCCGTCCGGAAGCGTTCGCCGGGCTGGTGCCGGCCCCGGACTTCAAATCCGGTGGGGATCGCGGCGACGCGGTCCCGGCGGGTTCGATTCCCGTCCGCTTCCGCCGATTCGCCGCGATCGGCGGAGATCCGAGCTACGACACGTGGCGCCGCGGCAGCGACAGCGCGAGCACACCCGACCCCAGCAGCAACAGCGTGCTCGGCTCGGGGACGTTCGTCAGCGTGACCTGCACGAAGTGCCCGTCGGCGGACAGCGGACCCGGCGTGTCGTCGGCCGTCGTGCTCGCCAGGCCACCGGGCATACCGAGCCGGATCGCGGCCTCGTTCCGGGCGCTGGTGACGCTCGCGTCCCACGTGAAGTCCAGCGTGAAGACCTGCGTCCCGGAGGCGGAACTCTCGAGCGTCCACGTAGAGCCCGTCTGGGCAACCGGGACGCTCGTCGTAGCAGCGCTCGTGACCGGCGCGAGTGCGACCAGGCCCAGCGCGGGATCGGCGACGGCATTCAGGAGTCCCGTGACGCCCCCGAGCGTCGCGCTCGCGTTGCCGGTGCCGTCGTCGACCAGCGCGATCGTCCCGAAGCGACCGGTGTCGATCGCCAGCAGGAACGACGCCCCGGTCGGGTTGTCGACAGTGAACGTGATCGTGTAGCGAGCCGTCGCGCTGCGCGTGTTCGAGCCGCCTCCGGCCTCCCGATCGAGCGCGAGCAGCCCGGCGTAGCGCGTCGCGAAGCCGTCGCTCGAGCCGAACGTCGCGAGCTCGGCGCCGGAGGGCGCCGCCAGCAACGAAAGCGCGCTCGCGATCTGCACGCGATTCGCACCGGTCGTCGTCAGCACGTCCGCGCTGTTCGCCGCCGCAAGCGCGATCGCCGGGGCGCTGATCGAGAGGGCCCGGGCGGACGGACTGGCCGCGAGACCGAGTGCGAGCCCCAGAAGGGTCGTGAAGAAGAATCTGCTTCGCTCCATGGGGAGAGGAGATCGCAAGATTCGTTCCCAGCTCGGCGGACGCAGCGCAGGCGGCGGACGAGCGAAGGCGGAAAGCCCGCCGCACCACACGATTGCGCAGCGGATCTGCCGGCGAGCTGCGGATCGCGACGCGCGACCCTCCTCGGACCTGCGCCGGCGGGAGTGACGCGCAGCGGCGTCACGGCCGGACGAAAACCGTCACCTCGGGTGCCGGAGCACGAGTTCGTATCCCGTGGACAGCGTCCGCCGGAGGGACTCCTCAACCGAGGATCAGATGCAGCTTCACCGCCAGCAGCAGATTGCCAGCGAGGTGCACGCGGCGCCGGAGGAACGCTTCGGGACCGGACAAGTCCCCGCGATTCAGCGCGCGCCAGGTAACCATGTCGAGCCGAACGCGGAGATCGGCCGTCTCCAGCCGGCCGTTGGTCCCGGAGACGACGCCGTCTTCGATGTGGATGCCGAAGAACCCGCCACCCTCCCCTTCCAGCTCGAACTCGAGGCGAAGCGCCTTGTCGCCGAGCCGCGCGCGGCGCTGCGGATCCGACGCCACGGCCTCCGGCACCCAGCGCGAGAAGAAGGCTTCCGGCGTGATGTCCTCCGGCGGTGTCGCGCGCTCCGTCACGAGGCATTCCCGGGCGCATCGCCGGCGAACTCTCCACGCAGCGCGGCGCCTGTCCTCGACTCGCGCACGCGTGCGATGGCGTTCGGCGGTCCCTCGGCGACGATGCGGCCGCCGCCCGGCCCGCCCTCGGGTCCGACGTCGATGACCCAGTCGGCGCGGCGGATCACTCCGAGATCGTGCTCGACGAGGACGACGCTGCTGCCGGCGTCGAGCAGTTCGTCGAGACACGCCAGCAGCACCTCGACGTCGGCCGGGTGCAGGCCCGTCGTCGGCTCGTCCAGCACGTAGAGCCGGTGTGGCTGCACGTCACCGAGCGCCTGCGCGATGCGGAGTCGTTGCGCCTCTCCGCCCGAGAGCGTCGACAGCGGCTGGCCGAGCGTCAGGTAGCCGAGACCCACGCGCACGAGCGGCGCCAGCCGCTGCGCGACCTGCGGGTCGGCGGCGAAGAACGCACCGGCCTCGTCGAGTGTCATGCCGAGCACGTCGACGATCGAGCGACCCGAGAGCTGCACTTGCAGCGCCTCCGGCTTGTAGCGGCGGCCGTCGCACTGCTCGCAGGGGACACGCAGGTCCTCGAGGAACTGCATGTCGACGACGACCTCGCCGGCTCCCTCGCACGCCTCGCAGCGGCCGCCCGGCACGTTGAACGAGAACCATCCCGCCGACACGCCGAGCGCACGCCCCTCGCGCGTCGCGGCGAAGCGCTTGCGGATCGCATCGAAGGCCTTCGAGACCGTCGCCGGGTTCGAACGCGGACTGCGCGCGAGCGGCGCGCCGTTCATCAGGACCACGCCGGCGAGGGCGTCGGTGCCCTCGATGCGTTCGCAGGCGCCGCGGTCCGGATCGCCGAGCAGCTGCCCGACGAGCACGCTGCGAACGAGGCTCGTCTTGCCAGCCCCGGAGACTCCGGTCACGCACACGAGCTGGCCGAGCGGCACGTCGACTGTGACGTTCCGCAGGTTGTTCGCCGACGCACCGACGATGCGCAGCCGCCCGCTCGCGCGGCGTCGCGGCCGAGGTCGTTGCGCGAACTCGCCGCGCAACACGCGGCCGGTCAGCGAGTCCGGATGCGCACGAACCGCGTCGACGGAACCCTCGACGACGAGCCGTCCCCCGAGTCTTCCAGCGCCGGGCCCGAGATCGACGACGTGGTCCGCCGCCCGGATGACCTCGGGCGCATGCTCGACGACGACGACGGTATTGCCGTGGTCTCGGATCGCACGCAGCACGGAGAGCAGCCGCGCAACGTCTCGCGCGTGGAGACCGACCGAGGGCTCATCGAGCACGTAGAGCGAGGCGGTCAAGGTCCCGCCGAGCGCCGCGGCGAGTTGGATGCGCTGTGCCTCTCCGCCCGACAGCGTGCGCAGCTGGCGATCGAGCGCCAGATAGCCGAGACCCACCCGCTGCGCCGTCCCGACGCGACTGCGCAGCGCATCGAGGACGCGCCCGGCGCGAAGCGTCTCCGCCGGAGGCAACACCACGGCGTGGAGCCAGTGGTGGAGGTCCGCGAGCGTCATCCGCGCGACGGCGCCGATCTCCCGACCATCGACGAAGACCTCGCGCGCTTCGGGTCGTAGCCGTGCGCCGGCGCAGTCCGGACACGGATCGAAGCGGCGATAGCGGGCGACCAGCACGCGCGCCTGCACCTTGTAGCGTTTGCTCTCGAGCCAATCGAAGAAGCCGCGCACGCCGTACCAGTCGCCGCCGGCCCCTTCGTCGCCCGCGAGCACGAGCTGCTGCTGCGCCTCGGAAAGCAGGTGCCAGGGCGTTTCGGCGGGAATGCGCAGCCGCTTGCAGGCGCGCAGCAGATCCTTCTGCATCGCGCGGCCCATCGGCGTCTGGAACGGAGCGATCGCGCCTTCGGCGAGCGAACGACTCGGGTCCGGGAGGACGCGCGCGAGGTCGAGCGCCGAGACGCGGCCGAAGCCCTGACAGCGAGGGCAGGCGCCGAGCGGACTCTGGAACGAGAACAGGGCCGGCTCGGGCGTCGGGAAGCGGCGGGCGCATCCGTCGCAGGCAAAGCCCTCGCGGAACGTCGCGCGTTCGCCGTCTTCGTACGCGACGACCAGCTCTCCGTCGCCGCGCGCAAAGGCCGTCGCCACGGCCTCTTCCACCCGGCCGCGGTCTTCGTCGCGCAGGGCGAGGCGATCGATCAGCAGCAGCGACCCGGCGCGCAACGCACTGAAGGCGCGCGGCGACAGCCCCTCGAGATCGACGGCGCCGCCGCTGGCATCGAGCAGCCGGCTCCAGCCGTCTCGCAGCAGCCGCTCGCGCAGCGCGGTGGCGGACTCCCGCTTCCCGGCCGCGAGCGAGACGCCGATCGAGGCGCGACGCCCGGCGCCGCGCCTCGCGATGCGTTCCGCCACCGCCGCCGCCGTTCCCGGCTGCGCCGGCAGGTCGCAGCGCGTGCAGCGCGTCTCGCCGATCTTCGCCCACAGCAGTCTGAGGTGATCGAGGATTTCAGTCGCGGTGCCTACGGTCGAGCGCGCGTTGGTCACGCGATTGCGCTGCTCGATGGCGATCGCCGGGGGCAGCTGCGAGATCGCATCCACTTCGGGCCGCGGCAGGCGCTCGAGGAACTGGCGCGCATACGTCGACAGCGACGCAACGTAGCGTCGCTGCCCCTCGGCATAGACGGTATCGAATGCCAGCGTCGACTTGCCGGACCCCGACACCCCCGTCACGACACTGAGCCGGCCCAGCGGCAACGAACACGTCACGCCGCGCAGGTTGTGCGAGCGGGCGTTCTCGATCCGGATCGACGCGCTTCGCGGAGCCGGAATCGCGGAAGGCGGAGCGACGGCGGGCAACGGCGTGGTCAGGCGGGCCGCGGATCCGGCTCGTCGACCACGAGCGTGACCGTGATGTGGTCGCTCGACTCGCTCTGCACGACGTGCAGGATCTCCAGCGGCGGGCTGGCCGCCAGCAGCTTGTTCAGGGACTCTTCTACTTCCTTCGCGAGCCCACGCACGACGAACGCTCGAATCGCCATCAGTCGGCCTCCTCCGTGGCTGCCATCACCCAGGCTGCCGATCGGCGAGACGCTGCGCCTGTGCGGCGAAACGCTCCTTGCCCGCCGACCGGGCGGCGCGCTCGACCGCGATCCAGCGCTCCGCTGTCGGCTCCTCGCCGAGCGCACGGGAGAACTCTCGGACCAGGAAGGCATCGCCGGCGGCCGTGGCCTCGTCGCGCAGTTCGGCGATCCGATCCCTGGCATCGGCCTTCACGAGGAACGCAACCGCCTCCCACACCCGTCCCTCGGCGACATAGGCCTCGGCCAACGCCCGCGCCGCCTCGTTGCCCATGGCGCGTTCGATCAGGTGGCGCCGCTCGAGCGGACCCGGGATCTTCGTCTTCTTCGCCATCTCGTCCGTGCTCCGATCAGCGTTTCGACACGCGCGGGTCGACCGTGAGCGCCCACGCCTCGATCCCGCCGGTCAGGTTCCACACGTCTTCGAAACCGTGCTCGAGCAGCAGCCGGCACGCGCGCGCGCTGCGGGCCCCGGAACGACAGTGCACGACGATCGTGCGATCCTTCCACACGGCGAGCTCGCCGAGGGTCTCCGGCAGCTGGCCGAGCGGCACGAGACGCGCGCCGTCGATGTGCGCCGCCCGCCACTCATCCGGCTCGCGCACGTCGAGCAGCAGGAACTCCTCGCCGCGCTCGCGCATCGCGGCCACGGCCGCAGCTCCCAACTCGCGCAAGGGTTCCAGCGCCGGCTCACGCGACACGCCGCAGAAGCCTTCGTAGTCGATCAGCTCGGTGACCGTCGGCTTCTCGCCGCAGACCGGGCACTGCGGATCCTTGCGCAGGCGGAACTCCTGGAAGCTCATCTCGAGCGCGTCGTATTGGAGCAGGCGCCCGATGAGCGGCTCGCCGAGGCCGGTCAGCAGCTTGATCGTCTCCGTGGCCTGGATCATCGCGACGAGGCCCGGCAGCACGCCGAGCACGCCGCCTTCGGCACAGGACGGCACGCTGCCCGGCGGCGGGGGTTCCGGATACAGGCAGCGATAGCACGGTCCATGGCGTGCATCGAAGACGCTGGCCTGTCCCTCGAAGCGGAAGATCGATCCGTGCACGTTCGGCTTGCCGAGCAGCACGCAGGCATCGTTGGCGAGGTAGCGCGTGGGGAAGTTGTCGGTGCCGTCGACGATGACGTCGAACGTGGCGAGCAACGCGAGCGCGCCATCGGCGGTGAGCCGCTGGGCGTGCAGCTCGACGTGGACGTCCGGATTGAGCGCCAGGATGCGATCGCGCATCACCTCGACCTTGGGACGTCCGATGTCCCGGGTGCCGTACAGAACCTGACGTTGCAGGTTGGAAGCCTCGACGACATCGAAGTCGACGAGCCCGAGCGTGCCGACTCCCGCCGCGGCCAGGTACTGAGCGAGCGGACAACCGAGGCCGCCCGCTCCGATCAGCAACACCCGCGCAGCCAGCAGCTTCTGCTGCCCGTCGGCGCCGAACGAGGGCAGCTCCAGATGGCGCCGATAGCGCTCGTACTGATCGGGGCGGAACGGCGGGGCCGAGGGACCGGTCGTCACGGAACAAGGCTACCGGACGTCTCCCGGCGCGACGAGTGCCAGCGGGCGCCGGCCCGCGGGAGCCCCCGGCCTCCCGGTGCGATGCGCAGATGCACGAAGGCCCTCCGCGCGGCGCGCGGAGGGCCCCGAAGCGGCAAGAGAACTCGCGCCCTATTCGTCCTCGCCGACTTCTTCCTTCGGCGGGATCACGATGACCTTGTAGGCCTTGCGCGGCTTGTCGACGAACTTCCACTCGACGGTGGCCCATTCGCCCTTCTTGATGTCCTCCCAGGTCGTCTTCTCGCCCTCGACGACGGTCTCGTCGACCTTGTTGAACGAGACCTTGTCGCCCTGGCGGTTGTCGATGATGATCTTCTTCGCGCTGATCGAGTCCACCTTGCCGGTGAACTCCCGCGTCTGCGCCGACGCAGGAGCTGCCCCGGCGAGCGCCAGACCGAGCGCGAAGGCGAACGCCAGCAATACGGTCGCACGGGTGTTGCGAGCCATTCCGATCATGGATCCGCACTCCTTGTTGCAGCGCCACGAGACGCAGCGCGTGGGTCCCGAGAGGACGGCCGGTTCGACGCGACCCCAGCCGCCCTATTCGTCCGGTTTCCTTTCCCCGCTGGTGCGCGCTGGCGATCATGCCTCCGCGCCTCCGGAGTCGACGCGGCAGCGCGCCGGCGGCGGAGATGGTGCCGGAGGTGGGACTCGAACCCACACGGCCCTTGCGGGCCGGGGCATTTTGAGTGCCCTGCGTATGCCAATTCCGCCACTCCGGCCAGCGGGCGGGCCAGCATACCACCAGGCTCGGCCCGGGCCAGCGAGCCGGCGGGGTCGGACAGGCGTCGCGAACGCGCTCGCGCCCCTCGGATCGTTCGCTCTTGTCAGGGCGGAGGCCGGGCGATAGCTTGCGCCGCTCGCCGGAAGAACCCGCTGGGGCTGTAGCTCAGTTGGGAGAGCGCTTGAATGGCATTCAAGAGGTCGGGGGTTCGATTCCCCCCAGCTCCACCAGCGGATTCCCCTTCTTCGGCAGCCACTTAGAGCGCAGCGCCGCTCCCCATCCGCAACCGTAGTGTGTTGTTTGGTGTGCCGATCGGTGTGCGGGTGCTTCGCGCGCGCCCTCACGGCGCGCGGTCGAGAGCGCGCCGCGCCGGCCCGGTTTCGAAGCGTCGGCGTGCCGCTTCGCGTCCGCCGTCGCTCGCCCCAGAGCGCGCGGCCGAGGCTCCGTCAGCACGTCCCGGTCGGGCTGGAGGGCGTGCGAATAGACGTCCAGCACCATCTCCGCGCTGGCGTGTCCGAGGCGATCCGCCACGGCGCACACGTTGCCCGCGGTCTTGGGCTCGTCGAAGTGGCGCGCTCGTCTCCCGTTCCTCGTACGAGCGAGCGCTCCACGCGCAGCGAGGCACCCTCGAGGTCGAGGTCTGCCCAGCGCAACGCGAACGCTTCGCCCGGTCGCATCCCGGTCGCCATCATCAGCGAGAACAGCGCCTCGAGGCGATGCCCCTGCGCGGCCTCTCGGAGCTTCGCGCAGTCCTCGGGCGAGAGCGCCCGCGGGATGCGCTTCGACGATCTCCGCGGCGTCGCCCGTCCGGCGCCGGCGTCGTGGCGCCTCCTACTCCTCGTCGACGGCAGCGCATCGGGACTCGACGTGGGCCAGCGCGGACCGCGCCGCGATCGGAACGAAGAGCTCGAAGCTGGAATGCCCGGACGGAAACACGTGCTGCTCTGGGTTTCCGAGGGCAGAACGGAGCCTCTGGGCTGCATCTCGCGATATGATTCGATCCCAACGGGCGCGTATCAGCAGGACGCGGGCCGGGTCGATGCGGGACGCCCAGGTGGCTGGATCGACGAGGGAGAGCCGCGGATCGGCGAGGTACGAACCGTCACGGCGCATCCCGAACCTCTCGAACAGGAGGTCTGCCGACTCTTCGAACATTCGAGGGAGATCGGCGCCCCCGAGCATCGCCACAACACCCTCGACGTCTGGCTCGAGCGCCGCGACCGGAACCGCCACCAGGGCTCCCAGACTGATACCGAGGAGTCCAACGCAGGACGCTTGGAGCTCCCCACGAGCGAGGCGGACTGCCGCTCTCCCCGTGAGGATGCGCTCGCGTAGGGCGGCCGCGAACGTTTCCACAGAGCGCGCGCTCGCGCCGCTCGCGAGCGGGGGCACGAAGGCGATCACCTGATAGCCAGAGCGTGCGGCAACACGCGCAAGGTACTGAGCCACGCGCGCTGTGCCCTCGAGATGCGCGCGCAGCACGACAGCGGGCGCACCCGGTTCGCCGCGGACGACAAGCGCGTAGCCCGCGTGCCCCGATGCCTCGACGCGCCAACGCTCGGGCACCAGCTTCGGCGTCGGGGAGAGACGAAGCCATCCACTCGACTCCCAACTGCCAGCCCCTTGGGAGAGCCAGGCGTAGGGGTACGGATCGAGGGAGCGAGCTGACCCCGCCTCCAGATCGGTCTGCCCATCGGGTTTAGCAGCTACACCCGCTCTTGTACGCTGCTCACCGCCCGGGAGTGGCGTCGCGGCGCCAGCTGCGCTCGCCAGCAGCGTCAGGCCGGCAAGAGCGCGGAGGAGTTGCTCTCCCATCAACCCAGAGCGCTAGCGCCCGACGACCTCTTGGGGAAGGCCGTGCAGACGGCCGCTCAAGATCACGGAGACGGGTTGACCCGGCGCGGTCGCTGCCCCCGCCGGGTTCGTCACTGCCGCGACGAGTTGTAGGGACCCGCTCGCGGGGTCGAGCCGGACTCCCTCGGGCTCGGCGACGAGACCGATGTTGCGGCGCTCTGCCCGCTCCGTCGTGAAGCTGACATCGAAGCGGATGTCGCTCGGATTGCCCTCCACTCGAGCGAGGAACGTTGCGTGGAGCGTACAGGAGAGCCCTTCTTCCCCCCGGACCAAGCGACCGCGTGCCGGCCCCGCCAGGCGCCACTTCACCGCCCGACCGCTCGGATACTCGATCGGTGCGAGGCGGAGGCTCCCCGCGTCGATCGTGAGCGCCCACTCACTCGTCGCCACCGTCTCGACTCGGACGGGAATCTCGATTCCCGCTGGCAGCGTCACGACTTGCCTGGAGCCCTCGAAGACGAAGTGGGAGTACGAGTCCAGCTGGAGGGTCGCGGCGGTCGCATCGACCGAGAGCAGCGTGGCTACGAACACGACGCAAGCGCCGCCGGCACGCACGACGCGATCGCGATCCATTCCATCACCTCCGCGCCGAATCCTCTCCCGCGAGCCACTACGAAGTCAAGCAGTTTCCGAAGACGGCCGGAAGCGCCCTCGCGGAGTCATGGAGACACACCGAGACGTCATCATTTTCGTTGACTTTCGAAACGGCTCCAATGATCATAGCTGGAGCAGCTCCCTTCGAAATCCTCCTCGGTCCTGGGGGAGATCCAGGATGAGATCGAGCTCGCGAAGCTTTGCCTCGATCGTGCTCGCACTGCGCCTCCTCGTCGCGCCGCACGCTTTCGCGAGCGGAGAGACATTGACGGGCGAGCGGGGTGCTGTGGGGATCGCCGAGACCGCCACCGCCGGAGTCCGCGCAGGCGACGGCACGTGAGGTGTGTCCTATTCGATTCCGATCGCTGTTCCGCCTGGCACCGGCGGGCTTCAGCCTGGACTCGCTCTCCGCTATTCGAGCGCGGCTCGACGCGACTCCTGGGTTGGATATGGCTGGAGTCTGGACCCGGGGCGGATCGAGCGTTCGACGCGTGATGGGACCCCTACCTACCAGAACAGTACAGACACGTTTCTCCTCGATGACGAGCCGTTGGTTCCGATGGGAGGAGGCAGCTACCGGACACGCAGCGAGTCGTTCCTGGAGATCGACCTGGTCGGTTTGGCCGGGAACAAGCGTTGGGAGGTGCGGCGAAGGGATGGCTCGGTCTACATCTATGGCAAGCAGGAAGAGAGTCGCATCCCCGTAGTTGGCGGTACGGGCGGTGCCTTCGCCTGGCTACTCGAGAGCATCGAGGACGTCCACGGGAACCGCGTCGAGTTCCGATACTCGCCTCAAGGTTCGAATCGCTATCTGTCCCGAGTGGAGTACACGAAGCGCTCGGATTGCCTGTCTTGCGACGCGCGCGTGATCGAGTTCGAGCGCGAAGCGAGGCCCGACCCGCGCATCGACAACTCTGGTACGCTGCTGAGACTGGGCCAGCGGCTG
Source organism: Myxococcota bacterium (assembly GCA_039794265.1). Taxonomy (GTDB): domain Bacteria; phylum Myxococcota_A; class UBA9160; order UBA9160; family PR03; genus CAADGG01. The sequence continues at coordinate 31,248 of JBDIVR010000039.1, forward strand.
ACCGGGATCAACGTGCGCGTCAACGGTGAGCTTCTCCTACGCTACGAGCTCGACTACGGGTCCCCGAGCGAAGACTCACGACGCTCGCTGCTCCGCCAGGTGCGCCTCTACGGGACGGATGGCGATCCAGCGAATCCCGCGCGCACGTCACCCTTCGTCTGGGACCTCAGCTACACCTCCAACGTCAGAGATGGGCGTACCGGCTGGGAGTCCGCAACGGGCTGGAGCCTTCCGCCGAACGTCTGGTTCGTCGACGAGGCCGGAGATGATGGCGGAACCCGTCTCGTCGACATGGATGGAGACGGGTTTCCGGATCTCGTTCGCGAGGTCAAGGTCGGTGGCGCGCCAGAGAACGATGCAGACAGCGGCGTCTATCTGAACGTCGGATCGCAGTTCCTCCCGAAGGGCGCCGGAGAGGCATGGCGCCTTCCTGTAGTGCAGACGCCCGGAGTCGCGTGGCCCTTCCCGGCTGGATCGCGCGTCGCCTTCGTCGACACGATTGGCGGTGAGCCGCGCTCGCGCGGCGTCGTTCTCACCAACCTGAATCGGGATGGTTTTCCCGACGTGCTCCAGTCGGCGATGGAACCCTACCACGAGGAGGCGGCGGGAGCCTGCAGGCGCCGCAGCTTCGCGGCGCGTTGGGACCGGAGTCTTTCGGAAGCATCTCCTGGATGGACCGAGTCTCTCGCAGACATTCTTCCCTCGAGCTTTGCTGTGGACTTCGCAACACTCGGGTCGCTGGATGGTGTCTCGGCGCTCACGGAGCTGAACGGCGATGGGCGGCAGGACATCCTCACACGCGGCGGCCTGTTCCTGAATGGCGTGCGTTGGAACCAGGGAGAGCCTCAGGATCCCGTCTTCGAGCAGTACCGACCGACCGATGGTGGTGATTTCGTTCGGCGCGGCTTCGTTCAGGCTCCCAACTTCCATCTTTGCGCGGGGCAGACCTTCGATTCGCTCGACTGTCAACGTTCGGCGTGGCTCGGAAGAATCGACCTCTTTGCCGAGCAGCCGGATTGCTCGGACGTGGTCGTCTCTCGGGTGCTCCGATTCGGAAAGCGCCATTTCGACGTGAACGGGGACGGGCTCGACGACCACGTCACGGCCTACTCCGCTCGCGAAGAAGACACGGCCGGCGCGGCCACGTGGGTCGAGGTGCGGAACGTCTATCTGAATGAAGGGAATCGGTACTCCGCGTCGATCAGTCCGGGATGGATCCCTCCGGCTGCGGTCATCTTCGACCGCGATTCCGACACCGGCCAGACTTCGGAGGAGCAAGGGGTCCGCTTGGTCGACGTGAACGGAGACGGTCTCGCGGACCTTCTCGCGGGCAAGGACGGGACCGTCGCTGTGGATTGCGACGGGCCAAGAGACTCCGGTCCTGAGCGGAGCCTGGTGCGGAACAGGGACCGGCGAGCCATGCGAATCTCATGCGGGCTGGCGGCTGCCCCCGGGCGTTTCTTTCATCGCCGCAGGTTCAGACACGGGCCTGCGAGTCGCCGATCTGAACGCCGATGGTCTTCCCGACCTCATCCGCGGCCGAGCAGGCGAGCCGCCCCAGGTGTGGCTGAACCGGGGCCGGATCCCCGATCTCCTCACGAGCGTCAAGATTCCGCGCGGAGGCGTGCTCGGCTTCGACTATGCGCCCTCGACCACCTTCGTGAATCGCGGACCCGATGGGATCTCCGATCTGCACCAAATCATCCCCGTTCTCGTGGAGACCACCGCGGATGCGGCCACCCTGACGCTCCGTGACGAGCTGCGAACGACGTACAGCTACGAGGGAGGTTTCTTCGATCCGGGGGATCAGGAGTTCCGAGGTTTCGCCACAGTGATCGCAAGCCGCTGGGTGGACGGAGTAGTCGACCGGGTGACACGGACTGCGTACCACCAGGACGCGGTTCACGCGGGCCAGGTCCAGTCCGTCGAGATTCGGGATGGCGAGGGCAGCCTCTGGTCGCGCACCTTGATGGCGTACGTTCCGGCCGAGGACATTCCGGGGCAGAACGTTGCGCCGCCGTTCATCAGCCTGCTCCGATCGACGACTCGAGAACAATGGGACCGGGAAGCGACGCCCGCGAGGAGCCGCGTCGAGTACCGCTACGACGAGAACGCGAGTGGCCTCGAGCAGTTCTCGTACGGCAACGTCACCTCCGAGATCGAGTACGGAGATGTCACTGCGAGCGGATCGGACAGCGTGCCCGGCGACACGCGTCGCTTCGAAGTCGTCTATGCGGCGCCGAACGCCTCGAGCAACCTCGTGGATCGTCCGGCCATCGTGCGGCTACGTGCCGGATCTGCGTATGGAACCGGCCCGATCGTCCGGGAGTCGCAGCTCTTCTACGATTGCGATGACGTGACGCAGGCCTGCGCTCTCGGGGCAATGCCGTCGCGCGGCAATCTGACGCGCAGGGACGACATTCTCGACGAGGCTCCTGCAGCCGACCCGGTCACGAGGTACGAGTACGACGATTTCGGGAATCGAACATCGGTCACGAACCCGAGGGGCTTCCTCACGAGCACGAGCTACGATTCCGATCTTCATACCTTCCCGATTGCGATCACGAACGCCCGTGGCCATCAGACCGTTCTCGGCTATGCGGCGGTAGCCGGCGCCTGCTCCCGGTCCTATCCGCCAGGGGCGGGGCTCACCCAGGTGGCATGGGATCCGAATGGGACCGCCTCGGATCCCGCGACAGCGACGATTACGTGCCGCGACGTGTTCGGACGCGTCGTTTCGGTGCGAGCACCGGACGATCTCGCGTTCCAGGAGATCACCTATTGGCTGACCAGCGAGACCGCGAGGTCGCGGGTCGGGACTTCGTGGCGCACCGCGTGGACTCGGAGCTACGACGGACTGGGACGCCTGAAGAGCGAGAGTTCGGATGCGCCAGTGGACTCGTTCGATGGACGTCCGGTGGGCGCCTTGTACCTATGACCGTGTCAACTGCCTTCCGTCGATTCTTGCCTCTTTTCCCTCCTTGCCCTCTTTCTTCGGTCGCCTCCGAGGCACTCGCTGACTGATCCGCACGCTCTGCGCGAAGGCCTCGGTCTCC
>JBDIVR010000040.1:0-31898 GCA_039794265.1 Myxococcota bacterium
CGCCGCTCGACCTCGCGATAGATCAGCCCGACTCCGATGAACACCGAGATCGCCGCGCCGAAGAGCCAGATCGCTGCGAGGCCGACGCTCTGGAGGATCCGCTGTCCTTCGACGTAGGTCAGCGTCGAAACCAGCACGCCGGTCCCGATCAGGAGGACGGCAAAGAACAGCAGCGTGTAGAGCACACGGCTGCGGATCGCCTCCCGCATCGTATTGGTCGCGAGCGTGGCAACGCGGACGGGCGAGATCATGACGACGCACTCCGGGACGGCTCGTCCGCCGCGTGGACGGCCGACAGGAAGATCGATTCGAGGGACGCCCGGTGCGGCGTCACGGAGACGACATCGGCGCCATCCGCGAGACATCGCCCGAGCACGTCGCCGACGGCCTTCGCCGGGACCCGCAACTCCACGTGCTCGCCGCAGGGGCGCAGCTCTCCGAAGCGCTCCTCCAGCATGCCCGCGAGCCCGACCGGAACGCGCGAGAGCACTAGATCGGTCTCGAGCTCACCGGCCTCGAGGAACTCCTGGATGCGTCCCTCGTAGCGAATGCGCCCCTTCACGATGATCGCGACGCGATCGCACACCAGCTCGACATCGGACAGGATGTGGGTGTTCATGAACACCGTCTTGCCCTCCGTGCGCAGGCGCAGGATCAGATCCCGGATCTCCTTGCGACCGATCGGATCGAGGCCGCTCATCGGCTCGTCGAGGAACACCACCGCGGGATCGTGCACGAGGGCCTGGGCGATGCCGACGCGCTGCAACATGCCCTTCGAATAGGTGCGCAGCCGGGCATCGGCGGCGTGGGTGAGGCCGACCCAGTCGAGCAGCAGCTCGACGCGCTCGGCGATCCGCGCGCCCGGCAGACCGGAGAGGCGCGCGTAGAAGCGCAGGATCTCGCGCCCGGTCAGGTACTCGTAGAAGTACGGGTTCTCGGGCAGGAAGCCCACATGCCGCCGGAAGTCCGTCTCGCGCACGTCGTGTCCGAGGATCCGGGCGCTGCCCGCCGTCGGCCGGATGAGGCCCATCAGGACCTTCAATGCCGTCGTCTTGCCAGCGCCGTTCGGACCGACGAAGCCGAAGATCTCGTTCTCGAGTACCCGGAACGAGATGCCCTCGAGCACCCGCTTCGACCGCAGGCCGAGGCCCGGCCGGAAGTCCTTCACCAGTCCGTCGACGCGAACGATCTCCGCGTTCGGTCCGTTCACGCTCCCTCCTCCTTCGCCTGGCGGGCCTGCGCCCGCTTCTCCTCACGCTCGCGGCGAACCGCGGGATGGATGAAGGGCTCGTAGCGGCTGCCGTACCACGACGAGACGATCCGGTCGGACTCCGGATCGATCACCCACTCCCAGCCGTGCAGCTCGGGCGGCAGCTCGCGCAGGATCGGATCCAGCCCCTCGGCGAGCTCCTCGACGCTGCGGATGTCGCGCCCGTGCCGCCGCTGGAACTCTTCACGCGCCGCATCGAGGAAGCGCGCGCGCCGCTCGGTCTCGATCTCGTCGAGGCCCTTCTCGTACTCGGCGCGCTCGTAGGGATCTGTCGTCTGGGCAATGAGGTCGGATAGCAGCGCCGCCGCCGCATCGAGCCCGGAGCCGCCGGCGCGCAGGCGCGCGACGAGCCGCGGCAGGTAGCGCGGAGCCCCCGGCAGTGCGATCGCGCGCTCGAGCGCATCGGCAGCGCGCTGTTCCTCGTCGAGGTAGAGCAGCCGGTTCACGCCCTGGTAGAACGGATTGCGCCATTCATCGGGATGGTGTTCGATGCCACGATCGAGGATCGAGTCAGCCTTGCGCACGCTCTCGAGGCTGTCGGTCATCCAGATCGCGGCGAATCGGTACGGGTGGTCGACCCAGGGATCGAGCGTCGTGACGACTTCGACGAGCTTGCCGAGCAAGGGTCCGTGCCGGCTGGGATCCTGCATGGACCTGCCCACCACCTGCAGGGCCTGGATCCAGTAGTAGTCCGAGACGACGTTCCGGAAGCCCAGCGAAGAGATCTGGGCCACCGACGGCTCCGGCACCCACTGCTCGCCCTGCTCCACGGAGCGGCTGCCGGGCAGGTGCGAATGCACGGTCGTCGTCAGGAATCCCGCCGCCGCGAAGCTGAGCAGCCACAGAAACGCACCTCTCCAGCGAACCATTGGGCCGACCCATCCCCCTCGAAATGCTCTGCCATCCTGTCGTGGTGCTGGCCGTGCCCGTCGCTCAGAACTGATCGGTCGCGAAGTTCCACGAGACCTGGTTGAAAACCGGCACGCCGTTCTCGATCGGCGTCGTAAGACCACCAGCCAAGCGCGTCGGACATTCGGCTCCGCCGTCCGACGGAGGCCGGACGAACATCAGAGCGGCGAGAAGCGCGTTGCCATCGAGGTCGCTATAAGCGGCCGCGGTGAAGCAGTTGACGCAGCCACAGCTGGTATTCACCTCGTAGTCGAAGTAGACGTTTCCTTCCGGCCGATAGCCGATCGGATCGAAGGCGGCGGCAGCGGGTCCAGTCCAGGCACGCTTCTGCGGACCGACGCCGCCGGGAAACGAGGCCACGGTCCCCAGGTAGACCCCGTTGGCGGCGAAGTAGCTCTCGGACGCTCGCGCGATCGAGACGAGATTCGCATAGGCCTCGCTGCGCTTGGCGCGAAGCTGGTAGTTCTGGAAGGCGGGAATCGCGATGGCCGCAAGGATCCCGATGATCGCCACGACGATCATCAACTCGATGAGGGTGAATCCTCGATCCCGTTTCGCTACTCGCGTCATCACTTGACTCTCCAGGAGGTTGCGGCCCGACGGAGGGGCCCGCGGGTACCGAGAAAGGCCGGAACGGAATCCCCGTTCCGACCTTTCCCGGCGTCACGTTGCTAGAACTCGCTCTGGCCCGAATTCGGGTCGCAGGGACCCACCTGGTTCGGCAGGTTCGCGACCGGCGGGACCACGCTGGCATCCAGGGCACCAGTGCAGCCGTTGGCCGGAGCGATCACGGGAGCCGGCGGCGCGGCGCCGGCGACGCCGACCGTGCGGGCGTACACCCAGTCCTGGTTCGTGCCGTTCGCGTTGATGTCCGCGGTCGCGCCGGCGGAGTAGTCGCTGGCGGCACCCACGACCACGTCGTACTGGAAGTAGACCTGACCTTCCGGGGCCCAGCCGATCTGGTCGAAGCCGGCGCCCGCGACGTCCGCGCTGACGAAGTCCTGCTTCGACGACGGAGGAACGGGGAGCGCGGCCGGCGACTGCGTGGCCGGCACGTAGATGCCGAACTCGGCGAAGTAGGACTCTTCCGCCGTGCGGATCGCGGCGAGGTTGGTCTTGCCCTCGCTGCTCTTCGCGCGCAGCTGGAAGCGGATGAAGTTCGGAATGGCGATGGCCGCCAGGATGCCGATGATCGCCACGACGATCATCAGCTCGATCAACGTAAAGCCGCCGCGGCGGTTTCGAAGACTCATCATGATGTCTCTCTCTCGTTCCTTCGGTGAGGACGCCGCCGCTGAGCACCCTGCCCCTTCGGCACCGGCCCGGGCTCGCAGCCCGCAGCCGGCGAAGCGCCCGACTCCCGATTCCGAGTGGTCCCTAGAGCAACCGCCGTGCCAGCCGCGCACTTGCGGCTTCCTGCATCGGCAACAGGCCCGCCGGACCTGAGCGCTCCGCAGCGGAATCGCGATCGACGCGGGGGAGACGATCGCGATTCCTCGCCGGCTCCTGACGCTCCCGAGTGACGATTTGCGGCGCCCGAACGGCCGCGAATCGTCACCGTCTCGCGGCTGTGGTGGGGATCCGACACGCCTCCGCCCGCTGAGGAGCGGGAGAGAGAGAGGGCGTGAGGAGGGGCGGTGTCTTCTTGCCGCAATCCCAGCGAGGGCAGAGCGAAGACTGCCTCAGGAACCCCCGCGCGCTGCCGCGATCCGCTGCGCCCGCAGCCGGTCCGCGACCTGCCACGCGGACGCCGCGGCGCGCCGGAGGCACTCGCATTGGAGCTCAGTCTTGGCCTTCTGCACCTCGAACGTGACGCTCTCCCGATCCGAGACGAAGCGCACGAGGTCCGGACCGGACGGCAGATCGGCCCCGTGCTCGCGCGTCACGCGGCAGCCCCGCTCCGCGAGAACGTCCTTCAGGCGTGCCACGACATCCGGGTCGGCCTGCAGCGTCACGTCGATGTCGGCGGTGAAGCGGGGTTCGAGCCACGCGTCGACGGCGTGACCGCCGATCACGACGTACTCGACGCCGAAACGATCGAGCAGGTCCAGCAGCGCCGACTCGCGTCGGGCTCGGCGTCGACGCTCGAGGACGGTACAGGCCGAGCGCGCGAGCGCGGTCATAGAACGGGGTCGGATCGTCGTCTCTACCCGTGGCGCCCAGGACCGATCGCCCGGCAAGGTAGAGCGCCCAGCTCCGCCGGAGGCGCTCGCGCAGCGGCAACGCGCGGTGTCGGGCCGCGGCCTCCGCGTGGGACTCCGCTTTCGCCGCTCCGATCCGGCGCATGAACTCGCGATCGCTCGCAGAGACCGTCATCGCGCCGGATCGTACCATCGGCCCCGAGCCCGCCGGTCGCGGCGTGACGGGGCTTCGGGACAACGGATCGCTACCAGCCCTCTTCGGGATCCGGCACGTCGCCGCGCAGGAGAGCGGCATCGGCGAGGTCGCGCAGCGCCTTGCTCCGCCGCCTCGCCGGATCGCTCGCCGCTCGTTCCTTCATGGCGATCAGGTCCTGCGTCGTGACCACGCGGATCGATCGGCTCCCCACGTCGACGGCTTCCGCGCGCTCGATCATCGGATCGAAGGCGGCATCGAACATGATCTGGACGGGCTCGCCGCTGCGATGCCGGAAATTGATCGTGTGGGCAAACTCACCGCGCAGCTCGAAGCCGCCAGCGCGCAGGAGTTCGATGACTCGGAAACGCTCGACCATCGTCGCGACCGCGAGATCCGTGTCGATCGTCGCTCGCGGGACGCCCGATCGGAGACCGACCGCGACACCTCCCACCAGGGCGTACGGGAGATCGTGAGCCTCGAGCACGGCGACGACCTCCTCGAGCGCTGCGAGCTTGTCCGAAGACGGGTCCACAGCGACGTCCTCCCCGCGTGCAGCCGCGATCCGCACCGCCTCGCGGGTACTCAGCCGCGCGATGTCGCCGAGGATCGTCGTCATACCAGCATCCTAGCAGCGCCGCCGCTCGGGAAGTCGGCGATCCCCTCCGCCACCGTGTGGGGGCTCACGCGCCGAAGGCCGGCAAGGCCGGCTTGGGCACGCGCGCGCCGCGCACTACCCTGCGGCGCATGACGCGGCCCCGGGTCACGAGCGCGGATCGCAGTGTCTTCGAGCGCCTCGGTCGGGCCAACGAGGCCGTCCGAGACGAGCTCCCCCCGCAGTCGATGCGCGAAGTGTTCGACCGGATGGAGGCGATCCGGTCGGCGCTGGGACGTTGGTGCGAGCCGGGCCTGCCCGCGGACGACGATCGGGAGATCGCGGAACTGGTTCGGATCCGCGAGAAGTTCCTCGCCAAGGGACACCGTGGAGCGTGATGCCGTCCGCGAGCTCGGCGAGCACCTCGGAGCGCTGGGGATCGCATGGGCGCTCTTCGGAGCCGTCGCCGCCAACCGCTACCGGCGCGAGGTCCGCCTGACCGGCGACGTCGATCTGCTGCTCGCCGACCACGGCGGAGATCTCACGGCCCTCGAACGAAGGCTCGCGCAGGCTGGGTGGACGACGCGCCGCGCCATCCCGGACGGTAGTGTGCTGCGCCTGCGACACGCCCGCCTCGGCGCGGCCGATCTCGTCCTAGCCGAGACCGAGTACCAGCGAGTCGCGCTCGAGCGGGCCCGCGGCGAGGTCGTCGACGAGACGGGCGTCGTGGTCCGCTACCTCGCTCCGGAGGATGTGATCCTCCACAAACTGATCGCCGCTCGCCCGCGGGATCTCGACGACATCGAGAACATCCTCGATGCGGCGCCGGAGCTCGACGAGGCGTACCTCACGGGATGGGCCGAGGCATGGGGCGTGCTCGAACTCTGGGATCGACTGCGAGGCGCCGTGCGAAGCGGATAGACGCTCGATCCCTTTCTCGACGTCTCGCAATCGGAATCGCGCTCGTCAACCGGCGCGGCGCTCCTTCTCTTCCTCGGCGTCGTACGGCTCGGTCACCAGATCCACCGCCGGCAGCGGCTGCGCGAACGCCGGCCAGGGGTCGGCCCGGAAGCAGCCCGGCGCGAGCCAGCTTCGCAGCCGATAGTCGAGGATCAACGCGACGGTGCGAAGGCCTAGTCCGAAGGAGATGCCGTCCCCGCGCGGATCCGGCGACGCGTCCCTTCGCGGCCGGGCTTCCACCGGCACCTGGATCACGTCGTGCCGCCGCAGGATGCTGAGCACCAGCATCTCCGCGCCGAAGCGCCGGTCGTCGACGGTGAACAGCGGCTCGAGCGGAATGAGCGCGTCGCGGCGGATGCAGCGGAACGTGCAGCCGACGTCCGTCAGCGACGAGGTATTGAACAGCAGCTCGACGAGCTTCGCGACGGCGAAGTGGCCCCACTTGCGGACGAGGCCCAGTGGCGCGTGGTCCCATAGCGGCTGGGTCAGCGTCCGGCTGCCGCACACGACGTCGAAGTCCTCGGCGTACGCGAGCAGCTTGCGGACGTCGCGCGCCCAGAACCGGCCGTCCGGCTCGGCGATCACGACGAGGTCTCCGTCGACCGCGCGGAGACCGCTCCGGATCGCCGCGCCCTGTCCGGGCCGCGGCGCGACGAGCCGGCGCACGCGGGTCGTCGCGACCTGCGCGCCGATCCGAAGTCCCGGCTCGTGGCCGACGACGATGATCTCGTCGATCACGCCGGACGCCTCGAACTCCTCGATCACGCGGTGGATCGCCTCGTGCTCGTCGCCGGTCGCCGGCAGGATCAGCGAGACGCGCTTGCCGCCCCACATGGCTCAGCCCCCTCGATGATGGCATCCCTCGTCACTCGCGGTTTCCCATGTTCCGCTCGGAAGATCGGCCGAAGCGTTGCCGCTCTTGAGGACGCGGGTTCGGGCCGATGCGGCGACGCGGGCGCCCGCCGGGGTCGCCGTTGACACCCCGCCCGGCCGCTGGTTAGGTTCCGCCGGCCTGCCGTTCCGCTCCCATCGTCTAGCGGTCTAGGACGTGGCCCTCTCAAGGCCAAAACACGGGTTCGATTCCCGTTGGGAGCACCACGGCCGGGCCCGCCGGGCGTCGCGCAGCGGCTTCACCCCAACGGGAGGCTCGACGCCTTGGCAGAGTTCGCGTTCGCGTTCCTCGACTGCGAGTTCGGCGGCCTCGATCCGGATCTCCACGACATCACCGAGGTCGCGGTGATCGTCACGGACTACCGGCTCGTCGAGCTCGCGAGCGGCGAGTGGAAGGTGCGGGCGCGCCCGGAGCGCATCAGCGACGAGGCCGCGAAAATTTTTGGCTACGACGCCGCCGTCTGGGAAGCCGAGGGCCATCCGGTCCGGCGCGTGCTGACGGAGCTCGCCGGACTGCTGCCGAAGGGCAAGACCGTCGTCCCGGCGGGCCAGAACGTCCGGATGGACGTCACGTTCCTCGAGCGCGCGTACAAGTCGTGCGAGCTTCCGTGGCCGTTCGACTACCACGTCATCGACCTCGCGACGCTGTACTACGCGTGGTCGCTGGTGGCCGGGGAGACGGTCAGCGCGCTGTCGCTGCGCCAGGCCGCCACGACGGCCGGCCTGATCGACGGCGCCACACCGCACCGCGCGCTCGCCGACACGCGGCTCACACTGGAAACCTTCCGCCACTACGTCGGCCGGCTGGCGCCCCGCTCTCCGGCGGACACGACGCTCCTGCTGCCACCCGACCCGCCGGCCGGCGCCTGAGCCGGGCGAGTGTCGGCGCGCGGGCGGCTCGATCGATCCAGCGCGAGACGCAGGCCACGAACGCCGACAGCTCTGGCACCCGGTCGAGCTGCGACACCGCACGCGCATCGTCCACGTCCGCATAGCCGTGCACGAGATCGTCCGCGATGCGCTGGAGCAGGCGGCGGACCCGCCGTTCATCGACGCCTCGCGCGCCGCCCGGCGAAGAACACGGAGTCGAGGTCACGCTGCCTTTCCTCCTCGTCGAGATAGATCGCCCTCGTCTGGGCCTGCCAGCAGACACGCGCCGGCGGATCGTCGTCGAACGGGAGCACGCCGTGGAGAGCCACGCGGCCCGCGAGCTCGAGCGGCGCCTCGTCGAGGACGAGGAGGTCGACACCGGGCGGCAACGGGACCTCCCACGGGGCCGGAGCTCCCCCCCCACCAGGCGGCGACGTCGAGGTCGGAATCCGGTCGCGCGGTCCCCGCGGCGCGCGATCCGTACACGAAGGCGAAGCGCGCCCCCGCCTGGCGCAGCGCTTGGATCCCGCCGTCGCGAACCGGGGCCTGCATGGGCCGGGAAGACAGCGCGCGGGTCAGCGCGAGCGGGCGGGATCCGCCGCCCGCGGCGGCCCGAGCTTCGCGCGCCACTTCGCGAGCGCCGCCTCGTCGATGCGCGCGAGCGCGCGCAGCAACCAGCGCTGTGGCCAGCGGTCCGGCGCGAGGCACACGGCGGACGCGAAGTCGATCAGCACCGGCGCGCCGCGTGCATCGACGAGCACGTTGCTGCGGTGGCGCAGGTCGAGGTGCACGACGCCGCGCCGGTGGAGTCCGCGCACGGCGACGTCGAGTTGCGCGAGGAAGTCCGCCGGCAGCTCGGCGGCGCGCTGTCGCGACAACCGGCGACCCGGACGGTGTTCGACGGCGAACGCATACGCATCGATGCGTCCGAGCAAGCGCGGCACGTTCGGGTGTTCGGCGAGTGCGGCGTACGCGCGCAGCTCACGCGCGATCAGCCAGCGGCCGAGCGTCGCGCGCAGCCAAGGCGCCCGCGCCGCGAAGTCCTTCACGACGGCGGGGCCGTCCGGGAGCTCGAAGAGCAGGACGTCGGGTTTCCTCCCCGCCCCTCGCTGCAGCGGCGACGAGTTCCTGCCGGCCAGCGCAGAGCGGCCGATCCGCGCCGTAGGAACGGGATGCAGCGCGAGAGGACCGGCCAGGGGGGGACTCAGGAGCGGAAGCGAGGTCGCTTCGACGGCTGGCTCCCGGCCTGGTCGCAGACCATCCCCCAGAGCTGCTCGCGCAGCCGTTCCTCGAAGACCGGATCGATCGGCAACGACCTGTCGTCCGGTTCGACGAACTCGGCGAAATCGACGGGGTCGAAGTCTCCGTCGAGCGAGTTCGACGACCGGGCCATCGCGGTCGGTTCGAGTCGATCGGCCGGCTCGAGGCCGGGCAGGAGGCGAGGAGCCCCCCTCGTGGTTTCCGGTTTCACCGGGTTCTCCCAGGGGGGGGCGGCGGTAGGGTACACAGAATCTCTCACTCCTGCTCACGTCTGCGACTCGATCGTCGGCACATCGACCGATCTACTACACACCAAAGACTTCACACCGGGCCCGAGGTTGGATCGAGACGGTGGCCGGATCGATGACCGGTGACCAGAGCGGGAAGCAGAACGACAGGGAAAGCAGGGGGACGGCCCCGGCCCGTCTTCCCATCACCTAGGTGGGCGGCGCGACGCGCAGGTGGCACGCACGAACGATTTCGGCCCCGAAGTTTTCCGTCCCCTTCGGGGACGCGAGAACTCCGGGGCCGCTGCTCTCCCGCCCGATCCGGCCATGCCAGCCGCATCGGCGAGAGCCAGGTCAGGAGTGGAGGAACCCGTCGAGACCGGGCGCACCCTCTGCGAGCGCGCGCCGCATCCGGTAGAGATTCGCCTTGATGGCATCCTCGGACTTGCCGAGTGCCTCTGCGATCGCCCGGATCGGCTGTCGGCGCAGGTGTTTCAGATGGAAGATCCGGCGCTGCAGAGGCGTCAGGCGATCGGAGACGACCTCGTCGCACCGATCGAGCATGCGCCGCGCATCGACGGTCGCATCCGTCGGCGCCGCATCCGATGCCAGTGCATCGGCTCGCGCGTCATCGAGCGACTCGATCCGCGGTCGCGAGCCTCGGAAGCGCCGATTCACCTTGTTGCGCGTGATCCCGAAGATCCAGACGAGCAGGCTGGAATCGCCCCGATACGCGGGAAGCGCGCGGAAGACCGTCTCGAAGACCTCCTGCGCGACATCCTCGGCTTCGGACGGGTCGCGCAGACGCTTCAGCGCAAAGTGGTACACGCGGCGGAAGTAGGACGCGTAGAGTTCGTCGAAATGCTGTCGACTTCCGGCGAGAATGTGCGCGACGAGGACCCGATCCCGCTCGGGCGCCACACTGCTTCGTGTCTCGCTCGGCGCCTCGGCAAAGGCCAACTGGACCGCGACGCTGGTTCGGGCGCCTGCGCCGGACGGGACCGGCGCATCGCCGGTCGCCGGCGTGGCCGGCGCCGGATGGCTCCTGAGGGTTCGAATTCTCGGGGGACTGATGCTGTTTCGCACGGGATCCACACTCCCAGAGCCGAGCCGAGATGGCTGGCGTCGAAGGTCTCCAAAAAGGGGGGGACTCGAGTCCCGGTCCCAGTAGCAGCAACCCCCGTGCCAGCGTGGGATCCGATGTGCAATCGAGCCTCGATCTAGCGGAAAGGAGACGAATTCCGGCGATTGGCGACAGAGTCGCGAGAATGGGAAAGGTTTCGAATCGTGGAGAAGCGATTTCCCGTTCGAGGGAAATCTTTTTCACTCCTGCTGGGAAGCCACGCTAGGAGCTGCGCCCGGGATGATCCACCAGCGGCCATCCCGGCGTTCCCAGCGATCCTCGCGAACGAGGCTCGTGCTCCAGAAGCGGAGCGGCTGGCCGTTGTCCCCGACGACCCGGGCGCGAACCCGCGCCATTCCGGGGCCGTCGACGGAGAATTCCTCCACGACCGAGGAGACCGGCTGATTCCGCGCGAAGTTCGCATCGGCAAGATCCTGCGCGAGATCGGCGAAGTAGTCGGAGAAGCTCTCCTCGGACTCGAAGTACTCCCGCAGGCTCGGATCGCGGAAGGTCGAGAGGCTGTTGAAGCGGCTACCGGTCAGGCGCTGGTAGAACTGGGACGCCTGTTGGTAGAACTCGAGCTCCGGAGAGGCATCGAGCACGACGACGCCGGAGCCCGGCGCGGGCGCCACCTGACGATCGTCGGATCCCGAGAACGGAACGTTCACGGAGGGCAGAGACGGCAACGAAGGGACCCGCAACCATCCCGGCCGAGAGCAACCTGCGATCGCCACCCCCCCCGCGAGCAGCGCCGCGGCAACGGCCCGGCCCTGCGCGCCGCGACCGCAGCGCCGTCCTCGATCCGCGAACGGGGCCCTGCGCGTCATCGTCGCGCCCGCCCCGGCCCGGCCCGCCCTCGGGCCGGACGCCCTGCTTTCGCACCACCGGCCTTCGCCGTCGCCGGGGCCTTGGCCGGACGTCGACCTGCGCGCTTGGCGCGGGCGGGCCGCGCGAGGATCGCCGCCTGGGCCGCTGCCAACCTGGCCACCGGCACGCGGAACGGCGAACACGAGACGTAGTCGAGCCCCGTCTCGTCGCAGAAGCGCACGCTCTTGGGGTCTCCGCCGTGCTCTCCGCAGAGGCCGACCTTCAGACCGCGACGGGTGCTCCGGCCCCGATCGACACCCAGACGGATCAGCTGGCCGATGCCGTCCACGTCGATCGAGACGAAGGGATCGTCTTTCAGGATGCCGGCCTCGAGATAATCCGGCAGGAACTTGCCGGCATCGTCGCGCGACAGCGCGTAGGCCATCTGCGTGAGGTCATTGGTGCCGAACGAGAAGAAGTCCGCGAAGCGCGCGATCTCATCGGCGACCAGTGCTGCGCGCGGCACCTCGATCATGGTCCCGATGGCGATCTTCACCTTGACGCCCTTGTTCTCCGCGAGGACGCGCGCGACCTCCTGCTCGACCAGCGTCCGCAGCTTCGCCAGCTCGTTCACGTGCGAGACCAGCGGAATCATGATCTCGGGCCGGACCCGCACGCCGGATTCCGCGACCTGGCACGCGGCCTCGGCGATCGCGCGGACCTGCATCTGGTAGATCTCCGGGAACGTGATCCCGAGACGGCAGCCGCGGTGCCCGAGCATCGGATTGAACTCGCTGCGCTCCTCGATGCGCGCTCGGACGGCGGCGAGATCGTCCCCGAGCAGCTCGGCCAGCTCGCGGATCCCATCGTCGTCGTGCGGCAGAAACTCGTGGAGCGGTGGGTCGAGCAGCCGGATCGTGACTGGCAGTCCCTCCATCGCCCGGAAGATTCCGACGAAATCACCGCGCTGCATCGGCAGCAGCTTCTCGAGCGCACGCGCGCGCTGGCTGCGGTCCTGCGCGAGGATCATCTCGCGTACCGCGAGGATGCGTTCCTCCTCGAAGAACATGTGCTCGGTGCGGCACAGCCCGATGCCCTCGGCGCCGAAGTCCCGGGCGACCTTGGCGTCGTGCGGCGTGTCGGCGTTGGTGCGGACTTCGAGCCGGCGCACGGCGTCCGCCCAGCGCATCAGCTCGGCGTACTCCGCGCCGAGCTGCGGCGTCACGGTCGGCACCGAGCCGAGGATCACCTCGCCGGTCGACCCGTCGATGGTGATCTCGTCGCCGGCGCGGACCACCGTGTCGTCGACGCGGAACTCCGCGCGTTCGTACGAGATCTGGAGCGAGCCGCAGCCCGCGACGCAGCACTTGCCCATCCCGCGCGCGACGACGGCGGCGTGCGAAGTCATGCCGCCACGCGCGGTCAGGATGCCCTCGGCCGCATGCATGCCGTGGATGTCCTCGGGCGACGTCTCGATACGCACCAGCACGACCCGCTCGCCGGCCTTCGCCTTCGCCTCGGCCTCATCAGCGGAAAACACCACCTTTCCGCACGCAGCCCCGGGCGACGCCGGCAACCCCTTCGCGATCACCCGCTTCTCCGCGTCGGGATCGAGCGTGGGGTGCAGCATCTGCTCGAGCGAGCCGGGATCGACCCGCAGCAGCGCCTCCTCCCGCGTGATCAGCTTCGACCGCGCCATCTCGACGGCGATCGTCGTCGCGGCATTGACCGTGCGCTTCCCGGTGCGCGTCTGCAGCATCCAGAGCTTGGCGTTCTGGATCGTGAACTCGATGTCCTGCATGTCGCGGTAGTGGGACTCGAGCGTCTTGCGGATCTTCACGAGCTCCTTGTAGGCGCGCGGCATCTCTTCTTCGAGCGTCGGGAGCGGCGCCTGGTCGGGGCTGCGGCTCTCGCGATTGATCGGCTGCGGCGTGCGCGTGCCGGCCACGACGTCCTCGCCCTGCGCGTTCTTCAGGTACTCGCCGTAGAAGATGTTCGCGCCGGTCGAGGGATCCCGGGTGAACGCGACGCCGGTGGCGCAGTCGTCCCCCATGTTGCCGAACACCATGGCCTGCACGTTGACGGCGGTGCCCCAGTCGTCGGGGATGCCGTTCAGCTTGCGATACGTGATCGCCCGCGGCGTTTCCCACGAGCGAAAGACGGCGGCGATGGCGCCCCAGAGCTGCTGCTGCGGGTCGTGCGGGAACGGCCGGCCCGTGTGCTCCTCGACCAGGCCGAGGTACTCGCGCGCCAGCGTCTCCCAGTCGTCGGCGTCGAGCTGGGTGTCGAGGTCGACCCCGCGGCGCGTCTTCAAGGACTCGAGCCGATGCTCGAAGCGCTCGTGCGGGACCTCGAGCACGACGTCGCCGTACATGTGGACGAAGCGGCGGAAGCTGTCCCACGCGAAGCGGGCATCCGCATGCTTCGCGAGACCCTGCACGGTGTCGAGGTTCAGGCCGAGGTTGAGGACGGTGTCCATCATGCCGGGCATCGACGCGCGAGCGCCCGACCGCACCGACAGCAACAGCGGGCGCGCGACGTCGCCGAAGCGCCGGCCCATCACGCGCTCGACGCGCGCCAGCGCCTTCGCCACCTCCGGCTCCAGCGTCTTCGGCACGCGGCCGCCGGCCGCCTGGAACTCCGTGCAGACCTCGGTGGAAATCGTGAAACCGGGGGGAACCGGCAGGCCGATCCGCGTCATCTCGGCGAGGTTCGCCCCCTTGCCGCCGAGCAGCTCCTTCATGTCCGCGCGACCGTCCGCCTTGCCGTCGCCGAAGGAGTAGACGCGCCGCCGCGTCTTCGTGGTCTTGCGCGCGCTCACAGCGATTCCTCCAGGCGATCTTGCAGGTACGAGCGCAGCCCCTCGAGCGGCACGCGCTGTTGCGCCATCGAGTCCCGCTCCCGGACGGTGACCCGGCCGTCGGTCTCGGTGTCGAAGTCGATCGTGACGCAGTACGGGGTCCCGACTTCGTCCTGCCGGCGATAGCGCCGGCCGATGTTGCCGGACTCGTCGTAGAAGACCGCCAGCCGGCGCCGCAGGTGGGCCGCGAGCTTCTGGGCCGGCTCGGCGAGCTTCTTCGACAGCGGCAACACGGCGACGTGGATCGGCGCGACCGCTGCGGGGAGCCGCAGCACCGTCCGCGTCTCGCCGTCGTCCAGGGCTTCCTCGCGGTAGGCATGGCACAGCAGCGCGAGGCACGTTCGATCGATGCCGACCGACGTCTCGATCACGCCGGGCCGGTAGCGCTCCTTGGTCTCCTCGTCGGTCACCGACAGGTCCTTGCCGGAGAATTCGCTGTGCCGCGTGAGGTCCCAGTCGCCGCGATCGTGGACGCCCTCGATCTCCTGCCAGCCGAACGGGAACAGGAACTCGAGATCGGCGGCGGCCTTGGCATAGTGAGCCAGCTCATCCGGACGATGCGGGCGCACGCGCAGGCGGTCCTCGCCGAAGCCCAGCTCGCGATGGAACGCAACGCGCTGCTCGAGCCAGTGCTCGAACCAGCGTTCGCGCTCACTCGGATGGATGAAGAACTCCAGCTCCGCCTGCTCGAACTCGCGCGAGCGGAACGTGAAGTTGCGCGGATTGATCTCGTTGCGGAACGCCTTGCCGATCTGCGCGATCCCGAACGGGATCTTCTGCCGCGCCGTCTCGCGGACGCGCTTGAAGTCGAGGAAGATCGACTGGCAGGTCTCGGCGCGCAGGAAGGCCGTCGCCGCCGCGTCCTCCTGCGCCCCGACGAAAGTCTTGAGCATCAGGTTGAAGTTGCGCGCGGGCGTCCAGTCGTGTTCGGAGCTGCCCTGGCGTGCGGGGCACTTGCCGGCGTCGTCCATCTGATCGGCGCGCATACGCTTCTTGCACGCGCGGCAGTCGATCAGCGGATCGCTGAAGTGCTCGACGTGCCCGGACGCCTCCCAGGTGCGCGGGTGCGCAATGATCGACGAGTCCAGACCCTCGACGTCGTCGCGCTCGCGCACGACCCGCTGCCACCACAGGGCCTTCAGGTTGTTCTTGAGTTCGACGCCGAGCGGCCCGTAGTCCCAGAAGCCGTTGATGCCGCCGTAGATCTCGCTCGACTGCCAGACGAAGCCGCGCCGCGCGCACAGCGACACGAGATCCTCCATCCGCCACGGGTAGGCGGCGGCAGCTCCAGCATCCTCGGTCATGGCGCTTCCGGTCACGACGCTCCCCTTCGCGGACGTCCCGGCTGCGAAGCGCCCGGCCTGCCCTCGTCGAGCAGAGCCGAGGGGCGGAGGGCGAACGACAGGCGCGTCCCGGAGTCTCCGAGCACGTCCGCCATCGTGCCGGCGGGCGCGCGAGTATTCCCACCGGGGTCCGGCGGTGTCAAGGCGGCGGGGCGACACCCGGGCCGGGAATCTGCTCGCGCGCGAGCAGCCGGTCGACCACGGACTCGCTGCGCAGCGCGAGCCCGACGTGGAACCGCAGGAAGCGGGCCAGGAGACTCCTCGCCTCGCCGAGCGCCGCGCCGGTGAGCCCCAGTCGCGGAAGCTGAGCGAGGTCGAGTCGCAGGCTCTGCTCGAGCGCGCGAAGGGTACCGAGACCGACCGCCAGCGCTGCCTCGCCGCTGCGGACACATGTCCTGCACAGCGGCCCGCCCTCGCCGACATGGAACGGCACCGGCGGCCCCGGCGCGATCGCCGACCCGCAGCGGACGCAGTGCCGCAGCTCTGGCGCGAGACCG
This sequence comes from Myxococcota bacterium, assembly GCA_039794265.1. Taxonomy (GTDB): domain Bacteria; phylum Myxococcota_A; class UBA9160; order UBA9160; family PR03; genus CAADGG01. Next base: position 15,947 of record JBDIVR010000040.1, read on the forward strand.
AGCGCCGCCAGCAATCGGAGTTCGAGCAGCACCCGGAACCGCGCATCCGGCCGCGCCTCCTGCAGCGCGCGGATCGCCGACAGCACCACGCCGAACAGACGCCGTGCCTCCGGCCCGCCGGCGCCCTCGGGCGCAAGCCGGTCGATCAGCTCCGCGGCGTAGCACGCGAGGGCGAAGCGCCCGGGCTCCCGCCGCAACGCCGCGAACGGCTCGACGAGGCGCGCCTGCTCGAGCCGCGCCATCCCCTGCGGGCGCCGGCGCTCGACCTGCACCGAGACGTGGCACAGCAGATCGAGCGCCCCCGGGAAGCGCTTGCGACTCCGGCGGGCGCCCTTGGCGATCACGGTCAGCCGCGAGTGTGACGGCGTCAGCAGGTGAGCGATCAGATCGGACTCGCCGAACTCGACGACGCGCAGCACGAGCGCCTGCGTATCGACGCGCGCCATGTCAGGGTCCGGACGACGCGGCGGCGCTCGCGTCGGAGTCCGCGACGCTGGGGTCGTCCCCCCCCGCACGGGACGGAAGCGCCGGCCCGTCGGCCGGTGCTCCCGGCAGGAACGCGCCCGGCTCGGAACCCGTCAGGAGCCCGTGCTCCTCCGCGAGGGCTCGCACGGCGTCGCGGCGCACGACGATTCCGTCCGCGCGGGCCTGGAAGATCGGGGCGACCACTTCGCCGGCGCTGCTCCCGATCCACATCCACAGCGATCCCGAAAGGGCTCCCAGCGCGATCGCCAGCGCGAGCGCCTGGACGACGCGAACGAGAGGCGGGCTCGCGCCCGTCTCATCGACATCCGTCTCCGGTCGCATGCGGGCGATGGTCTCATCGGCGGGCAGGCCGAGTGCGACGGCGACGGTCCGCACGAAGCCTCTCGCAAAGCCGTCGAGATCGCGATCGAAGGCGCCACTCTCGAGCCGCTGCAGCGAGCGGATCGGGATGCGGGTCTGTCGAGCGAGTTCCTCGAGCGTGACGCCCCGCAGCTCCCGCTCACGAGAGAGATACGCCCCGATGCGCTCGGCGTCGACGCGGCCTACTGCAGCGTCTGAAGAGTCTCGGCGCTTCGTTTGCCCCACGGTCCACCTGGGCGGAGCGTACTCGCCTTGTTGAGCTGCGCGATGGCGCCGGGCCGGTTCCCCATCGCCAGATACAGCTCGGCGAGCCGGTAGCGCGCCTCTGCTTCGGCGAACGGACCGGAGGGTGTCTCGAGCACCCGCTCGAAATGCTCCACCGCCTGTGCCCGATTGCCGCGTTCCGCTTCGAGGATGCCGAGGTTCAGGCGTGCGGGCCAGTAGTCCTCCCGATAGTCGAGCGCGAGCCGGAGGCGGCGGGCGGCTTCGTCGAAGCGTCCGAGCTTGTACTCGGCCCAACCGACATTCGTGAGGGCGCGCCAGGGCCGGGGGAAGGTCGGATCCTCGAGCAGCACGGTCGCCTGGGCGATGGCCTCCTCGTAGCGCTCCCGCTCGATGTAGAGAGCCGCGAGGTTGAAGCGCGCCGCGTGGAAGTTCGGGTCGATCCGGAGCGCTGCGAGCAGGTGCTCCTCGGTCTCGTCGATCCGCCCGGCGCGGCGGAAGGCCTCGGCGAGCGCGAGGCGCACGTTCTTGTCGTCCGGATCGAGACGCACCGCCATCAACAACTCGCCGATCGCTTCCGGATTGCGGTCGGTGTTCATCCGATCGAGCGCGACTTCGTAGTGCATGCGCGCTCGGCGCTGTGCCTCGCTCGGTTCTGCCGCCGCCGAGCGTTCCCCGCTCACCGACTGCCGCGCGACCGACGAAGATCCGGACCCGCGCGCTGTCGCGCAGCCGATCTGCGTGGCGCCGAGGACCACGGCGAGGGCCGCCGCCGGAACCAGCGTGGCGAGCCTCGCTGCCAGCGGGTTTTGCGTCGAGACGAGAGGGCTTCGCCGCGAGAGGGTCTGGGACATCTTCGGTCTCCTGGAGAACACCGCGTCAGAACGCGGCGAGAAGGCGGAGGAGCGCAGGCACGGCCGGCGCGGCGCCGGGCGTTCGCAGCCGGATCGGCTGTACGCGGCCCAATCGGGCGCCGCCCGCGGCGGCGGCTCGTACGGCGGGTGTCTGCGCAGCAGACTCCGCCGGCTTCGGGCCAGAGCGGAACTTGGTCAGCATCGGACCGCGGGGCGCCGGCGTCGTCGCGGGCGGCGCACCTGCCGCCGGTGCGACCGGAAGATCGGACTTGGCCACCGCCGGCTCGACAGGAACTTGCTCGACGGCCTCCTCCAGCAGGATCTCGCCGCCGTCGTCGATCGATTCGCCGTCGTCTCGGGCCGGCTCGCCGGCGTGCGTCCCAGATCGGGAGACCCGGTGCGTCCCGGGCTGGGAGGCGGAGAACTCGTCGGCGTCCAGGCCCGGTGCCGACACGATTTCTCGCAGCCGCGCGACGGCGCGACGCAAGGTCGCGGGCTCGCGATCCACGATCATGTCGTCGTCGAAGAGAAAGCCCATGCTCTCGCCGAAGGACAGCGAGGCGTCCAGCGCAACGGTCAGCCCGTCCCGCTGGGTGACGTCTTCGCCCTCGAGTTCGTAGAGCACGGAAACGCCCTGGCGAAGCGACCGGACCGCCACCGTGAAGCAGGTGCGACCCGCTTCCGCATGGATCGCGATCGCCGCCTGCGCCGGCCCGGCCGGGAGCTCGTCCGTCGCGACCACGGGCGTGTTCATCGACAGCCGCAGCGACAGCAGTCGCTCGGCGACCAGCAACATCGGCCGTTGGCGCGGACTGAACATGTCGGGTGTATCGGCGGCCGCTGCCCCGCGCTTGAGGCTCGCGGGCACGCAGGGAGCGGGCGAAGCTCCCGTGGCGCCGTAAGATTCTCACGAGGCCCGGACCGACCGCTGTCCCGCCGGGGGTCTTTCGCCCCCTGGGCCGCCGGATACACTGCTGCCGACCCGGAGGTTGTCCCTTTTGAGCCATGCCCACGCCCCGGCGCCGCCCGCTGGGGTCCCGAAGCCGCACGAACGGGTCGAGCGCGTCGCCATCCGCTTCGCCGGGGATTCCGGCGATGGCATGCAGCTCACCGGCACCCAGTTCACCGAGTCGACGGCGCTCGCCGGCAACGACCTGTCGACGCTGCCGGACTTCCCCGCCGAGATCCGGGCGCCCGCAGGTACACTGGCGGGTGTCTCCGGCTTCCAGATCCACTTCTCGTCGTCGGACGTGCGGACCCCGGCCGACCAGCCGGATGTCCTCGTGGCGATGAATCCTGCCGCGCTCCGCGCGAATCTCGCCGACGTCCGGCCGGGCGGCATGTTGATCCTCAACATCGACGCGTTCACCGAGAAGAACCTCGAGCGCGCCGGCTATCGCGAGGACCCGCTGCCGGCGATTCGCGACCGCTATCGCGTGGTGGAGGTTCCGCTCGCGAAGCTCACGTTCGCGGCGGTCTCGGACCTGAAGCTCTCGCAGCGCGAGGCCGCGCGCTCCAAGAACTTCTTCGCGCTCGGCCTGATGTACTGGCTGTACGGCCGGCCGATCGAATCCACCGTGCGCTGGATCGAGAGTCGCTTCCCCAGCGAGATCGGCGAGGCGAACCGGCGCGTGCTGATGGCCGGCTATCACTTCGGCGAGACCAGCGAGCTGTTCCCGGTGTCGTTCGAGGTGCCGCCTGCGAAGATCGAGCCGGGGACCTATCGGAACATCACCGGGAATACCGCCCTGGCTTGGGGGGTCGTGGCGGCGAGTGTCCAGATGGGCCGTCCGCTGTTCGTCGGGGCGTACCCGATCACGCCCGCGTCGGACATCCTGCACGAGCTGGCCAAGCACCGGCACTTCGGCATCAAGACCTTCCAGGCCGAGGACGAGATCGCCGCAGCGTCGGCGACGATCGGCGCCGCGTTCGCAGGGCATCTCGCGCTCACGGTGACGAGCGGGCCGGGATTCCTGCTCAAGCAGGAGGCCCTGAACCTGGCGGTCGTCGCGGAGCTGCCGCTGGTCGCGGTGGACGTGCAGCGCGCAGGGCCCTCGACGGGGCTGCCGACGAAGACCGAGCAGGCGGACCTGCTGATGGCGCTCTACGGCCGCAGCTCGGACAGCCCCATGCCGGTGCTGGCGCCGGCGACCCCGGGCGACTGTTTCTCGATCCTGCTCGAGGCGTTCCGCCTGGCGGTGAAGTACATGACCCCGGTCGTCGTGCTCTCGGACGGCTATCTGGCGAACAGCGCCGAGCCGTGGCGGATCCCGGACGTCGCGACGCTGCCGCGCCCCGAGGTCACGTATCGCACGGAGGCGGCTGGCTTCGCCCCGTACCAGCGCGACGCCGAGACGCTGGCGCGGCCTTGGGCGATCCCCGGTACGCCCGGCCTCGAGCACCGCATCGGCGGTCTCGAGAAACAGGACGGCAGCGGCAACGTCTCCTATCTGCCGGACAACCACCAGCGGATGACCGAGCTTCGCCACCAGAAGGTCGAAGGCATCGCCCGCGAGATCCCGCCGCTCGAACCGCGCGGCGCGTCGTCGGGCCGGCTCCTCGTCGTGGGCTGGGGCGGTACCTACGGCGCCATCGCGACGGCGGTGGACGAGGCGCGCGCGGCCGGCGCGGCGGTCGCCCATCTGCATCTGCGGTACCTGAACCCGCTGCCGTCGGACCTCGGCGACGTGCTCGGGCGCTTCGATCGCGTGCTGGTGCCGGAACTCAACACCGGTCAGCTCTCGCGCTTGTTGCGCGCTCGCTATCTGGTCGACGCGCAGAGCCTCTCCAAGGTCTACGGGCAGCCGTTCCGCGTCGCCGAGCTGCGCGAGGCGATCGCGCGGCTGCTGGAGGACTGACGTGAGCGAGCCGGTCGTCAAGCTGACCAAGAAGGACTTCGAGACCGATCAAGAGGTCCGCTGGTGCCCGGGCTGCGGCGACTATTCGGTGCTCGCGAACGTACAGCGCCTGCTGCCGGAGCTCGGCATTCCGCGCGAACGCTTCGTCTTCGTCTCGGGCATCGGCTGTTCGAGTCGCTTTCCGTACTACATGAACACGTACGGCTTCCACACGATCCATGGCCGCGCCCCGGCCTTCGCGACCGGCATCAAGCTGACGAGGCCGGAGCTGTCCGTGTGGGTCGTCACGGGCGACGGCGACGGTCTCTCGATCGGCGGCAACCATCTGCTGCACGTGATCCGTCGCAATGTCGACTTGCAGATCCTGTTGTTCAACAACCGGATCTACGGCCTCACGAAGGGCCAGTACTCGCCGACGTCACCGATCGGGATGAAGAACAAGTCGAGCCCGATGGGAGTCATCGACTACCCGGTGGATCCGGTGGCGTTCGCGCTCGGCGCCGGGGCGACGTTCGTCGCGCGCACCGTGGACGTCGATGCCGCCGGCCTGCAGGACGTGCTGCGGCGCGCCCACGAGCATCCGGGCACCGCGTTCGTCGAGATCCTCCAGAACTGCCCGGTGTACAACGACGGCGTCTGGGAGGCGGTCGAGGACAAGCGCACGCGCGTCGAGGCCGGACTGCCGCTCGTGCACGGCGAACCGCTGGTGTTCGGCGCCAAGGGCCGCCGCCGCGGCATCCGTTTCGAACACGGGCTGCCGCACCTCCTCGAACTCCCCGACGACGCCGACCCGGTCGCCGCGGGCGTCACCGTGCACGACGAGAACCACGAGAGCCCCGCCTACGCGATGGCACTCGCGACCCTGGCGCCGCCGGCCTTCCCGATCCCCGTCGGCGTGTTCCGCGCGGCGCAGCGGCCGAGCTACGAGCGGCTGCTCGACGAACAGGTGGAGACGGCGGTACGCGAACGCGGCGCCGGGAACCTCGCCGACCTGCTGCACTCCGGGGACACCTGGACCGTCTCCTGAGGCCAGCACCGGTGGCCGCTCCGAGCGTCAGCCCTGCAGGCCGGGACAGTGCTCCGCGAGCGTCGCGGCGATCTCGGCGGGAGCCGGCGCGATGGCGACGCCGGCCTTCTGCAGCGCCGCGATCTTGTCGGACGCCCTCCCCTTGCCGCCCGCGATGATCGCGCCCGCGTGGCCCATGCGCTTGCCGGCCGGCGCGTTCTGACCGGCGATGAACGCCGCGACGGGCTTCTTCATCTCGGACTGGATGAACTCGGCGGCGGTCTCCTCGGCGGAGCCGCCGATCTCGCCGATCAGGATCACCGCGCGCGTCTCCGGATCCGCTTCGAAAAGCGCAAGGGCGTCCACGAACGTGGTGCCGATGATCGCATCGCCGCCGATCCCGACGCAGCTCGACTGGCCGATGCCGAGCCGCGAGAGCTGATCGACGGCTTCGTACGTGAGGGTTCCGGAGCGCGAGATGACGCCGACCGGACCGGGCCGGGTGATCTGTGCCGGCATGATGCCGATCCGGCACTGTCCCGGCGTCACGACGCCCGGACAATTCGGCCCGAGCAGGCGCGTCCTGCCGCCGCGCAGCGAACGCTTCGCGCGCAGCATGTCGAGCGCCGGAATCCCCTCGGTGATGCAGACCACCAGATCGAGCCCGGCGTCGGCCGCTTCGAGGATCGCATCGGCGGCGCCCGGCGGCGGCACGAACACGACGGATGCATTGGCGCCGGTGGCCGCCACGGCTTCGCGCACGGTGTCGAACACCGGCATGCCGTCCACTTCCGAGCCGCCCTTGCCCGGCGCGACGCCGCCCACCACGCGGGTGTGATACTCGCGCGAGAGCCCGGCGTGGAAGCGGCCCATCCTGCCGAGGCCCTGCACGAGCAGCTTGGTGTTCGCGTCGCAGAGGATTGCCATCGTCGTCAGCCCTGCTCGTTCGGTTTCGGGTTCTTCTGGACGGCGGCGACGGCGCGTTCGGCCGCCTCGCGGAAGGTGTCGGCCGGAATCAGGTTCAGGCCGGATTCCGCGAGCAGCGCGCGCCCTTCGGCCGCATTCGTCCCCTGCAGACGGACGACGATCGGCACCTGCACGCCGATCTCGCGCGCCGCGGCGATGACGCCTTCGGCGACGAGGTCGCAGCGCACGATGCCGCCGAAGATGTTGACGAGGATCGCGCGGACCTGCGGGTCGGCCAGGATCAGCTTGAACGCCGCCGCGACGCGTTCCTGGTCGGTCCCGCCGCCGACATCGAGAAAGTTCGCCGGCGCGCCGCCGGCCACCTGGAGCATGTCGAGCGTCGCCATCGCCAGTCCGGCGCCGTTGACGAGGCAGCCGATGTTCCCGTCGAGGCCGACGTAGGCGAGATCCAGCTCGTTGGCCTCGCGTTCGCGGGCGTCCTCCTCGTCGGCGTCGCGTAGCTCGCGCACGTCGGGATGCCGGAACAGGGCGTTGTCATCGAAGTTGAGCTTGCAGTCGAGGGCGAGCAGATCGCCGGCCTTCGTGACGACGAGCGGGTTGATCTCGGCGAGCGCGCCGTCCTTCTCGACGAAGAGTCGGTAGAGACCGCCGAGGAAGACGTCGAGCTTGGCGACCGCTTCGGCGCCGAGGCCCAGCGCGAAGGCCACGCGCCGCACGTGGTACGGCATCAGGCCGACGGCGGGATCGATGTGGACCGTGACGATCTTCTCGGGGGTCCGGGCGGCGACCTCCTCGATCTCCATGCCCCCCTCGGTCGACGCGATGATCGCGAGCGACTCGGCGGCGCGGTCGAGCACGAGGCCCAGGTACAGCTCGCGTTCGATCTCGCAGCCGGCCTCCACCCACACCTTGCGCACGAGCTTGCCTTCGGGGCCGGTCTGGTGCGTGCGCAGGGTCATGCCGAGGATCTCGGACGCGAGCCGCTTGGCCTCGCCCGCGGACTTCGCGACCTTGATGCCGCCGGCCTTGCCGCGGCCCCCGGCGTGCACCTGCGCCTTCACGACGACGACCTTGGCGTCGAGGCCGCGCGCGGCGGTCTCGGCTTCCGCCGGTGTCGTGGCCAGACGCCCCGGCGGTACCGGCACGCCGTAGGCGCGCAGGAGTTCCTTCGCCTGATACTCGTGGACGTTCATCGCTGGGCGTCTCGTTCTCGGTGGAGGGAGGGGCGACTAGAGCTCGATCTCGCCGACGAGCTTGCGGACGTGGTCGACGGACGCGTCGAAGAGTTTGCGCTCGTCCGGCTCGAGCTCGAGTTCGAGGATGCGCTCGACGCCGCCGGCCCCCAGCACGCACGGCACGCCGAGGTACAAACCCTTCACGCCGTACTCGCCCTCGCACAGGCACGCGCACGCGAGCACGCGCTTCTTGTCCTTCAGGATCGACTCGGCCATCTCGATCGCGCTGGCCGCCGGCGACACGAAGGCCGAGCCGGTCTTCAGCAGGCCGACGACCTCGCCGCCGGCGTTCTTGGTGCGCTCGACGATCGCGTCGATCTTGGCCGCCGGCAGCAGCTTCGTGATCGGAATCCCGGCGACGGTGCAGTAGCGGACGAGCGGCACCATCGTGTCGCCGTGTCCGCCGAGCACCAGCGCCGTCACGTCCTGCACCGAAACGCCGAGCTCCCACGCGACGAAGGCGCGGAAGCGCGTCGAATCGAGCACGCCGGCCATTCCGACGACGCGGTTCTTGGGGAAGCCGGAGACCTGCTTGAACGTGTAGACCATCGCGTCGAGCGGGTTGCTGATGACGATCACCGTGGCGCCGGGCGCATTCGTCGCAACGCCGGTCGCCACCTGCTTCATGATCCCGAGGTTGGTCTTCAGCAGGTCGTCGCGGGACATGCCGGGCTTGCGCGCGAGGCCGGCCGTGATGATCACGAGATCCGCACCGGCGATGCCTTCGTAGCTGTTGACGCCGGTGACCTTCGCATCCGCGCCGAACAGCGGCGCGCCCTCGGCGATGTCGAGCGCCTTGCCCTGCGGCAGGCCTTCGACGACGTCGAACAGCACCACGTCGCCGAGCTCGCGGTACGCGATCTGCTCGGCCAGTACGCCGCCGATGTTTCCGGCGCCGATGAGGGCGATCTTCGGTCTGGCCATGGGGGGCCTCCTCGCGGTGGGGGTCGGGGGCTGCGGACGCGGGCGACGGTCAGTCCATGTTCTCGATGATGGCATCACCGAACTCGCTGCACTTCAGCAGCGTGGCGCCCGCCATCAGCCGGTGGAAGTCGTAGGTCACGTGCTGGGTGGCGATCGCCTTCGAGATGCCCTGTTCGATGCGATCCGCCGCCTCCTGCCAACCCATGTGCGCCAGCATCATGACGCCGGAGAGGATCACCGAGCTCGGATTGACCTTGTCCTGGCCCGCGTACTTGGGCGCGGTGCCGTGGGTGGCCTCGAAGATCCCGTGGCCGGTCTGGTAGTTGATGTTGGCGCCGGGCGCGATCCCGATGCCACCGACCTGCGCGGCCAGCGCGTCGGACAGGTAGTCTCCGTTCAGGTTGAGCGTCGCCACGACGTCGAAGTCCTTCGGGCGCGTCAGCACCTGCTGCAACGTGATGTCGGCGATCGCGTCCTTCACGAGAACCTGGCCGGCCGGCGGCTTGCCGCCGCAGTCGTCCCAGCCGATCGCCCGGCCCGCGTACTCGCGCTTCACCAGCGCGTAGCCCCAGTCGCGGAAGGCGCCCTCGGTGAACTTCATGATGTTGCCCTTGTGCACCAGCGTCACCGACGGGCGGCCGTGGGCGATCGCGTAGTCGATCGCCGCGCGCACGAGCCGCTCCGTGCCCTCGCGAGACACCGGCTTGATGCCGATGCCGGAGGTCGCCGGGAAGCGGATCTTCCGGACGCCCATCTCCTTCTGCAGGAATTCGATGAGCTTCTTCGCCTCCGGCGACTCGGCCGGCCACTCGATGCCGGCGTAGATGTCCTCCGTGTTCTCGCGGAAGATCACGATGTCGACGTCCTGCGGGCGCTTCACGGGACTCGGCACGCCGGCATACCAGCGCACCGGACGCAGGCACACGTACAGGTCCAGCACCTGGCGCAGCGCGACATTGAGGCTGGTGAAGCCGCCGCCGATCGGCGTCGTCAGCGGCCCCTTGATGCCGACGAGATACTCGCGGAACGCCTCCACGGTGGCGTCGGGCAACCACACCCCGGTCTCGTCGAAGGCCTTCTGGCCGGCGAGCACCTCCATCCACGCGATCTGGCGCTTACCGCCGTAGGCCTTGGCGACGGCGGCGTCGAAGACGCGGACGGACGCCGCCCAGATGTCCGGCCCGGTGCCGTCGCCTTCGATGAACGGCACGATCGGTCGGTCCGGGACGACCAGCGCGCGCTGCGCGTCGAGGGTGATCGGGGAGCCCTCGGCGGGCACGGTCGGGGTCCAGTGGCTGGCCATGGTGGCCGCGGTCTAGCGAATTCGCGCCGGCATCGCGACCGGGAGCGCGGATCCCGCCGAACCCCATGTCGCGAGCGTGTCCTGGAGACCGGCGATCGGGATGCCGACGGGGCACGCGCGTTCGCAGGCGCGACAGGCCCCGCAGGCCGTCGTCGCGGCACCCGGTCCTGCGGTGCCGCCGGCGTCATCCCGCGCAGGGCCCAGCGCGAACGGAGTGAGGCCGAGGCGGATCCAATCGATCTCGAGCCGCGCCGCCGACAACACGGCGTCGCGGGGCTCGATCGGCGGCATTCCGCTCGCTCGCGCGCATTCGACGCTGCACAGCCCGCACGCGAGACAGGCCTCCGCCGCCCGCTGCAGCCGCGAGCGGTCCGGATCGGGCAGCCGGAATCCGTCTGCGCCGTAGTTGTGGAAGAAACGCGCGATCGGATCGCTCTCGCCGCGACCGAGCAGGCGGCGCGCGATGTGGCCGGCGCCCGTCCGCACCTGGAGCGAGAACGCGCGCCACGTGCCGGTCCGCGCGAGCTCGCGCAGGAAGCCCCGATAGCCCGTCAGCATCGCGCCGCCTCCGCACCGGCGCGACGGCCGGTCAGCAGCGCCACGCCGAGCCCCGTCCGCTCGCGCGCGGGGTCGAAGCCGCCGAGCAGCTCACCGGCGGAGAACAGATTGCCGAGCCGCGGCGCTCCGTCGGCGCCCAGCGGGCGCAGTCGCGCGTCGCAGCGAACGCCGGCGGAGAACAGCGGCTGCTCGCCTTCGTAGTCGCGCCGGATCCAGCGCCGCGGCGGAACGCCGTCGATGCGTCGCCCGCCGAGGTCGAAAAGCGGCAGCCCGAGCAATGGCTCGCACAGCGCGCCATCGCGTTCGGTGATGCCGCCGCCGACATAGCGACCCGTCGCGAGCACGAGCGCGTCGAGCGCGAGCGTGGCCTCCTCGCCGGCCGTGTCGACGCGGACCGACCGCGCACGTCCATCCGCCTGCTCGACGCTCCGCGCGGTGCCGGTCCGGAGGACCACGCCTGCGCGAACCAGCGCGTCCTGCAACGCGCGATCGAGCCGCCAGCCCGCGAGCGCCAGCGCCGGGGAACCCACCAGCTCGGCCACTCGGCAACCGATCGCCTCGCGCAGCCAGCCGCGCACGCGCTCGGCGCCATCGAGACCCAGGACCGGCGGGAACAGCACCAACCGGCCTTCGGCGCCGAAGCCGGCGAGCAGCGGTCGCACGGCCTCGCGCGCCGCCGGACCTTCGAGCGCATGCGCGAGCCGGGCAGGCGTGCCGGCGAGCGCGCGCAGCGCGGGCGGCAGCTCGAGGTGCAGCAGCCGGAGAGGCTGGGCACTCCCCGTCACGACCTCCCGTTCGGCGGCGAGCGTACGCAGCGTCGCGCGCGCCTCGTAGCCTGCGAGTCCCGGAATGTCGACGAGTGCGACCTCGTCGGCGCCGGCGAGATCGCCATCTCCCGCACCGGAAAACGCGAAATCTGCGGCGCGCAGTGCGCCGTGGACGTCGGCGAGCCAGCGCGTCTGGCCGAGCTGCCCGGTGACGCGCAGACCCGACGGCGCCAGCCAGCCGTCGAGCGCAGCCGCGGCGTCCGTCACCTCCGCCTCGAATCTGCCGCCCAGCCCCAGCAGCGCGTACGGGTGCGCCGGATGCGCGAGCGCGGCCAGCTCGAGCCGGCGCGCCGGCGCCAGCGGCGCCTTCCCGGGCGCGTCGCGCAGCGGCAAACCGCCGCGCCGCAGGGGGGAGGCGCCCGCGACGTCGAGCGTTCCCCAGCCGAGCGCGCTCGCGCCCGGCGCGCTGCGCACCAGTTCTACGGTCGCGCCGCGCGCCGCCAGCTCGAGCGCCGCGCAGCCGCCCGCAAGGCCGCCGCCGACGACGACGGCCCTCACGCGTCGTCCTGGCGACGCGCCGCGGTGTCGGCATCGCGGGTCCGCTCCGGCCCCGACGCCTCTCGCGGCTCCGAGCGAGCAGATGCGCGGCGCCAGCGCGCCAGGGTCTGCAGCGACTCGCGGGCCCGCGCATCGCTGCGCACCGCGAGCCCGCGGGCGAGGCCCTGGCGGTCCGGGGCGGCATCGCCAGCGTCCGCCGCGAGCGCAGCTTCACCGCGGGCGGTGGCGACGAAGCCGCGCGCGCCCAGATGCACGTAGCGGTGGATCTCCATCGCCGCGAGGTGATGGCCGCCGAGCGTCGGGGCCGCCGAGCGCCAGCGCTCCGCGGCGAACGCCGTGACCTCGGAGGCGCTCCGGGCGGCCGACCAGTCGAGCGCGCCGCCCAGCACGCCGGCCGCGACGTGCGCACATCCCGCTCCCTGACACGCGCCGATGCCGAGCCGCACGCGCAGCGCACAGTCCTCGAGCGTACGCACGCCTTCGCTTCGGGCGACGTGCAGCAGCTCCGCGTCGAGCACCGGCTCGCACGCGCACACGACGCGCGGCGGCGACGGCGAGCTGCCCGCCGGCTCCGGATCCCACGGCGCGAGCAGCGCGGCGGCACGCGTGCCGTGCCGGAAGCCCAGCCGCAGCACGGCGGCCAGCGGCGTGCGGAAGCGCCGCGCCACCGCGAGCACGTCGAGCGTGCCGTCGCCGCCGGGCAGCGGCGTCGTCGCAGTGCGACACGGCTCGCGAACGCCGAGCGTCGCGCACAGGCGATCGCTGAGGTCCTGCGCCATCAGCCGATACGAGGCGAGCTTGCCGCCGGCGAGCGTCCAGAAACCGGGGGCGCCCTCGCGCGCGTGGTCGAGCACGACGTAGTCGCGCGACAGCTCGTCCTCGCTCTGGCCGAAACCGTACAGCGTCGGCCGGACGCCCTGGATCGTGTGCAGGACGCGGTGCGATCGGATCGCCGGGATCGAGCGCTCCATCGCCTGGAGCACGTACTCGACCTCGTCCTCGGTGACGTCGATGCGATCGAGATCGCCGTAGAAATCGTCGTCCGTGGTCCCGGCCATGCTGTTCTGTTCGTGCGGAAACGTGAACATGTCGCGACCGTCGATGCCGCGCGCATAGATCGCGAGCTGCGAGATCCGGCGCTCGAACACCAGGTGGATGCCCTTCGCCGGCCGCAGCCGGAACTCGACACCGGCCAGCGCGGCGAGCTGCGGCGCCCACGGCCCGGTGGCGTTGACGACCAGATCCGCGTCGATGCGCCACGTGTCGCCGGACAGCCGATCGCGCACGCGCGCGCCCGCGACGCGGCCGCCGGCTTCACGCAGCAGCTCGACGACCTCCACGTGCGTCCACAGCAGCGCGCCCCGCTCGGCGGCGTCGAGTGCGTTGGACGCGGTCAGGCGGGCCGCGTCCACGCCCCATTCGTCGAGCGTGAAAGCGCAGTCGATCCGGGGCGAGAGGGCCGGCTCGAGCCGCAGCGCCTCGTCGCGCGTCAGCCGCGTGTGGGGCCGGCCGTTCTTGTACGGCTGGTAGCGGTCGTACATCTCGAGCCCGACCTCGACCAGCTCGGGTCCGATCGGATCCTCGGCGAAGACCGGCATCAGGAACGGGATCCGGAACACCAGGTGCGGCGCGATGCGCTGGATCGCGCCGGAGTCCACGCACGAGTGCAGCGTGACGTCGGGATCCTTCTGCAGGTACCGGAGGCCGCCGTGGATCATTCCCGACGACGCCCACGAGGTTCCGGAGCCGAGCTCGCGCCGCTCCACCAGTGCGCAGGCGACGCCGCGCAGCGCGAGATCGCGGGCAATGCCCGCGCCGTTGATGCCGCCGCCGATCACCAGGACCTGGACGCGATGGCTGCGCACGCCGCGGCTCAGCGCGTCTTCGGAGGCGGCGCGAAGCGCAGCTGCAACTCCTCGAGCTGCCCCGGCTCGACGGCGGACGGCGCGTCCATCAGCAGATCCTGCCCGCGCTGGGTCTTCGGGAACGCGATCACATCGCGCAGGCTCTCGGCGCCGGACAGCAGCATCGCGATGCGATCGAGGCCGAACGCGAAGCCGCCGTGCGGCGGCGCGCCGGCATCGAGCGCGTTCAGCAGGAAGCCGAAACGCGCCTCCATCTCGTCCTTCGAGTAGCCGAGCAGCTCGAAGATGCGGCGCTGCACGTCGCTGCGGTGGTTGCGCAGGCTGCCCGAGCCGAGCTCGAGGCCGTTCATCACGACGTCGTAGTGGGTGCCGCGCACGCGCTCCGGGTCGCTCTCGAGCAGCGGCAGGTCCTCGTCGACCGGCGCGACGAAGGGCATGTGCATGAAGGTCACGCGGCCCTGCTCGTCGCGCTCGAACAGCGGGAACTCGAGCACCAGCAGCGGCGCCCAGTCCCGGCCATCGACGCGGCCGAGCTGGCGGCCGAGATCCGTCCGCAGCCGGCCGAGGATCGCGTTGGCCTTGGCGAACTCGTCGGCGGCGAAGAACAGCAGCGTCCCCGGGCGCGCGCCGGTCCGTTCGGTGATCCCGGCGCGCTCGGCGTCGGACAGGAACTTCGCGATCGGCGACTGCCAGGAGCCGTCGGCCGTGACGCGCACCCACGCGAGCCCCTTGCCGCCGAGCTCCTTCTTGACGAAGGCCTCGAGGCGGTCGATCTCGCCGCGCGTCAGCGCGTCGGCGTCGTGGATCGGCAGGCACTTCACGATGCCGCCCTTGTCGACGGCCCCGCGGAACGCGCGGAACTCCGACGCGCGGAACAGGTCCGTCAGCTCCACCAGCTCGAGCAGCACGCGGACGTCCGGCTTGTCGGAGCCGTAGCGGGCCATGGCATCGGCGAAGGACATGCGCGGGAACGGCCGCGGCAGCTCGACGCCGCCGGCTTCGCGCCACGCGCGCACCGTCACCTCCTCGAGCACGGCCAGCACCTCCTCGACGCCGGCGAACGACAGCTCGAGGTCGATCTGCGTGAACTCGAGCTGGCGATCGGCCCGCAGATCCTCGTCCCGGAAGCAGCGCGCGATCTGGAAGTAGCGCTCGAAGCCGCCGATCATCAGCAGCTGCTTCATGATCTGCGGCGACTGCGGCAGCGCATAGAAATCGCCGGGCTGCAGCCGGCTCGGCACCAGGAAGTCGCGCGCGCCCTCCGGCGTCGCCTTGGCCAGGATCGGCGTCTCGATCTCGAGGAACCCGAGCTCCGAGAGCGTGCGGCGCGCCGACTGGTACAGCGCATGCCGCACGCGCAGCGCGCGCTGCAGCGGCGGGCGGCGCAGATCGTGGAGCCGATGGCGCAGCCGCACCAGTTCGTCGACGCCCGGGTCGTCGTCGATCGGGAACGGCGGCGGCGTCGCGGTGTTGAGGATGCGCAGCTCGCGGGCGACGACCTCGAGCTCGCCGGTCGGCAGCTTCGGGTTCACCGTCTCGGGCGTGCGGCGCTCGACGGTGCCGCGCACGGCCACGACGAACTCCGAGCGCAGCTCCCCGGCCCGCTGGTGAGCCGCGGCGTCCACCTCGGGCCGGAACACCGCCTGCACGAGCCCGCCGCGATCGCGCAGGTCGATGAAGATCACGCCGCCGTGGTCGCGCCGGCCGTGGACCCAGCCGGCGACGGTGACCTCCTGTCCGATCGACGTCGCGTCGACGGCGCCGCACGCGTGGCTGCGGCGGAGTCCGCGCAGCGAGTCGATCGGGACTTCGGCGCGACCGGGTGCGCGGACCTCGCCCGTACCGGAGCTCATCGGTCGGACTCGTCTCGAGAGCGGTCGGGCGGGCGCATCGGGGCCTCGGGCGCGCAGAACGGCGGCGCTGGCGAGCTGAGTTAGCAGCCGTCCCGACGAGGGTCAAACCGCCCCTCCGTCAAGAAAGGGGCCGGGTTCGTTCGTCAACTTTTCCTCCGGAAAAGTTGACGAACGAA
>JBDIVR010000041.1:0-31755 GCA_039794265.1 Myxococcota bacterium
CGGCGAACCAGTGCATCCGGTTGTCGTACTGATCGGGAAGCCAGATCCCACTCGATACGAACCAGACCGACACCGCCAGCAAGAACAACCCCAGCTGCAGGGCTCGCCTCGCATTGCGGGGCGTCGCAAATGCAACGGGACGCAGCTTGTGCGGCTCGTGTTCCCGAATCCAGGCGACGCGATCGGCATCGGGTAGGAACACCTCGTCCCCGCGATCGAGGAAGCGATCGAAATAGCGCCGGTAGCCTTTCCGAATCATCGTCGAACTCCTCCATTCAAGACCGTTCGAGAAGCGATGGAACGCGACGCGAACGCCGCCATGCGATCGAGGCGATCGAGAGGTTCGCGAGCAGCAGCAGTGCGAGCGAGCCATCCGGTAGCGCGCCCTCGCCGAGTGCCACCGGCGCGCAGGTAATCCCGCCGCCAGCACCACCGCCATTCCCAGCTGAGCTTCTAGGCCCAGTGATCCCTTGGGACTCTCCCGCGCCTCCTGCACCGCCAGGGCACGGCTCTGCTCCGCAGCTATATGGGCCGGGCGATGGACCGACATTCCCTTCGAAGCCATTCGGAGCCCTGAGGCCGGGCCCCGCGCCGAGACCTCCGTCGAAACCGCTCGATCCGCTCCCTCCGTTCTGCAGGAGGAGCTCTCCCCGCGCCTTCACCTGGTCTCCCACGAAGATCAGGACGGCACCGCTCACCAGCAGCGCACTCCCCACGGAAGCATTGACGGCAGGAATCGGCAAGGATGCGAAGCCTGCAGCCATGGTCAGGGCGCCGATCGTAGACAAGGAGCTTCCGGCTCCCTGCATCATCGCTCCCTCCGTCTGGTCGCTCGTGATTGCCTGCGCGCCACTCGGATCCCAGAACTGCACGGGATTGCCGAGCGCGTAGGCGTATTGGTTGACCAGCTGGTAGATCGGATCCGGCGCCAGGAAGCGCGCCGCCGCGGGATCGTAGAGACGGTGTCCGATCAGCACGAGATCGCCAACCGCTCGGCCGCGAGCGAAGCTTCTCGCGCCGGGGCCGGCGCCGGCGCCATGGATCGCTTCGACCGCATAGGCCGAGTACTTGTAGTGCTCGACGACCGCACCCGCGGCGTCGGTCACGAGCTTCACGTTGCCGCGATAGTCGAAGTGCCGATACCGCGTTCCGTTTCCCGTGAGATCGATCCGCACTTCGCCGAGATCGATCGCGCGGGGGTTGCCCGCTCCGTCGGCCTCGAGGAGCCCCCCGAAACGACGCGCCGTCTGCACGCCGTCGACGGAACTCGATACCGGCCGCCCGAACACGTCCCACACGAAGGTGGCGCTTCCATACGAGGAGAGACGACCCGCGCCGTCCCAGGTCACCGGCACACCAGCGCGCGACGTGACGAAGCCAGCCGTGTCGTATTCGTACCCGATCGTTCCGCCGGCAGCGCCCTCGATCGCTTGCAAGCGGTTCGCTTCGCCGTTGTATCGGAAGCCACCGGCGGGACCCATCCGCAGATTGCTGAAGAAGTCGTAGATGTAGGTATGGAGCAGATCCCCATCGAGCGAGTCCTCGAAGCCGACGCGCTTCCCGACCGCGACGCCGGTGTCCTGCGGCATCAGGCGGTGCCGCTCGGAGGTCGTCACGGGGGCGGCTCCGCTACTCGTCGTCTGCGCGGAAACGCACTGGCTCGCAAGCACGCTGCAGTCGGGATCCGCCATCCGGACCGACGTGCTCTCGACCGGGATCGAGCCGGCCGTCATCGTCGCGCCCGTCAGCGTCCCGAGTTCCGGATCGAACGCGAAATCTCTCACGAGCCCGTTCCCATACTCCGTCCGTGCCAGTCGACCCGAGACCCACGTCCGCTCGATCACCGGCACGCCGTTGTCGTAGACAGCGCTCTCGCGCCCGGCGCCATCGTACGCCAGAGCGATCGTACGCAGCAGCGATCCGTCCCCGCCCGCCAATGCCACGCCGGTCCGCTGTGAGCGCAGATCCCAAGAGACCGTGGCCCGATCCCCGTTTCCGTACACGACCCCAGCGAGGCGACCCGCTCCGTCATACGAGTAGGCTTCCGTCCCGCCGCGGCTGTCCAGGAGATGCCGGAGTCGCCCGTCCATCCACAGGAAGGTCGCAAAATTCTGGGCGACGGATCCGTCGCGGATCAGGTGGCTCGTCGGTCGACCCAGCGAATCGTAGGTCCATCGCTGGTTCATCCCGTTCGCGCGGCTCATGGCGATGGTTCGCCCGATGGCGTCGTATCCGAACGTCGTGTCGTGCCAGGTTCCGTCTACGCGCTCACTCCTCCGGACGAGCCGGCCGAGCGCGTCGTAGACGAAGAGATCGTCTCCGCCCCCGGGACGCGCCACGAGCAGCGGCCGCCGGTCGCTCCGGAAGACCGTCACCAGCGTCTCGCTTGCGAGCGGAACGAGCGAGAGATCCGCCAGCGTGACGGCCCGGACATTGCGGTCCTCGTCGAACTCACGCGAGACGATGCCGCCGCGCCCCGGTCCGGAAGCGGTGAACAGATCCGCGCCGTCCGTCAAGTTCCCGACGGCATCGAATCCGAACGTCCGCGCGACTCCGGCACGGCTCACCCTCGTAGCGTGCCCATGCTCCCCGTATCCAGAGAGGGAAGTCGAGATCCCTGCTGGATCCGTGAACCCGCTCGGCATCTCGTCGGCCCCGTACTCGAGCGAGAGGATCTCGCCCGCGCCGTTCGCCACCGAGACCAGCCGACCGGCGGCGTCGTAGCTGCGCTCTTCGAGCGTTCCGAGCGAGTCGGCCATGCGGAGCAGCGGACGCCTGCCGGGCAGCACGCGATCGACGCCCTCGGGCTGGTAGCTGTAGCTCGTGATGTTTCCACTCGGTTCGATCCGGAGCGTCACATCGTCGTTCGAGTACACCCACTGGACCGTGGCTCCATCGGGCGTCGTGCGCGATGTGACGCGGTTCTGGAGCCAGGCGAAGGTAGTCGTCTCGGCCGACTGGACGTCTTCGACGGCCAGGATCTGGTGGTTGCCATCGTATCGGTAGATTCGCACGGCTCCAAGCGGATCGGTCGCGGTCGTCCGATAGGGCGTCGACCCGCTCCTTCCCCGGTACGAGAAGGATCGCGCCGGGCCGTCCTCGCCGATCTGCGTAGCCCGCAGCAGACGGCCGGAAGCATCGTAGGCGTACTCGACGCGCTCTCCCTCCGAGTTGGTGATCGCCGTGAGATCTCCGCCGCTGTACTCGTAGCGATACCCGGGAAGATCCGAGGCGACGTCGAGCCCATCGCGCGCAGTCACGAGTCGCCCGGAAGCGTCGTAGAGGAAGAGAGCCCGCCGCCCGGCGCGATCGGAGATCTCGGTGACACGACCCGAGGAGTCGTACCCGATCGTGAACACGGAGTGGCACTCGACGACCACACCGAGGCACTGCTCGATCGCCGCGGGATGCAGCGCGCCGTCTCCCTGCAGGCTCTGGGTGAACTGCAGCCGGGGATTCGCGGAGCTCGTCCATCGGATGCTGAGCAGTTTCCCCGCGTTCGAGAAGGCGTACTCGAGCCCGCCCTTCGTCTTCATCCGATTGGGCCCCGATTGCCCCGCCTGGCTCACCTTCACCCAGATCGTACCGGGAATGGCGGCACCGGCGGCCAGTGCGCCGACCGGGTGCGTCGCCCCGGTGGCATCCGTGAAGACGCCATTCGAGAACGAGATCCCGTCGAAGCTCCAGATCCAACGCCGCTCCGCGGAGTTCCAGACCGCTCCCACCGAGAACGGACCGAGCTGTGTATCGAGATCGAGGTCCGTGCGGGACACCAGCAGGTTTCCGCCGGCCACGTCCAGACGCGCAGGTCCGGGCAGTGCCAGGGTCGCCATTTCACGGTACTCCGGCAGCCCGGCCCGAGGCGCGAGCGGTTCGCCCTCGCAGGCGAGGAGCCCGAGCGACACGAGGATCGCGAGCAGCGACACCGGAGCGACGACGAAGAGACCTCTACGGCGATCCCGGATCGGGATCTTCGTTCGGGGCGCATCTCGCAGCATGGAACCTCCCCATCGAGAGCCCCCACACGCGATTACACACCCTTCTCGCCCCGATGGCGCCCTAGGAAATCGCTAAGGATCGCCGACGAGAGGCCATCCTCACCGCCTTCGGAGATCCCTGGTTCACGTCGGCTCCGATCACACCGCGGTCCAGCCGCCGTCCACGAGCAACGTCTGGCCCGTGACGTAGCTCGCCGCGTCCGACGCGAGGAAGAGCGCGGGACCCACCAGTTCCTCGAGACGCCCGGGACGCCCCATCGGCGTCCGTGAGCGCAGCCAGCGAAGCGAGCGTTCGTCGCGAAACATCTCCTCGGTCATTTCGGTCGGGAACCAGGCAGGCGCGAGCGCGTTCACCCGTACCCCCCGACGAGCCCACTGCGCGGCGAGCTCGCGCGTGAGATTCACGACGCCGCCCTTCGCCGCGGCGTAACCGGCCTGCGGGATCTGGCCGACACCGACGACGCCGAGGATCGACGCGACGTTGACGATGGACCCGTGTCCCGCGTCGATCATGTCGCGGCCGAAGCACTGCGCGCAGCGGAAGGTCCCGAGGAGATTCACGTCGAGGATCGACGCAAAACCGTCGAGCGGCTCGTGCTCGGCGGAAACGACGTTGCCGATGCCCGCGTTGTTCACCAGCACGTCGACCGGACCGAGCTGCGCGGTCACGTCTCGCGCGAGCTGCTCCACCTGCTCCGGTCTCGCGACGTCGCAAGCGAAGGCGTGGGCCTCCGCACCGAGGGCGCGGAGCCGTTCGGCCAGTCCGTCGAGCCGGCCCCGGCGGCGCGCCGCCAGGGCCACGCGCGCGCCCGCCGCAGCGAGCCCTTCTGCCAGCGCACGGCCGATGCCGGACGATGCACCGGTCACGACGGCCACCTTGCCGTCGAGTCGGAAGGCCTGGCTCGGGTCCGCGAGGCGCTCGGGACGGCTCATGACCCGGACGGCCTCAGTCGACGGTAGGTCGCGTCGTAGTAGAGCAACGGCACCCGCGCGTCGTCCCATTCGGCGGCCTCGACTTCGCCGACGAGGATCACGTGATCGCCCGCCTCGTGAGCGGCGACCGTGCGACAGTCGAGCACGGCAAGCGTGTCCGGGAGCCACGGAGATCCGGTCCGTCCGCTTCGGCAGGCGAGCCCTTCGAAGCGCAGTGCCTCGTTTCCCGACAGCGCGAAACGCGCCGAGAGCTCCTGTTGATCGTCCGCCAGCACGTTGACGGCGAAGACCCCTGCTTCCTCCAGAACGGGAAGCGTCAGCGCCTTCTTGTCCGCACACACGAGGACCAGCGGTGGCTCGAGCGAGACGCTCGTAAAAGACGTCGCCGTCATGCCGGCCAGGCGATCCCCGGCGCGCGTCGTCACGATCGCAACCCCGCTGGCCCAATGCCGCAACAGCGTCTTGAAGCGCTGGCGTTCGATCGCCAAGAGATCCTCCAGTGCATCGGGCGCAGCCGTTCGGTGACCCGGCAACGGTAGGCGCCCAGAACGAAGCGCGCCGCCAGGTCCGGAACCGGGCGGCGCGCGGGAGCGGCAACACGACCGAGCGCGTCTAGGCCGTCTTCTCCATCGCCTCGGTGTAGCGGCCGAAGCGCGCCGCACCGTTGAGCTTCGCGCGATGGTAGAGCGCCTTCTGGCCGGCGCCGAACTGCTCCGGCTTGCCGCCCCACGCCTTCAAGGCCGGAGCCTGGAGCGCGCGCCCGTACGAGAAGCTCATCTCCCACGGGAAGCCACCGATCTGGTTCATCGCGTTGAGGTGCGCGGTCGCGGCCTCGTCGCTCTGGCCGCCGGAGAGGAACACGATCCCCGGCACGGCAGCCGGCACCGCGCGCCGGAAACAGCGGATCGTCTCCTCCGCCACCTGCTGCGCGCTCGCCTGCTGCGGGCACGAATACCCGGACAGCACCATGTTCGGCTTCAGCAGGATCTTCTCGAGCGGCACACGCTGCGCGAACAGAGCGCTGAAGACGCAGTGCAGTGTGCGCTCGGTCACCGCGAAGGAACGCTCGATGGTGTGGGTTCCATCCATCAGGATCTCGGGCTCGACGATCGGCACGAGTCCCTCGTCGACACACAGCGCCGCGTAGCGAGCGAGCGCGTCGGCATTGGTCTGCAAGCACGCGCCCGACGGCTTGCCGTCGGCAATCTCGATGACGGCGCGCCACTTGGCGAAGCGCGCGCCGAGGCCCCGGTACTCGACGAGCCGCGCGCGCAGCCCATCGAGGCCCTCGGTGATCTTCTCGTCGTCGCTGAACGGCAGCTTCTGCACGCCCTTGTCGACCTTGATGCCCGGGATGATGCCCTTCTTCTCCAGCACCTGGGGCAGCGGCGTCCCGTCGGATCCCTTCTGTCGGATCGTCTCGTCGTACAGGATCACCCCGCTGATGAATTCCTCGCAGCCCGGGGTCGTGAAGAGCATCTCGCGATAGCTGCGGCGGCTGTCCTCGGTGGACTCCACGCGAATCGAATCGAAACGCTTCTTGATCGTGCCCGAGCTCTCGTCGGCGGCGAGAATTCCCTTGCCGGCGGCGACGAGAGCGCGAGCGGTCGCTTCGAGCTCGTGGCCGGAATGATGACTCATGGGACTGGCTCCTTCGGGTACGCCTGTGGGGCGGCGTCTTGGGGGTGGCAGGGGCACCGGTCACTCTTTGCAGCGAGCGGAACGATGTCGCGAAAGACTATCGATCCGGCTGGGGGATCGACACCCCCCGAGCCAGCACCGTGAGCTGGCTTCCGATGGTCGGCAACACGACGGGGGCGAGGCCCATGGCCTCACCCCCGTGGTTCCGAACCGATCGCGACAGCTGGACTGCGACGGCCCGGCTACGGCTCCATCTTGCAGCCGAACTGCTCCATGAGATCCTTGTCCGGCTTGCCGGTCTCCTCGTCGATCGCATTCGGCGATTCCGCGCGGCTCGCGAATTTCCCGCCCTTGTTCTCGGGGTCGGGCTTGTAGTAGACGTAGACCGGTCGGTTCGTCTCGAGATCTTCGAGCTTGGCGCCGCGGCCTTCCTTCTTGACGGCCGTAGCGGTCCGATCGAGCACGGTGCCCGGCTTGATCCGGAACTCGTTCTCCTTCTTCGACTGGCGATCCTTCACGACCATCTTGCCGGCAGCGACATCGAGGCTGACGAGGCAGCCTTCCATCTTCTTGGTGGTCGTCGCCTGTGCGCGCGCGTCGCCGGCAGCGAAGCCGGCCACGCCCAAGGCGAGGAAGAACAACAGGACCGGGCGGCGAACATTCCTCATCGAGCCTTCCTCCGTAGAGACGTCTCCCCGCGCAACCCTCGACTCGATCCCGATGATCGATCGACGGAATGCGTCACCACTCTGCGACCGAGCCACGCGTCTCGTGATCCCCGGCCGGCGTCTGCGATCCTACACGCTCTCCGACGGCTGCGGAACGGGGAGATTCGAGGCCCCGGCTGGCGGCGCGATCCAGACGGCTACCAGGTCCATGACGTTGGTCCCCGTCGGTCCCGTCCGGACGAGACCCCCCTCGCCGGCCAGGTAGGCGTAGGAGTCGTTCTCGGCGAGGGCGCGGTCGGCATCGAGGCCAAGAGCGAGCGCCCGGGATCGAGTCCCCCCGTCGACGCAGGCGCCTGCCGCGTCGGTGGGTCCATCGCTGCCATCGGTCCCGGCCGCGAGCAGCGCGACCCCCAGCTCGCCGTCGAGGACTCCGGCGGCCGCCAGCGCCAGCTCGAGGCTGCGCCCGCCGCGGCCCGACCCGCGCACCGTCACCGTGGTTTCGCCGCCAGCGAGCAGGACCCGCGGACCCCCCGGCCGCACGGCGAGCGCCAGCGCCGCGAGCCGCCGGCCGACTCCCCTCGCCTCCCCGCGCAGCACGCCGGGCAGCAAGATCGCGTGCAGTCCTCGCCGCGCCGCCTCCGCGCCGGCCGCCGCGAGAGCCGTGGCGTTGGACGCGAGGATCGTCGTCCGGACGCGGTCGAATCCGGGATCTCCCGGCTTCGGCGACTCCGGTCGCGAGCCGGCAGCTCCGGCTTCGAGAACCGCAAGCGCACGGGCCGGAATCCGATCTCGCAACGCGCGCTGCTCGATCACGTCGAGCGCGTCGCGATAGCGGCTCGTGTCTGGCACGCACGGTCCCGAACCGATCACGTCGAGCCGATCCCCCGGCACGTCGGACAGAGCCAACACCTCCACCCGGCCCGCTCCGGCCGCTCGCGCCAGCCGGCCGCCGGCCACGTCGGCGAGGTGCTTCCGAACGGCGTTCACCTCGTCGATCGCCGCGCCCGAGGCCAGCAAGGCGCGCGTGGCCGCAACGAGATCGCTCAGATCGACGCCCGGCAGCGGGCAGGCGAGCAGCGCCGAGGCCCCCCCGGAGAGCAGCACCACCAGCACATCGTCGCGATCCGTCGTCGCTGCCAGCGCCAGCAGATCGCGCGCCGCGGCCTCGCTGCGCGCGTCGGGCACGGGGTGCCCGCTCTCCCGCAGCGTCCAGCGCGACGAGGGCAGTGCTCCGGCCGCCAGCTGGGACTCCGCGTGTCCGTTCTTCGTCACGAGCAGTCCCCGCGCGATGCGGGCGCCGGCCACCGCCTCGAACCCCGCCGCCATCGACGCCGCGGCCTTTCCGATCGCGGCGACGAAGAGCCGCGCCCGCGGCGGCAACGGGTGTCCCGCGATCCACAGCCGGTCTTCACGGACCGATACGGCTGCGCGAACGAGCCGGTCTCCGTCGACGGCGCGCAGCGCCGCGTGGAGCAGCGCCTCGAGCGTTTCCCGCGGAGAAGCCGCCGCTGCCGCGCGGGCGAGAGGAGGGCCGGCGGTTCCGGCAGCGTCCCCGGTCAACGCGCCGTCGCGCCCGCCGGAGCCTCGAAGCCGGCCGGAGCCGGCGCGTCGCTGCGCGCGCCGGGCAGCGGGATCAGCCGGATCTCGATGCGGCGGTTCTCGGCGCGTCCCTCCGCCGTGGCATTCGACGCGATCGGCTGGTGTTCCCCGAGTGACACCGCCGCGAGTCGCGCCGGCGCGACGCCGTGCGCCTCGAGCGCACGCACGACCCGCGCGGCGCGGATCGCCGCCAGCTCCCAGTTGGTCGGAAACCGCTGGGCGAGGGCGCCGCGAATCGCCACGCCATCCGTGTGCCCTTGGACGAGGACCTGGTACGGTGCCTCCCGGAGCTCCGCCGCGAGTTTCGCGACCACGCGTTCGCCGTCCGCCGTGAGTTCCGCCGAACCCGACGCGAACAGCGTCTCCGCCGGCAGGCTGGTCCGAAAGCCCTCGCGCAGCCGGTCGATCTGGATCCGCGCCGCCGCGAGATCGGCCTCGAGATCGCGCACGAGACCCTCGTAGGTCGGATGGATCTCGTCGTACTTGCGCGCCTTCGGCGCCACCTCACGCTCGAGTGCCGTCAGCCGGCGCTGCGTCTCCTCGAGCTCGGCGATCCGCGCGTTGCTTTCGGCGTACAGACGCTCGCGCTCGGCCGTCGCGCTCTGGCGCTCGAGTTCGAGCTGGCGCTCCAGATCGCGCACCACCTGCTCGTGTCGCGTGGTGCTCACACAGCCGGACGACGACGCCAGCGCCACGAGTGCCGCGAGCGGAATCGCGAACGCGAACCGCCCGATCATGCGCCGGAAGCGGCCAGGGTCTCCGCCAGCGCCTCGTCGATGGTTTCGACGTAGACCAGCTCCAGACCCTCGAGCAGGGGCTTCGCGATCTCCTCGACGTCGCGCCGGTTGCGCGCCGGCAGGACCACGCACCGAATTCCCGCCCGCTTGGCCGCGAGCACCTTCTCCTTGATCCCGCCGACCGGCAGCACCTTGCCGCGCAGCGTGATCTCGCCGGTCATCGCCACATCATGGTGGACGACGCGTCCGGTCAGCAGCGACGCGAGCGAGGTCACCATGGCGACGCCGGCCGAAGGACCGTCCTTGGGCACCGCGCCTGCCGGCACGTGCACGTGGATGTCGGAGCTCTCGAAGAACGCCGGATCGATACCGAGCGGCCCCGATTGCGTACGCAGCCACGAGCGCGCCGCCTCGACGGACTCTCGCATCACGTCGCCGAGCGAGCCGGTGAGCTTCAGCTTGCCCTGCCCCGGCATACGACTCGACTCGATGAACAGGATGTCGCCGCCGGCCGGCGTCCACGCGAGCCCGACGGCGACACCGGGGCGCCCGGCGCGCTCCGCCAGCTCGGGCTCGAAGCGCACCGGTCCGAGCAGCTCGGCGACGTCTCGCGGGTCGATCCGCATCCCGCCCGGATCGCCGTCCTCGGCTACACGCCGCGCCAGCTTGCGGCACAGCGACGCGATCTCCCGCTCGAGGTTGCGCACGCCCGCCTCGCGCGTGTACGAGCGGATCAGCACGCGCAGCGTGTCGTCCGGGATCTCCACCGAGAAGCTGTCGATGCCGTTCGCCTTGCGTTGTCGCGGCAACAGGTAGCGCTTGGCGATCTCGAGCTTGTCCTCCTCGGTGTATCCGGGAAGCTCGATCACCTCCATCCGGTCTCGGAGCGCCGCCGGCACCGGATCCATCCAGTTGGCCGTGGCGACGAAGAGAACCTGCGAGAGGTCGAACGGCACCTCGAGATAGTGATCGCTGAAGGTGGCGTTCTGCTCGGGATCGAGCACTTCCAGCAGAGCCGAAGACGGATCGCCGCGGAAGTCCTGCCCGACCTTGTCGATCTCGTCGAGCAGGAAGACCGGATTGCGCGTCTTCGCCTTGCGCAGTCCCTGGACGATGCGCCCCGGCAGCGCCCCGACGTAGGTGCGGCGGTGACCGCGGATCTCGGCCTCGTCGCGCACGCCGCCGAGCGAGATCCGTACGAACTCCCGGCCGAGCGCCCGGGCGATCGAACGGCCGAGCGACGTCTTGCCGGTCCCGGGCGGACCGGCAAAGCACAGGATCGGACCCTTGAGATCGCGCTTCAGGGACAACACCGAGATGAACTCGAGAATCCGGTCCTTGACCTTCTCGAGATCGTAGTGGTCCTCGTCGAGGATCTGCTGCGCCTCGGGGACGTCGAGGCGGTCCTCGGTCGACTTCGACCAGGGGAGTTCCGCCAGCCACTCGAGATAGGCGCGAATCACACCGTGCTCGGCCGACACCGGCGGCGTGTTGCCGAGCCGGTCGAGCTCGCGGCGAGCCTGCTTCAACGCCTCTTCGGGCATCCCAGCGGCTTCGATGCGCTCGCGCAGGCGATCGGCGTCGGCCCCCTCGTCGGGAGCTTCTCCGAGTTCCTTGCGGATCGTGTCGAGCTGTTGGCGCAGCATGTACTCCCGCTGCGTCTTGCCCATCTCGCTCTGGACCTTCTCGCGGATCTCGGTCTCGATGGTCTGCGCCTGCCGGGAACGTGCGAGCTCGGTCAGCACGAGCCGCAGACGCTCGCCGAGATCATGGCGCTCCAGCACGGCCTGCTTCTGGGCCACGTCGAGCTCGAGGTTCGCGGCGACGAGATCGGCGAGCCGCCCGGGATGATCGAGGTTCGACGCCAGCACTTGCAGCTCGTCGGAAAGGCGCGGGCTCTCGGCCACCAGCTGATTGAACTGCGAGGCGAGATTGCGCTGCAGCGCCGTCAGTTCGACGGAATGCGGATCGCCGACCTCCTCGATCGGAACGATTCGCGCGCGCAAGAACGGGTCGCGGGCGGCAAACTCTTCGATGCGCGCCCGCGCGACCCCCTGCACCAGCAGCCGATACGAATCGTCGGGGAACTTCAGCATCTTCACGATGCGCAGCACCGTGGCGACCCGATAGACATCGTCGGGGCCGGGACTCCCCTCCACGGGCCGTCGCACCGCCGGCGCGATCAGCAGCCGCTCTGGTGTCACCAGCACGTGATCGATGAGTCGCTTCGAGCGCGCCGTGTTGACCAGCAGCGGAGACAGCAGGAACGGGAACAACACGGTGTTCTTGAGCGGCAGCACGGGCAGCACGTCGGGCAGCGTCGTCTCGACGCCGCCGTTCCCGCCGTCGGCCTCGACGCCGACGCGGACGGAGCGACCGGTGCCGCTCGATCCCGCGGTCCCCGGATCGTCGTCGGCATCCCCCATCCAAGCGTGCAGGGAAGAAGTCAGGATCGGTTCTCCACATCGATCCGCCGCGGTCCGGCGGAGCGCTTGGGCAACGTCACGCGCAGGAATCCCTCCTCGATCTGTGCCGAGACGCGCTCGCGATCGAAAGGGATGCCGATGCGCAGCGCCCGTTCGAAGGGGCCGAATGCGATTTCCATCTGGTGGAGCCGCTGGGCATCGGCATCGAGGCGCGGCTCGCGACGCCCCCGGATCCGCAGGATCTCGCCATCGACGGAAACCTGGACCTCGCCCGGCACGACGCCGGCGAGTTCGAGCCGGACGACGATGGCCTTCTCCGTCTCGTAGACATCTGCCGCCGGCTGCCAATGGTCGCGGCCGACCCGCTCCGCCAGCGGACGCAGCCACTCGCCGAACAGTCCTTCGTCGAAGGGATCGCGATTCCTCCGTGCCGCCATTTCGCTCCCGGGGCGCCGCCCGCTAGTTGCGGGGGCCGCCCTCGTCCTCGGTGTACTCGGCATCGATGACGTCGCCTTCGGCTCCGGGAGCGCCGCCGGCAGAGGGCTCGGCGCCGCCCGCATCCGGGCCACCAGCGGCACCCGCATCGGTCTGTGCTCGGTACAGCAGCTCGGCCACCGCGTGCATCTCCTTTTCGACTCGCTGGCGAGCGGCGTCCATCCGCGCGGCGTCGTTGCTGTCGAGGTCTGTCTTGGCCTCCGCCAGGACGCCCTCCACCCGTGTGCGATCGGCTTCTGGCAGCTTCTCGCGGTTGTCCGCGAGCGTCTTGTCCGCCTGGTACAGCAACGAGTCGAGCTGGTTGTGCTTCTCGACCTGCTCGCGCCGGGCATGGTCCTCGGCGGCGTGGGACTCGGCGTCCTTCACCATCCGCTCGATCTCGTCCTTCTGGAGCCCGCCCGAGCCTTCGATCCGGATCGACTGCTCCTTGCCGCTCGCCTTGTCCTTGGCCGAGACGCCGAGGATCCCGTTGGCGTCGATGTCGAACGTCACCTCGATCTGCGGCATGCCGCGCGGCGCCGGCGGGATGCCGTCGAGGATGAAGCGCCCGAGCTCCCGGTTGCCCGCGGCGATCTCGCGCTCCCCCTGCAGCACGCGGATCTCCACCTGCGGCTGGTTGTCGGCCGCCGTCGAGAAGGTCTGGCTGCGCTTGGTCGGAATCGTGGTGTTCTTCTCGATGAGCTTGGTCATCACCCCGCCGAGCGTCTCGATGCCGAGCGACAGCGGCGTCACGTCGAGCAGCAGCACGTCGCGCACTTCGCCCGAGAGTACGCCGCCCTGGATCGCCGCGCCGATCGCGACGACTTCGTCCGGATTCACGCCCTTGTGGGGCTCCTTGCCGAAGAACTCCTTGACCTTCTGCTGCACCATCGGAACGCGGGTCGAGCCTCCGACGAGGACGACCTCGTCGATCTCCGAGGCCTTCAGGCCCGCGTCCTGCATCGCGATCCGGCACGGCTCGAGCGTGCGCTGGACGAGATCGCCGATCAGCTGCTCGAACTTCGCACGGGTGAGCTTCAGGTTGAGGTGCTTCGGCCCGCTCTGGTCGGCGGTGATGAAGGGCAGATTGATGTCGGTCTGCTGGCTCCCCGACAGCTCGATCTTCGCCTTCTCGGCCGCCTCGCGCAGGCGCTGCATCGCCATCGGATCCTTCGAAAGGTCGATGGCCTGGTCCTTCTTGAACTCGGCGATCAGATACTCGATCACGCGCTGGTCGAGGTTGTCGCCGCCCAGATGGGTGTCGCCGTTCGTCGACTTCACCTCGACGACGTTCTCTCCGACCTCGAGGATCGAGATGTCGAAGGTGCCGCCGCCGAAATCGTAGACCGCGATCTTCTCGTCCTTCTGCTTGTCGAGGCCATAGGCGAGCGCCGCGGCGGTCGGCTCGTTGATGATGCGACGGACCTTGAGGCCTGCGATCTCGCCCGCGTCCTTGGTCGCCTGACGCTGCGCGTCGTTGAAGTAGGCCGGCACCGTGATGACGGCCTCGGTCACGGTGTGGCCCAGGTAGGCCTCCGCGGACGCCTTGAGCTTCTGCAGGATCATCGCCGAGATCTCCTGCGGCGTGAACTGCTTGCCGTCGATCCCGACGCTCGCCATCTGATCCTTGCCGGGCTGGACCGGGTACGGAACCAGGCGGATCTCCTCGGCGACTTCGTCGACCCGGCGACCGACGAACCGCTTGACCGAATAGACCGTCCGGGTCGGATTGGTCACCGCCTGCCGCTTGGCGGCGGCGCCGACGACCCGCTCGCCGTCGTCGGTGAACGCGACGACGGATGGCGTCGTCCGGCCGCCCTCTTCGTTCGGGATCACGACGGGCTGGCCGCCTTCCATCACGGAGACGACCGAGTTGGTGGTCCCGAGATCGATTCCGATCACCTTGGTCGACCCCGTCGACGTCCCGCCTGCGTTCGTTGAAGAAGCCATGCACACCTCCCGCCGAAGTCCGCCGCCGC
This sequence comes from Myxococcota bacterium, assembly GCA_039794265.1. Lineage (GTDB taxonomy): Bacteria > Myxococcota_A > UBA9160 > UBA9160 > PR03 > CAADGG01. The sequence goes on from JBDIVR010000041.1 coordinate 14,456, forward strand.
CCATCCGGCCGGGGGACGTGAAGAATGGCCGGCAACCTTGGGTCGGTCCTGGGCCGTGTCAAATCGCCCGGATCCCCCGGTGGAGAGACCGGACGGCCGGCCGGGGGCCGCGGAGACCGGGGTCATGTCCCGAGGAAGCGTGCGAAATCAAGAAGATCCCGGAGGAACCGGCTGGAGGTCCCCGGGTTATACTGCGCGGTCTCTCGGGGGGTCCGAACGCGCGAATGAGCCGGTTTCCGATCTGGACCGTCAACGGGGCGCTGTTCGTCCTGTGCAGTTTCCTCACCTCCAGCCTCATCACGGGGTGGGCGGGGGAGTGGTTCTCGCGCGCTGCGGGAACTGCGCCGATCGCGCCCGTCCCCGAGATCTCGATGGGGCGGGACTGGAGTCAGCGGGAGGTGATCCTGACCCGAAACCTGTTCCAGGTCTCCACGCTCCTCCCGGAAGGGCCGCTCGCGCCGGAGCCGGGCGCCGAGGACGAGGAACTCGAAGCGACGCGCCTCCCGCTGAAGCTCCTCGGCACCGTGGCTTCGAGCGACCCGCGAGCCTCGTGGGCCGCCGTCGAAGATACGACCCGGCGGGAGCGCCAAGTCGTCCGGGCGCAGGACCGCCTCCTCGACCAGGCGACGGTGGTCCGGATCGAGCGCCGCCGGATCGTCCTGGAGAACGCCGGCAAGCGCGAGGAACTCGCCCTCGACGCGGAGGGCGCCTCGCTCGCCCGGCCGTTGCGCACAGCGGCGCCGGCCCGGGCCACACCTGCCGTCGCCGATGTCGCCGATCTGCGCGAGCGAGTCCAGCGGCTCGCCCAGGACCGTTTCCAGGTCCAGCGCGACGACGTGGAACAGGTGATGCGGAATCCCGCCGAGCTGTTTTCGCAGGCCCGGATCCTGCCGAAATACGAAGAAGGCGAGATGGTGGGGGTCCAGCTCAACTCGATCCAGCCCGGGAGTCTTTTCGAAGACATCGGAATCCAGGACGGCGATGTGATCACCGAGGTCAACGGAATCGTGATCTCGAGCCCCCAGGACAGTGCTGCGCTGCTGCGCGAGTTGACGCAATCTGACCAGTTCGACGTCGAGGTGCTCGGCGCCGACGGCTCCCCACGCAGACTCAGCTACGTGGTCCAGCCGTGAGGGCCGACAGGGGGGAGAGCGACGAAATGCGGGCTTCGAATCACTGGCGCCGAGCGGGCGGCCGCCGGCGCGGCACGCGCCGCGCTGGCGCCGCCGTGCTCGCGCTGTTCGCGGCGTCGTTCGCAGTCTCCGTCGCGACCGCCCAGCCCGCCCCGCCGGCCGGCACGGACCAGACGACACTCACACCCGAGGGGCTCGTCAATCTCGACTTCCAGGACGTCGAGATCGCCACGGTCATCGACACCATCGCGCGGCTCTCGGGGCGCAACTTCGTGTACGACGATCGGGTGCGCGGCCGCGTCACGATCATCTCCCCGACGCCGATCCCCGTCGACCAGGCCTATACGGTCTTCGAGTCGGTGCTGCAGGTGAAGGGCTTCACGACCGTCGAGGCGCCCGGTGGCGTGATCAAGGTGATCCCCATCCGCGACGCCAAGGAGACGAGCGTCGATACGCGGGAAGGCAGCGGGCTCACGCCGGACAGCGACCGCTTCGTCACCCGGCTGCTGCCGCTCCGCTTCATCGATGCCGAGCAGATCTCGAATACGCTGAAGCCGCTGGCCTCCAAAGAGGCCGCCCTGGTCGCGTACGGACCGACCAACACGATCATCCTGACCGACTCGGCGGCCAACATCCTGCGCATCCAGTCGATCCTCGAGTCGCTCGACGTCGAGACGCACAAAGAAGAACTCGCGGTGATCCGCCCGACGTTCGCAGACGCCCAGGCGCTCGCCGAGCAGCTCTCCGAGGTCTTCGGCGCAGAGGTGAGCAGCGCCGCGTCCCCCACGGCGCGGGTGCAGCCTCGGGTGCGTCGAGCGACCCCGCAACAGCCTCAGATCGACACCGGCGGTCCCTCGCGCGGCCAGGTGCGCATCATCACCGATGCCCGCACCAACGCGCTGATCATCCTCGCGGCGCGGACGACTCTCGAAGAAATGCGCGCGTTGGTCCGCAAGCTCGACGTCCCGGTCGAGGGCGGCGGCCGGATCCAGGTCTACTACCTCCGCCATGCCGATGCGGAGGAGCTCGCCGAGACGTTGAACAGCCTGCTGAGTGGTACGCCGCGTGCGGCGGCTGGCGACGCCGCCACTCGCGCCGCAGCCGCCGCCGGCATCGCGCCGCAGCAGATGCGCGCCGTGTCCGAGCTGGCCGGAGCCGTCACCAACGTCACGGGGGACGTCGGAACGAACTCATTGGTGATCCAGGCCAGCCCGGAGGGTTTCGAATCGCTGGTGCGCGTCATCGAGAAGCTCGACATCGCGCGGGCCCAGGTGCTCGTCGAGGCGTTGATCATGGAGGTGACCGTCTCGGATTCGACGGAGCTCGGTCTCAGCTGGTTGCTCAAGTTGAGTGGGCCGGATACCGGCGTCGCCATCCAGCAGGCCCTCAACTCGGTGACCGGCGGCGTGCTGGGGCTCGGGAACTCGCTCTCTCGAAACCCCAAGGGCGATACGCTCGCCTCCGCCGTGAATCCTCCGCCGTTCTCGGTCAACATCGGTGTCGTCGATGGCGACAACGTCATCCAGGCCATCCTGAGCGCGTCCGCAACGGACAACAGCACCAACATCATCTCCGCGCCGCACATCCTCACCTCGGACAACGAGGAGGCGGAGATCCTGGTCGGCGACAACATTCCGATCGTCACCAGCCGCGTCCAGTCGGCGGCTGGCATCACGACGGCGCCGGGGACCGACAGCTCGCTTGCCACGTCGGTGAACGTCGAGCGCCAGGACATCGGCGTCACGCTGCGTGTGACACCGCAGATCACCGAAGGGGACAGTCTCCGGCTCGAGATCTTCCAGGAGATCACGGCGATCAACTCTGCCCTGCAGCAGGGCGTCGGCGACGTGAACCAGGTCGGACCGGCTCTGTCGAATCGTCGTGTCGAGAACGTCGTGGTCGCCAAGGACGGCAGCACCGTCGTCATCGGCGGGCTGATCTCGGATGACTACAACGACAACGAGAACAAGGTGCCGTGGCTCGGCGACATCCCGGTGCTCGGCTGGCTGTTCAAGAATACGTCGACGTCGCTCGCGAAGCGCAACCTGCTGGTGTTCCTGACACCGCACATCATCCGCAGCCCGGAAGACCTCGAGAAAGCCTCGATCGGCAAGCGCGAGGAGTTCCGCAAGCGCTCGGAGCGAGCCTTGCGCAAGACGCCCGAGGCCCGGGAAGAGATCCCGCTCGACGAGCCGGTCGGCGTCCTCGGCGAGGTCGGTACGCTCGAGGGAGAGGGTCCGGCCGCCTCCGCCATCGAAGTGATCGAGCGACGCTATCCGCTCGAGCGGATGCGCGACATCGAACGCGAGCAGGCGCAGGCGCGGGAAGCGGTCCGCGCGGCGACGCTGCGTCGGGGCCCCGCGGCTCGTTACATCGTCCAGGCGGGGAGCTACGCGGACGCCGGCGCGGCGCGCGCGACGCTCACGGAGCTCGTCGATGCGGGGTTCGACGGCACGCTGATCTCGACGGGCGAGGCGGGGCGCGTCCGCTACGAGCTGCGCGTCGGTCCCTACGGAGACATCTCCGAGGCGGAGCGGGCCGCCGCGACGTTGCAGCGCTCCTACGAGCTTCCTTCGCAGATCGTGATCGAACGGGAGGACTCGCGGCAGTGACCAGCGCGGCCATGAACCCCGTCGAAGCGCTCTCGCTCGACGCGCTGGTTGCGCGGGCGACGGAGCTGTCTCCCGAGCTGCTGCGCGGCGCGCGAGGTCGAGCCGACGACAGCGGACGGACACTGCTCGACGTCCTGATCGACGAGCGCCTCGTCGACGTCGCGGCGACGCTCGACGTCGTGGCCCGTGAACTCGGCCTCGTCGCCCGCACGACGCTCGCCGCCGCCGACTGCGACCCGGAGCTCGTGGACCGCGTGCCGATCGCGTTCGCCAAGCAGCACGCGTTGCTGCCGCTCGGCCGTCGCGACGACGGCGCGATCTGCGTCGCGATCGCCGACCCGTTCGAAACCGAGCCGCTCGACGACCTGCGGCTGCTCTTCGATGGCGCGGAGGTGCTCGGGGAGCTGGCGCCGCGCCGGGCGATCCTCGACGCGATCAACGAGGTCTACGATCGCGGACCCGCCTCGGCCGAGGCGCTGGCGCTCGACGCCAGTGAGGATCTCTACGCGATCGCCGACGAGATCAGCCACGAACCCCAGGACCTACTCGATGCGTCGGACGACGCGCCGATCATCCGGCTCGTCAACTCGTTGCTCCAGCATGCGGTGAAGGAGCGCGCCAGCGACGTCCACCTCGAACCCTTCGAGCGCGAGATCCGCGTCCGCTTCCGCATCGACGACATCCTCTACGAGCCGGTGCGACCGCTGCCCCGCTCGCTGCAGGCGCCCATCGTCTCGCGCATCAAGATCATGGGCGGGCTCAACATCGCCGAGAAGCGGCTGCCGCAGGACGGCCGCATCCGGCTGAAGATCGCCGGCCGCGACTACGACGTGCGGCTCTCGACGCTGCCGGTGGCGCACGGCGAGCGGGTCGTGATGCGGCTGCTTCCCCGCACGACCGAGATGCTGAACCTCGAGCATCTCGGGTTCGACGAGGACCATCTGAAAGCGTGGCACAAGCTGATCGCGCGACCCAACGGGATCATGCTGGTCACCGGGCCGACCGGCAGCGGCAAGACCACCACGCTGTACGGCGCGCTTTCGCGCATCAACACGCTCGACGTCAACATCATCACCGTCGAGGATCCCGTGGAGATCCAGTTGCCCGGCATCGGGCAGATCGAGGTCAACCCGAAGATCGGGCTCACCTTCGCGTCGGGGCTGCGCTCGATCCTGCGCCAGGATCCGGACGTGGTCCTCGTCGGCGAGATCCGCGACCTCGAGACGGCCGAGATCGCGATCCAGGCCTCCCTCACCGGCCACCTGGTCTTCGCGACGCTGCACACCAACGACGCTCCGAGCGCCATCACCCGGCTCGTCGACATGGGCGTCGAGCGCTTCCTGGTCGCGTCGTCGCTGGTCGCGGTGCTCGCCCAGCGCCTAGTCCGCGTGCTGTGCTCGCACTGCCGAGAGGCCTACGAGGCCACTCCGGAGGAGCTGGCCGAGATCGGCATCCGGCCGCCGCCGAAGCCGGTCACACTGTACCGCCCGGGCGCCTGTGAGCACTGCAACCAGACCGGCTACCGCGGCCGGCTCGGCATCTTCGAGTTGATGCTCGTCGACGACGCCATCCGCGAGCTGATCGCCCAGAACGTCGACGCCAAGCGGATCAAGCGGCAGGCGGTGGCCGGCGGCATGCGTACACTGCGCGTCGACGGCGCGCGCAAGGTCCTGCGCGGGATCACCTCCGTCGCCGAGGTGCTGCGCGCGACTGAAGAGGAAACGCTCGTCGCCGAGCTGTGACGACCGTTCGGGACCCGATTTGCCCCTATTCGCATACAAAGGAGTGACCCAGGCGGGCCGCGCGACACGCGGTTTCGTCGACGCCGACAACGCGCGCGCTGCCCGCACGCGACTGAAGCGAGACGGCGTCTTCCTGACCGAGCTGACGGAGAGCGCCGCGCCGGCCGCGCAGTCCCGCGCGAAGGCCTCGAGTCCTTCGCTCTCGCTCGATCGCTTCCGGCGCATATCGATGCTCGACCTCGCGCTCGCCACGCGCCAGCTCTCCACGCTGGTCGGCGCCGGGGTGCCGCTGGTGCAGGCGCTCTCGGCACTGACCGAGCAGGTCGAGGGCGCGCGCCTGAAGGGCGTCATCGGTCGCATCCGCGACCGCGTGAACGAGGGCGCGTCGCTCGGCGACGCGATGGCCCAGGCGGGGCCGTTCTCCGACCTCTATGTCGGCATGGTGCGTGCCGGCGAGGCCGGCGGCGCGCTCGAGACGGTGCTGGACCGCCTCGCCGACTACCTCGAGGGCCAGGTGCGTCTGCGCAACAAGGTGACCTCGATCCTGATCTATCCGGCCATCATGCTGGGCTTCGCCGGCCTCGTGGTCGCGGTGCTCGTCACCGTCGTGCTGCCGCAGATCACCGAGCTGCTCGCGAGCCTGAATCGCCCGCTGCCGTGGTTCACGAAAGTGATCATCGACGGCTCGCACTTCGCCCGCGACTGGTGGTGGGCACTCGCGCTCGGCGGCGTCGCAGCGGCCGTCGGCTTCCGCGCCGTCGCCCGCACCGAGGGCGGCCGCGCCCGGCTCGACGCGTGGCAGCTCCGGCTGCCCGTGGTCGGCCGCACGGTGCGGCTGATCGCGATCTCGCGCTTCACGCGCACGCTGTCGACGCTGCTCGCCGGCGGCATCCCGATCGTGCGCGCGCTCGACATCTCCAAGCACGTCGCCAACAACGTCGTCCTCGGTCACGCCATCGACGCGGCCCGGGACAGCGTCACCGAGGGCGCCTCGCTGGCACAGCCGCTGCGCGCCAGCGGTCACTTCCCCCCGATGGTGGTGCACATGGTCGAGGTCGGCGAGCGCTCCGGCGAGCTGGAGGCCATGCTCGAGAAGGTCGCCCAGACCTATGAAGAGCAGGTCGAGACGTCCGTCTCCCGACTCACCGCGCTGCTCGAACCGCTGTTGATCCTGCTCATGGTGGGCATCGTCATCGTCATCATCGCCGCGACGCTCGTGCCGCTGCTCGACGTCACGACCTCGCTCGGAACCTAGGAGAACTCGATGCACCGAACGCAAGCCCGCCCCCGGCTCGACGCCGCCTTCACGCTGATCGAGATCATGGCCGTGGTCCTGATCATCGGCCTGCTCGGAGGGATCGTCGGCGCGGCGATCTTCGGACAGATCGATCGCGCGCGTGTCACCACCGCGCGGACCCAGATCAAGCAGATCGAGGCCGCGCTGGACTTCTACCGGATGGACAACGGCAAGTACCCGACGACGGAGCAGGGACTCGAGGCGCTGGTGCGGCCACCGAGCATCGACCCGCTGCCGAAGAACTACCGACCCGAGGGATATCTGTCGGGAGGCCGCGTCCCGCTCGATCCGTGGAGCAACGACTACGAGTACCTCTCGCCCGGGCAGAACAATCCGTACTCCTTCGATCTGTGGAGCCACGGCTCGGATGGTCGGCCGGGCGGTTCGGGGACCGATGCCGACATCGGCAACTGGAACCAGGAAGAGGCCTCGTGAGAAGGGGCTCGCCCGCACGACGCGCTTCCCGAAGCGGCTTCACGCTGATCGAGCTGCTCGCGGTGCTGACGATCTTCGCGCTGATCGCCGGCTTCGCGCTGCCACGATTCGGTGTCGGAAGCGGAAGGGCCGTGCGGGCCGAGGCCGAAGGGCTCGGCGAGGCGTTCGAGTTCGCGCGCCAGCGTGCGATCATGACCGCGCGCGCGCACCACGTCGTGCTGGACCTCGATGCGGGGCGACACTGGGTCGAGTGGACGCCTCCGCCAGTCGCGACGGCGCTCGCGTCCGCGGTCGCGAACGCCGAGCGCGCGCCCGGGTCGCGCCAGATCGACATGACGCCGCCGCCGGCCGCAAGCGACGCCCTGCCCTTCGAGCCGGTGCCGGGTCATCTGGGCCGCCCGCACGGGTTCGGCGACGACGTGGTGTTCGGCGCCGTCCGCTTCCCGGACGCCACGCTCGACCGCGGCGTCGTGACGATCGAGTTCGGGCCCGACGGCGCCGCCGATCCGGCCGTCGTGTCGCTCTCCTCCGTCGACGGCGCCGATCTCTACGAAGTCGAGTTGCAGGCGCTCGCCGATGCGGTGCTGGTCTTCGATGCGAGCCGCTGAGCGGAGCCGGCGCGGCTTCACGCTGCTCGAGGTGCTCGCGGCGGTGGCGCTGCTCGGCATCGCCTACACCATCCTCGGAGGCGCCGGGATCCAGGGGCTCCAGCGCGAGGGCGAGGCGGCGCGCCGCTTCGAGGCCTCGCTGCTCGCCGATCGCGTGCTCGAAGGGATCGAAAGCGCCTTCGACCTGGGGTCTGCCCCGCCGATCGGCGAAGACGAGCAGGTCGAGGGCGACTTCCTGATCTCGATCCGAGTCGATCCGTTCGACGCGGTGGTCCCCGAACGCGACCGCCCGCGCGCGCTCGAGCGCGCCGAGGATCGCGCGCGCCGGCCGGGCGAATCCCGTCGCGACGATCGTCCTGGCCCCGGCGCGAGCCTCCTCGTCGGCGCCGGCGGCCGGCCCGGCCCGCTGCGTCGCGTGGAGATCGTCGTCGCGTGGAGCGAGGGTTGGGGAGAGCGCCGGGTCACCCGCACGACCTTCGGCCTCGACCGCGAGGCGGCGGCCGAGGTGATCTCCGCTCTCGGCGACGCGGCACGGGCCGCCGCCAGCGCGGGAGCCCCGGGATCCCCGGGAACGGGAACCCCGGAAGCGGCGCCGGCCGGAGCCCCGCGATGAAGTCCCCGGTCCGCCGTCGAGGCTTCACGTTGATCGAGGTGCTGGCCGTGCTGCTGCTGACGAGCCTGGTCCTGGGCGTCGCGATCGACTTCTACCGCGATCTCACCCAGGCCAGTACCGAGGCGGCCGAGCGCACGCGCAACACCCGCCGCGCCGTCGTGTTACTCGACCGGGTGGCGCGCGACCTCGAGGCAGCCGTACTGATCCAGAAGCCCGGTCCGGTCGACCCGTTGCTCCATCCCTGGATCTTCCTCGCCGAGGCAGACGATCCCGATCTCGGCGCCCAGCGTCTCAAATTCGTCAGCCGGGGGCGGCGTCCGCGCAGCCCGGAGACCGCGGAGTCGGACCTGCAGATGGTGGCCTGGATGCTGGAGCGATCGGACCGCGACGATTTCGAGCTCCGGCGCTGGAGCTCGCCGCAGCTGCCCGAGAGCCGCGACCTCTCGTTCCCGAACCGCGACGACAGCGAGCTGGTGGCGGACCGGATCGCGAGCTTCGGCGTGTTCCTGATCGGAGAGGACGGCTCGTCCGTGGCGCGCTGGGATTCCTCCGCGCTGGTCGAGTCGAGCGAGCTGCCGCGCGCGGCGGACATCCAGGTCTCGTTCTTCGTCGACGACGAGAGCGACGCCGTCGATGGTCCGTACCAGCGACGCGTGACGCTCCCGCTGCGGACGCTCGACCTCGAGCAGCAGCTCGAGGCAGCCGGCGTCGTCGTCGCCGGACGCGATGCAGACGGCGACGGCGTTCCCGATGACGAGCAGGACGCAGATGGCGACGGGCGACCGGACGGGGACGGCGCGGGGAACGCGGGCGGCCCCGCAAGCGGCATGACCGTCGACGCGTGCATCGCCGCCAACCAGGCGTTGTTCGCGGCCTTGGATCCCGAGATCCGGGCGCTCGCGGAGGACTTCCGCGGCCGCCCGGTGAGCGAGGTCGCGGACCTCCTCGGCAGCGTGGCCGCGCTGCCGGCGAACTGTCGATGAGCCCGTGCCCGACGAGCGGATCTGCGCGAGCCAGACGGCGCGAGCGCGGCGTCGTGCTGTTCGTCGTGCTGTTCTTCATCCTGCTGCTGACGGCGACGATCGCCACGTTCCTGCGGCGCGTCGCCATCGATGCGGGGATCGCGGTGAACCGCGACCGGGCCGCAGCGGCCGAGGCGCTGGCGCGCGGCGGGATCCGGCTCGCCGAAACGCTTCTGCTCGAAGACCTGCGCCTCGACGCTGCCGAGCCGCAGCCCGACAGCCTGTGGGACGTCTGGGCACGGGCCGGTCTCGAGCCGGTCTTCGCCGACGAGGAAACCGACACTTCCCTGCGTCTCGAGATCGAGGATGCGGCGGCGCGTCTCAATCTCAATGCGCTGGCCGGCGCGGGCGGCATCGGACTCGGTTCGCCGTCTCCGGCGGCGAGCCAGGAAGATGGATCGGCGGCGCCGACCGACACGGTCGGGCGCCAGAGCGCGGACGCCGGCAGCGGGCTCGGCGGCGGGCGCAGCGGGATCGAGACGCGCAGCCTGTTCCTGACCGGCTTCCTCGAGCGCGTGATCGACGGCCTCCCCGGGCGGCCCGAGGAGAAGCGCTACGACGCCCGGCAGCTCGCGGCCAACCTGATCGACTGGGTCGACGCCGACGACGTCCGCCAGGGCGGTGGCGCCGAAGACGAGGTCTACCAGCGCCGAGACCCGCCGTATCGCGCCGCCAACCGCTCGTTGCTGTCGCTCGACGAGCTGCGCCTGGTCGAAGGCTTCGACGGACCGCTGGTCGACGGGTTGCGCCCGTACGTGGCGGTCTGGCCGCTGGCGGGAGACGGGGGCATCAACCTGAACACGGCGCCCTCCTGGGTTCTGGCCCACCTCACCCGGGGGACCGACGTCTCCGGGATGCGGCCCGTAGACGAGAGCGACGTGGCCAGGATCCTCGACGCACGCGAGGAGGGCGTCCTCTGTGGCGTCGCGGGCCCCGGCTGCACGTCGCTCCAACAGGTCTTCAGCGGCGAATCGATCCGTCCGCCGATGCAGGACCGTTCGAATTTCTTCCTCGTGCGCGCCACCGCCCGGGTCGTCGACGTCGAGCGCAGCATCGAGGCAGTTCTGGACCGCAGCGACCCGGCCGCAATCCGGCGGCTGGCCTGGCGCGCCCGGTGAGGTATCCATCCGCCCATGCTCGGCCGTACGCTCGGCATCGACATCGGAAGCCACGCCATCAAGATCGTGGAGCTGCGCCAGACGTTGCGCGGCATCGAGCTGGTGCGCGTCGAGGCGATTCCGGTGCCTCCGCCGTCGGCCGTCGAAGAGACGCGAGCGGCGCCGCCGCCGCTCTCGGCCCCGCCCGGCGATGCCGGACCCGCGGTGGCGACGCCGGACTTGCCCGCCTTTGCGCCCGAGCTCGCCGGGGCGCTCCGCGACTGGGCGGCGAGCGCCTCGTTGGCGGGTGCTCGCGTCGTCTGTGCGATCCCGGGCGAGCGCGTCGCGCGCCGCCGCATGCGCCTGCCCTTTCGCGATCGACGCCGGATCGCCCAGGCCGTCCCGTTCGAGGTCGAGAGCGAAACGCCGTTCGAGCTCGAAGATGTCTTCGTCGACTGGGAGCTGGTCGGCGGCGCCGGCGGGGCGGCGGAGATCGTCGCCACCGTCACACCGCGCCGGGAGGTGGCGCTGCGCTCGCTGGCGCTACGCGATTGCGGCGTCACCCCGCGTATTCTCGAGGTCGAGGGGCTCGTCCTCGCGAACCTCGCCGAGTGGATCCCACTTCCCGGCACGCGCCTGCTCGTCGACGTCGGACATCGCAAGACCACGCTTTGCCTCACGATCGACGGGGCGCCGCGCTTTGCCCGCACGCTGCCGATCGGCGGCGCCCATCTCAGCGAAGCTCTCGCGCGCGAGCGAGGCGTCTCGTTCGAGGAGGCGGAGCGAAGCAAGCTGCGGGACGGCGTCCTCGGGGTCTCGGGCGCCACCGGCGCTCTGCGCGTCCTCGAGCGCCTCGCTCGCGACCTGCTGCGCACGATCGGCGGACTCGATGCCGTCGTCGGCGGCGCGTCGGACAAGGCGATCGACGGTCTCGTGCTGCTCGGTGGGAGCGCGCGGCTGCAACGCCTCGACTCGTTCCTCGCCGAACGCACCGGGATCCCGACTGCGCGCCTCTCGATCGCGCCGGCCCCTCCCGCCGGCGCGCTCCTCGCCGGTGGCGATCCGCTGCGTTTCGCACCGGCGCTGGCGCTGGCGCTGCGCGGAACGATGAAGGCACGCACCCACACCAATCTGCTGCGCGACGAGTTCGCGCCGCGTCGGGACCTCGGCCGCTTCGGCCGGCAGCTTCGCGGCAGTGCGGGTTGGGCAGCCCTCGCGGTGGCGCTGTCGATCGCCGTCGGGATCAACTCGATCGTGCTCGAGTCGAGCCGGGCCGGGCGGCTCGAGGCCGAGCTCGCACAGATCTGGCAGCAGGCCGCTCCGGGTCGCCCCCTGCCGGCGAACGTGTCGCGCGCGCTCCAGGACACGCTGCAACAGACGCAACAGCGAGCGGATCTCCTCGGCATCTACGCGGGGAGCCTGTCGGCCCTCGACCTGCTCGGGGAGATCTCCCGGTTGGTCCCGCCGGACCTCGCGGTGATCTTCGAGGAGCTGTCGATCGACGGCCAGGTCGCGCGCATCCGCGGCCATACCGACAGCTTCGCCGCGGTCGACCAGTTGAAGGCCTCCCTGTCCGGGTTCCCGAACTTCGCGGACATCCGCGTCAGCGAGGTGCAGGCCGATGCCGCGCGCGGCGGCAACAACTTCAGCGTGACGATCAGCCTGGCCAAGGCCGGAGCCACTCGATGAACGGCTTGCGAGATCGACTCGGGGTCTGGATCGGGGGGCTGACTGCGCAGGAACGGCTGCTCGTGGCCATAGCAGGCGGCCTGCTGGTTCTGGCGTTGCTGTACCTGGGCCTCGTCCGGCCGCTGGTCGGCTCCGTGCGCAGCGCGGGGCTGCGCGTCGAGACGGCGGAGCGCGAGCTCGAGGTGGCCCGCCGGATCCAGCAAGACCTCGCCGCGGTGCAGGGCCGGCTCGCGGCCGTGGAACGACGCATCCGCGAGGGCCCGCGCGGCAACCTCTTCACGACGCTCGAACAACTCGCCGCGCAGTCGGCCGTGAAGGTCGAATCGATGGAACCGCAGGCCGCGCCTGCGAGCGACGCGTTCCGGGAGACCAAGGTGCAGGTGGTTCTCAAGCAGGTGACGCTGGCGCAGACCGTGAGCTTCCTGCACAAGATCGAGTCTTCTCCGCAGCTGCTCTCCGTGAAGAGCCTGCGCGTGCGCTCGCGCGCCGATCGCAAGGGCGACGTGGCCGTGGAACTCCTCGACGTCACCTTCACGGTCTCTTCCTTCGAACCGGCGAGTGGGGCGTGAGCGGACACGTGGCGACCACGCCGCTGCCCGGCACCGGATGGCTCCCGCGGAGCGGCTTCCGTCGCACGCTGCTGATCGCCTTCGCCTATGTCGCGCTCACGTCACTCTTCGTGGTCCTGCGCTTGCCGATCGATCGGCTGACGCCACGCGTGGCGGCGCTGGCGGGCGCCGCGAGCGGCGCGCGCGTATCGATCGGCGCGCTCGAGTTCCACCTGGTCGCTCTCCTTCCCGAGCTGAGCGCGATCGATGTCGACCTCGCGTGGCCCGCTGGCGCGCAGCTGCGTCTCGATCGCGTGCGCGTGCGTCCGGCCTGGTCGCTCTCGTGGCTTCGCGGCCACCCATCGCTGGCGCTCTCGCTGCGCAGCGGCAGCGGCCGGATCCGCGGCACCGCTCGGCTCGGCGACGACCCGAGCTTCCGCGGCGCCGTGACGGACCTCGAACTCGCGCGGCTCCCGGCCGCGCTGTTCGAGAGCACCGGCTTCGCATTCGACGGTCGCCTCTCTGCCGAGTTCGACGTCGTCAGGACAGAAGCGGGGGTCGAAGGCCCCCTCACGCTGCACGCCACCGAGGGCTCCTTGACGCTGCCGATGCTGCCGATGGGAATCCCGTTCGAGACGCTCGAAGGCGCCCTGGCGCTCGGCGGCGAAACGATGCTCACCGTGCACTCGCTGGCGCTCGAGGGACCGTTGGTCGCGCTCACCGGCAGTGGCACGGTGGACCGGGCACCGACGTCCGCGCTGGCGCTGGCGGCGCGTCTCGAGGTGCGCGAGCCCGCCCTGCGCCAGCTCTTCGTCAGCGCGGGTCTCGATCTGGGACCCGACGGCGTCGCGGAGCTGTCGGTCCGCGGAACGGTCGCGGATCCCCTGATCTCCGGCGATCGAGGCAGCGCCGGCGCCCGCAGCCCGACGGATCCGCGCGCACCTCGCCGCGGCGCGGACCTGCCTCGGGGAAGACGCTGAGGACCGCGCCGGATGAGCGCCGAATCGCTGCAGAAGATCCTCAAGACACTCGCCGACCCGACGCGTGTCCGGATCCTCGCGCTGCTCGAGCGCGAGGAGCTCGCGGTCCAAGAGCTGATGGAAGTGCTCGGCATGGCGCAGAGCCGCGTCTCGCGCCATCTCGGGATCCTGCGCGAGGGCGGGCTGCTGCGCGACCGACGCGAGGGCACGTATGTCTTCTATCGCTTCGCTGCGCCCACGGCAGGGGCATGGGGCGACGCATGGGCCCTCGCGCAGCGCGAGCTGGCAGGGGATGCGCTCGCCGCGCGCGACGCCGCGGCACTCGTGCGCGTCCTCGAGGCGCGCGCGAGCCGCGCGCGCTCGTTCTTCGACGCGGTGGGCCCCGAGTGGGACGCGCTGCGCAAGGTCTTCCACGACGACGCCCTGCGGGCGCGCGCGATCGCGCACCTGGTGCCTGCGGACTGGACCGTCGCAGACATCGGCACCGGCACCGGCATCCTGGCGACCGAACTGGCCCGGCTCGGCATGCACGTGATCGCCGTCGATCACTCGCCGCGCATGCTCGAAGCGGCGCGCGCGAAGCTGAGCGAGGAGGGCCTCGCCGAAGCGAGGGAGGGAGCGGGACGCGTCGAGCTGCGGGCCGGCGAGGCCAGCGCGCTTCCCCTCACCGATGCCGAAGCCCACGCCGCACTCGCCCACATGGTGCTGCACTACCTGCCTGCTCCGCTCGACGCCTTGCGCGAGATGGCGCGGGTCGTCCGGCCGGGTGGTGTCGTCGTCGTCGTCGACTTCGTGCGCCACGAGGCCGAGTGGATGCGCGAGGAACTGGGCGTGTTGTGGCTCGGTTTCCCGCCCGACGAGGTCGCCGGATGGTTCCGCGAAGTCGGCCTCGAACACGTGCGCATCGAGACCTCGACGGCGCGTTCTCCGGCGCGCGAGCTGCCGGCGACGTTCATCGCGTCGGCGAGGAAGCCGCACTGATCCGCGCCGTCGTCTTCGACGCGGCCGGCACGTTGCTCCATCCGCGCGCGCCCGTCGGCGAAACCTATGCCCGGTTCGCCCGGCAGTACGGCGTCGAGCTGCCGGCCTGGCGGCTCGGCGATGCGTTCCGGCGGGTGCTGGCGAACGCGCCGCCGATGGTCTTCCCGGGGGTCGATCCCGAACGGGTGGACGATCGCGAGCGGGAGTGGTGGCGAGCGCGGGTTCGCGAGGTGTTTCGCGCGGCCGATCAGATGGCGTCCTTCGCCGATTTCGACCGGCTGTTCGACGCGCTCTTCTCCCACTACGCGGACGCCTCCGCCTGGCACGTGGAGCCCGACGCCGGCTTCGTCCTGCGGCGGCTCCACGGGGACGGCCGCTCCGTCGCCGTCGCGTCGAACTTCGACCACCGGCTCCCCGCGATCCTCGCCGACCTCGACCTCGCGCCGCTCGACGCCGTGCTGCTGCCGGCGGACCTCGGCGCGGCGAAGCCGGACCCCGTGTTCTTCGCCCGCGTCGCCGAGCAGCTGTCCGTCGCTCCCTCGGAGGCGATCTACGTCGGAGACGACCCGGAGCAGGACGTCGCCGCCGCGCGGCGCGCAGGCTGGCGCGCGATCGACGTCGCAACGCTTGCTACGCTCGGCGCGCTTCCGGATCGGATCCGCGCCCTCGAGGAGAATCCCGCCCCATGAGCGCCCCGCGCCCGCCGCAGGCCCCGAGCCCCTCGACGCCGTCCGACGCCGTCGCGTTCTTCCGCGAGCGCTTCGGCGTCGACGAACAGTCGCTCGACCGCACCTTCGAAACCGCGCTCGAACGCCGCGTCGACGGCGCGGACCTGTTCTTCGAGTACGCGGTCCAGGATTCCGTAGCGCTCGAGGAGGGCATCGTGAAGAGCGGCGACCGCCACGTCGAGCAAGGGGTCGGCGTCCGCGTCGTCGCCGGCGAGCGACAGGGCTACGCGCACTCGGACGACATCACCGTCGAGAGTCTGACCTTGGCCGCCAGTACCGCGCGCACGATCTCCGAGGGAGCCGCGACGCCTGGATCGGTGCCGGTCGGCATCCCGGCGGCGCCGGCTCGGGACCTCTACTCCGTCGCGACCGCTCCGACCGACGTCCCGGTGGCGCAGAAAGTGCGACTGCTCGAAGAGATCGAGCGCTACGCGCGCGCCCGCGATCCGCGCATCGTGCAGGTGATGGCCAGCGTGATCGCGCAGCAGCGACACGTGCTGGTGGCGACGCACGATGGCGCCTGTGTCGGCGACGTGCGGCCGCTGATCCGGCTCAACGTGCAGGTCATCGCGCAGGACGCGACGGGTCGCCATCGCGAGATCGGCTACCAGGGCATGGGCGGACGCTACGAGCTCGAGCGTCTGCTCGATCCCGCTGCATGGCGCCCGCTGGTCGACGAAGCCGTGCGCATCGCCACGCTGAACCTCGACGCCGTGCCCTGCCCCGCCGGCACGATGGACGTCGTGCTCGGCCCCGGTTGGCCCGGGATCCTGCTCCACGAAGCGATCGGCCACGGGCTCGAGGGGGACTTCAACCGGAAGAAGACCAGCGCGTTCTCGGATCGCCTCGGGCAGCGCGTCGCGGCTCCGGGCGTCACCGTCGTGGACGACGGCACGCTGCCGGGACGGCGGGGCTCGCTGAACGTCGACGACGAGGGCACGCCGAGCCAGCGCACCGTGCTGATCGAGGACGGCGTGCTGGTCGGCTATCTGCAGGACCGCCTGAACGCGCGCCTCATGGGCATGGCGCCGACCGGCAACGGGCGCCGCGAGAGCTACACGCACCTGCCGATGCCGCGCATGACCAATACGTTCATGCTGGCGGGTTCCGAAGATCCGGCGGACATCCTGCGCTCGGTCTCGCGCGGGCTCTACGCGGTGTCGTTCGGCGGCGGTCAGGTCGACATCACCAGCGGCAAGTTCGTGTTCAGCGCCAGCGAGGCGTACAAGATCGAGGACGGACGCATCGGCGCGCCGGTGAAGGGCGCGACGCTGATCGGCAACGGCCCCGACGTGCTGACGCGCGTTTCGCGGATCGGCAACGACCTCGCGCTCGATCACGGCGTCGGCACCTGCGGAAAGGACGGGCAGTCGGTCCCGGTCGGCGTGGGCCTGCCCACGATCCGCGTCGACGGCCTGACCGTGGGAGGCACCGAAGCGTGAGTACGAACGGCTCGTCCGCCATCGACCTCGCCCTGCGCGCCGTCCGCCACGCGCTCGACGCCGGCGCGCACTCCGCCGACGCGGCGCTCGCCGAGGGCGACTCCTTCGAGGCGCGCGTGCGCGGGAGCGAAATCGACTTCGTGAAGCAGGCGCGCGAACGGGTGCTCGGCATCCGGGCCTTCGTCGCGGGTCCCGGCGGGCTGCGCACGGCGATCACCTCGACCAGCGACCTCGCGCCCGACACCATCGATCGGATGGCGGCGGAGACGGTCGCGCTGGCGCGCGCGACGGCGCCGGACCCGACCGCCCGCCTGCCCGAGCAGGGGTTCGCCAGCGAGCTGCCCGCTCTCGGGCTGCCCGCGCCCGCGGCCCG
>JBDIVR010000042.1:0-31266 GCA_039794265.1 Myxococcota bacterium
CCGCACCCAGGGGATCGACGTGCTCCGTTGCCTCCAGAACGGGCAGAAGGGGAATGGGTCGAAGCTCGGTCCCGTCGGGATGCAGACGGCGCAGGCCTGCTTGCGCAACGACGTGCGCGGGCGCGTGCTGGCGAAGGCGACGAAGCTCGCCGAGCGCGATGCGGCGAAGTGCACGGCGCCCGATACGCCCGGTTTCGCGTACACCGGCGCGGCGGCGATGACGGCGCCGGCCACCGACACCGTCCTTCTGCTCGAAGAGCGGCTGTTCGGGGCCGACCTCGACGCGTCGCTCGCGTCGAACGCGTCGGGGGACGCCGGTCGCGACGCGAAGGGAGCGCGCTGCCAGCGGGAGATCTGGACCCGCAGCAGCAAGCTCTTCGACGAGCTCTGGCGCACGACACTGACGGCCAAGCGCAATGCGCTGCGCGGGCGCAACCGCGTCACCGGGGGCGCAGCGGACGTTCCGGCCACCGGCGCCGGCGAGCTGGCGGGGGAGATCCTCGCGGTGCTGGCCAACGACGCCACGGGCAAGATCCAGCGGCGCATGGGCGCGCTCGCCGACCGGGCGCAGATCGTCTGCGGGGACCCCCAGATCTCCACGCCGCTCGTGGACCTGTTCCCCGGCGCCTGCTCGGCCGCCACGCCGGGGCCGCTCGCGAGCTGTTCCGCGGCGGCGGCGCGCTGCAGCTTCTGTCGCTCGCTCGCCGCGTTCGACGATCTCCCGCTCGCGTGTGACGGCTTCGACGACGGCACGGAGAACGGCAGCTGCCCCTGAGCGCGCCGGCCGCTTGTGCCGGCGCACGGTGGGTCTATCTTCGGAATGTTTCGCTGCCCAGCGAGGATTCCGATGAGCGCTGCCTCCCGCGTCGATCTCCTGCCCGATGACATCGAAGACGCCATCGATCGCGCGAAGCGCGAGCGCGATGCGGTGGTGCTGGCGCACTACTATCAGGAAGACGCGATCCAGGACGTCGCGGATCACGTCGGGGACTCGCTCGCATTGGCGCGCATTGCGCAGCAGGTGGATTGCGCCGTCATCGCGTTCTGCGGTGTCCACTTCATGGCCGAGACGGCAAAGATCCTGAACCCCGCGAGCCGCGTGGTGATCCCGGACCTCGAGGCGGGGTGCTCGCTCGCGGACGGCTGCCCGGCCGACGAGTTCGAGCGCTTCGTCGCGCAGCACCGCCGGACGCACCCGGACCTCGTCGTGATCAGCTACGTCAACTGCTCCGCGGCCGTGAAGGCGCTGTCCGACGTGATCTGCACGTCGTCGAATGCCGTCGATATCGTCCGACACTTCGACGGCAAGCCGGTGCTGTTCGCGCCGGACCAGCACCTGGCGCGCTGGGTCGGCCGGGAGGCAGGGCGCTCGGATCTCATCGTCTGGCCCGGGAGCTGCATCGTACACGAGCAGTTCAATGCCCGGGCCCTCGCCGAGCTGCGCGTGCGTCACCCCGAAGCCGAGGTGCTGGCCCATCCCGAGTGCGACGAATCGGTTCTCGCCCAGACCGACTTCATCGGCTCGACGAAGAAGATCATCGACCGCGCGATCGCATCGCCGGCCCGGACGCTGATCATCGGCACCGAGGACGGTGTCTTCCATCAGATCCGCAAGGTGGTCCCGGAGAAGGAGTTGATCCAGATCCCCGGCATGGACGAGAGCTGCGCGTGCAACCGCTGCCCGTACATGCGGCTCAACACGATGGAGAAGCTCTACCTCTGCCTGCGAGATCTCGCGCCCGAGGTCACCGTGCCCGAGGACATCCGCGTCCGCGCGCTGCGCCCGCTCGAGCGCATGCTCGAGCTCTCGAAGCCGGCGACCTAGCGTCGGGTCGCGACTGGGGCTGCGAAAATCCTTATCTGTCCGCTGGTTACCCGATTCGCGCCGCACCGGTTGCGGCATCTCCGGAATTTGCTTGCACCGCGGGACGCAGGAGGAGCAAGATCGGATCGAGGATCGGCTGCGCCGGGAAGGGGCTCGTCCGGTCGCCTCGGGAGAGACTCCGAGGAGACCGATGCGAGTCGGGATGGCAGTCGGATCAGGAGGAGAAACCATCGGGTCCACCCTGGAGAGAGAAATGAGACCTATCCGACCGAGTTCGTGGACGGCCATGCCGGCTGTCTTCGTCGCCGCGAGCCTGCTCGCTGCGGCTCCCGCCGGTGCTGCGCTGAACGCGTGCCAGAAGGAGATTTCGAAGAACCACGCCAAGATCTCCGCGGACGTGCAGAAGGAGTTGCAGAAGTGCGCAGACTTCGCGCAGAAGGATCTCGACAGCGGCAAGACGCTGCGCAAGGCGGCTGAGAAGTGTGAGAAGTCGCTCGGCAAGATCGGTTTGGGACCGCAGCTCGATGTGCTGAGATCGAAGATCCAGAAGAGTCAAGCGAAGATCCGGGACGCCCTGCCGGGCGGTGCGAGAGCCAAGTGCGAAGACGCCGATCTCGTCGCGTTGGGTGTGTTCCCGACGGCGAGCCACGGAACGCTCTCGGCGGATCTGTTGGCGATCGGAGCCGCACGCACGGCGATCCAGAACCAGACCTCGTCGAACCCGAACTCGGTGAACCTGTTCGAGGACATGGCGTCGGACTTCTGCCTCGAGTCCGGACGGAGCTGCGATCTGACGGCCGATACGCCGGATGCTTCCTGCGAGTCCGTGACGCAGTTCTGCAAGAGAAACCCGAGCGTCACCTGCACGGAAGACGGCGTGTGCCAGGCACTGGACCCCGCCGACAGGTGCGACAGCCTCGATGCAGCGGATGTCTGCCAGGCATCCACGTGTCCGACCTGCACGCTGTTCGCGCGCCGGGATCGCGAGGGCAACGCGGGGAATCCGGCGCCTGCCTCCGAGGGCTTCCCGGCGACCGCGTGCCGCGACGTCTCTTGCAAGGTGGGCGGTGCGACAGCGATCGGCGTCAACCTGGCGGGCGGCGCCGCGATCCCGGTGGGTCTCGGGGGCAACCTGGTGCTGTCGGCCTGTGACCTGCCGGACGTGAGTCCGGGCATCACGGCCGTCTACGGCAGCAACGCGCGGACGCTGCGAGCGTCACTCCCGGGCGTCGCCGATATCTGCGTCGACGTGGTCTCGGCGACCGGCTACATCGACAACGCCGGGACGATCCCGGAGTTCGGCTTCTCGAACTGCTTCGATGCCGTGCCGGGTGAAGACGACGACTGTATCGACGCCGGCTTCCCGGCGTCGAGCTGCCAGCTCGGCGGGGACAACGCAGTCGCAGCGACCGGGCCGACGAAGCAATGCCTCACGCCGGTGCCGGCCGCGCCTGCGCCCGGGAGCTCGAACCTCGTCGTCAGCAGCATCCTGAACATCGTCGTCGGGCTTACCGGAGAGGCAGGGGCGGACGGGATTCCGTGCACGGCGGACGACACCAGCGCGCCGGGCGCCGTCCAGAACCTGACGCTGACCACCGGCGACGCGACGTCGGTGTACTTCGACTCGGCGGGAGGAGGCGCGCCGCTCGGCGCTGCGTCGATCGGGCCGCTGACCGTTCCCGGCGCCGCGGCACCGGGGCCGATCGGGGACTCCGGAGACACACTCGTGCTCACCCTGGGCGCTGCATTCGCCAGCAATACCAGCACGCCGATCATCGGCGAGAACATCGCCACGCTGGCGATCGAGTGCACGCCGTAGTCCCACCGCCACCGGCGTCGACCGGGAGGGGCCGGGTTGGATTCGTCGACGAATCCAACCCGGCCCCTCCCTTGACGCTCGTCCTGGCCGCGCGGTCAGAACGCGATCTGGTAGCCGATCGTCAGCAGCCAGTCCGTTTCGAGCTGGGGTCCGTTCAGGTGCTGGTAGACCGGCAGACCGCCTTCGATGGCGATCCGGTGCCCCCGAAGCCAGCCGCTGGGACCCGTGAGGTCGAGGCCGAACAGCAGGTCGATGCGCTCGCCGCCCTGGTTGTCCGGATCGGCGGTCTGGACCGGAGCGACGATGCGCCGGTCCTGGCCGTCGAGATCCCCGGCGACGGTGCCGGCCAGCCGCAGCGATTGGCGGATCCACGGGGTCCAGGCGAAGCTGCCCCAGCCGGTCATCTCGTGCTGGTCGCCGAGCGAGTAGCCCTCGTCGTTGCGGCCGAGCCGCACGGTGCCGAGGTACTGCGCGCCCCAGCCGAAGCGGCCCGCGTGGCCGTTGTAGGTGAGGCCGGGCATCAGGTCGAAGGTGCCCGAGCCGAGCTGCATCGGATACGGGAGCCGCGTGCGCGGCTGCGTGTTCATCGGCGTGAGGATGCGGTCCTTCTCGCGGATCGATCCGGTCGGCAGGCTCAGGCCGGCGTTCAGGTGTACGCGATGGATCTCCGTCTCGAACAGCCGCACGAGGCCGGTGATGCGCGTGTCGCCGAAGCCCTCCGTGCGCGTCGTGAAGCGGCCGAGCCGCGTCGTCCCGGCGGGTCCCTGGAACGTCGTGTGGTCCATGTCCTTGCGGACGTACATGCCCATCGCCATCAGCGTGAGCCAGTCCGTCGGCGCGTACATCGCGCCGAACATGTGCATGTCCATCGTCATCTCGGTCGGCACCACGCGCAGCGTCGGCGGCTGACCGGGGAGACCGAAGAACGGGTTGCGGGCCGAGGTTGCGATCTCGGACTGACTCAGCTCGTCGGTGCCGTCGCGGCTGCCGCTCATCTTCATGCGCAGGAAGCGGTACGAGAGCATCCACTCGCGGGCCTCGTGGACGTGATCGCCCATCACGCCGATCGGTGCATGCGAGTCGGCGTGCGGGCCGTGGGAACCGATCGAGAGGCTGGTGCCGGGAGGCAGGTCCGGCTCTTCTGTGTGGGTGCCGGGGTGGTGGTGTTCGTGGCCCGACGGCTGGGCGTGGACGGGGTGGACGACGAACGTCGCGAGGACCAGGAAAACGGCGATCCGGGGCATCTGCATCGATGTCTTCACGGAGAACTCCCTGCTGCGCGCGCGCGCGGGCGCACGAATGCGTCCGGCGCGGCGCCGGTGATCGGAGGCCGCCGAGGCGGCTGATGGACTGATGGTGATTTCAGGGGACGATCAGCAGGGAAGGGGCGGCGCGCGCGGGTGTTCCGGACGCGGAATCGAGCGAGCCGGTATCGCCGCCGGTGCGCCGGTCGCGGCGCGCGCCACGACGAGCACCGCGCGGACCGCGAGCGGCGGAGGCGTCGCGGCCAGGAACGACGCGCCTTGCAGCAGACAGACGGGGCAGCGCGAAGACGCCGGCGGAGACGGCCGGCTCGGATCCTGCTCGTGGCGCAGCTCTCCGACGGGCACCCAGACGATGCCCTGCGCGGTGCACCACGGCAGCGTCTCGCGCGAGTCGAATAGCGCCGCAAACGCCGCGTGGCTCGGCAGCACCAGCCGCAACGCGAGCAGGGCGAGCGCGAGAGCGACGCCGGCGGCTCTCGTCATGCGCGACTACAGCCCGTAGGCCTTCGCGAGCTCCGGGTCCTTCTTCGCCAGCAGCTCGGCGAGCGAGACCATCACCTTGCACTGCTTCCAGGTGGCGTCGTCCTGCATCTTGCCGTCGAGCATCAGCACGCCGCGGCCGTCCGGCATCGCCTCGAGCACGCGCCGTGCGAACGCCACCTCGGCCGGGTCCGGCGAGAACACGCGCTTCGCGATGTCGATCTGCTTCGGATGCAGCGACCACGCACCGACGCAGCCCATCAGGAACGACGCCCGGAACTGCGCCTCGCAGCCGACGTCGTCCGAGATGTCGCCGAACGGGCCGTAGAACGGCAGCAGGCCGTTGGCCGTGCAGGCGTCGACCATCCGGCCGATCGAGTAGTGCCAGAGATCCTGCTGCGCGGTCGCGCGCGGCGCGTCCGGCTGCTGCGGGTCCGGGTCCGACACCACGCGGTAGCCGGGATGCCCGCCGCCGACGCGCGTCGTCTTCATCCGGCGCGACGCCGCGAGGTCGGCCGGGCCGAAGCTCATGCCCTGCATGCGCGGGCTCGCCTGCGCGATCTCCTCGACGTTGGCGACGCCCTGCGCGGTCTCGAGGATCGCGTGCACGAGCAGCGGGCGGCGCAGCCCCGCCTTCGCCTCGAGCTGCGCGAGCAGCCGGTCGACGTAGTGGATGTCCCAAGCGCCCTCGACCTTCGGCACCATCACGACCTCGAGCCGATCGCCGATCTCGGGGACGAGCCGCAGCAGGTCGTCGAGACACCACGGGCTGTCGAGCGAGTTGATGCGCGTCCACAGCGCGGTCTCGCCGAGATCGACGCTCTTGCCGATCTTTACGAGCCCCTCGCGCGCGGCCTCCTTGCGGTCGGCCGGCACGGCGTCTTCCAGGTTGCCGAGCAGGATGTCCGTCTTCCGGGCGATGTCCGGCAGCTTGGCCGCCATCTTCTCGTTCGACGGATCGAAGAAGTGGATCATCCGGGACGGCTTGACGGGAATCTCGGACACCGGCGCCGGGGCGCCGACGGCCTGGGGCTTCAGGAAGTCGCGAGGGCTGCGCATGCGGGTTCTCCCGGGGTTCAGGATTCGTAGAGCTTGACGATCTGGACGGTGCCTGCGGGCGCCGCGCGCACGCACAGGTCGCACAGCACGCACTCGTCGAGGTTCTCCTCGACGATCCGCAGCGCGCCGTCGTCCTTATGACCCAGCGGGCCAGCGGCTCCGCCGCCTGCGTGTTGCGCAAAGATGTTCACCGGGCAGACCTCGACGAGTTTCTTCGCGATCGCCGGATCCTTGGCGACCGCCTCGTCCACGCGGACGTCGATGAACATGCCCGGCATCAGCGCTTCTCCGCGAGACGCTTCTGGAGTAGCTTCGGGATCTCCTCGATGCGTTCCGCCACCGAGATGCCCGCCGCCTCCATGCGCTCGATCTTGGCTGCCGTCGTGTCTTCCTTGCCCTCGACGATGGTGCCGGCGTGGCCGAAGCGCATGCCCTGCATCTCGTCCATGAAGCGGCCCGCCATGAAGGCCACGATCGGCAGGCGGCTCTTGTTCGTCGTCACCCACTCCGCCAGCTCGGCCTCCATGCGGCCGCCCGGCTCCGAGTAGATCGCGATGGCCTTCGTCTCCGGGTCGGCCTCGAACAGCGGCATCAGCTCGGCGTAGCTGGTGCCGATGATCGCGTCGCCGCCGATCGAGACGGCGGTGCTCTGGCCGAGCCCCGCCGCCGAGAGCGTGCTGGCGATCTCCGTCGTCATGCCGCCCGAGCGCGACATGATGCCGATCGGCCCGCGCGTGTAGGCCTGCTTCGTGTTGGCAGCCGGGCCGCCGATCCCGCCCATCTTGCACTCGCCGGGCGCGATCACGCCGAGGCAGTTGGGTCCGATGATGCGGGCGCCGCGCAGGCCGGCGAGCTCGACCATCTGCGCGACCTCGCGGCGCGGGATGTTCTCGGTGACGATGACGATCAGCCGGACGCCATTCTCGATCGCCTCGAACGCCGCGTCGCGCACGAAGCCCGGCGGCACCGAGATCACCGAGCCGTGGACCGGACCGTGCTTCGCGACGAGATCGCGCACGCAGTCGTAGACCGGCACGCCGTAGACGTCGCGACCGGCGCGCCCCGGCGTCACGCCGCCGACGATCTTGCTGCCGTAGTCGAGGCACTCGCGCGTCAGGTTCACGGCCTCGCGGCCGGTGATGCCCTGCACGATGAACGTGGTGTCCTTGTCGACGAGAATGGACATGCGTGCCTCCTCAGGCCTGCATCTTGGCGACCGCACGCCCAACTGTAGACTCCGCTCGCCTTCGGCTCGCTGCGCGGCCGTCGCCCGCAGTTCGTTGCATCACGCACTCCTCAGCTTGGCGACGGCCCAAGCTGTGGACTTCGCTCGCCTTCGGCTCGCTGCGCGGCCGTCGCCCGCAGTTCGTTGCATCACGCACTCCTCAGCTTGGCGACGGCCTTGCCGGCCGCTTCATACATCGAAACCGATCGATCGCAGTAGTCGACGCCGTACTTGGCGAGGATCTTGAATCCCTCGCCCTCCCACGCGCCGGGGATCCGGAAGATCGCGAGGACGTCCTGGGGGTCCTTGCCGGACAGGGCGCAGCCCTTGATCACGCCGCGCGCGACGATGTCCACCCGCGTGTTCGAAACCACGTTCATCATCACGGCGATCTTGCGGACGCCCGGCTTCGACAAAATGAGCCGGGTCAGCTCCTGGACCTTCTTCACCGACGGATTGCCGCCGATCTCGCAGTAGTTGGCGGGCTTGCCGCCGTGCTTGCGGACCGCGTCGAACAGCGTCAGCGAGCCGCCGCCGGCGCCGATCACGAGGCCCAGGTCGCCGTCGAACTCGACGACGTTGCCGGCCACGCCGCGGTGGTCCTGCGCGTTGATCTCGGCGCCGCGCGTCTCGAACGCCGTCGCCTCGCGCGCCTGGCGCGTCTCGTCGGGCCCGATGCCCAGCTCCTCGAGCAGCTTCTTGTGCGCGCCGCGCGCCTCGGCCTCCATGTCGATGTGGCCGTCGAGCACGACGAAGCGCCCGTCCTCGAGCCGCGCGAGCGGGTTGATCTCGGCGAGCGTCAGGTCGTAGCGAAGGAACACCTGCATCAGCTCGAACACGATCGGCGTGAGGCGATTCAGCGCCTGGCCGGTGACGCCGGTAGCGGCGATCGCTTCCTTCGCGATGCGCGGCGTGATCGGCAGCAGCGACGAGAAGTGCGTCTTCGAGACGTGCTCCGGATGCGTCTCGGCCACCTCTTCGATGTCGATCCCGCCCATGTCGGAGAAGATCAGCACCGGCTGCTTGCGCCGCCCGTCCCAGGTGATCGCGGCGAAGTACTCCTGCGCGATGCCCTTCTTCTCTTCGACCAGCACCGCCTTGCACGTCTGACCATTGACGACGATCGGGACGATCGCGTCGTAGTGCGCGGCGGCTTCGTCCGGCGTGTCGGCGAACTTGACGGCGCCCGCCTTCATGCGCCCGCCCGACAGCACCTGGCTCTTCAGCACGACGGGCCCGCCGATCTCGCCGGCGATGCGGCGCGCATCGGCGGCCGAGTGCGCGAGCCCGCTCTTGCCGAGCGGCATGCCGTGGCGCTGGAACAAGGCCTTCGACTCGTACTCGTAGAAGCGCATCGGGATCTCCGCTGGACCCGCCCCACGAGATCGCGACCGCGAGATCGAGACCGGGCGCCGGGCCGAAGACCGGAGCACCGACCGGAGGAGGGGCTGTAAGGCCGCGCACGGTATCGACTTTCCGAACCTCGGGCAAGGCGCGCGCACTCGGCTAGGATCGCGCGCGGCCCGCTCCGGCCGAGGCCCCACGAGGAGAAGCCCCGATGCCCCGCGCCTACTCGATCAGCACCGAATCCATCGCCGCCGAGCGCGCCCGCGTCGGCGGTGATCTCGAAGCCGTCGACATCTCGCGCGTCGTCCAGCTCGACGAGGCGCAGCTGCGCCCGGTCGGGCCGCGCGACGTGCACCTGCGGATCCTGGCGGTGTCGGGCGAGCACAACATCAACCACGCCGCGCTCGCCGACACCGTGAACATCGCCGAGCTGCGCGGCGGCAAGATCTACCCCGGCAACTCGGCCGTCGGCGAGGTGATCGGCGTCGGCGCCGAGGTCACGAAATGGAAGCCGGGCGACATCGTGCTGACGCACTGCAACGGCGAGCCGGACATCTACGGCTATCCGCTGCGGATCTGGGCCTACGACCAGCCGGAGTCCATCGGCTGGTACGGCGAGGAGGCGGTGGTCGGGGACTGGCAGCTCGTGGCGGCGCCGCTCGACTGCGGCCTCAGCCTGTGGGAGATCGCCGCGCTCCCGCTGCGCGCGCCGACGGCCTACCACATGTGGCGCCGGGCGCTGGGAATCTACCGGATCAAGGTCACCCGCGAGCGTCGGGCCGTGCTGAACGTGCTCTCGTTCGGCGGCGGCGTCGGCGAGTGCTTCCTGATGCTCGCGAAGTCGGAAGGGCACAAGGCGTACTTCTGCTCCGGCAGCCCGGAGCGGCGCCAGGCGCTCGAGAAGCTCGGCATCACCGGCATCGACCAGAAGGCCTACGACCGCTTCCGCAGCAAGGACGGCGTCAAACAGTTCTCGAACGACGTGAAGAAGCTGACCGCCGGGGAGGGCATGCACATCGTCGCCGACATGCTGCGCGGGCCGGTGTTCGGCGCCGGCCTGGCGGTGGCGGCGCGCTGCGGTGTCAACGTGTCGGCCGGCTGGCAGCTCTCGCAGGTCGTCGAGTACAACTCGACGGTGATGTCGGTGAAGCAGGTGACGATCGACCACACGCACTACGAGACCGTCGACGGCTGCGAAGCGGCCACGGAGCTGTACGGCAAGGTGTTCCGGCCGACCGTGCACAAGGAGATCTACGCGTTCGAGGACCTGCCGCGCTCGTTCCAGGAGATGCAGCAGAACGTCCAGACCGGCATCCCGATCGTGCGCGTCGCGAAGGACATGCCGGCCGCGGTGAAGGGGCTGCTCTGAGCCGGCGCGCGCGGACGGCGTATCGCGCCGCCGCGGCCTGGGCGGTGATCGGCTCGCTCGCTGCGTGCGGAGGCGGTCCGCGCGAGCCGAAGCCGCCGCCGGGCCCGCCGCTCGTGTCCGTCACCGATCTCGACGAGTCGATCCGCCTCGACATCCGGTATGCCGGCGCGAACAACTTCGTCGGCGCGCCGATCGACGGCTACGAGGCGGCGAAATGCCTGCTCGCCGAGCCGGCGGCGCAGGCACTGGCCGCCGTGCAGGCGGACCTCGAATCCGTGGGCCTGGGGCTGCTGGTCTTCGACTGCTACCGGCCGCAGCGCGCCGTCGATCAGTTCCTGCGCTGGGCGAACGACCCCGCCGATACGCGCACCAAGGACGCGCACTACCCGAACGTGCCGAAGCGCGAGCTGGTGGCGCGCGGCTACATCGCCGCGAAGTCCGCGCACAGCCGCGGCAGCGCCGTCGACGCGACGTTGCTGCGCTTCGATTCGTGGGGCGGCGCGGAGCCCTCCGACATGGGAACGCCGTTCGACTTCTTCGACGAGCGTTCTCACGCCGACTCCCGCGACATTCCGGACGAGGCGCGCGAGAACCGCGCGCTGCTGCGCCAGGCAATGGAGCAGCGCGGATTCCGCCCGCTGCGCGAGGAGTGGTGGCACTTCACGTTCCAGCCGGAGCCGTATCCGGCGTCCTATTTCGACGTGCCGGTGCGCTGAGCCGCGTCATCGACCTGGAGTCGTAGCAGCACGGTGTCGAGAGCCGGATAGCGTTCCTCGTTCCACGCGACCCACAGGCTTCCGTCGCTGGCGACCGCTGCCGCGGGCCCCATGGCCTTGACGGCGTGGGAGAGGGTCTGTACCGGACCGAAGTGCCGCCCGCCGTCTGCCGTGGCGCGCGCGAGAATCGCTCGCCGAGCGGGCGTGAAGGCCTCCCAGACGACGATGCCGCGGCCATCCGGCGCGAGCGCCAACGCGACGCGATCGGGCGCCGTCTTCGGATCCTCGTGCAGCGGGATCGGCGCGCCGAAGGCCGCACCGGCTTCCGCGCGGGCGAAGCGGAGCTGTGCGCGCTGATCGGCTCCCTCGGTGTACCAGGCGAACGCGGCCCCTCCGTTGTCGTCGAGCGCCAGGGCGCCGCCGCGGTGCGGGCACGCCTCGATCGCCCAGCCGTCTTCGTGGACCCGCACCGGCGGCGCGAAGCTGTGGCCCGCGTCGTCGGAGCGGGTCAGGACGAAGTCGCGAACCTGTCCGGGGAAGATCTTGCGGATCGCGATGGCCAGCGCTCCGGCAGGTCCCGCCGTGACGGAGATCCTGCAACACGGGCAGGTGTCGCCGTCGAGCCGGACCTCGGACTCGACGCGATGGCCGTCGAGGACGCGCGCGGCGTAGCTGGCGGGACCGTCGCGGCCGTCGATCCACGCCACGATCGCCGCGCCGTCGCTCGCCACGGCGAGGCCCTCGAACTCGCGCGAGATCGGCTCGTCGCCGTGCACCCGCACGGGAGTCTCGAAGTGGCGTCCGCCGTCCACGGAGCGGGACAGTCGAAGATCCGAAACGGCGTGGCCGCCGGCGGGCTGCGCGGCGTGGCCGCCGGCGGGCTGCGCGGCGTGGTCGCCGGCGGGCTGCGGCCGGCGCGCGCCCCAGGAGACGTGCAGCGCGCCGTCGGGTCCGACGGCGAGACCCGGCGGCTGGTGGGCCGGCGCCGGGACGAGCGCGTCCGGGTCGACGCGAACCGGGTCGCCGCCATCGGCACGCTGTACGAAGACATGGAAGCGACCCGTCATCCCGCGCAGGTACGCGACGATCGGGACGTCTCCGATCAGCGCCAGGGCGGGATCCGAGACATGGCCGTCGTGGGCGACGTCGGCGTGCGGGATCTGACGCCGCTCGACTTCGCGAGCGACGGGGCCCTCGGGCGGGCGACAGCCGAACGCGTAGCCGCCGGCGGTCGCGGCGGCGAGCAGCGCCCCGATTCGAACCCGGCGGCCGATTTTCGATCGTTCGCGATCTACGCGCTCCACGCCCGTCTCCCGATGGCCTCCGGCTTCGTTTCGATGGTCTGCGCCAGCGGTGCGACGAGAATGGCGCGGAACCGCCGCCGCCGCCCGGCCCGACCTGGCTTCGAGCGCCGAGAAGACGTCGCCTGCGACGATATGCCGCACGCGTCGGCGCCGCTGCTCTCGTATACCCGACTGCGCCCCGCCGTTCCTCGGGAGGAGAAGCATGTCGTACGTCTCGCCGCGCATCGCCGCGATGGTGGCCATCTCGCTGTTGTCGGGTTCGCTGCTCCTGGGTTCGACGGCGGGCGAAGCGCAGCCGGTTGCGGATCCTCTCGTCGTGACGGTGACGCGCTCTCGGACGGGCTTGTCGGAGCTGCCGGTGAGCGCCACCGTGCTGACGCGCGAAGAGATCGACGCAGCGCCGGTCCAGACCCCGGACGAGCTGTTGCGAACGGTTCCGAACCTCCAGCTCCCGCTCAGCAACAGCAACGCGAACTTCCCCGTGAACCCGAGCGTGTCGATCCGCGGCCTCGGACTCGGCGACAACGGAACCCGCACGCTCGTGCTGCTCGACGGCCTGCCGATGAACGGCGCGTTCTTCGGCAACGTGTTCTGGAACCAGGTGACGGTCAGCCAGCTCGAGCGGATCGAGGTCGTGCGCGGCGGTGCATCGAGCCAGTTCGGGACCTACGGGCTCGGCGGCGTGGTGAATCTCTTCACGCGGCCGGTCCCGGAGGAACCCGCACTGGAGGTGAGCGCGTTCGGCGGCAGCTTCGACACGGTCGCCAGCGAGCTGCACGCGGGCGGGGGCTACGGGCCGCTGCGAGCGCGGGTCGATGGCAGCTACTTCGACACGGATGGCTTCGAGGAAGTCGATTCCTCGCAGCGCGGTCCGCTCGATCGCGCCACGTCCGCACAGAACTGGACGGTCCGCGGCCGCGTCGAGGCCGACCCGCACGAGCGGCTCCGCGTGTTCCTCGCCGGCAGCGCGTTCGATCAGGACCAGGGCGGCACGACGCCGCTCGCCCGCACCGACACCGAGCTGCACGGGATCACTTCGGGCGCCGATCTCGACCTCGGACACTGGGGCCTGCTGTCGTCGGCGTTTCGCTATCAGGACGAGTCCTTCCGCACCTTCAATCCGCGAACGGACGCGGCGCGGTCGAGCGAGTCCCTTTCCTTCACGAGCGTCAGCGAGGCGGACGACTTCGCGGGTTCGCTGATCTGGACGATCGAGCCGACCGCCATCGCATCGCGGCTCACCGCCGGGCTGGATGGTCGCTGGATCCGCGGAGACAACGATGCGCAGACGTTCCGGCCCGATGGAACGCTGTTCCTCGACGAGCAGACGGAGGGGACGCAGCGGTCGCTCGGCGTCTTCACGGAGGCGCTGTTCGTTCCGCATCCGCGGCTCACGTTCTTGCTGAACCTGCGCGGCGACTTCTTCGAGAACACCGATGCGGATCGCGACTCCAACGGCGTCACGAACGATCTTCCGTCCAGCTCGTTCGAAGCGTTCTCCTATCGCGCGGCGCTGCGCTTCCAGGTGGCAGAGGGCATCGCGGTCCGCGGCGCGGGCTATCGCGCGTTTCGCGCTCCGACGCTGGCGGAGCTCTATCGCTCGTTCGGCACCTCGTCGTTCCAGGGCCGGGCCAACGCGGAGCTCCAGGAGGAGACGCTCGACGGCGGCGAGCTCGGGATCGATCTGGCATTCTGGGAGCGCCGCGCGCGGATCGAAGCGACGGCGTTCTACAACGAGGTCGAAGACTTCATCGGTGGCGTGCCGGTTGCGTTCTTTCCGGTGTTCACGCTCGAGAACCAGAACCTCGGGTCGATTCGCAGCCGGGGCATCGAGGTGATCGGCGAAGTCGATGTCCATGCCCTGGTGACGCTGTCTGCGTCGTACACGTTCACCGATGCCGACGTCGACGACAATCCTGCCGATCGCAGCCTCGAAGGAAATCGGGTCGAGGGCGCCCCGCGGCACGTCGCCACGACAGGAGCGACGATCGGGCCGTGGCGAGGGGTCCGCTTCACGTTGCGCGGCCGCTACCTAAGCGACCAATTCCAGGACGTCGGGAACGAGACGCGTCTCGGCGAGCACATCGTCTTCGATGCCGGCGCCACGTGGGACCTGCCGGGCGCTGGTCCACTCGGCGGCGTCCAGATCTTCGTGAAAGGGGAAAACATCCTGGACGAAGACTACGAAGCGAGCGCCTTCGGTGGCCTCGTGCAACGCGGGACCCCCGCGAGCGTGAGCGGTGGCGCGCGCTTCCGGTTCTGAGCGATGAGGATCCGTCGCGCGCCTCGCTCGTCGTGCGCGTGGTCCTCGGTGGCGTTCGCTTGTCTGCTCTCGAGCTGCGCCTCGGCTCCGCCGACGCGGCCGCTCGAAGCCGACACCGCGCCGATCGCCGCGAACGAGGACGCGTTCCCCCAGCCCTACGAGGAGAACGAAGTCGACACGCCGGCTCGGCCGACGGCTCCCATCCAGCCGCAGTATCCGCTGGCGCTGCGCGCGCAGGGCGTCGAGGGGGACGTCGAGGCGCGGATCGTCGTCGACGCCGAGGGGCACTACGGCGGCGGAACGCTGCGCGAGAGCACCCGGGACGAGTTCCTGCTCGCCGCGCGCGAGGCCCTGCAGCGCGCGCGGTTCCACCCGGCGTCTCGCGGCGGGCGGCCCGTGGCTTCGTGGGTCACCGTTCTCATCCAGTTCCGTCTGGAAGACTGAGCGCAGGTCGCGGCACGCTCGGGCGTCGGTGCACTCGCTAGTGGCCCGGAGACGCGATCGAATGCATGCGGACTTCCGAGACAGGACACTAGCGCCGGACCGGGAACTTGCCGAGCTTTCGTTGCAACGAGCGGCGGTGGATCCCGAGCAGCCTCGCCGCCTGCGAAACGTTTCCGTCGCAATCCGTGAGCACTCGTTGGATGTGCTCCCATTCGACGCGGGCCAATGACGGTACCTCCCGGTCGTCGCCGGCGGGTGGCGCCGGGAGGGAGGTCTCGGCGCGCTCGAACGCATCGAGGATGTCGTCCACGTCGACCGGCTTCGTCAGATAGTGCGTCGCGCCGCTGCGGATCGCCTCGAGGGCCGTCGCGATGCTGCCATAGCCGGTGAGGACGACGACGCGGGTGGCAGCATCGATCGCCTTGAGGCCGCGCAGGATCTCGAGCCCGCTGCTGCTCGGGAGGCGCAGGTCGATGACGGCGAGTTCGGGGCTTTCTGCGCGGGCGAGCGCGAGCGCCTCGTCGCCGTCACGAGCCTCGCCGACCTCGAAGCCGCGCCGGCGGAACGCGCGCGCGAGGCGGCTGCGGAAGGTGTCGTCATCGTCGACGACGAGCAGCGTGCGCGGGTCGCTGGCGGGAGTCGGCGCGGTCACGAGACACCGCCGCGGAGCGGATCACGGTGGATCTCGAACCAGACGGTCGTTCCGCGTCCGAGCGTCGATTCGAGCGACAGCCCTCCACCGAGCTGTTCCGCGAGCGCGCGGGCGAGGAAGAGCCCGAGGCCCATTCCGGCGCCCGGAACGCGTGTGGTGAAGAACGGCTCGCCGGCACGGGCGAGAACAGCTTCGTCCATGCCGGCGCCATCGTCCGCGACCCGGAAGCGGACGTGGGCGCGCTGCGCGTCGGCGCCGATCTCCACCGCTCCGTCTTCCGACGCGGCGAGTCCGTTGCGCACCAGGCTGGAAAGTGCGCGCACGACCGCACGACGCGGAACGCGCAGATGCAGCGAATCCGGCGCCTCGAGAATCCGCAGTCGCGCACGTTCTCGCACATCGAGCGTAGCAACCATGGCCTGGAACAGATCCGGGACGCTCACGGTCACGGGCGCTTCGCCGGCCTCGTTCCCCCATTCTCCCGCCATGCGCGCCAGGATCTGCCGGCAGCGATCGACCTCGGCGCGGATCAGTCGGGCGTCCTCGCGCAGAGCGCCGGGTTCAGCGCCCTCGGAGGCGGCGTCTTCCAGCTCCCGCGCGGCGACGGCAATGGTCGCGAGGGGGCTGCCGAGTTCGTGCGCGGCTCCGGCGGAGAGAGCCGCGAGCGCGACGAGCTTCTCGTTGCGCGCAGCCTCGCGTTCGAGGCGGAGCACCTGCGTTTCCCGCTGGCGCAGCGCTGCGGCGATCCTCGAGACGAAGTACGCGAGGAGCACGCCGGTCAGCGCCGTCGCGATCCACATGCCCTGGAGATGCAAACCGATGCGCTCGGCGCCGTGCCCGAGATGCGCCCCATGATCCCATGACACTGGCACGTGCCAGACGAAGAGCGTGGCGTAGGCCGCGGCGCAGAGTCCCGCGATCGCCACGCTGGCTCGCATGCCCAGAACCAACGCCGCCAGGGCAACGTGCACCAGGTAGAGCACGCTGAACGGATTGGCCGGTCCGCCGGACAGGCCGAGCAGGGCGGTCAGCAGCAGGACATCGAGCGTCAGCACCAAGCCTGCCGCGAGATCGGCACGAGTGCGCAGTGGCGGTGCCCGGCGACGAACGAGGACGTTCGCGAGAAGGTTCGTCGCCGCCGTCACGGCGACGACCGTCATCAGCGCCCGCATCGGAATCGGCAGGCTGAACGCCCAGCGCGCGACGGCGACGGTCAGGAGCTGCCCGGCGACCGAGATCCAGCGCAGCCGCACCAGCCACGGCAGCCAGACCACCGCAGCCGGCGACTCGCTCCGGGGGGTGGCGTTCCCGAGCGGCCTCCGGATCCCGGTGGCCTCCGATGGGCTCGCGGAGGACGCGAACGCGGGGGACGTTCGAGGCGAAACGGACACCCCGCCTCATGTAGCGAAAAAGGATCGCTCGGGACCATCGGGGGCAGAAACCGCCGATTCCGGCGGACTCCGGCTCTCGATGCAGAATCGTCCCCGCCTGCCAGCGCAACAGTGATAGGATCCGCGGCTGAAACCCGCTGTCGGCGCGCCGCCAGGCCCGCGAGCAGCCGGGCGCGGTCCGCCCCGGGGACCCGTACCGACAGTGTTCTGCCGGGCGTCTGCAGTAGGACGTTCGAGGCAGCAAGTTCACAGGAGGGAGCCGCCACATGGACATCTCAGCGTTCCGAGCAAACAGGCCGCGCCGCGCCGGGATCGCCGTCGTCGCAATCAGCGCGCTCACGCTGGCTGCCTCGGCCGCCTTTGCGCAGCCGGTTCCGGAGGGCGAGCCGGTCCGATGGGACCAGGCGCGGGTGACCAAGATCGCGCAGGAACTGGCCGTCGCCGTGCACGACGCGCGGGAAGCCGTCCGCATGAGCCCGCTCGATCAGAACGTCGGCCAGCGCACGACGTTCTACGAGCTGCAAGAGGACATCCGGCTGGCCGAGAACTCGGCGCGGCATCTCGCGGGCGAACTCGAGAGCGGCAAGGATGCGGCACAGACCCGCGCCACGTTCGATCGCATCGGCTCGCTGCGGCTGTCGGCCGAGGAGAATGGCCGCCGGGTCTTGATCGAAGCCCCCGTCATGGATGCGCTGTTCAAGGCCGGCGAGCTGCACAACCGACTGAAGCCGTACTACTACGGCAAGCGCTGAGTCGGGCCGGGGTGCGCGGGCCGCGGGCCGAGCCCGGTCGGTCGTCGCTCGGGTCCGTCGCTTCGCGGCTCGACGCGCAGCTCGAGTTCGAGCGAGCGCACGCGGCGCGTGCGTTCCATCTCGGCGCGTAGCTCGACCTCCTGCGTTCGACGACGCAGCTCGCCGAGCAACGCTTCGGTGCGTACCAGGTCGGGAGCGGTGCCGGCGCGTACGATCCTGCGTGTCGCGCTCGCCGCGGTCCCATCGCTGGCCACCGCATCGACACGCAGCACGTTGGTTCCCGGGACGAGTTCGACGAAGCCGTCGAACCGGCCATCCGGGAAGGTGCGCACCGCGCGCGCCGGGTGCCCGGTCGTCTCGTTGACGATCCGAAGCTCGGCCAGACCGACGAGGTCCGTCTGCGGCAGCCGCGCGATCGCATCGCCGGCCTCCGCGAGGCGTTCGAAGCGGCCGCCGGAGAGCGCTGCGAGCTCGCGGAAGACGTCGAGCCCGGGGAGCGTCGCCTCGCCGAGCGCGAATGCGTGGATGCGGATTCCGGCCGTGGCGGCCGCGTGCGCCGACCAGAGCGCGTGCTGACGAGGCATCTCCCGGCCTGCGGGCAGCGTCGGCTCGCCATCGGACAGGAACAGGATCGAGCGGTGGCGACCGGAGGAGTCGTCCGCGTTCTCGATCCGTGACCGGTTCTCCACGGTGTCGCCCAGCGCACTCTGCGCCTTCGCGATCGCCGCGCCGAAGTCGGTTCCGCGCAGCCAGCGCTCCGGATGGTCCGCGATCTCGTCGAGCGCGGCGTCGAGCACCGGGCGCGGCCGGCCGAGCGGCGCGACGATCTCGGCGTCGTCCGAGAACACGACCAGCGCCACGCGGTCCCGCCGGAGATCGATCCGATCGAGCAGCGCGCGAGCGGCGGCGAGTTCGGCCATCAGCACGCTGTCGTCGAGGTCGGCCTCGCGCATCCGGGCGGCCAGCACCGGCGAGGCGGAGAAGCGTTCGGCTCGCGCGGGGTCGGTGCGTCCTCCGGGTCCGTCGCCGTCGACATCCCAGCCGGACGGCAGGATCGTCGAGTCGGAGGCGTCGAGGACGATCACGAGATCGTGGGCGGCGGCGCCGCCCGGCGCGGCGCGGCCGCGCACTTCCACGAGCGGCAGCGAGACGGCGGCACCGTCGTCTGCGGGCGCATCGATCGTGAGCCAGGGGGGCTGCGGTTCGTCGGCTCGCGCCGGCGCGGTCACCGCGGCGAGCGCCAGGCCCGCCACCAACGCTTGCGCCAGGCACGAGACGGCGCGAGTTCGGGACTGCACGAGTCGGACCTCCGGACCGCGGGTTGCCGCTTCGCCATCGAAGCGGCCACGGATCATCCCGAGTCTACCGGTGCACGACCGGTCGTCACCGAAAGCTGCGATCGCCGTCATCGGCGTGTCGCTTCGGCGATCCATCTTGCGGCCATCGAGATTGCGCCCCCGCTCACTCTCGCGATCTCTCGGGACGGAAGCGTCTCCGCAAGCGCGTGGCGCAAGGGGGTGATTCGTGTCGCAGGCGATCTCCCGGGTCCAGCTCGGGCCGATCCAGAATCCCGTGCGCGCACTGCTCGATGCACTGGCCGCTGCGCTCTCGTTGTGGGTCGGGTGCCAGCTATGGCTGGCCAGTGCTCATTGGCCGCTCGGCCGCCTGGCGCTCGGCGTCTTCTCTGCGACGCAGATCGGCCTCTGGCTCGTCAGCTTCCTCTATCACACGGTTCCGTGGAGCCCGGCGTGGAAGCGCCGGATGCAGCGCGCCGATCACTCGATGATCTTCCTGCAGATCGCCGGGGCGCTCACGCCGATCGTGCTGCTCGGGCTCGAGTCGCCCCTGCGCGAGGCGATCCTGGTCGCCGCCTGGGGCATCGCAGTGGGCGGCGTCGTGCAGAAGGTGTGCTTCCCGCAGGTCCACGAAAAAGCGTGCATTCCGTTCCAGATCGCCCAGGCCTGCCTGGTCCTGCCGGCGTTGCCGGGTCTGGCCGATCGTTTCGAGGGAATCGCTCTCCAACTCCTCGGACTCGCGGCGACCATCCATGTCATCGGGGTCATCGTGTTCGTCACGGAACGCCCGCGCCTGTGGCCGCGTTTGTTCTCGTTTCACGAGCTGTTCCACCTGTTGCTCCTCGGGGGCGGAGTCGTGCACTACGCGCTGCTGACTCGGCTCGTGCTACGGGTGGGCGCCGGTGCTTGAAAGGCGCCGGGCCTTCGGTCATCGTCCCCGGCCATGGAGACCGACTCCCAGCCGCCGACCGCATCGCAGGACGACATCGACTATGTCGCCGCGAGCGGTTCGTGCGCGCGTTGCGGGCGGGCGCTGGACCTCGCTTCGGTGAAGGTGGACGGCCGGTGGTACGGCAGTCCGCTGTGTGCGACGGACGCGCCGTGTCCGCTCGATCGCCATCCGGCCAGCGTTGCCGAGCCGCGGCTGTTCAGTCGCCCGCGCCGGTATCTGCGCCGCCGGTTGCCGAAGGAGCTGAAAGCCAGCGCGTCGCGCTGAGGATCCTCAGCCGTTGCTGCCGCCGCCGAACAGGTGCTTGCGCGCTTCTGCGTCGAAGCCGGCCGCGGCCGCGCGCTTCCACTCCTTGCCGACGTCGTAGCCGCGTCGCAGCGCGGGGCGCTGCTTCAGCGCATCGTACCAGCGCCGCACGTGGGCGAAGCGATCGAGCTCGATGCCCTGCTGCTTCCATGTGACGATCCACGGCCAGATCGCCATGTCGGCGATCGAATACGAGCCGCAGACGTGTTCGCGCTCCGCGAGTCGTCGATCGAGCACGCCGTACAGCCGCTCGGCCTCGCGACGGTAGCGGTCGATGGCGTACGGGATCTTCTCGGTCGCGTACAGCCGGAAGTGTCCGTGTTGGCCGAGCATCGGGCCGAGGCCGCCCATCTGCCACATCAGCCACGTCGTCACCTCGGTGCGGCCGCGCACGTCGTCGGGCAGGAAGCGTCCGCTCTTCTCGCCGAGGTAGAGCAGTATTGCGCCGCTCTCGAACACGGGGAGCGGCGGTCCGCCGTCCGTCGGGGCGTCGTCGACGATCGCCGGCATCCGGCCGTTCGGGCTGATCGCGAGAAACTCCGGGTGGAGCTGCTCGCCGCGCCCGATGTTCACGGGCACCACGCGGTACGGCAGCTCCATTTCCTCGAGCGCGATCGAGATCTTCCAGCCGTTCGGTGTCGGCCAGTAGTGCAGGTCGATCATGCGTAGTGGCTGCGGCGCTTCACGACGAGCTGGCGATCGAGCTCGAAGATCTGGATCTTCTTCCAGCCCGTAGGCGCCTCCGGGTCCGGCTCGTCGCCGTCCTTCGCCCGCACGTGCTTGTAGCCGAGCAGGCGCGTCTCGAGCACGCCGACATCCTCCCGCTTCGGGTGGTCGCGCTTGCCGAGGATCTCGGTCGCGGCGAAGACGGTGTCGCCGGCGAACAGCGGCGCCGTGTGGCGGCCGGTCGTGTAGACGAGGTCGCCGAGCGCGTTGTCGCCGACATTCGGGCACGACAGGCCGAGGCACAGCACGAACGGGATGCCGCCGAAGATGATCAGCTCGCCGCCGACGTACTGCTTGGGGTCGACGTCGATCATGAACTGGTTGCAGTGCACCTGACTGGTGTTGTCGAGCACCGCGGTCAGATGGATGTGCTCGGAGGTCATCGTGCGGCCGCGCGAATGCTCGATCCGGGTGCCCGGCTCGAAGTTCTCGTAGTACGTGTCCGCATTGGCGAGGTGGGCGAGGGACTTGTAGTCGCGCGAAGCATCGTACGGCGGCAGCCACAGCGAGCACTCGATCGCGTCGGGCTCGGCGCTGCCGGTGTGGAGGTCGGCGGCCTCGTCGCGCTTCCAGACCTGCACCTTGCGCTGCCACGCGAGCACGACGGCCTCGTCGTCGCCGCCGACGTTCTTGCGCGCCGTCGACTGCACGTGCACCACGCCGAGCCTCGGGTTGGACTTCGAGGCGGTGACGCCGAGCACCTTCGTCTCGACCTCGATCGTGTCGCCGACGTACACCGGCGCGCCGAAGCGCATGTCGATGTACTCGAGGTTGGCGCGGGCGTTCTCGGACACGTCCTCGACGGTCTGGCTGAACGCGACGAGCATGACCAGCCCGGGCGGACAGACGAGATCCTCGAACCCGTAGGCGCGCGCGTAGCGCGCGTTCTTGGCCAGCGGGTTCGTCGTCATCGTGAACTCGGTGAAGGTCGTGAACAGCCCCTCGGTCAGCGTCTTCCCGCCCTTGTGGCGGAACACCTGGCCCGGGACGAAGTCCTCGAGGAAGTTCCCGATCTGCTTGCGCAGCACGCGCCCGGCGCTGGAACCCGACACCGCCACCTCCCTCCCACCAAGACCGACCCGAACGTTGCAAGACGCCCGCATTCTACCCGTCGCCCCGCGGGGGTCAAGAAAGGGGCCGGGTTGGATCGTCAACTTTTCCGGAGGAAAAGTTGACGATCCAACCCGGCCCCTTTCTTGACGGCTAGCCTTGCGGGGATGCGGGCACTGACGGCCAATGCGCGGCGGGTCCTGGAGGCGCGCTATCTGGCGCGCGGGCCGGAAGGCGCGCTGCTCGAGGACTGGGACGGGTTGTGCCGGCGCGTCGCGCGCTGCGTGGCCGCCGTCGAGAAGGAGTGGGGAGGAGACGTCGGACGCCAGGAGGAGGCGTTCTACGGGGCCCTCGTGCGGCGCGAGTTCCTGCCGAACTCGCCGACGCTGATGAACGCCGGCACCAAGTTCGGCCAGCTCGCGGCGTGCTTCGTGCTCCCGGTCGAGGACACGCTCGACAGCGTCTTCGAGGCGCTCAAGCAGATGGCCGTGATCCACCAGTCCGGCGGCGGCACCGGCTTCTCGTTCTCGTCGCTGCGACCGGCCGGCGATCTGGTGCAGGGCACTCTCGGCGTCGCGTCGGGCCCCGTCGCGTTCATGGGCGTGTTCGACGCGGCAACCGCCGTCGTGAAGCAGGGCGGTCGCCGCCGCGGCGCCAACATGGGCGTGCTGCGCGTCGATCATCCGGACGTCGTGGAGTTCATCCGCGCCAAGACCGAGCGCGGGCAGCTCAGCAACTTCAACGTGTCGCTGTCGACGCCGGACTCCTTCTGGCAGGCCGTCGAATCGGGTGGCGACTTCGAGCTGGTGAACCCGCGCGACGGCCGCGTCGTCCGTCGCCTGGATGCCCGCTGGCTGCTGGGCGAGATCGCACGCTACGCGTGGGCCACCGGCGATCCCGGCGTGCTCTTCATCGACGCGGTGAATCGCGCGAACCCGACGCCGCAGCTGGGTCCCCTCGCCGCGACGAACCCCTGCGGTGAGCTCCCGTTGCTGCCCAACGAGGCCTGCAACCTCGGCTCGCTGCGCCTCGACGCCTTCGTGAGCGACGGCCGCATCGACTGGCAATGCCTCGACCGAGCCGTCGACCTCGGTGTCCGCTTCCTCGACGACGTCATCGAAGCCAGCCGCTACCCGTTCCCGGCGATCACCGCGCAGGTGCGCGGCAACCGCAAGATCGGGCTCGGCGTGATGGGCTTCGCCGATCTGCTGGTCGAACTCGGCATTCCGTACGACGAGCCCGCCGCACCCGCTCTCGCCGAGCAGTTGATGGCGCGCATCCACGCCCGGGCCGAAGCCGCGTCGGCTCGGCTGGCCGAGGAGCGCGGCGTCTTCCCGCACTGGCAGGGTTCGCGTGCCGCCGCCCGCGGCATCCGCCTGCGCAACGCGACGGTGACGTCGATCGCGCCGACCGGCACGATCTCGATCCTCGCGGACTGCGCCGGCGGCATCGAGCCGTACTTCGCGCTGGCGTTCGTGCGCCACGTACTCGACGGCGCGCGGCTGCCCGAGACCAACCCGCGCTTCGAGGCGGCGCTGCGCCGCGCCGGCGTCTTCGACGAGGCGCTCGTGGCCCGCGTCCGTGCGGAGGGCTCCGCCCGGCGCATCGGCGAGGTCCCCGAAGCCGTCGCGCGGCTCTTTCCCACCGCCTACGACATCGCCCCGGAGCGACACCTCGACGTGCAACAGGCCTTCCAGAGCCACGTCGACAACGCCGTCTCGAAGACCGTGAACCTCCCGGAAGCCGCGACACCCGACGACGTCCGGGCGATCTACCTCTCCGCGTGGCGCCGCGGCCTGAAGGGCGTCACGGTGTTCCGCGAGGGCTCGAAGGGAGCCGAAGCCGTGCTGGTGCGCGGGAACTCCGGCGAACTCGAAGTCCCCGACCACTTCGCCGGAGATTGCAGCGACGCGCTGTGCGCCTGAACGCCGCTTCCCTATCCTCCGCCGCGTTCTTCCGCCGCGCTCCTTCGCCGTGCTCGTGCGCAGCGGAGCAGCTGCCGACTGTGTTCGTCGCCCATGGAGGATCGGGATGAAGGTCGTTGCGCTCCGAGAGACGGCGCCCGGGGAGCATCGCGTGGCGATCGTCCCCGATGCCGCGCGCGTCTTCGCGAAGGCCGGCGTCGAGCTGGCCGTCGAGTCTCGGGCCGGCGAGCGCGCCGGCGTCACCGACGAGGCATACGAGCGGGCCGGCATCGCCGTCGACTCCGATCGCGCGGCGCTGCTCGGCAGCGCGGACTTCCTGCTGAAGGTCCAGCCGCCGAGCGACGACGAGCTCGGCGCGCTGCGCACCGGCGCCGTGCTGATCTCCTTCCTGCGCCCGCTCGACGAACCGAAGCGCGCCACCGCGCTCGCCGAGCGCGGCATCACCAGCCTCGCGATGGAGCTGATCCCGCGCAGTACGCGCGCGCAGGCGATGGATGCGCTGTCGTCCCAGGCGTCGCTGGCCGGTTACCGTGCGGTGCTGCTCGCGGCCCAGGGCCTCGGCAAGGTGCTGCCGATGATGACGACGGCAGCCGGCACGATCGCTGCCGGGCGGGTGCTGGTGATCGGCGCCGGCGTGGCCGGCTTGCAGGCGATCGCGACGGCGCGCCGGCTCGGCGCGATCGTCGAGGCGTACGACACGCGACCGGCCGTGCGCGAGCAGGTCGAGAGCCTCGGTGCGCGCTTCATCGAGCTGCCGCTCGACACGAGCGATGCCGAGGGCGCCGGCGGCTATGCGAAGGCGCAGAGCGACGAGTTCCTGGCC
This sequence comes from Myxococcota bacterium, assembly GCA_039794265.1. Lineage (GTDB taxonomy): Bacteria > Myxococcota_A > UBA9160 > UBA9160 > PR03 > CAADGG01. The sequence goes on from JBDIVR010000042.1 coordinate 24,986, forward strand.
AAGCAGCGCGCGCTGCTCGGCGAGCGCATCCACGCCGCCGACGCCGTGATCACGACCGCCGCCGTCCCGGGCGCACGCGCGCCGCTGCTGATCGACGAAGAGACCGTCGCGGGCATGAAGCAGGGCTCCGTCATCGTCGATCTCGCGGCCGCCGGCGGCGGCAACTGCGCGCTGACCCAGCCGGACCAATCGGTGCAGGCCCACGGCGTGACGATCTTCGGCCCCACCAACCTGCCGTCCGAGGCCGCCGTCGACGCGAGCCGCGTGTACGCGCGCAACCTCGCCAACCTGCTCGCTCTGCTCGTCAAGGACGGCGCACTGCACGTCGACCTCGAGGACGAGGTGGTGCGCGGCGCGCTGCTGACGCACGAGGGCCGCGTCGTCGCTGATGCCGTCCGCACGCGGCTCGGCGGCTGAGCGGTCCGTCGTCGTGATCGGGACGCGCCGCGCCGTGCTCGTCGCTCTCGCGGTGTCGGTCGCTGCGCTGGGAACTTCCGCAAGGGGGGCCGATCCCGATGCGGCGGCGGCGGACGGCGCTCCGCCGCTGCAGATCTACGCGGTGCCCGCGCTCGCCGACGCGCTGCGCGAGGTCGCCATCGCCGGCGCCTGCCCGCGCACCGCGCTGCCGGAGCTCGTGCTCGCGGAGGCGGCGACGCTGGTGCAGCAGATCGAGCGCGGCGCGCGCGCGGACGTGCTGGTGATCGACGACGCGGCGGCGATCGAAGCGCTCGTGGCCGCCGGTCACCTCGGATCACCGCGGCCGTTCGAAGCGGGCGTCGCGCCGGGCGCGGTCCGCTACTGGGTCGCGCCGCTGCGGTCGGCGCCGCGTCCGCTCGCCGCCGCCGAGTTCGTCGACCGCGTGCTCGCGCCGTCCGGACAGGCGCTGCTCGGACGCGACGACCTTCGATCCGCCTCGAAGTAGCTTCTCAGCGCGCTGCGCGCGTGCGCTCGCGCTCGAGAAACGCCTCGATCAGCGCCGGCGGGCCCGCCGCCATCGCGCAGTCGATCAGCGTCTTCGGCTGGTTGTAGAGGCGCGGGGCGCCTTCGAAGTCGACGTAGACGCCGCCGGCCTCGCGGACCAGCACGTCGCCGGCGCACACGTCCCACTCGTTCTTCGGCGCGACCGAGACGTTGAGGTCTCCGTCCGCACACGCAACGCAGGCGAGCTTCCACGCGATCGACCCGACCGGGCGCAGCTCGCGGAACCAGCCGTCGTACGGCGCGAACTGGTCGCGCGAGATCTCGGTGCGGCTGGCGATGACGACGCTGTCGGCCAGGGTCTCCACTTTCGACACCAAGACCGGACGGCCGTCGCGGAAGCAGCCGCCGCCGCGGCTCGCCCACACGGCGACGCCGGCCGGCGGGTTCTGGATCACGCCGACGACCGGCTCGCCGGCTTCGACGAGCGCGATCGACACCGCGAACTCGGGGATCTTCTTGGTGAACTCCTTGGTGCCGTCCATCGGGTCGACGATCCAGACCCGTTCGTTGCGCAGCCGGCTCGGGTCGTCGACGGTCTCCTCGGACAGCAGGGCATCGCCCGGGAACGCGGCGCGCAGCCGCTTCGCGATCGCGCGGTCGGACTCGAGGTCCGCGATCGTCAGCGGGTTGTCCTCGGACTTCTCCCAGTGCTCGGTGCCGACGGTGTACCAGTGCTGCAGGATCGAAGCCGCCTCGCGGGCGGCCTCGAGGGCCACTTGGAGCTCGCGTTCGTAGGGCATCGCGCGGCAGTATAGGCGGACCGCCGGGCTCCGCGAACTAGAACGTCGGGAACCGGAGCTGAAGGTTCAGTCCCTGGCAGGATCCTGCGCGGCAGCTGAGATCGTATTCGCATTGCGACGAATGCGTACACGGCGCCCCGATCTCGCCGTCCGTACAGAACGAGGCGATGCCATTTCCCCCGCAGAACGGCGTCGCCGGGTCGGCCCACTCGCACTGCTTGTTGTCGCTGCACGCGTTCGGCCGGACGCCGAACTGCAGCGCCGCGCCCTGCACCCCTTTCCCGGCAGCCCTCCTTCGCGAATCGAGTCCGACCGTGAAGTCGAGCGACCCGCCGGCCGGGTCGAGATCTCGGTAGCGGATCGTGCCGTCGAGCGTGTACTGCAGCCCGGCGATCTCGACCCAGCCATTGGCGCTCTCCCCGAGCGCCGCGCCGAATCCCGTCGCGGAGCCGCCGAAGAAGAACTGCATCGGGCCGCCGAGAGTCGCGGGGCCGTAGTCGATGCGGAAATTGGCGCGGTAGTCGATCTCGGCATTCGAGGAAAAGGTGCCGACCGGATTCATCGTGATGCTGGGCTTCACATACATCTGTCCCGGCTGATACGAGACTTTCGCCAGCAGGCCGAAGGCCACGCCGTCGAAGTTCCCGTTGAATGCCCGCCCTTCGAAGCTGCACGGCTGATTGCCCATGTCGGTAAAGATCGTTTGCGTACCGCCGAGCTTCCGCACTGCCAGGAACTCGTACTGACACACGATCGAGTAGAAGCTCGGCTCGTCGAGGAGATCGTCGTAGATCAGCTCGCAGCCGGTCGTGCCGAGGCCAGCGAGCAACGCCAGCGACGCAGCGAGGACGGACCGCCCGGAGCCGTGGCGCCGACGCCGCCACCCGCGAATCCCCCCGAGCGCGAGCAGCGCGCCGAGTCCGAGCGCCGCGGCGGACGGCTCGGGGACCGCCACGAGCTGCCCCGACAGCACGAGGGTGTGCAGCGTGCCGAACGGATCGTTCACGTCCGACGCCGCGATCGGAACGGTGACGTCGATCGGTATCGTCAACTCGAGCTCGCCAGAGGCCTCGCGCGTCAGCGTACCCTGCACGCCGGCGGGATTGCGGAACGCCGCCGGACTCCGGAAGCCGCGCCGCAGCACCACGCCGCCGTTCACCGCGGCATCGAAGATCGCTTCCTCGAACCGCAGCTCCGGGCAGCTCGGCGTCGGGCCGGTGCAGCCGGCGGGGAAGTTCCACGCGTCTGGACCGGTGGCCGCGAGCGCGGCGCCGCTCGTCGAGGCGACGCTCAACGCCGCGTCGCGCAGGGCGGTTTCGGTCGCGAGACCGAGGACGACGTTCTCGAGCCGAAGCGCGAGAGCGGCTGGCGCGACGTTCGCCGCGAGCCCCGGCGGCACGCCCGGTCGCCAGCTTCCGCTCGGGAGCAGCAGGACAGACGAGCTCTCGCGAACGAAACGGATCTGGCTCGGCGCGTCCGGATCGCCCAGGTCGACGCGCAACAACCCTCCGAGCGCCGCGCTGCGGCCGTCGCTGGCGCTGCCGTTCGGGAGCTGGCCGGCGGGGAGGCCGGGCTGGGCGACGTGGTCCAGCACCTGGTCGCCGAAGCCGAAGCCGCTGAAGTTCTGCGGAAGCGGCAGGACGGACTGGGAGCCGGGGCCGACCGTGACCTGGCTGCGGAACGGGTCGATCTCGAGGAAGATCTCCTCGGCGCCGAGCGGCGGCGCCGCGGGGAGCAGCAGGGCGGCGGAAACGAGCGCGCGGGCGAGCGGAGACACAGACATCGGATGAGCTCCTCCGGGGGCGTGACGGCGATACCCGGCGATACCCGAGCATCGTCCTGCATCGCGGATCTCCGTTCCGTGTGATCTTCGTGCGATTTTCCGTCGCCGGCGGCGCGCGGAGCGAGGTACCCTCGCTTCCATGATCGTCCGAATCGGTCGCTGCGAGCTCGATGTCGCCCGCCGCGAGCTGCGGCGCGAGGAGCAGGACGTCGTCGCCGCCGGGCTCGCGCTCGCGCTGCTGTGCGAGCTCGCCGCGCAACCCGATGCGGTCGTTCCCTACACGCAGTTGCGCGCGACGTTGTGGCCCGGCGTCGCCGTCGAGGAGAGCGCCCTGCGTCGCGTCGTCCGAGACGCGCGGCGCCTGCTCGGCGACGACGGGGCGGCGGCGCGCGCGCTGGTGACGGTCCGCGGACGCGGACTGCGGCTCGCGGGCGATGTGGTCGGGGTCGCCGAGTTCGAATCCGCGCTCCTTCGTCTCGACGAGACTCCGGGTTCGGAACAGGCCGGGGGACCCGATGGGCTGGGCGCGACACAGAAACGGATCGATCTCGCCGAGGCGGCGGTGGCGGCCGGTCGCCCCGATGTCGCAGCACCGGCATTCCGGCGTGCCGCCGCTGCGGCGCTCGCGAACGACTGGGGGGTGCTGCTCGCGCGTGCGACGCGTGGATTGGCGGGTCCGTATGTCCGGTATCGGCCGCCGGACCCGGAACTCGTCGCGCGGCTCGAGCAGGCGCTCGCTGCTCTCGGGCCGTCGGACCACGCGTGGCGCGCACAGCTGCTGATCCGGCTCGCTGTCGAGCACACGCTGGGCGATCTCCGTCGTCGACGGGCACTGCAACGCGCCGCGTTCGCCGCCGCCGAGCGCAGCGGCGATCCGCGCGCGCTCGCGGCCGTGCTGCTCGAGCCCTATGGACAGGTCGAGGAAGCCGTTGCGCCGTCGCGCCGCGATGCGGCGATCGAGCGCTGCCGGTCGGCGGCCACGGCCCCGGGTGTCGACGGCGGCGACCTCGCAGTCGGCGCCGGGCTGCTCCAGCTCGATCGCTGCCTTGCGACCGGTGCCGTCGACCGCTTCGATGCGCTCTACGAGGAGGTCGAGCGGAACGCCCGTCGCGACGGACGTCTTCTGGTGCGCTGGGGCGTCGCGCTGCGCGCGGCTCAGCGCGCTTTGCTGGCTGGACGCTTTTCCGACGCCGAGCGCCGCATCGAGGCCGCGTTTGCGCTCGGCCAGCAGCTCCAGCACGGCCAGGCGCTCGAGCTGTTCCTCGCGCAGTCGCTGGTGCTGCGCGTCGAGCATGGCCGCGCGCAGGATCTCGCGGCGACCCGGCCGCTCCTCGGGACCGACCATCCGAGCGATTCCGCGCGTTGTCTCGTGGCCTGGGCACTGCTGGCGATCGGCGACCGCGAAGAAGCGCGCCGACTCGTGCTTCCGCTGCTTTCGCGCGGCGCCGCCGCGCTCGCCCTGCAGCCGACGGCCATCGCGAATGCCGCGCTGCTCGCGGAGCTGTCCGCGGAACTCGGCGAGCCGCGCGCAGCCGCCGCGCTCGATGCTGTCCTCGCGCCACACGCCGGTCGCAACGTCCTGCGCGGCCTGCTCGCTTGTCACGGGCCCGTCGATCGCTACCGCGCGCTCGCCGCTGGGCTGCGCGGCGATCTCGACGTCGCCTGGAGACACGCGGAGGCGGCACTCGCGCTCGCACGCAGCATGGCGGCGCTGCCCGCGTGCGCGCGCATCCATCTCGATCGCGCGCGCCTGCTCGCCTCCCGAGGCGCCGCAAGCGACGTCCGACGTGCTCGTGAGGAAGCCGGTGCTGCAGAGCGCCTCGCCACCCAGCTGGGCATCGAGACGCTCGCCGAGCGCGCGGCGAGCTTCGGCACCACCGCGCCGCCCGGCTCCGGGACTCGTGCGCTCTCGCGCGGCGCCTGATCCGTCGGCGGGGGTATGCTGCGGCGCATGAGCTCCCACAGCGCCTGCGAGACGCTTGCGTTCGGATTCCTCGCGCGTCCGGTCGGGGACGCGCCTGCTCCGGGGATCGTGATGATCCCGGACGTCTGGGGGCTCTCCGATCTCTACCGCGAGCTGGCCCGGCGACTCGCCGAGGCCGGCTTCGCGGTGCTCGCGATGGATCTCTATCACCGCGAGCGCAGCGTGGAGATCCCCGATCCGGGGCGCTGGATCCGCGGGCTGTCGGATCTCGAGGTGCTCGCGGACGTGCAGGCTGCGATCGATCACCTCGTCCGCGGCCCGGCCGCCGGACACAGGATCGGCGTCACCGGTTTCTGCATGGGCGGGCAGTACGCGATCCTCGCCGCGGCGGGTTGCACCGGGCTGTCCGCGGCGGTGCCGTTCTACGGCATGCTGTCCCACGAGCACGGCCTGCTGGCGCCGGTGCCGGGCGAGACACTCGACCCGGTGCGCAAGCCGCGCTCGCCGCTCGAGGCCGCCGCCGGCGTGCGGTGCCCGATGCTGGCGCTGTTCGGAACCGAGGACGCCTTCATTCCGGTCGACGACGTGCGCGCGTTTGCTGCCGAGCTCGCGAAGGCCGGCGCGCATCACGTGGTCTCTCTGTATGCCGGCGCGGGTCACGCGTTCATGAACGACACGCGGCCAGAGCTCTACCGCCCGGCGATCGCTCGCGAGGCATGGCAACGCATGCTCGACTGGTTCGGACGCGAACTCCCGCGCTGAGCGCCGTCCGGCAGCCGTCAAGAAAGGGGCCGGGTTCGTTCGTCAACTTTTCCGCAGGAAAAGTTGACGAACGAACCCGGCCCCTTTCTTG
>JBDIVR010000043.1:0-30631 GCA_039794265.1 Myxococcota bacterium
CCGCGCTTCGATCAGCCGGGGATGTTCGAGTCGGTCCCGGGTCTCCTCTATGCATCGACGTGGGCCGACGGCCACGGACAGTACGTCTGGCTCACCGACAGCGCGTTGCGACTGGCTCCGGTGCTTACGATCGGCGGAGTCGTGCCGACGGTGCTCGTCGGTATCGGCGTGCTGGTGATGCTGCGCCGGAGGCGACCGGGCGAGCTGGCGTGCCTGGGGTTCGCCGGGATCCTGGTCGTCTCGCTCCTGCGCTATTCGTGGGTGCTGCCCCACTATTCCCCGCTCAAGGCGAGCTATCTGCTGGCCGCAATGCTCCCGGTCCTGCTCGCTCTCGTGCGAGGGCTCGAGGCGACCCCGCAGCGCCTGTTGCCGGTCCTGCGCGCCAGCCTCCTCGCGCTCTCCCTCGCCGGCACGCTCTTCACGACCTATGGCTGGTGGTGGATCGCGTCGCCGCAGGCCGCGAGCACCGCGACGAGCGGGCCCGTCACCCCGGAGCCGCACGCCGGAGAGTGACGGCCGATGTACGCGAGCTCGCTTCGATCTTCTCGGGGCGCGGATCGGCAACCGACCGGCAGAATGATCCGTTTTGCAGGCCGGTGGCACTGGACTTATGATGCCATTTCGGAGCCATCCTCCCGTGCAGCGCATCGTCGTCGTGATCCCCACGTTCAATGAAGCGGAAAACCTCCCGCTGCTCGTACCGCGCATCCTCGAGCAGGATCCGCGGATCGAGGTGCTGGTCGTCGACGACAACTCTCCCGATGGAACAGGGAAGCTGGCGGACGAGCTCGCAGAGACGACCGGCCGGGTGCACGTCCTGCACAGAGCGACCAAGGAGGGTCTCGGGCCGGCCTACCGCGCTGGAATCCGCCGCGCCTTGGATCTCGGCGCCGACGCCGTCGTGCAGATGGACGCGGACTTCTCCCATCCGCCTGATTCGCTCCCGACTCTGCTGCTCGAGATCGAGAACCACGACGTCGTGCTGGGCTCGCGGTATCTCGACGGCATCACGGTCGTGAACTGGCCGATCGAGCGGATCCTGCTCAGCTATTTCGGAAACTGGTACGCGCGCAAGGTGACCGGTCTCGCGATCTCCGACACCACCGGCGGGTTCCGGTGCATGCGCCGCGAGATCCTGGAGCGGATCGGTTTCGAGCGCGTCCGTTCGGACGGCTACGCGTTCCAGATCGAGATGAACTACCGCTTCGAGAAGTATGGCGCGCGGGTTCAGGAGATCCCGTTCTTCTTCCTCGACCGCCGACGAGGAGCTTCGAAGCTGACGATCCGGATCGGCCTCGAAGCGCTCTGGGTCGTGTGGTGGCTGCGCGTCGGCGATCTGCTCGGACGGTTGTGAGTGCCCCGCTCGGGAGCAGCAGGATCGATCCGCTGGTCCGACGCGTCGAGGCCGAGCTCTGGCACCGCCCAGACAACAACCTCGCGCCGCTCGATGGACTGCGCGGCTTTGCCTCGTGCATCGTCGTCTTCTACCACTGCGCCGTGTTCACCGGATTCCTCGATCTGCGGAATCCGCGCGCCCAGGACGCCGAGTGGTTGCGGATCCTGGCGAACGGATTCTGGTCGGGCATCGACATCTTCTTCGTGCTCAGCGGATTCCTGATCGGCCGGATCCTGTTCCGCGATCTCGAGTCGAATGGCAGGTTGTACTACAAGAGCTTCCTGCTGCGGCGGAGCTTCCGAATCTTCCCGGCTTACTACCTCGTCCTTTCGATCAGCCTGTTTCTCATCGCGCCCCTCGACATCCCCGTGTTCCGATTTCTCTTTCTCACGGGAGACTGGTCCGAGCTCGCAGGAGTCGCGTGGTCCAACTACCTCTACGTGGTGAACTACGTGCGTCCGGGCAACCAGGCCAGTCCGATGAGCTGGGCCTGGTCGCTCTGTGTGGAGGAACATTTCTATCTTCTGCTTCCCGTTCTGCTCTTTTTCTTCTATCGAATGCGAAGCCCCTCCTGGCGTCTCGGGGCACTGCTCGCCTGCATCGCGCTTCCTTTTGCCGGAAGAGCCCTGCAGTTCCATCTCGACCCGACGATCCAATTGATGGAAGGGTTCTACTACTTCTCCCACAATCGCTTCGACGAACTCTTCGTCGGCGTCGTCCTGTCGTACCTGTACGTGAGGCACCGATCGCAGCTCGAGTCGTTCGCGAAGGAATCGGGGCGCGGGCTCTCACTCGTGGGCTTTTGCTGCGTCGCCGCGGTCTGGATGTTTGGCGGGCTGCAGCGCGATGGTCAGTTTCCTGTCGTCTGGCAGTTTCTCGTCATGGCCCTGGGCACCGGTCTCATCCTCCTCAACTGCCTGTTTCTCGACAATCGAGTCACACGATTCTTTGCGCACGCGGTCTGGTATCCGCTCGCTCGCGTGTCCTATGGCACCTACCTCATGCATCCTTTCGTCCTGTTCGGACTTCTGGCTCTCTACCTGCGCCGTGGCGACCTCGATCAGCTCTCTTCCGCCTCGGTGGTAGTGCTTTTCGTCCTGGTCATGACGATCTCGACCCTGGTCGCCTCTGCGATGTTCGTGGTGCTCGAGGCACCTCTGCTCCGCAGGGGGATGGATGTCAGCATGCGGTCCCGGGCAAGGACCGACGCGCGGAAGCGACGACTGGACGTGGCTTCGCCATGAGCGCATCCCGCCGCGTCCTCGTTCTCAACGAGCGCGATCTCCGGCATCCGAAGGCGGGAGGTGCGGAGACCCATGTCTTCGAGATCATGAGCCGGCTCGCCAGCAAGGGCTGGCAGATCTCGCTCCTCGCCTCGGGGTTCCGCGGAGCGGCGCCTCGGGAAATCGTCGACGGGATCGAGGTTCGGCGGTTCGGCTCGCTCGCCCGCTACTACCCGTCAGCCGCGCTGGCCTGTGCGCGCGAGACGCGCGCCGGCCGCTTCGACGTGGTGGTCGAGTGCCTGAACAAGGTGCCGTTCTTCTCGCCGCTGTACTCCGCAGCGCCGGTCCTCGCGCTCTGCCATCATCTCTTCGGTGAGACCGCCTTCCGGCAGGTCGCGTGGCCGATCGCAGCGGCTGTCTGGAGTGCCGAGCGCATGATCCCCTGGTTCTATCGCCGCCAGCGGTTCCTCGCGATCTCCGAGAGTTCCCGGGACGACCTGTCGAGACGCGGGGTGCCGGCGGAACGCATCGAAGTCAGCCACTGCGGGATCCGGCGCCCGGAGCCTTCGGCTGCGCTGACTCGGCTCGGCGACCGCCCCTGCGCGGTCAGCTACGTGGGCCGGCTCGAACCGTACAAGCGCGTCGACGTGCTCCTGCGCGCAGCAGCCGGGCTCGTGCCTCGCTTCCCGGACCTCGAGTTGCTTCTCATCGGGCGCGGCAGCGATCTCGGACGCCTCGAGCTGCTCGCAAACGATCTCGGCATCGCGTCGCGCGCCCGGTTCGTCGGGTTCGTCACAGACGAGGAACGCGATGCGCTGCTGGCACAGTCGCGCGTCTGCGTATGCCCGTCCGAGAAAGAGGGATGGGGGCTCACGGTGATCGAAGCCAATGCCGTCGGAACCCCCGTCGTCGCGAGCGACGCCCCCGGGCTGCGCGACTCCGTGCGCTCTGGTGACACAGGATTCCTGGTCCCCGTCGGTGATGTCGCAGGCTTCGCGAACGCCATCGGCAGGCTTCTTCTAGCGGACGGAGCCGCTGAACGGATGGCCTGCGCCGCTCTTGCGTGGTCTCAGCGCTTCGACTGGGACCGCGCGAGTGGCGAGATGGCGGCCGCCATCGACGCTGCACGTGCCGGCGGCTGAGACCTCCTCGATGGCGAAGCACAGGCCGGATGGCTGGACGTTGGCGCTCGTGGGACTTCTCGCGTTCGGCGCGGCGCATCGAGCGTGGAACCTCTTCCACTACCCCGTCGACATGGGATTCGACGCTCCTGGAAACTGGGCGTACGTCGAGTTGCTGATGACGGACTGGCATCTACCGGCACCAGAAACCAGTTGGTCGACGGGCCATCCTCCGTTTTTCTACGCACTCGTCGCGGCGATCGGCGAGCTGCTCGGAGATGCCGGGAAAGACACCATCGCGCGTACCGGCGTGGCACTGTGCTCGCTGCTCGGGCTCGCGGCCATCGCTGCAGTCGCCCGCTACGTGAGGGCCGTGGAACCGGGCGACACACGACGCGCACTGCTCGCAGCGGCGCTGGTGATCTTCCTGCCCGTCCACGTCTACATGAGCACGATGCTGAGCGAGGAGATCCTCGTCACCGCGCTCGTGACCTTCGCGCTCGTCGGTCTCGCGCGCGAACTTGGCCGACCGGACGAGGAACGTTCCGACATCACTCGACCGGCGCTGCTCGGTCTGGTGGCCGGCATCGGCCTGTTGACGAAGCTGAGCGCCGCGATGCCGATCGCGGCCGGCGCGGTCGTTCTGCTGGCCGAGGGCCCGCGGCGCGGCTGGGACCGTGCGCTGCGCGCCACGCTGGCGTTCGGCGGCGCGGTCATGCTCGCCGGCGGCTGGTTCTACGTGCGCAACCTCGTGCTCTACGGCTACCTCTATCCATACGGCCTGCCGATCCACGCCGAACTGTTCGAGATGCCGCCGGGAACCCGCACGCTACTCGACTACCTGCGCTTCCCCCTCGCCGCCTTCGGCGCGGCACGAGCCACGGACGCTCCGCTGCTGCACTCGGTATGGGGCAGTGCGTGGCTGACGATCTGGTTCGATTCGCACCGGCACTTCCTGCCGCTGCGCGCAGCGGGGCTCGAACTCGCCGCTCGCGCGCTGCTCGTCCTCGGACTGCTGCCGACCGCCGCCTTCGCCGTCGGCCTGGTCCGGGGGGCACGGCGTGCCGTGCGAACCGGGAGCGGCCCCGACCGCTTGTTCGTCGGCACGACAGGGCTGTTGATCGCGGGCTTCGTCGCCTTCACCTATCGCAATCCGTGGTTCAGCACGGTGAAGGGAAGCTTTCTGCTCGGCCTCTCCGCGCCGTATGCGATCTACGCCAGTGAGACCCTGCATCGCTGGATGGGACGAAGCCGGGCCCATGCTCTAGCGCTCGGAATCGTTCTGGTAGCGCTCTTTGCAGCGAGCACCGTCACCTTCAGCTATCAGGCCCTGTTCTGGAAGCAGGAGTTCCCGGGACTCGAGTGGAGGAACCTCGACCCGTGAGCCGGATGCCCCGCGTGCTGCGTGCCGTCCTGCCGTTCGTCGTGAGCGCCACACTGCTCGGATTCCTGGTGCGGCAGGTCGACTTCCGAGCGGCGATGTCGGCCATCACGGGCCGCTCGTTGCTGTTGCTCGCTCCGGCGCTGTTCGTTTACACGGCGCTCAGCCTGTGGCTCGACGCGATTTCGTTGGTGCGGGTGGTGCCCGCGGCCGGGGGCCGGCTCGAGATTCCGGTCGCGGCTCGGATCAAGGCTGCGAGCTACGGCTTCGGCCTCGTGCACTATGCCCTCGGCGCGGCCGCACTCGTCGTACTCGTGCGGAGGCGAGGCCGTCTCGCCATGGCCGAGGCGACCGGCGTCGTGATGCTGATCTCGGCCTTCGACCTGCTGGCTCTTCTCGGCCTCGCCGTGCTCGGCAGCGCTTTCCTCGCCACGGAAGCGGTGGCGCTACGCGCCGGTCTCGTCGCCGCTGTCCTCGTCTCCGCGCCGCTGGGGCTCTTCGCGCTGCGCAGCGATCGCCGGCTCGGTCCGCTCGATCGGCTGCGTGATCTCCGGCTACTCCGCTCGGCGCGTGACATCCCGAACTTACGACTCGCCGAGCTACTCGTCCTCCGCGTGGGGTTCGTCGTGCTCTTCATCGCCCTCGGCACGCTGGCGCTCGCCGCCTTCGGCGTGCATCCGCCACTGGGAGACCTGATCGTCGGGTTCACCGGGATCGCTCTCGTCGCCGCACTGCCGATCGCGGTAGCCGGGCTCGGAACCGGCCAGCTCGCCTTCGTCTACGCGTTCCGCAGCGCCGGCGACGCCGAGACGCTCCTGGCATGCAGCCTCGCGCTGTCTTCCGGCATCATCTTGCTGCGCGTTGCCCTCGCCGCGACGTTTGCGCGCGAATTTGCACGCGAGGCGTTGTCCGAGACTCGGGGAACACAGCCGTGAAGCACAGCGTTCGACTGCGGACAGGTGAGCGCCTCGACGCAGAAAACGACCTCTATGCCGCAGACCTCGTGCGGCATCGAGTAGCATACCGTTTCGCTGAATCTCACGCGGGCGATGGCAGTGTCCTCGACCTTGGATGCGGTACGGGATACGGATGCGCCGAACTTGCCACTCATGGGGCACGAGTCGTCGGCATGGACCGCATCACCCCGGGTGCCTTCGTGCGCGGCTCGAACGCTAGATTTGTGCGTGGAGACATCAGCGCCCTACCTTTCGCTGGGGCCAGCTTCGATCTCATCGTGACGTTCCAGGTGATCGAGCACCTATCCGACTCGGCTCCGTATCTCGAGGGTCTCTCGAGGATCCTGCGGCCCGACGGAGTCCTACTTCTAAGCACGCCGAATGTCCTGCAGTCCGACGGTGAGAACCCATTCCATGTGCATGAATACCACGCTGACGAGCTGTCCTGCCTGCTCTCGGCGTACTTCGGCGAGGTCGAGATGCTCGGCGTCGGTGCTGCGGGCGACGCCTGGCGCTACCACGAAGAGCGGCTTCGGCGAATCCGGCTCATCACGCGCCTCGACCCTATGCGCCTACGCCACACCCTTCCAAGAGCCGTCGTCGAATGGGGATTCGCACGCCTCTCGCTTCTAGTCCGTTCGGGGCTGGGCCGCAGCGGCGCGACGCTGCGGGTTGCAGAAGAGGATTTCAGCGTCGGCCTGGCGGATGATCGGACGCTCGACCTGCTGGCAGTCTGCCGAAATCCACGCAGTGGAGGCTCGACGTGAAGGAGCGCGTCTTCCGGTTCCGTCGGCGCGAGCGAGAACTGATCGGGCTCCGGCCCGGTCTCCGAGTCCTCGACGTCGGTTCCGGCCGTGGTGACAACCTTGTTCGGCTAGAACGCTACGGTTCGCGGCCCGCCGGGATCGAACCAGATCGTGATCGTGCGAGGGAGTCCAGGATCATCGCACCGACCGCCGTGGCTGTCGGTGAGGCGATGCCGTGGCGAGACGGCTACTTCGACATGGTGTACGTCTCCCATGTACTGCATCACGCTCGTGATATCGATCTCGTGCTCGCCGAGATTCATCGCGTGCTCGCGCCGGGCGGTCTGCTCTTTGCCATCGAGACGATCGACGACAGCCCACTCATGCAGCTCGCCCGCAAGCTTCAACCTCGTTGGGAGGGTGACGAGGTGTTGAACCGGTTCCGCTACGCCGACCTCGTATCCACTATCGAACGCCACGGCTTCTGTATCCGTGAGGGGGAGAAGTTCAACTGGATGTACTTCGCGTGGGAGCTTCTTCCTCTCGCGTTCGGTCCTCTCGACTTCCTCACCCCCCTCTTCGTCGGCATCGAGACGCTCGGATCGCGATGGTTCGACCGCTGGGGAGGACATTGCTGGCTGGTGGCCGCGAAAGGCTCCGCCACCGGTGACGAGGCGTCGATCTGAGATCGACAGTGGACCGACATGAAATCACGCGACCGAGAATACGTAGCGGTTCAGTCGGTGCATGCGCCCTCCGAGTCCGTGGCGCGCGATCTCGGATTGCCGAGAGACCGTTCGCTCCTAGTGATCCACACCCGAGATTCGCTGATCTGTCGAAAGGAGAGATCCTGCGCTACTCGCGCGAGCGCGAGACGATGCGGGGGCTCCCCCAATACGAAATCTGATCCGGCGGAAGCCGGTAGCTAGCGTCGAGCTCCAGACGCAGAGTGACTCGCTGCCCCGCATACCGTGAGAGGTCCACCTCGACGGGAGTCCATCGACGCCAATCGGCCCCTCGCGACATGGCCGGCTGGCTTGCGAGTGTCTGGAAGCTTCCGTTCGCGCGCACAGATACCCGCAGCGTCGTCCGAGAGGGGTGGCGGTAGATGTTGTCGCGGCCGTTCACCACCCGGAGCCCGACGTCCCCTTGAAAGACGGCGTTCTCTGGGACGTCGATGTCGAAATCTACGCCGCCACCACGCTCACCCAGGTAGAAGCCAATCGGACGTCTGTTGTACTTCGTGGCCAGACGATCGGTGAACTCCGGCGCCGGCTTCTCGAGCCCGTCCTCGCCCCTAAGGAATGCGCGCGCTCGCGCGCGCTCGTCGACCAGATCGATCAACGTCTCGCCGCGGTCGGCGCCGCGCTCGAGAAGCACGAGCCAGTGTACCTCTTCCTTCTGCAGAGCGTCCGGAATGTGATAGTGCCTTTCCAGATACCGCTGCACGTTGGGAAGCTCTTCGGAATAGTACGTCATTGCAGGTTGGTCCACGTCTGACATCACCACCCAGCGGGTCCGTTCGAGCGCCGAGAGGATGGTCGCCGACTCTTGCTCCCGCATCGCCGGAATGACTCCGGGGTAGGGAGTGGGGTTACGCAGGTCGGTCGCGAAGTACAGGAGGGGCTCGGCACGAGCGACGAACAACGCCTCGCCGGGATCAGCGTGCTCGCGTAGATAGTGGATGATCCGTCTCACCGGACTGCCGCGCAGGCCCAGGCTCACCGGACGCTGCGGAACACGCGGGCCGAAGCTGGAGGGCGGATCGGCGACACGGACGAGGTATCCGCGCGCTAAGCCAACACCAGCGACGAGGCCCGCGACGATCAGGCCGGCACCCAGCCATGCGGCCGCTCGACCGACGCGACCTTGCCGCTCACCTCCGGCCGGAAGGCTCACCATCACGAGAACGGCGAAGGGCAGAACGTGGACGAGATGACCCCAATCCGTGCGTGGGAAGAGGTTCGCGATCCAGGCCACGAGTAGCGCGAGGGACACTCCTACCGCTGCGGGAAGACGGCCGCGGACGCGTAGCAGCGTTGCTGCCAACAACGCGACGAATGGTGATGCGTAGAGGATCTGCGTCGCGAGCATGATCCTCCAGCCTGGCTCAGCGAACAGGCCTTCGATGAGAATGTAGAAGTACGGGAGGTAGAAGGTCTGGTTCTTGAGAACCGCAGGGGCGATCTGTCCCGGGGGCCAAAGGTTGGGAAACCCTGCACGGTAGGTCGCCTCGAGCGAAAGCGGCATCACCACGTTGGCGTGGAAGAAGGCTCCGAGTCCGCCTTGGACGGCGAAGAGGAGCAACGTGATGACGGCGACAGCCGAGCCTCCCGCCAAGAAGGCGATCGCACGATTCCGGCGCTCATCCCGCGGCAGGGATACAATGAGACTCACGAGCAGTGTCGCGGTGACTGCTGCGCCGACCGTTTGCTTGCAGAGACCAACGGCCACAGCGAGGCCGCCCGCCACGAAGGCGTTCCGCGCGGAATGGCGGGAGCGAAGAACCGCCCAGGCCGCCATCAGCGAAACGTGAAACGCGAGTGTCGTGTAGTAGAAGAGAGAGAAGAGCGGAAAGAGCAGGGCAGGAGCGGCGACCATCACGGCGGCGCCAACGTGAGGCCACGGCGGGCGCCCCGCGCTTCGCGCGAGAAGAAACATGAGCGCAGTAGAGAGGCCATGCAGCAGCGAGACGAACCAGCGCGCAACCATCGCCTGCTCTCCGAAGATCCGGAAGAGCAGGACGAGGCCCTCGAATGGCAATGGACCCGTGAAGGCGAAGACATCTTGGTAGAGTCTCTCGCCGCGCAAGACGCGCTGCGCAACGTGGAGGTGCATGCCCTCCTCGAGAAGACTCGGCTCTAGCTGCGAAACGGACGCGCAGGCGGTGAAGCCAGCGATCCCCCAGAGAAGTGTTGGGATCGCCGATGACATGGATCCGAACTCTCGCCGCGGTGCCGTTTCCGGATCAGCTGTGGGCAGCACGTTCTCCACTCGGCTCTGATCGCACGCTCCATCTCCTCACTTGGTCCCGAGACGTCATTTCGCGGTTCCCGTGGCTACCCCAGGTCGACGCCCCTTCCAACAAGAGAGGGGAAGATCACGGAGCCCCGCAAGAAGGGCCTCGGCAAAGACCCGGTGCCCTTCTGCATTCGGGTGCGGATCGAGGAGACTGATGGTCAGATCGTCGGATGCGCGGTTGGCAACGAAAGGAAACGTCTCGACAGGCGTCATCCCGAACTCCGTCGCAGCCTGTGCCACCTTGGCGTAGTGGGGGTGGAACGGATGAAAGCGTCCGAGGTGTGCCAAGTGTGCGTGGATCAGAACGACCGCGCAGATCCCAGAACTCGCCCCAGTCTCAGCAAGCTCGGCGAGGTTTTCGCGAAACGAACCCCAGACCTCTGGATTCCGAAGGAAATTCTCGTTCAACTCATAGAGATAGGAACTCCGCGAAGGCCACGTGATATCTCGAAACGACGCGTAGCCGAGCTTCGCGAGGTTCCAGATAGCCAAGGGCAGGGACGGGGACTTCTCTGCATCCGTCGTCTTCCGGTATCCGGGCAGGCCTTCGAGATCGTTGATGGTAAACCCGTAGACGATCAGGTCCGGTTCGAATGCGAGACCGATCCGTTCCAGACGATCGAGGCTATGGCGTACGTTGAGACCCGAAATGCCGAGATTCAAGACCTCGTAGCGACCTGTTCCGCTTGCGTTCAGCGCATGCTCGACGCGAGCGGAATAGGTTTCGGATTCGTCTACGCTCTCGCCCATCGTCACCGAGTCGCCGATGACGACGATCCGGACTGTCGCAGCGGGCTTCCCTCGGGCGTATTCCGGCCCGCGGAAACCAGCACTGTTGGTGCGGTAGAACCGCCCCTTGAAGACGCCACGTTGGTTCCTTCTCGCGAGGTCGAACACAGATTCGAGACGCTGGAAGTTCTCCAGATCCGGAGACACCGCGTGCACTCGAGCATCCTCGGAATGCGCGATCACTCTCAGGATCACTTCGACTGTAGCGAGGGATACCACGATGCTGGAGACGAGAAGAGCCGCCGTTGACAACGCATGCCTACTTCTATTCCTCACACGCTTACGCTCCTCGTCCATGTCACTCGACCTACCCGAGCGCACGAAGATTCTCGATGGCTTGCCTCTCCGCCCTGCGTGACGGCGTGCCAACCCGGTCAACCGGCTTGGTGTCGCAGGTCGGGATCGGGGCCAGCGGCCCGCGATCGAGAAATGCGGCAGAGTGGCCATCCATGTCCGACGCCACCGGAAGACGCAGCCACGTCAAAATCGTCGGCGTGACGTCATCGACGGTTGTACCATCGACCTTCTCGCCTTTCTTGACTCCGGGTCCTCGGGCGAACAGGATTCCTTGGCTTGCCGCCTCGGAGTCATGCCCGCCAGTCAGAGCCACGAGCTTCGTACCACTCTCGACGTATTTCTGCGCCGCCTCGAATCCATGATCGGAGACCACCAGGACGAGATCGTCGGGTCCGTAACGCGCCAGCCGGAGACCCACCAACTGATCCGTGAAGGCGTAATAGCCGTTCAAAGCATCCGTACCTGCTATCCGCTCCGCGGTTGTCGGTCGCAGGTCCTCTGGGTAGAGTTCAGCGGGCTCCAGCGCTCCCCAGAGCGCATGCGAGATCCTGTCGATTCCGGAGAGGTAGACCATCATCAGCGCCGGCTTCAGCTCTTCCTCGATCGCCAGCGCAATCCTCATCACTCCCGTGTCGGCGCGATAGCGTTCGATCAGCCTTCCGTCTCCAAACCACCTCGGATAGGCGTCGAGAGCTGCGAGTGGATTCGGCATCTCGACTAGCACACTCTCGTCGCGCGCGAGGTCCAGAGCTCGGTCCTGCCAAGCAGACGGATGAACCGTCGGGAGCTCGAGATCCTCGTCGCTCGAACGGAACAGCGAGCGAAGCGATGCAACCTCTCCCGCAACGAGATGGTCTGTTACCATCACGCCATTGATCTGCTCCGGCGGGAAGGTCGTCCACCAGTTGACGACGGCAGTCGAGACCCCCGCGTCCGATGCGATATTCCAGAGCGCGTGCGTTCTCCGGTCGGAGCTCAGATAGAGCGCAGTCGAGCCGTCGTCGCGATGCCACGCGAAGCTCAGAATCCCGTGATTCTCGGGTACCTTACCCGTCGCGATCGTGTTCCAGATGCGCGGAGAGTGCAGCGGTAGAAACGACTGCAACGGCCCATGCACGCCGTCCGCGGCGAGGCGAGCCAGGTTCGGCAATCGTCCCTCGCGCATGAGCGGCTCGACCACGCGGAGGGTCGCGCCGTCGAGTCCGATCAACAGGACGCGGCCGCGCGTCTCGCTCTCGCGCGCGCTCTGGTTGCATGCGACCGCGATGGTCACGACGACTAGTGCGAGCGCGCAGCTTCGACGTGCCATAGCGGAGCGCCTCCTTTCACACGGATGGGTCCACGCGGCCCGGTTTCTAGGCACCCGCTCGATCATCGCTCAGGGTACCGGGAGTGTCTTCGCGGCGGCAACCCCTCGCAAACCGGGGATACCCAGGCCGGCGGGGAGCGAGCAGGCGATCAGACGGCAACTGGCAGGAGTCTGCGACGCGAAGCCGTGCCCCCCACGCAACCTGCTCGACCAGGCCGGTACATTCCTCTTGACCTACCCTGCTCGGGCAGTCGACTGACTCCGGCGCGAAAAGCGGCCGGCGGATGGAGGAACGATATGCCTATCCCGATCACGGATCCCAGGGTTGCTGTCGTGATTCCCTGCTTCAACGAGGCTCTGACGATAGAGAGAGTAGTTCAGGACTTCTCGCGCGAACTCCCTGGCGCTGCGATCTACGTCTTCGACAACAACTCTGTGGACGAGACGGGAGAACTCGCAACCCGCGCCGGTGCACGCGTGGTCCGCTCGCCGATCCAGGGCAAGGGCAACGTGGTCCAGCACATGTCGGATGTGGTCGACGCCGATATCTACGTCCTGGTCGATGGCGACGCTACTTACTCGGCTGCCGCAGCGCCGAAGCTGCTCGAGCGTTTCCGCCGCGACGAGCTGGACATGCTCGTCGCGAGTCGCCTCGCGCAGCATCACACGGATTCGTTCCGGCCCTTCCACCGAATCGGAAACCTGCTGATCAGCGGCGCGGTATCGACGCTCTTCCGCACCCACTTCGCCGACGTGCTCTCGGGGTATCGGGTTCTCTCGCGTCGCTTCGTCGATCTCGTGCGGCTTCGCACCGCAGGCTTCGAGGTCGAGACCGAGATGACGCTGCAGTGCCTGACCAAGCGGCTTGCCTGGGCAGAGATGCCCGTCGAGTACAGCCGCCGGCCCGAAGGAAGCGTCTCGAAGCTCAATACCTGGAGCGACGGATTCCTGATCCTCAAGTGCATCTTGCTAATCTTCAAGGACTACAAGCCGCTGCTCTTCTTCTCTAGTGTGGCATTCCTGCTCGCTGTGAGCTCGCTCCTCGTGGGCTTCGCCCCGATTCGCGACTATGTCGAGACGCGCTACGTCCTGCACGTGCCGCGGGCGATCCTCGCAGCCGGGCTCGGCATCCTCGCCACGATCTGCCTGACGGTGGGGCTCGTGCTCGATACAATCTCCAAACTGCATCAGGAATCTATCGAGTTGTGGAAGCGCGCTCTCGATCAAAGGCGTCCAAGTGGACCGACTGTTTGAAGCGCCCGACTTGATCGATGTGATGGAGGAAGCGGTCAACTACAACAGCTTCCTGATCACCGAGCTGCTTGCGTGGAGCCAAGACACAGAGACTGTGCTCGATTTCGGCGCCGGCAGCGGCCGATTCTCACGTGCGCTTCAAGAGCAACGCCGCCGTGTCCATGCCGTCGAGCCCGATCCGATACTGCGGAAACGGGTTCAGAGGCACGGCATCCCGTGCCATGTAAGCCTCGATGCCGTGGGCAACATGCGCTTCCGCGGGATCTACTCGATCAACGTGCTCGAGCACATCGAGGACGACCGAGGAATCCTCGCCGCGATCCGCCAGCGCCTCGAGCCCGGCGGGCGACTTTTTCTATACGTGCCTGCCTTCCCGATCCTGTACTCCGCCAACGACGAGCGGGTGGGCCACGTACGCCGCTACCGAAAACAGGCCTTGTTAGGCGCACTCGCCGCCACCGGCTTCCGGGTCGACGCAGCCTCGTACGTGGACTCGATCGGGTTCGCAGCCGGATTGTGGTATCGCCTCTTCGGCGATCGAGACGGCCTCCTCGACGCGCGTGCGGTGCGTCTCTACGATCGGGCGGTGTTCCCGACGAGCCGCCGACTCGATGCCGTGCTCGGCGGACGGCTCGGAAAGAACCTGCTCGTGCGCGCTACGCGTCAGGAGTTTGCGTAGCGGCGGACGCCGGCTCGAGCAGCAGATTCACGAATAGCCCGTTGCCGACCACGTTCTCGGCGGCAAGTATCAACGAGGTGGCCGCCGCAACGATCGGATGCGCATCCATACGTGCGTGGGCGAGCCGATCGAACCAGAGTTCCCGGATCCCTAGCCCGGCACCCCTCGCCATTGTCTGCAGGCCGGCTAGCGTGAAGAACACCAGATGGTGTGCTTCGTGGGTGCGCCGCGCCGGCGCCGTTACACGTCCGCCGCTCAGCCGATAGGCGAGTCGCCCGAGAGCTGGAACCACGCTCCGCTCATGTATCGTCTGGATGAAGAGTGTCCCCGTCGGCTCGAGTAGAGTCGTCATTTTGGCGAGCAGACGCGCGGGCTCCGGAACGTGTTCGAATACGTCCCATAGCGTAATGAGATCGAAGGGGGGCTGCACGGCGGCGAGCGTCTCGAGGGCATCGCCGACTAGTATCCGGGCCTCGGGATCGGCGCTGCGGGCTCGGGCGGCTCGATCGGGATCGAGTTCGATCCCTGCCCGCTCCACGCAGGGAATTCGTCGACCGAGAAAGCGCAGATAGGCGCCGGTACCGCAGCCTACGTCGAGCGCACGGCGAATCGGTCGCCCCTCCGCTGCGAGACGGGCGAGCAAGTCCTGCCATTTCTCCACGTCCATCTGGGCGTTCTCGAAGTAGTGCACTGGATCAAAGGATGTCGACGCCCCTCGCGCAAGCGCATCACTCGACCATGAACCGCACGTCGAGCACTCGAAGAGTCGATAGTCGGTGAGATCGATGCGCGGAACAGCGCGCGCACTGCACACTGGACAGACAGTCCCGGCCCGAGTGGTCAGGTCGCTGTCATGTGTGGATACCGCTCCCATCTTGAACACGCCTCCTGTGACTCCTCCCCCGGCAAAGCCGGGGCCTCCAGGTGAGCCGCTCGAAGCGGCTGAACGGGGCCGCAACATCGGCCCCTCGCGCCCCCCTACGGGGGGCCAGCAATCAGCTGAACTCTATATCGTCTGACTTCGTCTGACGTTCACTCGGTGTCGGGTTGATCTTGTACTTCAGCCGTCGTCAGGCAGCGAGCATCTTCTCCTTGGCCAGCGGCAGGCTTTCCTCGAAGGTCTGCATCGGCGTCCGTCCGAATCACCACCGGCCCTGGTGCGGCCGGGCCGCATCGTACTCGACGAGGTACGCGTCGAGATACTCCAGCAGCTCCTCGATCGAACGGTAGATCTTCTTGCGAAACGCCACCCGGTAGAACTCGTTCAGCACGGTCTTGTGGAACCGCTCGACGATCCCGTTCGTCTGCGGGCTCTTTGCCTTCGTCCGCGTGTGATCGTTTTCCTCCACCGCCAGGTAGGGCTCGTACTCGTGGCGCTCCGGGTTGCCGCAGTACTCCGTTCCGCGATCCGTGAGCACCCGGCAGAGCGGGATCTCGTGGCTCTCGAAGAACGGCACCACGCGGTCGTTCAGCAGGTCCGCGGCCGTGATCGGCGTCCTGCTGCGATCGTAGAGCTTCGCAAAGACCGCCTTCGTGTAGGTGTCGATGAACGTCTGCTGGTAGATCCGCCCTACGCCCTTCATCGTCCCGACGTAGAACGTGGCCTGCGCCCCGCGGTAGCCCGGGCACTTGCTCTCGAACCTCCCGTGCGACTCCTTCTCGAACGGCACCACCTGGCTCTCGGTCAACACGAATCCCTCCTGGGCGCTCCTAGCCTCGAGGGCCCGTAGGCGATCCTTGATCGTCTTGAGATAGTGACGCAGCCAGATGCAGCGGACGCCCGCCGGCGAGACGGTAATCCCGCGCTTCTTCAGCTCGTTCGCCACCCGGACTTGGCCCCAGGCGGGCTGTTCCGTCGCCGTCGCGAAGACGGCGTCCTCGACATCGCGCGCCACCCGGTTGCGCAGGATCGGCATCTGGCGCGAGATCTCCTTCAGCGCCTCCTCACCGCCGGTCTCGTACAGCTCCTTGAACCGGTAGAAACTGTCGCGGCTGTAGCCCACGATCTGGCACACCTGCGACACGTTCCCGAGCTGCTTCGCCAGCTCCGGCAGCCCACCTTCGTCTTGATGATCTTCTGGTCGTTCGTCATGGCTCCCGTCTCCGCTCCACCCCTGTGGAGCATAGTGACACCGAGAGCTATCTATGTGTCAGTTTAAACCTGAAGATATCTACCTACGGGTACGCTATGCCCCTCCACAGAACCGAAAGAAGTAATGGCCAGGCAGACTTCGGATTAGCATTCTACGTTTGATGTGGAGGAGCGTCTCGTGAGTAGCGAGAGACTTCCCGCGATCGACGCCCTCCGCGGCGTGGCATTCTTGGCTGTGTTGTACCACCACGTGTTCGGGGTGTTCACGCCCCCGGGGTTTCGATCGGTCGACTGGTATGGGCACCTGCTGCTCCCGTTTGCCCCGCTCTCCAACGGCTGGCTGGGCGTGAACTTGTTTTTCATTCTTTCCGGGTTCGTTCTCTTCGCGCCGTACGAAGCCGGCTCACGAACGATGGTGACCAAGCGACACGTCCTCGCCTTCTATCGACGGCGGGCCAAGAGGCTCTTGCCTCTGTACTACTTCGTCTCGCTCCTTTGTTTCTCGTTCCTGGTACCCGCGAGCGCGAAGCAGTGGAGTTCGCTGTTCATGCTCGTCACAGTGAGCTTCAACTTCACGAAGGATTTCTTTCCGGTGTCGAATTGGGTGCTCTGGTCCCTCGGGATCGAGATCTGGATGAGCATTGCCTTCCCCCTCCTCGTGCTAGGAGCGCGCAGGTTCGGAATCTGGAAACTCGCGGTGTTCGTAGAACTCCTTGCCTTGGTGACTCGCATCGCCGGCAACCATCCACAATTCTACCTTCCGCTTTCCCCAGTCCTCAACTTCGTGAAGGACAGTGTGATCGGTCGACTCGATGACTTCGTCGTTGGGATGGCAATGGCGTACCTGTACCGGCGACTCCGGTCGCGCGGCCGCCCCCTCCCAGCGACACAGATCGCGTTGTCGCTCGGGCTGGGACTCCTTGCGATCTACGCGACTGCGGTGGGCTGGGATGCCGTGCGCCTGCAGCGGCTCGATCGGGCCTTCATCCCTTTCACCAACGTCCTTTTTCAGCTTGGCTGTGTCCTGTCGGTAACCGCTTTGCTGTTGCTTCGTGGCCCCATAGCGCGTGCAATTGCCAACCCAGTGCTCCAGATCCTCGGAATGATGTGCTACTCGCTCTACGTCTGGCACGGCGTCGTGAAGCTGTCCGTCCTCGGCATCGACGGCTTGTTCACCGCGGCGCAACTTGGCATGTTTCTGGTAATTCTCGTCGCGATTTCGGCACTCAGCTATCGCTACATCGAGTTCGGCCACGTAAGGGATGCTCGCTCGTTGTTTCGCCCGGCGGTGGCCGAGTTCTGACGCGAGCGTGGCTCGACTGATGGTTGTGGCGGACGCGAAACCCGGTCGTGGTCCCTCGCGTCGCTTCGCCGGATGTGGTCGTGCTCGACCTCAGTGCGCTTTCTGGAGCCGCTTCATCCACAGCACGAAACCACTGCCCTCCCAGTAGAGAAGGTTCACCCGACTGACGAACGACAATTTCTTCTGCCGGTCCTGTTGCCTCACGAACCGGTGCTACCAGCCATTCTCACCGAGATCGCACCAGTGGGTCAGCCGAAGACCCGCCCTTCGGTGAAGGGCGTCTCATGCTCTGTGAAAACGAGCCGTTGGGCTGCCGCGCGTCGCCAGAGCTTGACCCGACGTTGGAGCGTACGGAGCTGCCAGTCAGGGAACGTGCCGGGGTGCTCATCCTAGAGACGTTGGAGGAGTTCGACCGCTGTGCGATCGGGCTCCTCCTGCAGCCAGCCCAAGACGCGAGGCCAGACGGCCTCGAACGGGTCCTTTCGCGTGCGCCAGTCGCGTCGCGGCTTCGGCTGCGATCGATGGGTTGGGCCATACTGTCAATCTTGGACGGCCTCCCCGGCAGAGCCGTGGGGACTCCCGAATGGGCTAGGGCGAATCAGTCGTCTCAGAGGCTTCATCCCGATCCGTGTCCAAGAGTTCGAGGGCCACCATCGAGCGGCTCGAGCCCAGGAGCCGAAGCTGCTTTGCGACTCGAGAGTCGCCTACGATGCCGCGCAGGATTGGATGAGCAACGCGGGGGTCATGCAGGATGACGGTCGTGAACCCTAGCTCTCGGAGCCGCCGAATGGCCGTGGGATTCGGAAGCGTCGCCGAGAGAGTCGCGATCTCCCGAGTCTCCGGTGGCAGGAATGACCCATAGCACGCGGACGTCCGTCGTCGGTGATAGGCGGTGAGAAGGATACGCTCCGGATTCGATCCGATTCCGAAGCCGGCGAAATAAGGAAGTTCGAGGAGCGGGCCGTGGTTCCCGCCGCTCTCGAGAGTCTCGAAGAACTTCACCGCCTCCGCATCGACGCGAACCGAATGCAGATCCCATCCCCGAGGCTGGCTGGGACCGAAGAGCTCCGGACGCACGACCGCTGCGCTGGAGACTGCGATGAGCCCGACGGCGATCGCGCCGGAGTAGCGCGGCGCAGCTTTTATCAGTGCCGCTGCACCGAACCCAGAGATCACGGCCGCCGTGAGGAGCACGGCGGCGCTCAAGCGGAAGACGACTCGTACCGCATTGAGCCCGGGAAGCAACCCGGCGAGATATGCGTACGGATCGGGAATCGCGAACGGAGGATCGCTCCAGAGGAGCCTGAGGATCTGACTGTTCAAGTCTCCAGCAGCGACGAAAGCAACGAGGACCGCTCCCGCAAGGAGAGCCCAGCGTGGGTCCGCATCGGGTTTGGCAAGCACGAGGCGGCGACGCGCTGCGATGCCGATCGAAGCAAGCACAACCAGCGGCCAGCCGAGAAATGCACGGCCGTTCGGAAGGTAGTCCATCCAACCGACGTAAAAAAAGAAGTTCCGGCGCAGGATCTCGGATGAGTCGGCTCTGGCCTCCAGATACGGACCGTAGATCAACACGCCGGCGAGTGCGGCCGAGATGACCACGGTTGCGATCTGGACGAGGCGAACAGGGGAGAAGCGGTATCGTAGCACAAGCCATCCCGCGAAAAGCGGTGTCAGGAAGGTCGCAGCGACGAACTGATAGAAACTGGCCCCCGCTTGAAATGCGATAGCAAACGCGAGACCTGCTGCGTCGCGCCAGCGCCCGAGCGCGAAGAGCCGATGAGCAAAGAGCAAAGCAAACACCGTCCAGCTCGTGTCCCACTCAGCCGGGTGAACGATGTGGTAGAGGCGGAGCGGGTGAAAGGCATAAAGCAGACCGGCTACGATTCCGGCTGCGGGAACACCCGTCCAATCCGCCACGAGCCAGTACATCGCAAATGCCATCAGGAGGGTCATTATCGCAATAGCCGAGTTGTAAGTGATGATCGGGTCGCCCGTTACGAACGCAAATGGAATGCCCAGAACGCCCATTGCGATCATGGGTACACCGAGCGTCAGGGTCTTCTCTGCGGGGGCACAGTGTTCGGTGTCGAAAAGATGGAGCGGATGCCGAAGCAAGGTCGCGGCGTTTCGCGCGACGAGCCACGCTTCGAAAAGTGCATCGGCTCGGTGGACCGCAGACAGAACCTTCTGCTTCCGGAGCACCTCAAGCGGTTCGATGGGGAGAGCATCAGGATCCGAGCCGAGGATCCGCCCGGTCGGCACGACCTCACGGGCTCCAGCTCGCCAGACGTCTCCGTGCGTCGCCCCGAGCGACAGTAGGAAGGCAACAGAGGCGATCAGGAGCCAGAGGCGTCGGGACCTCACGTTTCTCCATCGAAACGCTCCCGCCGCACCCTTGCCTCGATTCGGACCATTGGCGCCGTCTGCGTTCGTCAGGGTATCAGAGCTAGAACCACTCGCGGCCACCGCGTGCCTCCGATTCCCCGAGTCTACGGGAATCGCTCCGACGCGGCCCGAGATCAACGTCTTCCCCCAACGCGGGAGGCTTCGAGCTCCGAAACTCCGACCAGCGAGTCTTCATTGGCCCCCCAGGAGTCGTCGACCGCATCTCGATCGCGCACCGTCGCTCGCCGTAATCGTCGGACCGATCATCCTCATCGCCGCGGAGCCTACATTACTCGGGTGCCACTCGTCGCTCGATTGCCCGAGCCCAAGGGGCTTCGACGTACCATCGTAAGCGACGGGGGCTGCATGAGATCGGGTATAACTAATCAGCCCGTAGCATAGGCTACACTTGGAGCACGAAAGAAGGAACGCACGAGCTGCGGCGCGCGCTTGTATGGCGCGCGCTTGATCTTTTCCAGGTCGGCGTGGACTCGCGCGCGAAGCGACTCCCCCTGACGAAGCGGCTTCTTGCTCACGCCCTGCTTCTTCAGATGGTTCCACACGAACTCGTCCGGGTTCAGCTCGGGCGCGTAGCCGGGGAGAAAGTAGATCTCGAGCTTTCCCTTGAGCGATTGCACGTAGTCGCGCACGATCCGAGCGCGATGCGCCGGGTGCCCATCGACGATCAACATCACGGGGTACTTGCGTCCGCGCATGAAGCTCTTGAGGAAGGCGACGAAGCAATCCTTGTTGAGTCCCCCGGCGTAGACCTTGAACCAGAACTCCCCTCGCGGGTTGACAGCCGAGATCGCGTTGATGGACTGCCGACGACCACTCGTCGGCACTTCGGGTGTCCGTCCCTTGGGTGCCCAGGTCCGTCCGAGCACGGCATCGGAACGAACGCCAGCCTCGTCCAAGAAGAAGATCTTCGCTCCCCGTCGGCGGGCACGCGTCCGAATCCGCGGATAGTCCTCCTCGAGCCACCTCGCGATCGCCACGGGATCGCGCTCGTAGGCGCGGCGGAGCGGCTTCTGCGGCGTGATCTCCAGCTCAGCCAGCAAGCGACCCACTGCGGTGACCCCCAGCTCGATGCCCATTCGCTCCGCGATCAGCTCCTGGACGATCCGGCGTGTCCACAGCCCGAAGTAGAATCCAAACTGGCGCGGATCCTTGCCGTTGATCCACCCAAAAACCTGCCGCTTCTGTCGATCGGTCAGCTTCGGATTCGGTCCCGACGCCTTCCGCGATCGAAGCGACGACTCGCCTCCGCGTCGCTCCGCGCGCAACCACTTGTAGATCGTGGTGCGGCACAACCCGTAGCTTCGCATCACGTCACTCGGTCGTTCGTCGTCGCGTACACGACGGACAGCCATCAGGCGGATGTGTTCGAGAGTCTCGTGGGAGAGCGTGCGACCGTCGATCGTTTTCATGCTCGCAAAGATAGCAGCAAATGTAGACTAAGTTGCGGACTGGTCAGTGTACACGCGATGAAGGCCTGTGATCGACAGGTTCGGTAGAGGACGACCAGCCGATACCCCGCGGCGCCGATCTGCCGGTTTTCTGCGCATCCGGCCGAAATCGAAGGCGGTTCCCTTGCCATCCACCTGGGTGCCGACCTAGGCTCGAATCTCGAGAAACGACCCGCGTGCGACGCGTCGGCACATCAGCTTCCGGGGGGCGATCATCCTCGTTCGCCCGTGTCGCGCGAGGCTAGAATCGGGGATACCGCATCCGCTGGATAGCTGAAAGCGACGGGCCTGCGCGGATCGCAGGGGCCGATCGGCGCTTCCGGATCGCGTCGCGAGGGCTCTGGGTTCTCGTGCTGCTGGGGGCTCTGGGCTGCCACCAGGAGGCGACGATCCCGGCGTCGCATCCCCGAGTCTCGCTCGCAAAGCGGCTCGTGGAGCCCGAGGCGCGCCGTGGGGCACTTGCAGTGCCCGCTGATCTCGTGACTTGGGACCCGGGTGCCTTCCCGACACAAACGAGCGCGGCAGCCCATCTCCCACGGGTTCGGATCGGTGACGATTCGCGCCCGGTGCTGGCTGCGCCGGAACGTGGGCTGCTCGCGTATCGCGCCGTCAGTCGCGTCGGCGAGAACGGGCGTGTCGCACTCGAGCTTCCGGTCGGAGGACCCCTCGCCAGCGCCTCCGAGATCGTCGTGGTTCCGCATCTCCGGACCCGCGATCGAGAGACCTGGCAGGCACCGGCTCCTGTGCTCGCCCGGACCGAGCAACGAGGGGATCGAGTCACCGCGGCGATCGACGTAGCGGCCGGAGCTCCCGCCGGCGCGGCGATCGAACTCAATGCGATCGGACTCCGCACCGTAGGCGAAACGACTCTCTACGAGACCGCCCCGCTTCTGATCCCCGAGCGCGGCCAACTCGAGTTGTCTCTCGGGATCCTCGAAGTGGCATCGGGACAGGGAGCCGTGCGCTTCGTCGCGGAGGCGTGCGAGAAGGAGCGCTGCAGCGAACTCCTCGAAGAGACCCTCGACCCCTCCACACCGGCCGGAAAGCTTTGGAACGATCGCACCCTCGACCTCTCCGAACTCGCCGGCACGACGCGAACCCTGCGCTTCCGCACTCAACGGCTGGGGCCCAAGGGCGGCTTCAGCTTCCCGGTCTGGGCGGACCCGGTCCTGCTCGTGCCCGAGATCGCTCCCGATCCGGGACCCAATATCGTCCTGGTTTCGATCGACACGCTGCGCCGGGATCACCTCGACGTGTATGGCTATCCGCGAGAAACGGCACCCTTCCTTCGCGATCACTTCGGAGGTGGCGGTGTCGTCTTCGACGGGCTCGTTGCGGAAGCGGCGACAACAGATCCATCGCACATGACGATGTTCACATCTCTGCCGGCGAGCGTACACGGCGTCACTCGGGATCTGATCGGGCTCGAGGTGCCGGTCACGACGCTGGCCGAGCGTCTTCGGGAAGAGGGCTACCAAACGGCGGCCATCACCGAGAATGGACCGCTGGCACACGATCGCGGATTTTCGATCGGATTCGATCGGTACCGAGAGAACAAGAGCGAGAGTTTCGTACTGCCAGCCGGCCACGTCGAAGATACTTTCGAGCAGGCGCGCGACTGGCTCGAGCGAAACGGGAATCGCCGCTTCTTCCTGTTCCTGCATACCTTCCAGGTACACGCGCCGTATCGTCCGCCCAAGCGCTACGGAGACTTGTTCAACGACGATCTGCGACCGGAGCTGACAGCCGAGCAGCGCCGCACGATTGCCGACTACGACCGCGAGATCCGCTACGTGGACGATCAGCTCTCGGCACTGATGCACTGGAACGAGGAGCGAGGACTGACCGAAAATACGATCTGGGTCGTCTTGTCCGATCACGGTGAGGAGTTCTGGGAGCACGGGTCGCTCGGTCATCTGACGCTTCCGTACGAAACCGTGCTGCGCGTTCCGCTTCTGGTTCGCGGTCCGGGAGTGGCGCGGGCCGCGCGACGCAATCATCCGATCCACCACCTCGACATCATGCCGACCATCCTCGAACTCGCCGGAGCGGCCATTCCGCCCGAGGCGCAGGGCCGAAGCTTCGCAGCGCTGCTCCGAGAGGATGTGCCTGCGACGTCGTCTCGTCCGACGCGCCCGCTGGCGAGCGCATCCTGGATGCTCCCGGCTCCTCTCGACGCGCCCGCCCTCGCGGTGCGAATCGGCAGCGACAAGCTGATGCGGCTGCGGGATCCCTCGGGGTCGAGCGATCGGTTCTTCGACCTGTCGGCAGATCCTGGCGAGCGGAAACCGGCCGACGAGGGGACGCCCGACCTTGGCAACGCACTCGCTGCGATCGATGAGGACGCAACCACGCTGCGCGCCGAACTTGCCGCTCGTGCCGCCGCCGCCGACCGCGCCGCGAAGCCCTCTCCCGCCGAACTCGATCCGGCGCGCGAGCAGATGCTGCGGGCACTCGGCTACATCGAGTGACGTGCTCGTTCAGCACCGTTGACGCGTAGATCCCACTCGCGACAGGACAGCCAACCCAGATCTACGCTCCTCGCGGACATCCGGCCGGCCCCCCGAACCTGCGCACTTCGGTCTCCCGTCGCGTCCGCCAAGGGCGCCCTCCTTGTGGAGTTCCCGCACGCCGCAAGGGGTTTGCAGACATGGCCCACCACGAAGACCAGCCTACCGCGATCGATAGCACTCTGGAACTGTTGAGCGGACGCGGACGCGCGGCGATGGCCCTGCGATGCAGACGCTGCTGAACGCGGCTATGAAGCTCGAGCGAAGCGAATGCCTCCGTGCCGCACCCAGCGAGCGGAGAGAGGAGCGTGCGCCCTGCGTAGCGAGCGGGCGCTCTAGCTCGCGATCGCTGGCATTCCCTGCGAACGGTTCCCGTTCGTCCACGACGGCGTTCACTCGACCGTGTCGGCTGACGGAGGCGCAGGCAACTGTCGCTCGGCTGAATCGCCGCCTTCGCCTTCGACGGCACGAACTCGGGTGACCGCTGGGCGCGGAGCGAGGCCGAAGAGCCGGAACAGCCTCCGATCCGCGACGGCATCTCGCACGAGGAGTCCGTGAGGGATTCCGGCGCTCGGCCGTGATGGCTCCTCGCGCGTCAAGACGAGAACGATGTCGGGGATGAAACCGACCCGCCCCATCGTCCAGCGCGGCTCGAATTGCTCGATGAAGGGCCCATACATTCGGAGGAATACGGCACCTCTGGAAGCGAACCGATTCAGCATCAGCACATGCGGGTCTTCGGCGCTGACGTAGCCTAGCATCCAGCGCCCTGCGGTGTTCCGCTGCTCGAGGATCGGCGCAGATGACGGATTCGCCCACGCGAGCAAACGCGTGTAGATCCGGACCGGCAGGCTCCTTTGTGAGCGCATCACGAATTGCGCGTGCCCGATAGCGCGATCCGTGAGCCCGTCGCTGTCGATGAAGACCATGTCGCTTCCCGCGTAGTACGGCGTCTGCCCCATCTGGTCGTAGACGATCTTCGTTCCCGTCGGCAAGTTCTGCCCCACGAACTTGCCGACGAGAGCCTGGTAGTTGTATCCGATGCTCTCGGGGAACAGCGGAGCAGATGCCAACGGCTCGTCGAGAGCGGTGTACGCGTCGGAGTCTCGGATCTTCGCCGAGATTGCGGTTGTGTAGCGGGCCGGATCGGAAGCAAAAGCCGCTGCACAGGCGATGATCGGATTCCTGACAGCCGGCTCGCCAAGGCCGCGCGGAACAGAGGGGGCGAATCCGACGATCGCGACGAGCGTCGCCGCTGCGGCAACGGCCAGCATCGAGCGCGCACGCGGAAGCCAAGCTGAAATGTGATCGATCGCCGACGCGAAGAGGAGGGCGAGGAAGGGGAGCGCAGGCAGTAGGTGGCGAAAATATGCCTTGATCTCGAAGTTGCTGACGCCCCAAAGAGTCAATAGCGCGAACGAAGACAGCAGAACGCCGGTCGCGCGGTTGAAGAAGCGCGGTCGGAGCGAAGCGAGCGCCACCGGAGCCAGCAACCATGGCCAGCCACTCATCGACAGGAACTTCTCCACGCTCGCCCATCTGAACGAGGAGACGCCGAGCTTCGGATAGAACGGATGGCTGACGAAGTCGTGGAAGTAGAGGACCCGGCCGGCCGTCAGGGCCGTCAGGACGAGCGCGAGTACGAGCACCATGCGCAACCAGCCTGCCCGCTCCTCCGGACGGGGCAACGGGACGAGCAGGGAGGCGAGGATGAGTGGAGCTTCAGGCCGAGCCAACAGCAACATCGCTGCGGGAAGCACCCAGTGCCGCGACTCGCGACTCTGGATCCGCGCGAACGCCAACCAGAGCAGCAGGAAGATCCACAGCGCGCTCTCGAGGCCCCGCTGGCTCCACATCACGAACGGGACGTTGAGTCCGAACGCGATCGGCGTGGCGGCCATCAGAACGGGTGACGTGAGCACCAAGCGCGCAATCCGCGAGAGCATGACGAGCGCCCCGACGCCGAAGCCGATTCCGAGCAGCTTCGCCCCGGTGATGAGGTCGATGCCGGCGGCCGCGAGTCCTGTCAGTAGGAGCTGCCAAAGTGGTGAGCTGCCGGTCTCGATCGGGTCTCCGCCCGGGTTGAAGACGTATCCGTACCCGCCCGCGAGATGATCGGCGACGCGAAAATAGATGAAAGCGTCTTCCTCGATCTGGTTGTACGTGAGCAGCGTGGCCCCGAGATAGGCGACGCAGGCGATGAGAAGGCCGATCGCCGGGAGCGAGGAGCCCAACGGTCTCGTCCGTCCGGCAGGTGCCCGGGGCTTTCGGGGAATCGCGGCGGGGCGGCTGGTCGCTTCGGACGAACCGTCGCTCATGAACCGTCGCTCATGGAGCTTCCTTCTCCTCCGATTCCGAGGCATGATCCGCGCCATGGCGAAACGCGCGCGCCGCGCCCGACGAGATTCGCAGGCGCAAGATAACTCCGATCGGCGCGTGCTGGCCGTCGCGGCGGCGTGTCTGGTGCTGTCGGGGGCGGGGAGCCTGGTGCTCGAGGTGACGTGGTCGCGGCTGCTGCGGCTGGTGCTCGGCTCGTCGATGCCGGCGGTCGTGACGGTGCTGGTGGCGTACATGCTCGGGCTCGGGCTGGGCGCGTTCCTCGCGAGCCGGCTCGGGTCGCGGGGGGGCGACCGGCTGCGGCTCTACGGGGGGCTCGAGATCGGGGTCGGTCTCTATGCCCTCCTGGTACCGTCGCTGGTGGCGGCGATCTCGGCCGCCGAGCGGGCGTTCGTCTACTCACTGCCGGCTCCATTCTCGACGCTGGTGACGTTCCTGCTGGCGCTCGCGGCGCTCGCGCTGCCGACGATCGCGATGGGCGCCACGCTGCCGGTCCTCGTCGGCGCGATGATGCGCGCCCGCAGCGAGCCGGGGGGCACGATCGCGGCGCTCTACGGAGCGAATACGACGGGGGCCGTCGTGGGTGCCCTGCTGCCGACGGCGCTGCTGCTGCCGTCGCTCGGGCTGCTGTGGACCAACGCGGCGGGCGGCCTGCTCGACATCTCCGCCGGGACCGCGGCTCTCGTCCTGTCTCGAACCGCCTGGTGGCGCGCGTCCGCGTCCGGCGCGCAACGTGTGCCGGCGCCCGCTGCTCGGCCTCTGGCGAGGCCCGCGCCGGACCGGCCCCGGAGCCCGGCCCCGCCCGACCCGGTGACGGCGTGGATCCTGCCGTCCTACGTAATCGTCGGAGCCGTCAGCCTCGTGCTCCAGGTCTCCTGGACCCGCAGCCTGGTCCTCGTGCTCGGCTCGTCGATCTACGCGTTCTCGTGCATGCTGGCGACGTTCCTCGCCGGCATCGCGATCGGCAGCCTGGCGCTGCGCAGCCGCATCGACCGGTGGCCCGACCCGGCCGCCTGGTATGCGGCGGGCCTCGCCGCCGTGGGCGTCCTGGCCGGCGGCACGCTCTTCGTCCTGCCCCGCCTGCCGGACCTGTTCCTCGCGCTCGTCTATTGGACCGGCGGGGTCACGCCGTCCAGCGTCGTCGCGATCCAGTTCCTGATGGCCGCGGTGACGATGCTCCCGACCACGATCGTCCTCGGGGCGCTGTTTCCGCTCGTGAGCCGGATCCTTGCGGACGCGGGGCGCGCCGCGGACGTGGCGCTCGGGCGCGTCTATCTGACCAGCAGCCTCGGCTCGGCCACGGGGGCCTTCCTGGCGGGCTTCGTGCTGATTCCGCAGCTCGGCGTCGCCCGCACGATCGCCGCCGCGAGCGCGCTGGTACTGCTCTGCAGCGCCGCGCTCGCGTGGCGGCGCCGCGCGCGAGCCCCGCGCATGGCGTTCGCCGCCATCGCCGGCGTGGCCGTGCTCCTGCCGCTGCTCCTCCTCGCGAGCCCCACGCAGCTCGCGGGCATGACGCTCGGCGTGTACCGGAACCCCGCGTCATACCTGCGTCACGGCATCGAACTGCTCCCGCTCGAAGGCATTCCCGGCGAACGGATCGCGTTCGTGCGCGACGGGGTGCACGCGACGGTCTCGGTCCACGAGGGCGCCGGGCAGCTCTCGCTGCGCGTCGACGGCAAGGCGGACGCGTCGACCGGCATCGACATGCCGACCCAGATCCTGCTCGGCCAGGTGCCGCTGCTGTTCGGCCCGGCGGCTCGGGACGTCGCGGTCGTCGGCTTCGCATCCGGGATCACGGCGGGCTCGGCGGCCACGCATCCGGTCGCGCGAATCGATGCGATCGAACTCGAACCGGCGATGCTGGAGGCCTCGCGCTGGTTCACCCTCGAGAGCGGGGATCCGCTCTCGGATGCGCGAGTCCGCGTCGTCCTCGAGGACGCGCGCGCCCATCTCTCCTACACCGATCAGCGATACGACGTGATCATCTCGGAGCCGTCGAATCCGTGGATCACCGGTGTCTCGAACCTGTTCACGCGCGAGTTCTTCGCAGCCGCACGGCGTGCGCTCCGCCCGGGCGGCCGGTTCCTGCAGTGGGTGCAGCTGTACAGCCTCGACGAGGCCACGTTCGGCTCGATCGTCGGGGCGCTGCGCGCCGAGTTCCCCTACCTCTACGGATTCCGGCCGACGGAGGTCTCGACCGATCTGCTGATCCTCGCGCTCGACCGGCCGCTCACCGCCGACGACTTTCCGCGCTGGGAGGATCTGCCGGAAGCCGCACGGACCGATCTCCAGCGGATCGGCTTCGAGACCAGTCCGCAGCTGTGGTCCCTGCTGCGGCTCGCGCCCGAGGATCTCGAGCGCGCGGCGCGCGAGGCCCCCGTCGTCAACGACGACGACAATCTCTTCGTCGAGCTGCACGCCCCGCGCCTGCTCTACGAGGATCGCAGCGACGAGTTGCAGCTCGCCATCGCGCAGGCGCCGCCGGCGGCGATCCGCGTCTACGAGGCGGGAGGCGCGCGGCTCGATCCCGGAGACCTCGCGGAGCTGGCGCTGGCGTGGGCCGAGCGCGACCCGGCGGCCGGCGCGGCGGCCGTCGAGACCGCGCGCGCACGGGGCGTGTACGGGCCGCTCACGGCCGCCGAGTGGTGGCTCGCCGACGAGGAGTCCCGGCCGGC
The DNA here is from genome assembly GCA_039794265.1 of Myxococcota bacterium. Taxonomy (GTDB): domain Bacteria; phylum Myxococcota_A; class UBA9160; order UBA9160; family PR03; genus CAADGG01. Next base: position 28,947 of record JBDIVR010000043.1, read on the forward strand.
GCAGCTCCGGCGCCTCGACGAGTCGATCGGTGCGGGTTCTGCCACGGAATCCGCGCTGCGGATCCGCGCCTGGCTGCGAGCCGATGAGGATCCCGCTGCGGCGCTGGCGGATCTCGAGCGGTTCCTCGAGCGGCGACCGTGGAGCGCCTCGGGCCTGCGCCTGAGAGCGCGCCTGCTGATGGATCTGGGACGACACGAGGACGCCGAGCAAGACCTGGCGGCGCTCGCGGCGTTCGATCCGGCGAATCGGGATACCGATCTGCTGGCGATCCGCGCGCGGACGCGCGAGGCAGCCGGCGATCCGCGCGGCGCTGCGCGGGCGCTGGCGCGAACCCTCGAGGTGTATCCGGAGGTCGAGTCGATCGAGCATCTCGCAGCGCTCTACGGGCAGGCGGGCGACGACGGGGCGCAGGCGGTCGCGCTTCGAGATGCCGGGCGGGCACAGCGCAACACCGTGCTGCGGCTCCACCGCGCCGCCCGGCACCGCCTGTGGGAGGGCCAGCAGGACGCTGCGCGCGAGCTGCTGGAGCTGCTCGTCCAGCTCGATCCGGACTACGAGCCCGCCCGGCGGGAGCTCGCGAAGCTGCACTGACCCGCGGCGCTATCTTCGCGGCCATGGTCGAGGCACCCCGCGAGCCGGCGCGGAGCGGATCCGGCGCTCGGCTCGAGATCCGCGGTCGCGCCGTTCTCGGGATCGTCGTCGCGGCCGCTCTGGCCGCCGGCATCCTCTTGGGACTGCAATTCGCCGTCTCCCCGAGGGATCCCGAGCTGTTGCGGGATGCCGACGCGCGCGGACGCATCGATGCCCTGCACGAGGAGCTGAAGGCGGAGCGCTCGGCGCGCGAGGCGCTGGCCGCCGACGTCGCCTCCCTGCGGACGCAGATCGACGGAATCGGGGCGCTCGTGCTCGGAATCGAGTTCGGCGGCGCCGGCGGCGCTGCGGCGGACGCAGCGGCTCGGCCGGCCGGAGATGTCCCGCAGCAGCCCGGGAGGGCCGCGTCGACGGACGCCTCGGACGCACACGGCGGCGATGCGGGACCGGATCCCCGCGCGCCGCTCTTCGACGGCGAGGCACTCACCGCCGCGGGCCTCGACTCCAGCGAGGCGGACCGCCTGCGCCAGCGCTGGGAGCGCTACGAGCTCGACAGGATCGACCTGAACGACAGGGCTCTGCGCGAGGACTTCTTCATGACGCCGCGACACCGGGACGAGCACCGGGCGCTCGACGCCGGCTTCCGAGCGGACCTCGGGGAGGACGGGTACGAGGCCTACCTGGTCGCGACGGGCAAGCCCAACCGCGTCGCGCTACGCGACGTGATCCCAGGATCGGCCGGCAGCGCGGCGGGGCTGCGGCCCGGCGACGAACTCCTCCGCTATGGCAGCATGCGGGTCTTCTCGGTGCAGGAAGTCCAGCTCGCGACGGCCTCGGGCCAGCGCGGAGAGGCGGTCCCGGTCGAGCTGCTGCGCGACGGCGAACCGATCACCGTGTACGTGCCGCGAGGCCCGCTCGGCGCCGCGCTGATCGGCGTCGAGCGGGAACTCGGCGGCACGCGCTGACGCCGGCGGCTCAGCCCTCCCGGCAGCTCAGCGTCCGGGTGCGCGGGACGCAGGCCTCGAGCTCCCCGATCCGGTCGTTGCGCTGGATCGTGGGTCCCTCCTCGAGCAGCACGTCCACCGGGCCGACG